>DBYJ01000038.1:42993-65120 GCA_002309805.1 Bacteroidales bacterium UBA1189 | reverse complement strand
ACATCGAGGGAGCCTTAGCCTATTTAAAAAAAATAGGTAATCGTTTTGGAGAAGACAATAGTGCCTTACTGACATTGAGAGCCGACATCCTCGCCCAACAGCAACAGCCTGCAACGGCTTACGAATTTTACAAGAAAGCCCTACGAAACAGTTCCGATATTTATGTCCAATGTACATCGTATGAAGGGCTGGCCAGCGTGGCTCCGCTTCTGAACAAGCCCGATTCTACGCGTTATTTCATCGATCAATATAAGAGTCTTTTGGATTCCATCTATACGATGAACAAGCAGAAGGAGATAGCCGAGATAAAGGACAAGCATATCGTGGAGATTCATGACCAGCAGTTGAAAGCGCGGCATGCGCGGTTTATGTTCTGGATGGGGATTCTGGCTGTTGTGCTCCTTTCAGGGACGGCCATCACCTTCCTGCTTATCGACCGTAAGCGCAAGAAGCGTTACTTGCAGGCACAGGAGGAACTGCGGCAGGCCAATGTGGAAGTATTGCGGGCACAGGTGGACGAACAGCCTGCCGACCTGGACGCGCTCTATCGGAAAAAGCTCGCCGCCTGTCAGAACCTGTTCCGCCGGACGCCTTCGGCCCGTCTGCTGCTGGTGCCGCCCTCATCGCTGACAGCCGCGCAGAGGCAGACGCTCATGGACGACCTCACCCGCTCGTTTGTCGATATCATGCTCGACGTAAAGAACGCCTCGAATGCCGTCAACGACCAGGAGCTGATGTACTGTATTCTCTCCTCCCTCCAATGCTCAACCGCCCAAATGGCAGAACTTTTGAACACCACAGAATCTACTTTGCGCTCTCGGAAAGCCCGTTTGAAGGAAAAAATGCCTGACAATCTCCATTCGCTTTTCCTTTCATAATCAGCCACTTCTTTCGCCCCAATAAAAATGGGACGTTTTTGGGACGCAAAAAATTTGCATGTTTTCGCCCCATTCCCGACCTTTGCCGGCGAAAAAAAAATAATAACAACGAAAAACGTAAGACAATGAAAAAGTTTGCAACAATCATTTCTGCCATTCTGCTAATGAGCAGTACTGCATCAGCACAGTTAGGTTTAGGTGGAGGATATGCTACGCCCAATGAAGGCGGACTCGAAGATAAAGGATTCTATTCGTATATAATGGAAGATTCGCTTCCAGACAATTTATTTTGTTATATATCTGTTTCAAAAAAAAAGTATAGTGTGCTGCTATATGACCAAATAAAGGGAAGTGATATTCTCCCCTGTATGATAGTTTCACAAGGGAAGATTTACAAGAAAGGGAATCAAGTAATAATGAAGGATAATGTTTATGGATATAAGATGTACGCTTCTCTTAATGAAGAAGGTCTTTTAACAATTAACAGAGGATATGGCTTTTTGTCCGGCAAACATTTTCTCTTTCAAATAGACGAGGAAGAGGAATGGGTTCCAGATAGGGATTTCTCTCGTAGAAGTTATCATGCATCGTTGAGAAAGTATAAAAGAAACCACAAAAAACCATACGCTTTACAACATGGAAAATATTTATCAGGATATTATTGGGAAAACCAGGCTACACTTACGTTAGGAGAAGACGGGGGCTATTCGCTGCTACAATGGAACATGGAGGTGTCCAAAGGGAAATATCATAGAGAAGGGAATATACTTGTGCTGACAGATTCAAACATTAATCATCCCTTTTACTTATTCATCGGGGATGGGTTTGTAAGAGACGATTATATGCCAACGAGTATTTTTGAGATGATTTTTAATCCGATAGACTCCCGCCCTTTAACACATGAATAGCCCCTTCATGCGGGTGTTTTGAATAATAAATAAAGACTTAATAAGGATAGAACGATGAAAAAAACAATCATTACTTTGGCTTTCCTGTTGTGTGCCGTAGCCGTATTCGGCCAGAACAAGCAGGAGGTGATACGCCTGAAGAACGGCTCAACCCTGAAGGGAACGGTTGTGGGCGAGGTGGATGACTCCATTGCCGTGAAGTCGACAGACGGGGCGGTATTTTTCTTTGCCACCAGCGACATCACCGAACGAACGGCGGAAGCGACTTCATTGGCACAGCAGGTTGCGGCATCGGCTCATGCAGACGCCCAGCCGCAGGTCGTTTACGTAAAACAGAAGAAAGAACCTGGCTTGGCGGGATTCCTCTCCTTCTTGGTCCCAGGTGTAGGGCAGTTTTATTACGGCAATAATCACGCAGGCTGGATTGACTTAGGGGAGGCTGTGGTATCTGATGCAATGATAATCGGAGGATATCTGTCATGTGGAGTAAATGCCGTACGCTATCAGGAAACTGGCCGACTGATGTATCAAAGCAAAGCAGAAACAGGCGCTTGCATCTGTATAGCAGGAACAATTTGGAGTCTCATCAACGGGATTTGGTCAATTGTAGATGCCGTGAAAGGGACTTATGCCGTGAATCGCGAGAATGGTTATGCCATGTTCAACGTGGGAGGCGGAGTGTCGGTTGGCGCCCGTCCGCAGCTGACTTACGAACAGCCAGAGTATGCCATGCACATACCTGCATCGTTAAATGCCGGCATGAGCTTCCGCATTGCATTCTAATATGAAACGGTAAACGCTGTTCAGCCGGATTTGCAACTGCGATGTCAAAAAGTGCATCCCTATTTTTTATAAGCTTACTTTTGGGGGATGCATACGAGATTCCTGCCACTCGTGAGAGTCGCAGAAATCTTATCCTATCCGCATTTTTATAGTTTTTTCGAAAAAAATGCCAACACTTACCATTTTCCGCACAACGAATTATCATAGAGCGTCTTAGGAGTGGTAAGTGTTTATTGAACACTTACCAAAGACTTACCACACACTTACCTGACTCCTAACATTCATCTCCTATCTTCTTCCTGTCTTTTCCATCTTCCACCTCTCTTTTCCCATCTCCTAACTATTTCCAACCTAATCTGTTACCTTGTTTGCTATTGGGGTAAGTATAATAGTAAGTGTTAGGTAAGTGTATGGTAGGTGTTTGAGCAACACTTACCATAGTTAATACGCTTTTTCATAGCGAGTTATGACGAAAAAGGTAAGTGTTGAGGGTTTTTGATAAAATACTACGAAAAAGATTATTCGTTTAATTCGTTCAATTCGCCGTTTTAATAAATCAACGTGTAATGTTCTTTTGTCGGCAAATTGGGCGAATTGAACGAATGGCGTTGCGGCGTGGAGCTTCGCACGCCGAATGGGAGGGGGAGTTTTTGAAACACGAATGACCATGAATAAACACGAATAATCCAAAAATTAATTCATGAAAAATTTGTGGTTATTTGTGGGCATTGACTCCGTCTTCGTCCGTCACGACTCGGCAGAGCAAACAAGTTTGCTTTGCGCTCGCTGCTCCGTCCGTTTGTGTTAAGAGAAAAAGAGAAAAGGTAGGCGTTTGATGTTGTGCTGACAGAGTTTGATTCTATTTCCGTAGCGTTTGATTCTAATTTGCCAGCGTTTGATTCTGTGCGGGCAGAGCAGGGGGCTGTGGGAATAACGCCCCCTTCTATCATATTAACGCCCCCGTCTGCCGGCGTAGCGCCCCCAAATGAAAAAGCACTACGCCCGCGGAGGGACGTAGTGCGAATCCGATGGTAGGGGGATGGGGCAAGGAGGCTATTCCTCGGCTGCGAACATGGGATCCCAGCAGGGAAGCATGACGGGCTTCTTCTTGTAGGCGTCGAGGACCTTTTGCGAAGCGTACTTCTTGTTGACAACCAGGCGGAACATGTACTCGTTGAACCACTCGTCCGTCATAATCATGTGGCCCTGATAGCCGGATGAGGCGCCCCAGCTGTTCTCCACCTTCCACATCACGGGCTTGTTGTTCTCCAGACGGACGGCCATCAGCGTCATGGCGTGGCTTGAGCCGCTGTCGAAGGTGGCGATGCGCTCGGCCTTGTCCATGCCGAAGGTGGTGCCGAAGATGCTGCCGTAGTCGAAGTTGTTGAGGTCGAGCAGTCCGCGTGTGCGGTCGAGCTCCTTGCCCACGTCGCAGCTGAAGTAGAGCATGGTGCTGTCCATGATGCTGGTGATGGCCATCTCCTTGATGTCATCGAGCGGCAGGTTCAGGTAGCGCCAGTTGTGCCCGTCGTAGGTGTGGCGGTCGTACTCGATTTCATACGTCTTCCAGTAGTCGCGCGTGGGGTCGTTCATGAGCATGATGTAGTCGTTCTGGAGGTCGTTGCCGAGGAACTGGGCATAAAACTCCTGCGGGGTGTAGGTCTTGGGCTCGCTGACGAACTTGCCCTCCTTGTCCTTGGGTGCCCACTTGAACTCCTTGACCGGCTCGCCGAAGCCGAGGGCGAGCATGTGGTAGATTTCAGCCAGCATCTCCTCCTTCATGCCCTGCAGGTCGGCGCCTTTGCCTGCCTTGCGGAGGCGGATTCCGTCCTCGCGCAGCTTGCGCTTGACGAGGGAGGTGAAGCGGGAGGTGTTGTTGGAGGCGTAGGTCTCAGGCATCACGCTGGCTGGCACCACGCCGTACTTCTCAATCAGGTCGGCCACGCCGGTGAAGGTGCCGCCATCGGAGAGCGGATGCTGGAACAGCCATTCCATCGTCTTGTCGTCCATGCCCTTTGAGCGGGTGTCGATGATGGCCTGGAGGAAGAGGTTGGCCTTCTCCAGCTGGTCGTAGAAGAAGAGATAGACCTCGGAGAACTCCATGCCTGTCGGCAGCTTGTACTCGCGAATCATCTGGGCGCGCAGCACGTTAAGGCCGGTGAACAGCCAGCAACGGCCAGACCCTTTCTGATCCGTAGTGCCCAAGCCCTTGCTCTGGACGCTGTAGTTGAAATAGGTGTCCATCTCGCCCTGATTGGCGTGGTTGGTAGCCAAAGCGCTGACGTCGCCTGCTGCGAGGGCGTTGTGGATGACTTTGTCGGCAGCCGTGGGCGTCTGCTTCGCCTGGATGCGGCTGAGGACTTCGGGGGTCAGGCTCTGGGCGCTCATGCCCATGCTGACGACGGCAAAAATGCCGATGAAAAGGGACTTTTTCATATATGTTCTTTTAAAAATCTTCGATTTTTTGTTTTCAGCCTACGGCGTAACACGAATAACCATAAATGGACACGAATTTTTCACGAATAAATATTTATGGATAATTAATGAGTATTTAATGTTCATTTGTGTAGCGTCGCAGACAAAAATCTTCAATTCTATGGTCTTCAATCTCCTAATAGGAAACAGAACAGGGGATGCCGCGGGCCTCTACGAGGGCGGCAATACGGTCGAGTTCTTCGGGAGTAGCCTTCTGGAGCGTGGGGCAGGGCGTTTCGCGATCGATGGTATAGACCATGACCTTCGAAGGAGCGATGGAGCAGACGGCATCCAGCCAGGGGAGGACGTAGGCGTCGCTCGTGTTGTCCACATCCTGACCGTCGAACGAACGGCCCTTCATGAACAGCGTCTGGATGATGCAATGTCCGTTGAAATCGCGCATTTTTGCGATGAGCGCCTCGAGGTCGTAGCGACAGTTCGGGCGGTTGACGAGGCGGATGTAGTCGGGGTTGACCGTATCGAGCTTGAGGATGTTGTTATCGACCTTCATTAGGGCATCGAACACCTTGGGGCGGAGGATGAAGGTGGCGTTGCTGAGCACGCTGACCTGGGCAGCCGGAAAGTAGGCATTGCGCAGGGCGATGACGTCGTCCATGATAGCGGCAAAGTCGGGGTGCCCCGTCGGCTCGCCGTTGCCCGCGAAGGTCAGCACATCGGGCGTGGGGCCGACGGCCTTCATCTCCTTCAGACGCTCTTCCAGCGCCGTGCGAACCTCTGCGCGCGTAGGACGTTTCAGATGGGAGGGATGCTGGCCATTCAGTCCGCACTCGCAGTAGAGGCAGTCGAACGAGCAAACCTTCCCGTCGCCCGGCATCAAGTTGATGCCCAGCGAGACGCCCAGCCTGCGGCTGTGAACGGGGCCGAAAATGGGGGACGTGTATATGACCGTTGCCATTTGCGCAGGGGATTAGTAGGTCACCTTGAGGGGATTGGCTACTTTGACGGCAAAGTCGTTGAGGTAGCTGTTCCATTCGTCGGGCGACTGCCAGCCGGCCTTGCTCCATGCGCTACCCCACCAGTAGGTGACGGCAGCATCGGGAGCAATAGTCCCCAAGGCAAGGATGTGCCCAGAGGCTCCGCGGCGGGCGGCCTCAGGAGCGGCAAAGGGCTGGTAGCGGGCTTCCTTGGCCCAAGGGGCAACAATACCCACATAGATTTCGCCATTGTCGGCCCTCGCGTTGTCCGTGAGGTCCTGATAGGCGATGTATCCCTTATCGGCAGCCAGCGTGTAGGCATCGGGGTTCTCAGGATGAACGACAATGCCGGCAGCCAGAGGTGCCGCCTTGCTGAGTCCGCTAAAGCTGATGGTGGTGCGGTTGAGCTGCGAGCCCTTTGCCAGCGAGATGACGCGCGTTTCCACCAGCGTATCATCGTGATAGACAAAGGGGTTGTAGGTGAGGCGCATCATGAAGCGCAGGGGGCCGTTCTCCATAATCTCGTAGTCAGCCCAGCAGTAGGGATAGACGATGTTCTCGTCGTCGAGCAACGCCGCGGCGCCGCCGCCCAGCGTGGGGCCTACCTTATAGCAGTCCATGCCGTTGCCGTGATCGACGTGGTAGGAGACGGAGTGGTAGAGCTGGTCGGCCTCGTCGAAACGCTTCTCCTTACGGAGTTGGTCAATCTGCGCCTTCGTCTCGGGATTGAGCTCGTTGGCATAGCGCTCCTCGACCACCAGAGAGGGTGTGTTCTTCACCCAGATGTCGTAGCCGAACGCCTTTTCCCCAGAGGCCTGCAAGGCCGGGCCGTAGCAACGGTAGGCGGTAAGGTCGTTCTCCCAGGCGATGTCATCGACGCGCTCAGGATAGAGACGTCCGTAGGCTGCTGTGGGGGCAGGGTCGGGCGTCCCGACGGCGATGGTGTACGTGGATGTTCCTTGAGCCTTTACGGCAACGGGAAACATCAGTTTGTTGTCGAAGGTAATCTGCGTGGGCAGCTCGTTGCCCTGTTCGTCGCAGACGACATACATCTCTTCTTCCGAAATAAGCGGCATGCGGGCAAGGAGGTCGCTCATCGGAATCTCCACCATCTCGTCGATGCGCTCCACATCAGCAGGATTCTTTACCGTAACGATAAAGTCGCCTTTGGGCTTCATGTCGCAAGACGAAAGGGCGGCGAGGAGGATAAGGGTATAAAGAAGTCTTTTCATAATCATTTCGGTTGTTTACCAATGTAGGCGAGGATGCCACCATCGACATAGAGGATATGGCCGTTGACGGCATCGGAGGCGTGGGAGGCCAGGAATACGGCAGGGCCGCCGAGCTCGCTGGGGTCGAGCCAGCGTCCGGCAGGAGTCTTGGCGCAGATGAACGAGTCGAAGGGATGACGGCTGCCATCGGGCTGAAGTTCGCGCAAGGGAGCGGTCTGGGGCGTGGCGATGTAGCCAGGGCCGATGCCGTTGCATTGGATGTTGTACTCGCCATATTCCGAGCAAATGTTGCGCGTCAGCATCTTCAGACCGCCCTTGGCGGCAGCATAGGCGCTGACGGTTTCGCGACCCAGCTCGCTCATCATGGAGCAGATGTTGATGATCTTGCCTTCGCGGCGTTCCATCATCTCGGGAAGGACGGCGCTGGAGCAGATGAACGGGCCAACGAGGTCGATATCAATGACCTGCTGGAATTCGGCACGCTTCATCTCGTGCATGGGGATGCGCTTGATGATGCCGGCGTTGTTGACGAGGATGTCAATCTGGCCGACGTCGTTGTGGATGGCTTCGACGAGGGCTTTCACGTCGTCCTCCTTCGTGACGTCGCAGACATAGCCGAATACGTTGGTGATGCCAGCCTCGCGGTAGTTGTCGAGACCACGCTGTAGGGCAGCCTCGTTGATGTCGTTGAAGATGATGTTCTTGATGCCAGCGGCGACGAAAGCCTTTGCGATATTAAAGCCGATGCCGTAGCTGCCGCCCGTAATCCAGGCGTTCTTGCCAGATAATGAAAAAGGATTGTTCATAAAAATTGTTTTTATTTGGGAGTTCAGGAGTTACAGGAGTTACAGGAGTTCAGACAAATGTATCCGACTCGTTGTTTCCTGTTTCCTTTAATCCGTTGTTATTAATAATTCCTTTTGAATAATTTGTTAATAGTTTACTCGTTTCTTCTATCAGACAAAACAATTGATTATATTGCCGCTCATTGATAAAATCCAAATCTCTTGAGAGAATGATGTAGTTCCGACATTCTGCCAGACTACCTTCAGAAATGTTCAGGAAGCGAAGTTTATCATTTTTGCTCAGTTTCTTGTACCCTTCGGCAATATTAGCTTCTATGGAGATTGCAGCCCTTCTAAACTGGGAAGTCAAACCGTATCGTTCGTCTTCAGGAAAAGACTTAGTTATTTGATACACGAATAATGTGAACTGATGAGCCTTTTGCCAAGCGATTATATTCTCAAATGAAAAGGTCTGCATACCTGCAATTGTCTGAACTCCTGAACTCCTGAAACTCCTGAACTCCTAACGCAAATCTGTGATTTGCGAGAAATCTTGGTCGCCGTAGTCGAGGTTTTCGCCGCCCATCCCCCAGATAAAGGTGTAGTTGTGGGTAGCGGCTGCGCTATGGATGCTCCATTCGGGGCTGAGGACAGCCTGGTCGCCCTTCATCCAAATGTGACGGGTTTCCTGCACCTGTCCCATGAAATGGCAGACAGCCTGGTCTTCGGGCACTTCAAAGTAGAAATAAGCTTCCATTCGACGGCTGTGAGTATGTGCCGGCATCGTATTCCATACGGAGCCTGGAGCCAGTTCGGTCATACCCATCTGAAGCTGGCAGGTGGGAAGAACCTGATTAACGATCATCTTATTGATGTTGCGCTCGTTGCTCATTTCCAGCGAGCCCATGTGAGCCACGACGGCATCGGCTTTCGTCACCTTGCGGTCGGGGTAGGTGGTATGAGCATTCGTGCTGTTGAAATAGAACTTCGCAGGGTGGGCGGCATCCTTGCTTTCAAAGACGACGTCCTTGTTTCCGCGACCCAGATAGAGCGCTTCCTTATAGTCCAATTCGAAAACCTCATCGCCATGACGGACGACGCCAGTACCTCCGACGTTGTAGATGCCCAATTCGCGGCGTTCCAGAAACCATTGAGCCTTCAGCGGGTCAATAGCTTCGAGTTTCAAGGCTTCGTGAACAGGCATGGCGCCACCCACAACCATGCGGTCGTACATGGAATAGACCATTTTCACCTCGTCAGCGGCAAAAACGGTCTCAATCAGGAAATCGCGGCGGATTCGTGCTGTGTCATACTGTTTCGCATCCTCTGGATGAGCGGCATAGCGTACTTCGTAGTTTGTCTTCATTTCAATATGATTTTTGGATTTGTCGACAAAGATAGTGCAAGCATAAGGGAAAAGCAAAAAAAACACAGTTTTTTTCAAAAATGCGAGCGAACAAAGCAGTCAGAAAAAATCAATCCTTTTTTTCAGATTGGGCGACGGTCTCGATGTTGCGGCGCAGGCCGTCGTATTTGGCGCGCTTTACGGCACTTCCGCTAAAAAGCCCTTCGTACTCCTCGGGTGTCAACGTCTTCCAGTCCTCACGACGCATGCTGAGCAAAGCATCGGAAGGCTGAAAGGAGTTTTCGTTGGTAGGCGAGGCAAAACGATTCCACGGACAAGCCTTCTGGCAGCAGTCGCAGCCATAGATGTGATTGCCTAAATGAGCGGAAAAGTCCGATGGAATGGGCGATTTTTGTTCAATTGTGAGGTAGCTGATGCATCGTCGGGCATCCATGCTCGTTGTGCCGTCAGCATGGAGGGTAAGGGCTCCTGCTGGGCAGGCATCAACACATCGGTGGCACGTTCCGCATCGTGAGGGCAAGGGAGAATCGGGGTTCAGGGCAAGGTCTGTGACGATAAGACCGAGGAAGAACCAGCTGCCCATGCCAGGAATGATGAGTAGATGATTGCGCCCTTCCCATCCCAATCCGGCTCGCTGGGCCCAATAGCGTTCGAGCACGGGGGCGCTATCTACAAAAACGCGTTGTTCCCCAAAGGGAGCCTGTTCTCCGTGTTGTTCCCGCAGGTCGTTAATGTATTCCAGCAAATGGAAAAGCCTCTCCTTGACTACGACGTGATAATCCTTGCCGTAGGCATAATAGGCAATCTGCCATTCCTCTTTGGGTATCTGTTCGGCCGGATAGTAGTTCATGGCCGTAACAATAATACTCTTGCAGCCTGGCACGAGTTGTGTGGGGTCGAAGCGCTTTTCCAGATTACGGGCAAGATAGCCCATGTCGCCTTGGTGGTTCTCCTCTATCCAACGTTCATAAGCCGCTTGGGTAACGGCATCTACGGCTTCGGCCTTTGCAATACCGCAAGCCGCAAAGCCAAGTTCGCGAGCCTTATTTTTTATAGAGGATTCCATGATAAATGAAGAATGAAAGAGGAATAATATAATGACCTATATGCCTTATGCTGATGGCAATGTTATTTATTCTTCTTCTTTCATTCTTCATTTCTTATCCTTTCAGCCTGTCGTTATAGGCGTTGAAGATCATCTCCAGCTTGGAAGTGTAAAGTTCAACAACGTCGTTGTTTTCAGCCTGCTCCATATAGCGGACCAGACGGAGTAGTGTGTCGATATTGTCGCGGCAGCTGGTAGCGTTGAGCAGGAACTGGCGATTCGAGAGGCTGAGGTACCATGTGGCATACTCCACCTCGTTATCAGCCATCTGGCAGAGGATGTCAAGACCCTTCTCCTTCTCGCCCAACTGGATGTAGTTGAGTGCCATGATGTGGGAGTAGCTCATCACGTAGCTGTGTGGCAGGTTGTAGGCGGGCAGCTCTTCTTCGCATTTGTTCAGAATGGCCAAGGCTTTTTCGTCCTGCCCTTCAGCCAGCAGTTGGTTAGCCAAAAGGACAAACAAACGACGATGGGTATAAGCCATGCGAGAGATGGTCTCATCCAAATAGATGCCCTTTGTATTCATGCCTCCGAACTTGTAACGGTTCATCAGGTTGTCGTACATCTTCTCGCTATCGATGGTGAACTCCACGCGTGCGTTATCGACATAACCTAATTCATCGTAGTTGAACGGGGTGATGCGATAGGCCAGACCCTCCTGCACGAAGAAGGGCTCCAAGCCGAGACGGTTCTCTGATCCAACGGTCATAGCCATGTAGAGGGGACGTTCCCAGTTGCATTGAGCCAGCATCTCCAACATCATCAGATCGTTCTTGTAGATGCGGCGACGTCCTGTTAGAGGGATGCTCATGCGGTCAGGCATCTTACTCATGGTCTCCTCGTCAGTAGCTCCGCGGAACTCGTTGGGGATAAACATACCAGAACGGAGTATAGCAGCTTTGTCGAGGGTGATGAAAACGGTGTCGGTAGGGATGTAGTGAAGCGTCTCATCGGTATTCTGCACCCAGTATTTGAGAATGTTCTTCAGCTCGAAGGGCTCTGCACCAAAGCGTGTTGCGGCAGCCTCAGGATTCTTGGCGTAGAGCGAGAGAACCGATTTCTTGGCATCGGGACGAATCTCTATGGCGTCGTTCCACCCTTCTACATACTGTACGCGTGGCCAGGTGATGGGGACGCTGGGCGACTTGTAAGCCGGACGACGCATCTGGTCGATGTACCACGGCGTCTGCAGGTAGCTGAGGTTGCAGACACGGGTATCCGTGCGGAATTCCTCCGTCTCTTGGTTGTACCAGAGGGGGAAGGTGTCGTTGTCGCCGTTAGTGTAGATGATGGGGAATCCTTGGTCGGGCAGGGTGTTGAGGTAGTTCTGACCGAAGTCGCGGCACATATAGCGGTGGCTGCGGTCGTGGTCGTCCCATGTCTGGCTTCCCATCTGGATGGGGACAAGAATGCAGACGAGTGTAGCCAGCACGGCGGGTACGAGGTCGTTCTTCTTGAACAGTTTCTTCAGCCATTCTGCTACAGCGGCTACAGCCAGTCCAATCCAAATGGTGAAAGCGTAGAACGAGCCGGCGTAAGCATAGTCGCGTTCACGCGGCTGTTGTGGCGTCTG
This sequence comes from Bacteroidales bacterium UBA1189, assembly GCA_002309805.1. Lineage (GTDB taxonomy): Bacteria > Bacteroidota > Bacteroidia > Bacteroidales > Bacteroidaceae > UBA1189. Next base: position 53,080 of record DBYJ01000038.1, on the reverse strand, counting down.
GTTCAGGTAAAGAACGATGGCGAGACCCGTCATGAAAAAGAGGAAGAATACCACCCAGAACTGTTGTACGCCGCGCCGTCCGCGACGGAACGCCTGCCAGCACAAGCCAATGATACCGAGAATCAGCGGCAGGCCGTAGAACACGTTGTGCCCCTTGTTCTCCTTTAGTTCGGTAGGCAAAAGCCTCTGGTCTCCCACCAGGAACTTGTCGATGAAGTTGAAGCCCGTAATCCAATTGCCGTGCTCAATCTCACCATAGCTGCAGATGTCGTTCTGACGTCCCACGAAGTTCCAGAGGAAGTAGCGCCAGTACATGAAGTTTACCTGGTAATTGAAGAAGAAGGCAAGGTTCTCCGCCATGGTGGGGATGGTAAGCGTTTGCTTCTCGCCGCAATAGTCGTAGCTCACCTTTTTTCCCTTGATGCCGCCCGGCACCCATTGCTCGTAGAGGTTGATCTGCTGTGGCCCATAGTGGGAGTGAGGTTCGCTGTACATGCGTGGGAAAACCATGTTCTGCGCGTAAATATATTTGTCGCGGTTGCTCACGACTATGTAGCGGTCTTTTTCGTCGGGACTGGTCTTTTCCTTCTTGCCGTAGATGGGGGCGCCCTTTTTGGTGACGGGTACGCAATAGCGGCCATCAACCTTCCATTTCACCTTTGAGGCATACGTCTGGCCGTAGAATAGAGGTGTTTGTCCGTATTGTTCGCGACCCAGATAATCACCCAGCGTAAAGATATCTTCTGGGCTGTTCTGGTCCATCGGCGTGTTGGCTGTAGAGCGCACGACGATAAGTGCATAGGATGAATAGCCCACCACCATTACCGTCAGACACATCAGAGCCGTATTCATCACTCGCGTGTAATCCTTCTTATTCGCGAATAGGAACCATGCCAGCGCACCCAGGATGACGAGGCCGATGAGGATGCTGCTCGCGCCGTGTCCGAAGAACGGAATGCCCAGCAGGGCCACACTCAGCAGGAAGCTGATTTTCTGGATAGTCTTGTTCTCTTTATAAGTCAAGATAATACTCCACACGAGGCAGGCTACAAGCAGGATAATATAAATGATAAGGCCTGTGTTGAAAGGCATGTGCAGGCTGTTGACAAAAAGAAGTTCGAACCATCCGCCTACTTTTACGATACCAGGCACGATGCCATAGAGCACGACGGCCACCAGCACGGCCGATACGGCAAGCGCCCCAACTGTACCCCAGAAGCGTTGTTTGCCAGTTCGTTCGCCCTTAGTCTCACCCCGCTTGAAGTACCAAACCAGAACGATGGCAGGAATACAAAGGAGGTTCAGCAAGTGTACGCCGATGGAAAGGCCCACCATGTAGGCAATCAGGATAAGCCAGCGGTCGGCGTAAGGTTGGTCGGCTACGTCTTCCCATTTCAAGATGAACCAGAAAACGATGGCTGTAAAGAACGAACTATAGGCATATACCTCGCCTTCAACGGCGCTGAACCAGAAAGTATCGCTAAATGTATAGGCCAATGAGCCTACAATGCCGGCGCCCATGATGGTTATCAGCTGGCTGACGGTCATCTCTTCGTCCTTACCGCACACCAGCTTCTTCGTCAGGTGGGTGATGCTCCAGAAAAGGAACAGGATGCAACCTGCTGAAAGCAGCGCCGACATGGTGTTCACCATCCGTGCCACTTGTGACGGGTCACTTACAAACTGCGAGAACAGGTTGGCTGTCAGCATGAAGAACGGTGCCCCTGGCGGGTGGCCCACCTCCAGCTTATAGCCCGTGGTGATAAACTCTGGGCAATCCCAGAAACTGGCGCTCGGCTCGATGGTCAGGCAGTATACGACTGCCGCCACGGCGAACATAATCCAACCCACAAGGTTGTTAACAAGTCTATATGATTTCATGTCAATCTAATAATCCTTTTAATCCTAAAGACAAAGACTTACTCTGCGATGAGGAGATAGTAGTTCTTTTTGCCACGCTGGGCGAGAAGGTACTTGCCGCTGATGAGGTCAGCAGTAAAGAGCGTCTGGTCGAAGGTCTCGAGTTTCTGCTTGTTGATGCTGATTCCTCCACCCTGCGCCATTTTTCGCATTTCGCTCTTGGAGGGGAAGACGGGAGCATCATCAGTCAGAAGGTCGATAGCTTTCACGCCGCTTTCCAGTTTGCTTTTTGCCACCTTGAATTGGGGAACGCCTTCAAAAACAGCCAGCAATGTTCGTTCGTCGAGACGGATGAGGGCATCGTGGGTGTTGTTTCCAAAGAGGATTCCGCTGGCTTCAACAGCTGCGTTATAGTCGGCTTCGCTGTGAACCATGCAGGTGACCTCCTTAGCCAGGCGTTTCTGCAGCAAACGCAGGTGGGGTGCTTCAGCATGCTCGAGAACGAGGGCATCAATTTCCTCCTTGGGTAAGGAGGTGAAGATCTTGATGTACTTGACTGCATCTTCATCGCCTACGTTAAGCCAGAATTGGTAGAATGTATAGGGGCTGGTATAGTCGGCGCTGAGCCAGATGTTGCCGCTTTCGGTCTTGCCGAACTTACCACCATCGGCCTTGGTGATGAGGGGGCAGGTAAGGGCAAAGACCTCTCCTCCATTGGTGCGGCGGATGAGCTCGGCACCTGTGGTGATGTTGCCCCATTGGTCGCTGCCGCCCATTTGGAGCTTGCAGCCTTTATGCTCATAGAGATAGAGGAAGTCGTAACCCTGCAGAAGCTGGTAGGTGAATTCCGTGAAGGAGAGGCCGTCGCGGGCTTCGCCGTTGAGGCGCTTCTGCACGCTATCCTTGGCCATCATGTAGTTGACGGTGATGTGCTTACCAATATCGCGTGCGAAATCAAGGAAAGTGAAGTCCTTCATCCAATCGTAGTTGTTGACCAGTTCGGCGTGATTGGGGGCATCGCTGTCGAAGTCGAGGAAGTGGCTGAGTTGCTTTTTAATACACTCTACGTTATGACGTAACGTCTCCTCGTTAAGCAGATTACGTTCTTGGCTTTTGCCGCTGGGGTCGCCAATCATGCCCGTTGCACCACCGATGAGTGCCAGGGGCTTATGGCCGCAACGCTGCAGGTGGCGAAGCATCATAATGCCGCAAAGGTGTCCGATGTGTAACGAATCAGCCGTAGGGTCGATGCCCACGTAGGCTGTAACCATTTCCTTGTTCAATAACTCTTCTGTGCCTGGCATCATGGAGTGAATCATGCCGCGCCAGCGTAATTCTTCTACAAAGTTCATGAATTATCTATTATTTAACGATTTACAATTAACTACTTAGTAGATTAAAGATGATGGACTCATTTTCGGCTGCGAAGGTACAACCTTTTTTTGAAAAAGACAACATTTAGTTGTTTAAAAGGTGCAAAACGTTGTCGTTCACTTGCTGTTTCAATGCTTGGACGGGAAGATTGAGTCGGAGGGAAACGTCGGTATAGAGTTTATCAAGCATTTCGGGATTGTCATCGCTTTCTAAAAAAAGCTCGTCCATGGGAAGTGATAACAATGTGTCGGGGCGATAATGCAAGCCTAATGAAAGGTGACATCCGGCACGAAGATACTGCTGAGCTTGTTCAGGACCTCCACGAAAACCATGGATAAGCCAAGGCTGTTTGGTGCGTAGTTCACGCCGTACAGCCAATATCTCAGTCATACAGTGGACGTCATGGATGACGGGTTTTTTTCCGATGGAAAGGGAGATTTTTAGTTGTTCAATGAATACTGAACGTTGGATTTCCAACGCTGGGCCACGCAACTTGTCAAGCCCCATTTCACCCAACATCTGAATTTGCCCTGAAACATCGGATGAAAGAATGAAGCGTAATTGTTCAAGTTGCCTTTGTCCGTCTTCTTCGATGTCCCATGGATGTATGCCAAGAGCATACCATTGGCCTGGCTGTGGTTGCCATTTGTCGGCATTGGTGCTGACGATGGCCGTTCCTGGCTGCTGAGGCAAGGCGTGAGTATGAACGTCAAGAATCATGGGAGTCAGTAGGAGGAAGGGCGCCCCACATTTCCTTTTTATAATAGAAAAAACGGAACTTATCAGGTACGGGATCGTAGCCGAATCCGCCAAAGGGATTGCATCGTAGGAGACGATAGACCAACAGCCAAAGCCCCTTCAGGGGACCATGTTTCTTCAGAGCTTCTACGGCATACTGCGAACATGAGGGGGTGTAACGGCAACGTGAAGGAAACAACGGAGAGATAAGGCGCTGATACACTCGGATGGGTAGTATCAGCAGTCCTATAAAAAGCTGGCGTAGTGCACGCCATACTCTGTATGTGATTTTATCTGGCCGACTCATGTTCTAACGTTCTGACAATACGTGAAAGGGCTGTAGACACATGTTCCTCAAGCTCGGCAGCTGTGGCAGCTTCATTTGTCAGGTAAATGAAGGCCAATGTGATGGATAAATGGTGCGTTGAAGCAAAGGCAACCAAAGGGCTTTTCTTTTTGCGGTAGGCCTCGCGCAGCAGACGTTTAATTCGATTTCGGTCAACGGCATGGTGAAACCTCTTCTTGGGAACAGAAATGAGCAATTTAGGCAGAATGCAACCTGAACGGGAAGTGGAATCCGAAAGAGAAGGCGCCTCCACGGATTTAAAAATCACCCGAAGTGGAAAAACGGAAAAGGAATTACCTTTTCCGTCGAAGAGCCAGTCAATAGCTATTTGACTGCATAGCCGCTCGGCCTTTGTAAAAGTGTGGTTAACGGACAACGGGTTACTTGCTTTGATCTTCTGCCATTTTTGCAAGAAACTGGTCAAGTGCCATCGTCATAGAGGGGGCTTTTGCCGTAGGTGCTTCGAGGTCGAGGCGAATGTTATGATCGCGAATTGCTTGTGCTGTAGTAGGGCCGAAACAACCAATAAGCAACTTTCGCTGGGTAAACTTGGGACGATTCTCCAGCAAAGAGGTGATACCGGCGGGGCTGAAGAAAATCATCATGTCGTACCCGCTCAGCTCACGAGGCTTGAAAATCTTGCTCACGGTACGATACATGACAGCTTCAGAGTGCTTGATACCATGGGCATCAAGGGCGTTCTTAATTTCATCGTTGTGAACACTCGACTGCGGCAGGAAATAGGTTTCTTCGGGGTGTTTGAGGATGACGGCCAGCAGACTGTCGAACTTGCCGGTAGTGCCAAAAAACACTTTGCGTTTGCGGTACTGGACGTACTTCTGAATGTAGAGCGAAACGGTTTCGGTGATGCAGAAATACTTCAACGAGTCGGGGATACTGACGCGCATTTCCTGACAGAGCTGGAAAAAATGGTCAATGGCATGACGCGAAGTGAATATGATAGCTGTATGTTCAGGCAAGATGGATACCTTTTGGGCGCGGAATTCCTTCGGCGACACACTCTCTACCTGAATGAACTGCTTGAAGTCAATTTGCACGTTGTATTTCTGGGCAATCTCATCGTAGTATTTTTTTGCCTCTGCTCCTTGAGGTTGCGAAACCAAAATGCGTTTTATGACTCTTTTTTCTGTTTCCGTATTATTTCCTTTCATAAGATAACCATCTAATTATAAACCTTTTTGAACAAAAAACTTCCCGATGACAAGGAGAGGAATCCATTCGAGCGTGCAAAGGTACAACAATAATTGTAAACCGCCATATTTTTTTACAAAAAAGATGTGAAATGCTTTGACAGACAGCCACGTTTCGGCCACAGCCGCCATTGTGAGTGCGATAATGGAATGAGTGGATGCTGATAGGCTGAAGAATGTGCCAACTACAGCGAAGGGGAATAACGCAATACCCGAGATAATGAACGTATCAGTAAAAACTTGATTCCAGGCTAAAGTCTGCGCGGGAGTAAAAAGGATGGCATTGATGATGTTGAACAGAATTGTTTTTATCAATAGCCATGTAATTGCTCCGACTGCACTCCATAGCAGCATATTCAATAGATCAGCATGCGAAGATATTATGCCTGTGGCATAAAGCACGTTTGCCAAGCAAAGGGAGAAACTAATGCAGGCTTGAACGATGAGTAGGATACGTATATAGATGGAACGTGAGGATCGGACTTCGTCGGAGAAACGGCGTGAGTGTCCGAGGGAATAACCAGCAAAAAGTTGTCTTAGATAGCAGTTCTTGTCAGTAATGGCGATTACCAACAGAAGGCCAGCAAACAGTAGGACAATGATGAATATATCGTCATTGACGGGGGCAAACGGTTGTGACGTCCACCTTTCAAAGGCTTGTATCATCGGATTGTCCATCGATATTGCTGTTTATTATATAGCGGCAAACTTGCGGATACTTTTATCCCATTTGGGAGTAGTAAGTACCATTTCCACAGCTTCCTCAGGAGTAGAGGCCACACGCCAGATGTCGGCATGAATGTTGCGCATGAAGTGTTCATTAACAGCCATCTGTAACTGATCCAAAAGAGGGGTATAGTAGCCTTCGTGATTGAGAATAACGATGGGATTCAGGTAGAGGCCGAGTTGTTTCCATGTGATAACTTCAAGTAACTCCTCCAATGTTCCACAACCGCCAGGCAAGGCTATGCAGCCGTCGGTGATGTTGGCTATAGTCTGTTTGCGTTCGTGCATATCAGCTGTAACGATGAGCTCGCTAAGTCCCGTATGGTGCCATCCTTCGCGAACCATGAACTCAGGGATGACACCAACGACTTCACCACCAGCCTCAAGAGCAGCATTCTCAACGCTATTCATAAGACCGAGGTTGCCGGCACCTGTGACAATACCCACGCCACGTTCTGCCAGCAAGTGTCCTACCTCTTCGGCGGCTTTGAAAAACGATTCTCGAATCTGTGTGCTTGAAGCACAATAAACCGCTATCCGCTGCATAAAACTATAATCTTAATATCGTAGCCCTTGATTTAATACCTATAATGCTCTGCTTTATAAGGACCTTCCACGGGCACGCCGATGTAGTCTGCCTGAGCTTTTGTCAAGGTAGTAAGATGAACGCCGATGCGCTCCAAATGCAGGCGTGCAACCTCCTCGTCGAGGTGCTTAGGCAGGCGATATACATCTATGGGGTAGGGCTTGCTGAAGAGTTCCATTTGTGCCAACGTCTGGTTTGTAAACGAGTTGCTCATCACAAATGAGGGATGTCCCGTAGCACAGCCGAGGTTGACAAGCCTCCCGTCAGCCAGCAGAATGATGCTATGGCCGTCAGGGAAGAAATAGCGGTCGACTTGGGGTTTTACGTTCTCACGTCGGATGCCCGGGTAAGCCTTCAGCGCAGCCACTTGTATCTCGTTATCGAAATGGCCGATGTTGCACACAATGGCCTGATCGGGCATTCGCTCCATGTGGTCGATGCGGATAATATCGATGTTTCCTGTGGTGGAAACAAAGATGTTACCTTGTGAGCAGGCTTCGTCGAGTGTGACGACTTGGAATCCTTCCATAGCGGCCTGCAGGGCGCAGATGGGGTCTATCTCGGTCACCATGACACGGGCGCCATAGCTTCGCAGGCTCTGGGCACAGCCTTTTCCCACCTCGCCATATCCACATACGACAGCCACCTTTCCTGCCACCATGACGTCTGTGGCACGCTTGATGCCGTCCACAAGGCTTTCGCGACAGCCGTAGAGATTGTCAAACTTGCTCTTGGTAACGGAGTCGTTGACGTTGAAGGCAGGGAAGAGCAGCTTGCCCTCCTCTTTCATCTGGTAGAGGCGATGTACGCCCGTTGTGGTTTCCTCGCTTACGCCGCGTACTTCTTTCGCTAAGGCATGCCAGAAACCGGGTTTCTCCTTCAGGACGCGTTTCAGAATGGCTTTTAGCTCCAACTCATCTTCTCCACTTGAAGGGGTGTCGAGCACAGACGAATCGTTTTCGGCATCCACGCCAAGGTGAATCATCAGCGTGGCATCGCCTCCGTCGTCCACAATCATGTTAGGGCCTTTTTCTTCAGGGAAGTTCATGGCTTGCAGGGTACACCACCAGTAGTCGGCCAACGACTCGCCTTTCCAGGCAAACACAGGCACGCCCATTTCCGCTATAGCGGCAGCAGCATGGTTCTGCGTGGAATAGATGTTACACGAGCACCAACGTACCTCGGCACCAAGGCAACGCAAAGTCTTGATGAGTACGGCGGTCTGGATGGTCATGTGGAGCGAGCCCATCACGCGGGCACCCTTCAGCGGCTGACGAGGACCATACTTCTCTTGTAGGGCCATCGGGCCGGGCATTTCCTTCTCGGCCATATCAATCTCCTTACGGCCAAAATCGGCAAGGCTGATGTCTGCTACTCGGTAGGGAAGGTTTGAAAACAGTTCCATAAGTGGTGTGGTTTTTTTGCATGTGTTAATTTGAGAGCGCAAAAGTACTGCTTTTTCTGTTTTCTGCCAAGAAAAATGTTTATCTTTAACTTCGTTTTAGATAGGCTTCGTCGTGCCTAAAGGCAAATATATTTGCATTATCTCTCAATTTGTACTATCTTTGCAAAACCTATTCTATTCTACGTCTATGAATACAATTCTCATCTTCATCCTATCTGCCGTTTGCGGGGCTGCTCTCGGGGCTGTCATCACATGGCTGGCTATGCGTAGTAGGCTAAGTGTTGCCAAAACCATACTGGAAGAGCGCACGTCGGAGGGCGTGCAATTCCAACAGATTATCCACGAGCGTGAAGCGACGTTGGCTGATCTGACTGATGAGCGGCAGCGGTTGACAACTCGCGTCGAGGTGTTGTCGGCCCAGCTTGAAGAGCAGAAGCGTCAAAATGAGCAAGCGTTGGAGGCGCAGGAGCGTCGCCATTCCGAAGCCATATCTGCCCAGCAGATACGCTTCGATGAGACTATGGCGAAAGTATCGGCTCAGATGCAGGCGACTACCAACGATATGTTGCGTCAACGTCAGAAGGAGTTTGCCGAATCGTCGGGCACCAGCCTCGGGCAGATTGTCAATCCCTTGCGCGAAACCATCGACAAAATGCAACAGACCATGACTCAGACACGCACTCAGCAAAGTGCCGACAGCGGAGCCTTGAAGGCTATCATTGAGCAGATGATGCAGCAAAGCGACAAAGTGCGCAAAAGCACAGAAGAACTGACGAACGCCTTTCGTCATAGTAATACCGTGCAGGGCTACTGGGGTGAGACGGTTCTGGACGAGCTGCTGGAGTCGCAGGGGCTGACGCGTGGTGTGCACTATGATGTGCAACCTACCCTTCGCGATGCCTCTGGTGCATCCGTCACTACGGAGGAGGGCGCACGTATGCGGCCTGATGTCATCCTTCATCTTGACCAACGTCGCGATGTCATCATCGATTCCAAAGTTTCCCTTGCATCCTTCATGGACTATGTCAACGCTACGGACGAAATGGAGCGCCAGCGTTGCCTCAAGGCGCATGTTGCCAGTCTGCAGGAGCAGGTGAATCGCCTTGCTACGAAGGATTACAGCTCTTATATTCAGCCTCCGAAGGTTAAAATGGACTATGTCATCATGTTTGTTCCCAACACGGGTGCCCTTTGGACGGCGTTGGGCGCGCAGCCTGACCTTTGGCGTCGTGCTATGGAGCGGGGTGTCTATATCGCTGATGAACAGACTCTTTTCGCCGCCCTTCGCATCATACGGCTTACGTGGACGCAGATTGCCCAGACGCAGAACCACGAGCGAGTATTCGCTCTTGCTACAGAGATGATGGATCGTGTGGGGCAGTTTACGAAGAATTTCCAGGCTCTTGGTGCCGATCTTGAAAAAGCCCGCAAGGCCTACGATTCCGCCAGTCTGAAATTGCAGCCGAGTGGCCAGAGCATCCTTCAGACTTGTGCCAAGCTGCAGAAACTTGGTGCCAAGCAGAGTACCAAAAATCCCCTTCCGTCCTTTACGGATATCGACGACATCCCTGCCCTTGATGTTCCACCAGCTCTATCGGATGAGAAAGACGCTCCCACGGAGCCCGAAAGCTGACGTTTGCTTTAGGAATCATCCCTTCCTTATTATATAAGACTTGTGGCGTTACCTGTCTCAGGCTACGCCACAATGAAAACACAAACTTTTTAATACTATGAAATAACCTAAAATAGCTTCGGGGAGGGGAGCCCCGAAGCACGGGGAAGGAGTCTCACGACTTGCTTTTTCTCTTTCTCTTCTTAGAGCCTCTTGTCGGATTCGAACC
>DBYJ01000038.1:38854-42967 GCA_002309805.1 Bacteroidales bacterium UBA1189 | reverse complement strand
CCAACTGAGCTAAAGAGGCAGGTGGGTAAGCGATCTATATCGCGCCGCTACGACCTAACTACCTTTGCTGCCGTCAAGCCCTGGAGGATTCGAAGGGAGCTGGCCGTATAGGACTTACCCGGCTGCAAAGTAACGGCTTTTTTCTGACATAGGCAAACATTTGGCCGATTTTTTGAAAAAAGATGTTCAAAAGCCCCTTTCATCACTTTATCTTACAAGCGCCATTGTTACAATACGAATCCGTGAAACCGTTTATTGTCGTTATGGTTTTTCCCCATTGACTGAAAATTTGTACCGCTGACGCTCTTGTTTTGCTCGTGCTTCAATGGTTCTAACCAAATCAGACCATTTGTCGCCTTCTCTTTGAAGTACGCAAGATAAATGTTCCTCCGGAAGAGCAAAGGGAATACCAGTAAAATCCGTAATCCGCTCAAAGGAAACATTCCTTGCCTTTATTCTCACCAAAAGCTTCTTGACTTTTTCCGTAGTGAAGATAAAGCCCACATCCTCAGCCATGAAAAAATCTGAGCCGTCCCAGCTGTCAAGATCAAAATACAGGCCTCGCAGATAAGGACAATCTATTCCGCCAGGCGATTTCTGGATGATTCTCTCGCTTTTGGTATAATCGACAGGCCCGCATCTGCCCGTTATCATAAGGACATAGTACCTCAGGTCTTCTTTTCCGGCGATTCTTACAGAAGTAGCCTTCCAGCCTGTTATGTTGTTCTCCGTCAGGGCATCAATGATTTTTCCTGAAACGACGAAGGGGCAGACTCGGGAAGGAACGATAACGTCGTAATACGTCCTGCCCATACAAGGATAGCAGAGCGTATGCTCAGGCAAAATGCGCTCGCCCGTCGTAACTTCCCAGTCATCGAAGTCTTCTACAAAATCAACTATGACGGCGTCTCGTAAATCTTTGTCGTTAATAAGATAAAATTGTGAATAATCCATCGTTGCTTGCTGGATGTTTTCTTTCTTTTCTATACTCAAAGAAGGTATCAAAAGGATGTGGATAAAGGCAGCTGGTGGAAAATGACGCCGTCATTTATATAAATGACAGGGTCGTTTAAATAAACAACGGCGTCATTTAACGTCAAATGTTGATTTCCGTAATCTGTCGCATGGCTTGTACTTCGCGGGGAGATTTTTTCTAAGCAAAATCCTTATTTCTCCACCGTGTACGAGCCGGGCTGGTAGTCCTTCGAGATGGTTTCGCCAGGGAGAGTGACAGAGGCGGTAGCGCCCTCGGGAATGGTGAAGTTCCAGATCCATTTGTCGCCTTCGTAGCGCCATTCGCTCTTGATGGGGCCGGCAGCAGACTGGTACTCAGCTTTGACGAAGCCCAGACGCTTGTCGGGGATGGGGCGCATGATGATGTGCTTGAAGCCTGGAGCGGAGGTGTCGGCTGCGATGCCGGCTACGGTCTCCCAGATCCAGGCGCAGACGGCGCCGTAGGCATAGTGGTTGAAGCTGTTCATGCCTGCGGGGCCCATGCCGTTCTCGATGGTGTAGCTATTCCAGCGCTCCCAGATGGTGGTGGCGCCGTTATCGACGGAGTAGAGCCAGCTGGGGTTCTTGTGCTGGAAGAGGAGATCCCAGGCGATGTCGGCCATACCGTTCTCCGTGAGTGTTCCCATGAGGATGGAGGTGCCGAGGAAACCTGTCTGGAGGCAGCCGTCGTGCTGGGCGAAGTTGTCGCGCAGACGAGCCAGCATGGCCGTCTTGGCCTCACCCTCCACGACTCCGTTCTTCAAGGCGAAGAGGGCAGGGGTCTGCATAGTGTTGAGAATCTCGGTCTTAAAGGTTCCGTCCTCGTTGAGGAACGTCTCCTTGATATAGGCCTTGGCTTCGGCAGTCATGTCGGCATACTTTTTGGCATCGCGGCCCGTAGCGGCAGCCATGTCGCGCATCAGGCTGGCATCGAGCGCCCAGTAGGAGGCGCTAAGGTAGTTCCAGTATTCGATGGTTTCAGGCAGCGGGTTCCAATGCCCATCCTTGTCGTGTCCGTGACTACGTCCGCTACAGCTTTCCAGCGGCTCGTAGCTGAGCCAGTCGGCCCATTGGTAGTTGCCGTTCTCGGAAACGTTGGCCTGATGGTTGTATTTGGTGTCGTTGACTCGCGTCATGAAGCGCTCCATCGATGCCCACGTCTCATCCACAATCTTCTTGTCGCCAAACTGCTTCCAGATGGTCCAGGGGACGATAATGCCTGCATCGGCCCAGCCGAGGCGCATCATGTCCCAACCGTATTGAGCCAGAGGAGCAACGCCTGGGAATCCGCCCAGGTCACTCTGCGAATCCATCATGTCGCGCATCCATTTATGGAAGAAATGGGAGGTGTTGGCAAAGAAAGTGCCCGTCTCGGTGAAGACCTGCGTGTCGGCCGTCCAACCGAGGCGCTCGTTACGTTGCGGGCAATCGGTAGGAACAGAAAGATAGTTTGAACGCTGTCCCCAGATGGTGTTTGAGATGAGGCGGTTGATGTCGTCGCTCCCTGTGGTGATGAAGCCCGTCTCGAGGTTCTGGGCGATGGAGGTAACGGGGACGGACTGGATGGAGCGGATGGTGACTTCGTCCGTAGCCGTGATGGAGACATAGCGGTAGCCGAAGAAGGTGCAACGCGGGGTGTAGGAGACGAAATTCTTTGAATCGGCAAAGGTGTAGTTGAGAATCATGCCCGTCTGCGGAATGCGGAGGTTAGTACGATGGACGCTTCCTTCAGGGCCGTCCATGCCGCGGCTCTTGGCACCGTTGCCGTCGTTGAGCAGCTCGGCAGGCAGACAGTTGAGCTTCGTGCCTTCCTTGGCCTTGAAGACGAACGAGGGCACGGCGGAGCAGTTTTGTCCGAAGTCGATGACGAGTGTCTCGTCGGGGCGGAGGGTGATGACGGCGCCGGGGGCGTAGTCGCGCAGGATGGTGATGGTGCCGTAGGCATCGTCGGTGTTGCCTGTGACGCCTTGCCAGACGTAAGCCTCGACGGGAGCGAGGGCGATATCGGGACGCTGATAGATTTCAGCACCATTTGTCGGCAGAATCTCGCCCTTGAACTCGGTATTCACCTCGGGTTTGGAGAGTTTGTCGAGGCAAGCGTAGCCAGGCAGTTCGCGGGCGTCGTAGTCCTCGCCGTCGAAGATGGCAGCATGCTTCACAGGGCCAGCGATGCCAGCCAGCCAATGCTCGGTATCGGTTCCGTAGAGCTGGCTGCTGCCGTCGGCGAAGGTGAGCTTCAGTACGCCGCGGAAGGCGCACTTATTGCCAATCATACCGTCGTGGCCTCCAGGCGTAACAATTTTGTCGCCCCACCAGCCGGGTGTAACCTGGGCTGCGAGGACATTCTCGCCGCCTGATTTCTTGACGAAGACATCGGTAATGTCGTAGGTGAACGAGCGCTTCGTCTTGGCGTAGTGGGTGAAGCCAGGCTTCAGCACCTCTTCGCCGATGAGTTTGCCGTTCACATAGATGTCATAGACGCCCAATCCGCAGGTCATCCATTTGGCGGAGACGACTTTCTTGTCGTTCTTAACGGTTGAAACGAACCAGCTGGCGCCATCGGCAGCACGAGTTCCGTCGTTGACGCGGCCTTTTACAACCTCGGCATCCGCGGCGGAAATCCACACAGACTGCCCCCACGCGCTGTCTTCGAGGGCTTCACTCAAATTTGCAGGCTTCGGACCTTTACAACCTGACACAGCAAGGGCAACAAAAAGGATTGCGACGATATTCTTTAGGAATGAAGTCTTTTTCATGGTGTTTTTTAATTGGGTTAATCGTTTTGTTCTTAAGCAATCAATGCCCGAAGGCAACCCTTCGGGCATTGATTAACTGCATAGTAGATTACAGCTGAGGACCAGCGGCTACGAGGGCCTTGCCGGCTTCGTTGCTTTCGTACTTCTTGAAGTTCTTGATGAAGCGTCCAGCCAGATCCTTGGCCTTCTCCTCCCATTGAGCGGCATCAGCATAGGTGTCGCGCGGATCGAGGATGCCAGGGTCAACGCCCTCGAGCTTGGTGGGCACGGTGAAGTTGAAGAACGGAATCTGCTTGGTGGGAGCCTCGTCGATGCTGTGGTTGAGGATGGCATCGATAATGCCGCGGGTGTCGCGGATGGAGAT
>DBYJ01000038.1:38372-38725 GCA_002309805.1 Bacteroidales bacterium UBA1189 | reverse complement strand
TCGGTGATGCCGCGCTCGGTACCGGCCAGCTTGGCGGTGAAGCCGCTGAGGAAGTAGTACTTCGTCTGCTCGGGGGTCAGGATGCTGACGGGGGGCAGCACGCCGAAGGCATCGGCCGAGAGGAAGATGACCTGCTTGGCGGCGGGGCCGGAGCTCTGCGGGCGGACGATGTTCTTGATGTGGTAGATGGGGTAGCTGACGCGGGTGTTCTCGGTCACACTCTTGTCGTCGAAGTCGATGACGCCGTTCTCGTCAACGGTGACGTTCTCCAGCAGGGCATCGCGATGGATGGCGTTGTAGATGTCAGGCTCAGAATCCTTGTCGAGCTTGATGACCTTGGCGTAGCAGCCGCC
>DBYJ01000038.1:38164-38361 GCA_002309805.1 Bacteroidales bacterium UBA1189 | reverse complement strand
ACTCCGTGGTCGTCCCAGCCGTGCTCGTCGTCGCCGATGAGCTTGCGCTTCGGGTCGGTGGAGAGGGTGGTCTTGCCCGTGCCGCTGAGGCCGAAGAAGATGGCGGTATTCTCGCCGTTCATATCGGTGTTGGCCGAGCAATGCATGGCTGCGATGCCCTTCAGGGGGAGGAAGTAGTTCATCATGGAGAACATACC
>DBYJ01000038.1:19940-38142 GCA_002309805.1 Bacteroidales bacterium UBA1189 | reverse complement strand
TTGAGGATGACCTGCTCCTTGCTGCTGACGTTGAAGGCCACGCAGGTGTCGCTGCGAAGGCCGAGTTCCTTGAAGTTGTCCACCTTGGCCTTGCTGGCTGCATAGACCACGAAGTCGGGCTCCTGGTCGAACTCAGCCTGGTTCTGCGGACGGATGAACATGTTGGTGACGAAGTGAGCCTGCCAGGCGACCTCCATGATGAAGCGCACCTTCATGCGGGTGTCGTGGTTAGTGCCGCAGAATCCGTCGACGACGTAGAGCTTCTTGCCGCTCAGCTGGGCAAGGGCGAGCTTCTTCACCTCGGCCCACACGGCCTCGCTCATCTCGTGGTTATCGTTGGGATACTCGGGGGTGTTCCACCACACGGTGTTCTTCGAGTTCTCGTCCATGACGATGTACTTGTCCTTGGGGCTGCGGCCGGTATAGATGCCGGTCATGACGTTCAGCGCACCCAGCTCGGTCTCCTGAGCCTTCTCGTAACCCGTCAGCTCGGGCTTGGTCTCTTCGTTGAACAACACTTCGTAGGTGGGGTTGTAGATGACTTCCTTCACACCCTCGATTCCATACTTTTTCAGTTCTTCTGCTCTCATTGTTTGAATGGTTATTTTAATGGGTTATTGATTATGTTTGAAAAATTCTTTTTCTCCAATTTTTTCCGCCTACAAAGATACTACCTTTTCCGCAGAATGAAAAGCGCAAAAGGAGAAATTTTTTTGCAAATTCTGATTTTTCAATTTTGTTAAACCTTTTTCCTTTTTCCTTCGGAAATCTGCCAATCATGGTTTGCAAAAAAACGGGAAAAATACCCCTCTATTTCGGGCTTTATTCGTAGTCGCAGACGTAGCCGCGGGTGTCCATCTCCAGCTTGACCACCTCCCAGCCGTCGAGGCAGTCGTGGAGCTCTTCCTTCAGGCGGACGACGCCCATGAGGTCGTCGGCGCGGATGACAGCCATGATGGTGGGGCCGGCGCCGCTGAGATAGCAGCCCAGCACGCTGGTATCAGCCTCGAGACGTTCCATAATGGCATCATATCCAGCGATGAGGCTGCCGCGATAGGGCTGGTGCAGATGGTCGTGGAATCCGATGCGCAGCCCTTCGTCGTGTCCGTTGATGAGCGAAGCCACAAGCAGGCTCAGGTGCGAGATGTTGCCGATGGCATCCTTGCGTGAAACGGTATCGGGCAATACCGAGCGCGACAGCTGCGTGGAGAGCGTAAACGGAGGGATGAACGCCACAAAACGGTAGTCGTTCTTCACAGGGATGTTGAGGGTGGTGATGACGTCCGCCATGACGGAGACGGTAAGTCCGCCGAAAATAGCGGGAGCCACGTTATCGGGGTGGCCTTCGATGCGGGTGGCGAGGTTGAGGATGTCCTGGCGGTCGTCGTAGCGCCCCATGAAGGCAAAAGCGCCGACAATGCCTGCCACGATACAGGTGGAGGAGGAGCCGAGGCCGCGGGTGTAGGGCACCTCGCTGCGGCATTCGATGCGTACGCCGCTGAAGTGGAGACCGGTCTCCTCGGCGCCGGCGCAGAAGGCCTGGTAGGTGAGGTTATCCTCGCCTGAGAACTGCTCAGGGCAGCCGATGATTTCCACGCCTTGGTCGATGAGTTCGAAGGTGAAGGTGTTGTATAGCGTTACGGCCACGCCGGCTACGTCGAAGCCAGGGCCCAGATTGGCGCTCGTGGCAGGTACTTTTACTTTTACTCGCATGGTCTTGTCAGTTCAGGTTTTCTTTGATATAGTTGATGATGTCTGCAGGATCGGCGATGCCCGTGTGGAGGACGGGGCGCGTCATGACGTCGGCCAGGCAGGCAGGTACGGGCACACCCGTAGCCTCGTGGAGGGCCTCCATGGCCTCGGCATCGGGCAGAGCCTTCCCCAGGATGGCCTGACATACCGAGGCAGGGAACTTGTAGGGCGAGGCGGTGGAGAGCACGACGGTAGACGTGGTGTCGCCCTTGATGCGGTATTGCTCGGCAACGCCAAGTGCCACAGCCGTATGCGTGTCGGCCAGATAGCCTGTGGCGCGATAGCAACGGCAGATGGTGTCGAGTACCTCCTGCTCGTCCTGCCATCCTGCCGCAAAGAGGCTGCGGAGGGATTGGAACTGCGTGTCGCTGATGCGATAGACGCCTTCGGTGGCAAGAGCCTGCATGAGACGGCTCGTCTGTGTGGCATCGCCGCCAAGCATGCAGAGCAGGCGCTCAAGGTTGCTGGAGACAAGGATGTCCATCGCAGGGGCGTTGGTCTTGTGGAACGGGCGGCGGATGTCGTAGCAGCCCGTCTGGAAGAAGTCGGTAAGGACTTTGTTGCGGTTGGAGGCAACGATAAAGCGACGTACGGGAAGCCCCATGCGGCGGGCCATGACGCCTGCAAGACAGTTGCCGAAGTTGCCCGAGGGGACGACGAAGTCAATGGCATCGCCCAACGCGAGCACGCCGCGTGACGCGAGGGTGAGGTAGGCGTGGAAATAATAGACAATCTGAGGCAGCAGTCGGCCTATGTTGATGGAGTTGGCGGAGGTGAGGAAGATGCCCTTGTCTGCGCAGGCTTGGGTCAGCTCGGGCGAGGCGAAGGCTTCCTTGACGGCCCGCTGGGCATCGTCGAAGTTGCCGTGTACAGCCACCACATCGACATTATGGCCCGTTTGGGTTGTCATCTGCCGTTGTTGGACGGGCGAGACGCCATCCTGCGGGTAGAACACCTTTATCATCGTTCCCTCCACATCGGCAAAGCCTGCGAGGGCTGCCTTGCCTGTGTCGCCTGAGGTAGCGGCAAGAATGAGCGCACGACGGGCGTCGCCACATTGGCACAACGAGGCCGTCATCAGGTGGGGGAGGAGCTGTAACGCCATGTCCTTGAAGGCGGCTGTAGGACCATGAAAAAGTTCG
This sequence comes from Bacteroidales bacterium UBA1189, assembly GCA_002309805.1. GTDB lineage: Bacteria > Bacteroidota > Bacteroidia > Bacteroidales > Bacteroidaceae > UBA1189. The sequence continues at coordinate 35,248 of DBYJ01000038.1, read as the reverse complement.
GATACCCAAACGTCGCCTGCTGGAACCACAGGTACCACCTCCTGCGGAAAGGCTCCGGAGGCGTAGGCGCGAGTGCAGGCCTCGGCGATGATGGCCTCGCTGCCGGCAGGGGCAAACGTGGAGATGAGGGTAGCAGCCAGACGGGGATAGGGAAGCCCCTGAAGGGACTCGAGGGACTGAACGGCAAGGGGGAAGTCGGGAATCAGCAGACCCCCGTCAGTACCTATGCCTTGCAGAATCGCTTCGAACAAGTCAGGCCTTCCACCATGACCACGCGTACTTACAAATCGGTTATCCATTACAATCTTTTACAAAACCTAAGTTTTCGGCTGCAAATTTAATTAAAAGAAACGAAACTGCGAAGAAAAACGGGACATTTGACACCTTTTTATCGCTTTTCTGTACGGATGCTCCATGTAAATATGAACATTTGCTCGCAGGGAAAGGAAAGAGATAAGGTGTGACTTTTTCGCCTGCTCTGGGAAATTATTCGCCTATTCTATTTTTTTATTTGCCTGCGTTAAAAATTTATTTGCTTGCTCTGAGAATTTATTTGCTTGGAAAAATAGGAGAATAAAAAAGCCCGCTCTTGGGGAGCGGGCAAAGGGGATTGGTTTGTCTGTCTGATTAGAACAGATAGGCAACACCCATGTGGAGGTAGCTGCGGTTGAAGGAGTGATGGTCGCTGGCATTACGGTCAAGAATTCCGTAGTTGTAACCAACGCTGACGCGGAACATCTCAGCCCAGTCGAAAGCGACACCGCCGCCAACCAGCACGTCGAGGGGCTTGTAGTTGGTGTTCTTGTAGAGGTCGCCTTCCGTGCTGCCGCCGATGCCCAGGACCTTGACATCGCCCTTGCTCTTGGACATGACGCCGTAGCTGATGGTCGGGCCTGCATAGAGGGTGAGGGCGAAGTCGGGAGCCAGCTTGAAGCTGAAGTTCAGGTTGAGGGGAACGCCCACGTAGAGCTCGGTGAGGGTTAACTTGCCAGAGGCGAGGCTGCCAGGGTACTCATCCGTCTTGGTGGCGTAAGAGCAAAACACACCAGGAGCAAGGCCGAAGTTCTCGGTAAAGTGGATGTTGTAGTCCAGACCGGCATAGACGCCATTAAGGGTAGTAGGTTCGGAAAGAAGAGCTCCAGGGTGGGTGGGGTTCATGTAACCGACGCCAAAGCTGGCCTGTGCCATAGAGGCAGCGCTGAACAGCATAACAGCTGCAACAAGTGATAAAATCTTTTTCATTTTTCTTGAATTTTTAATAGGGTTAATAAAACAATATCAATACTTTTTTCTTCGTTAAAAACATGCAAATGTAGTGCTTTTTATAGACAATGGTTCACGTTTCCCTGCTTTTTTAGACTTTTTAACGCTTTTGAAGAAGTAGAGACGTCACAACGTGGCGTCTCTACAGGGAGTATAGGAGTTCAGGAGTGTAGGAGTTCAGACGATAGATTCAAGAACAGCATACGAAGCAATTGTCTGCAACTCCTGAACTCCCGTACTCCTGAACTCCTTTTTTTATCGGATGACAACCACCTTGCGTCCGCCTACGATGTAGAGGCCAGGAGCGAGGTTCTCCGTGTCGTAGATGCGCTGGCCTTGCAGGTTGAACACAGCTGAGGATGCGGGTACGTCGCCGGATATCCACTCGATGGCATCGCCCGAGGGGATATTCTTGATGATGCTTTCAGCCCAGAAGTGGCCCAGATGCTCAGCGCCTGTGGCGTTGGGATGCAGGTAGAAGGTGCCATCGTAGCCGTTCTCGGCGATGAAGTACTCAGGCTTGTCCTCGAAGAAGCCGAAGGCCTCCTTGCTGCCTGTCCAGATGGCTATGCCCTGTGCCTGCAGCTCGGCTACCATCTGGTCGACGATGGGATGGTAGCTCTTCAGGCGGTTCAGGCCAGCCTCCATATAGACAGCACCATTATGTGTGTTGGGGCTGTACCAGATGGGGTAGTTGACGACGAAGAGGGCGTCGGGATAGGTGGAGTGGAGTTTCGTGATGATGGTCTTCAGGTTCGTGCCATAGTCCTCAGGGCTGACGGGCGAGCCGTTGGGGCCGCTCTCAGCGCTGTCGTTCGTGCCCAGCATGATGCTGAAGAAGAGGTAGCCGCCGTTGTCGGTAAGGTCGTTAGCCGAACGGACAGCATTACGGAAGAGCGAGGTCTTGGGCAGCCAGTCGAGGGTGGTAGCACCGCTCACGCCTCCGTTCTGGAAGAAGACGGGACGTCCAGTCTCCTCAGCAACCTTCGTAGCACACTTCACAGGAGGTGCCTGTGTGCCACGATCGCCGAGGCCTGCGCCGTAGGTGATGCTGTTGCCGATGAAGTAGATGTTCACAGGCTCGTTGCCCGGCTCGATGTTGCCGTTGATGAGCGTCCAGCGAACCAGCTTAATAGCTTCGCGCAGACTGGCAATGTTCCTCTCGCAAGGATCAGCCAGCACGGCTTCGCGGGCAGCCATCATGGCATCGACGGCCTCCTTCAGTCCCTTCACGGTGCTGTAGGGAGCTTCATCGACGGGCTGGTCGCCCCACATCTGGAAGCGGGCGAGGCTGACGTAAGGCACGCCGTAGGCACCCAGACGCATGTTGACGGTCTCCAGAATCATGAAGCGGAAGTCGGTATAAGCGCCGCCCAGCTCGATGACGGGCGAGGTGTAGTTGGCAGGATGGACGCCGTGTTGCTCAGAGGGGATGAGGTCGGGCATCTCGATGATGTTGATCCACGAGTCGTCCTTATCGGGCGTGTTGGTAGCCTGGATGATGATGTGGTCGGGCGTGTCGTAGGTGCTGGGCCAGTTGGAGCCGATCATCGTGAAGATGAAGTGCTCGATGGGCTGGTTGAGGTGTACCTGGATGTAGTTGGTCTCGGAGGAAGGAAGCGGGTTGGTCCACGAGGTGTGGAAGATGATGGAGCTGTAGTCCTGCGAAGGATCGATGAGTCGGCCTACGTAGAACTGTTCGCTCTCCTCGGAGTTGGCGTAGAGCTGTTCGTCGCTGGTAATGAGCGGCGTGGTGCCCACACCCATGGCCTTGTTGTAGAAGATAGCTACAGAGTCAACGAGCGGAGCCACAACGGCATCGATTTCGGCTTGCTTGAGTGAGTCGATGACGGCCTGGTCGGTAAGCTCGCGTGCCTCGTAGAACTGCATACGGGCAAGGCTTACGAAGATGTTCCCCTTGCCGTTGTTACGGTTGTTCGTCGTAGCCTTCACCACCATGCGGAGGTCGGTATAGCTGTCGTCGAGGCTGATGTGCGGCGAGGTGTACTTGGCGGGATAGGCCTCGTGCAGCTCATCGGGAATGAGGTCGGGCAACTCAAGGAGCGTCTTCCACGAATTGGCGTCCTCGGGTGTGTTGGTGCCGAGGAACACGACGTGGTCGGGCGTATCGTAGGTGCCGGCCCAGCCCGAGCCTACCATCGTGAAGACGAAGGCGTCGTGCGGCTCGTTGAAGTGGAACTGGAGGTAGTTGTCCACATCGGCAGGCAGCGGGTTGTCCCACGAGGTGTGGAAGATGATGCCGCTATAGTTGTCCGTCGGGTCGATAAGGCGTCCTACGCGGAAGAGCGAGCTCTGTTCGGAGTTAGCGTAGAGCTGATCCTCGGAGGTGAGAAGTCCGTCAGCAGGATTGAAGTACCAGTAGTTGCCCGTAGTGAGGTCCTTGGTATAGTTGAACTTGATGAGCGGCTTGCCCTCGATAAGCTCGCGTGCAGTAGCGATGGCAGCACTTAGCTCGTCGATATCGGCTTGGGTAACGTTCTCGTTCTCGATTTTCATCTTCGCTTGTTCGATGAGGTCGAAGAGGTCGTCACAGGCATCTTCCAAACCCTCCACGATGTAGCACAAGGAGTTGTCGTAATCAACTTCGGAGTTGTAGATCTGGAAGCGGGCGAGGCTGAAGTAGATGTTGCCGTTGCCGTTGCTGCGGTTGTTGACGGTACCCTTCACCACAAAGCGCACGTCGGAATAGGTGTCGCCGAAGGTGATGCGCGGAGAGGTGTAGAAGGCGGGGTACTTGTTGTGCTGGTCGGAGGGAATCATGTCGGGTAGGTTTGCCACCGAAACCCACGAGAGGTCATCCTCAGGATCGTTGGAGACAAGAATCTCCATCTGGTCAGGCGTGTCGTAGGTGCCAGGCCAGCCAGAGCCAATCATGCTGAAGACTATGTCCTCACGAGGCTGGTTGAGATGAACCTGCAGGTAGTTGTACACGCCTCCAGGCAGCGGGTCATCCCACGAAGAGTGGAAGATGATGCTGTTGTAGTCTTCACTCGGGTCGATGAGCCTTGATTCGTTGAACTGCTCGCTCTGTACCGAGTTGGCATAGAGTTGTGAGGCGTCCGTGATGAGGGGATTGTCCTTATCAACAATGTAGGAGAAGGCCGAGTTATAGACCTCGCGGCCCGTCTGCGCCAGGTCGGCAAGGATGCCGCACAGGGCGCGCCCTTCCTGACGCTCAGTAAGATCCTTGATATAATTCTCGTCGTTGATGCGGCGCAGGTACCACAGGCAGAAGTCCAGTTCGCCATTCTGCCATTGGGTGACGAAGCCCTTCTCGCCTGCGCCCAGACCATGTCCAGCAGCATGGTAGGCCTTGTTGTTGTTGATGTTCGAGATATGCCATTTGCCGGCGCCCTTGCTGGTGAGCAGCTGGGCTACGCTGGGCGTGGTGCTCACGGACACAGAGCTGGAGGAGCCGCTTTGGGAGGTGATATACTCGCCGGTATTGAAATTGCGGATAGCGAAATCGCCATTCTTATTCTCAATATAGAAGATGAGGCTTTCGTCACCCACGTCGAACGTCTTCCAGCTGAGCGTGTGGGTGTCGTCCACGAACATGGCCTTTTCGTAGCCCTGTGTGTCGATGAAGCGCTCGTCGCTGTTTACGATGTAGTAAAAGCCGTCTGTAACGGGATTAACGCCTGCCATCACGGCTTCGAAGGCAGCCTCAAGCGCTTTCTTGGCAGCACGGCATTGTTCGGCATCGCCTGATGCCAGGGCGTTCACAGCATCCGTCCAGGCTTTCTTGTAGGCCACCACCAAGGACTTTTCGTGGAATCCTGGGTCGTCACCCGTGGGGAAATCGTAGCCGCTCAGTTCGTCGAGCGTCATCTGCAACAACTCAACGGGATTGTCAATCATGATGGGGGCATACATCTGGAAGCGGGCAAGGCTGAAGTAGATGTTTCCGTTGCCGTTGCTGCGGTTGTTGACGGTAGCCTTCACCACAAAGCGGATATCGGTATACTTGCCGCCGAGCGCAATTCGCGGGGAGGTGTAGAAGGCCGGATGCACGCTGTGCATATCTTCAGGAATCATGTCGGGCAATTCGGAAACTGATATCCACGACAGATCGTCTTCAGGGTCGTTGGAGACGAGTATCTCCATCTCGTCAGGCGTGTCGTAGGTGGCCACCCAGTTGGAGCCGATCATGGTGAAGATAAAGTCTTCGCGAGCCTCGTTGAGGTGTACCTGCAGATAGTTGTACACACCTCCAGGGAGCGGATTGCTCCACGAGGAGTGGAAGATGATGTTGGTGTAGTCGTCACTCGGGTCGATGAGCCTTTCCACATTGAACTGCTCGCTCTCTACCGAGTTTGCGTAGAGCTGAGAGGCATCTGTGATGAGCCCCTCTTCGGGGTTGAAGGTCCAAATGAAATCCTCAGCCCAGGCGGTACTGAATGTCATCAGTAATGCCGCCAAACAAAGTAAATGAGTCTTTTTCATAATGGCATTAATAAAAAGGTAAAACGATAATTAAAGTTTCTTTGGTTTTTCGAGGCAAAAATAGAGAAAAAAATCAACAACCAAGCATCTGGAATGGAAAATATTTAATCCCATTGATAGGATTCGGACATTTTCTCACCAAAAGCGAGGTCGCCCGCGTCGCCCAGGCCGGGCACGATGTAGGAGTGGTCGTTGAGTTTTTTATCGATGGCGGCACACCAGAGGGTGATGTCGTCACGGCCAGCAAAGACTTTCTCCAGATATTCCACACCAGGGTGTGCGGCAATGACGCAGGCGAAGTGGATGCGTCGCGCCTCACCCTTCGTATGGAAGGCTTTTAGCGCCAGTTCCATGCTTCCACCCGTAGCCAGCATGGGGTCGGCAATAATGAGAGTCTTGTCGGTAAGATCGGGTGCCGCGATGTACTCAATCTTGATGCCCACATCCTTGCACTCTTCGTCCTTGTAGTAGCGGTAGGCGCTGACGAAGGCGTTCTCCGCACGATCGAAGTAGTTGAGGAAGCCCTGATGGAAGGGCAGGCCGGCGCGGAAGATGGTAGCGAGGACGATCCGTTCAGGCGAGAGCGCCGTGGGAGCCTTTCCCAACGGCGTCTGCACCTTTACGGTTTCGTAGGAGAGCTGCTTGCTGATTTCGTAGGCACAGATTTCGCCGATGCGCTCCAGATTACGACGGAAGCGCATCGGGTCTTTCTGGATGCTCACATCACGCAGCTCAGCCAAAAAGCGGCAGAGGATGGAGTTCTGCTCACTTAGGTTAATAACGTTCATATAACATTCTTTTAGTTAAGGGTTAAGAATTAAGAGTTAAGAAAAATAGATTAACGATTGAGACGTTGCATACGAGACATTCTTTCTTAACTCTTAACTCTTAATTCTTAACTCAATTTTTATTTCACTTCCCAGATGTCGTTGGTAAGGAGAAGTTCCTCAAAGTTGTGATAATTCTTCACACCCTTGATTTCCTCTATCTGCTCGGCTACTGCCGTTTCGTAGGTGGGAGCCTCCACGTCGCGGATGACGCCAAGGGCAATGGGGAAGTCTGGGCCTTCCATCAGAGCGAGTTTTAATTGTAGAGTATTGTCCTCGCAATGAGCATCGTGAACGAGGATATCGTCAATCGTGACGCCGTTCTCGCCCAGTTTTACCACTTTCAGGCCAAAGCCGTCTTGCACGAGGCCGAACTCGTTGTTCTCGCCAAAGAGCATGGGCTGGCCGTGGCGGAGGTAGATGGCGTTCTTTGCGCGCCCTTCCTTATTATATACGCTCTCGTGTGTGCCGTCGTTGAAGATGACGCAGTTTTGCAGAATCTCGCAAACTGATGCACCCTTGTGGGCGGCAGCAGCTTTCAGAATCTCCACCGTACCTGGGCTATCCGTAGCAACAGCGCGTGCGAAGAAGCGTCCGCGGGCGCCGAAGCAGAGTTCAGCAGGGCGGAAGGGGTCTTCCACCGTGCCGTAGGGGCTGGATTTGCTGACGAAACCGCGAGGGCTGGTGGGGCTATATTGACCCTTCGTGAGTCCGTAGATGCGGTTGTTGAGCAGAATCATGTTGATATCTACATTACGGCGGATGGCGTGGATGAAGTGGTTGCCGCCAATGGCAAGGCCGTCGCCGTCGCCGCTGATTTGCCAGACGGTGAGGTTCGGGTTAGCCACCTTGGCGCCCGTGGAGATGGCTGCTGCACGACCGTGGATGGTCTGCATAGCGTAGGTATTCATATAGTAGGGCAGACGACTTGAGCAGCCGATGCCGCTGATGACGGCAGTATCGTAGGGGGCAATGCCTATTTCGGCCATAGCCTTGTGCAGGGAAGCAAGGAAGAAGTGGTCACCACAACCTGGACACCAGCGGGGCTGGCCTTTCTTGAAATCTTGTGCTGTAAACATATTTAGTTAAGAATTAAGAGTTAAGAGTTAAGAAAAATACTCTGAAATATTGCAGTCGTATTTTTCAGAGTTTTCCTTAGTCGTTTTCACAATGGAAGCCAGAATAGATGTTATCTCGTCTGCTTCATTGTGGATTGATTCGAAGGTTTTGTCATCTATGTATTCACTATCATGTAAGAGTTCTATCCAATATAGAGTTTCGTTAGCTTCTTTCAATGCGATGGATACTTTATTGATAAAGTCTGCTCGACTTTGTGCGAACTTAGCTTCTCGCATCATGGCTCCGATAGATGTCCCGCTTCTAAGCATCTGCTTAGACAAAACATGTTCGTTTTGTTGCTTCGTCAGATACTTATAAGCTTTCACTATCCTCAGCGCAAATAGGTAGGAACGCTTCTCTATGAGAGGATTGTCTTGAGTCATTTCTTCTTAATTCTTAACTCTTAACTCTTAACTAAGTCAGCGAACGCGTTAACCAGTTCGCTGACTACGAACGGCTGGCCTTTGACTTGGTTGAACTGATAGGGTACGAAACCATCTACCTTCATGCGCAAAAAGGCAGCAAACTGCCCCAGGTTCTGCTCGGCTACAACCACCTTCGGGTACTTGTGGAGTACCTCGGCGGTGTTGGCAGGCAGAGGGTTGAGATTGCGGAAGTGAGCTAATGCCACCTTGTGTCCAGCGTGGTTCAGCTCCTCCATAGCGGAGTAGAGATGGCCATAGGTGCCGCCAAAGCCCACGATGAGCAGTTCGGCATCGTCCTTGCAGCCTTGTACCTCTACGTCGGGCACGGGGATGCGGGCAACCTTGTCGGCTCGCTCGCGGCACATGCGGTCGTGGTTCTCAGGGTCGGTGGAGATGGCGCCCGTATCGCCGTCTTTTTCCAGTCCGCCAAGGATGTGCATGAAGCCTTCGCGACCTGGGACAGCCCAGTAGCGCACACCTGTTTCGGGGTTGCGGCGGTAGGGGGTGTAGTTGTCCTTCTGCTCCTCAGGGGCATAAGGCGGGTTGATAGCAGGATAGTCCTCGAGCTTGGGCAGACACCAGGCTCCTGAGCCGTTTGCTACGAAGGCATCGGTAAGCAACACGACGGGCGTCATGTGCTCCAGCGCCATTTTGCAGGCATTGTAGGCTGCGTCGAAACAGTCCGTAGGGCTGGCAGCGGCGATGACAGGCATGGGGCTCTCGCCGTTTCTTCCGAAGAGCGCCTGCAGCAGGTCGGTCTGTTCAGATTTTGTAGGAAGGCCTGTGGACGGGCCGCCACGTTGCACGTCGATAACGACGAGCGGCAACTCCTGAATGACGGCAAGGTTCATCGCCTCGCTCTTCAGGCAGATGCCAGGACCTGAAGTAGAAGTTGCAGCGAGGGCGCCGGCAAAGGCAGCACCAACGGCGCTGGCGCAGCCGGCAATCTCGTCCTCACATTGTACCGTGGTGACGCCAAGACTTTTGTGCTTCGAAAGCTCGTGCAGGATATCCGTAGCAGGCGTGATGGGGTAAGAGCCCAGATAGAGCTTCAGCCCAGCCTTCTCGGCAGCTGCGATAAGGCCGTAAGCCGTAGCTTTGTTGCCACTAATATCCATATATTTGCCAGGCACCTTCACCTTCGATTCAATCGTATAGGTGTGGCTGGTAGAGGCGTGCGTATTGTGTCCGTAGTCGTATCCGGCATGGATAACGCGGATGTTGGCTTCGGCGATAGCGGGCTTCTTGGCAAACTTCGTACGGAGGTAGTTCTCGGCGATGGAAAGGTCGCGGTTAAAGAGCCAGCAGACCAAGCCAAGGGCAAACATGTTGCGGCACTTCAGCATGGCTTTGTTGTCCATGCCCGTGTCGGCCAGGCAGTCCTTCACCATCTGCGAGATGGGGGCAGCGATGACGTCCTGCTTGATGCCCATTTCCGTTATGGGGTCGTCGGTCTTGAAGGCGGCCTTGTCAAGGTCGGTCTTCTTGAAACAGTCGGTATCGATGATGATGCAGGCTGTCGGTTTGGCAAATTTGTACTGCGTCTTGAGTGCGGCGGCGTTCATGGCGACGAGTACGTCGCATTGATCGCCTGGGGTGAAGACTTTGCCTGCGCCGATGTGGATTTGGAAGCCGCTGACGCCTGTGAGCGACCCTTGCGGGGCGCGGATGTCGGCTGGATAGTCGGGAAACGTGCTGATGTCGTTGCCCACAGTAGCCGAGATGGTGGAGAAGATGTTGCCTGCCAGCTGCATGCCGTCGCCGCTGTCGCCTGAGAAGCGCACAACCACCTGCTCCAGTTCTTTAACAACTAATGGTTCACTCATGATTTATAGGGTTAAAACATTTTTTCGTTTTGCGATGCAAAATTACAGAATAATTGGGAAACCGTTGCCGATTTCCCAATTATTTTCACTTTTGCGTTCAGTTTCCTGAGGTCATATAGCGGTTCTCGGGGGCAACGCCGTAAGAGGGAGAGGGCTTGCTGCCGAGGGTGAAGCGGATGTCGCCTCCCTGCATCAGCTCGTTGTGGTTCAGGAAGGAGCGCAGGGGGTTGGTGCTGCCTGCGACGTCGAGTTTCTGCACATAGATGCCGTCGGCGATGTTAGCCGTGAGGGTTGTCGTCTTGCCGTCCTCCAGATGTATCTTAACTTCTTTGAAGTGGGGTGAGCCAACGGCGTAGGTGGTCTTGCCGGGGCAGACGGGATAGAAGCCGAGCGTCGAGAAGATGTACCAGGCCGACATCTGTCCACAGTCGTCGTTGCCGCAGAGGCCGTCGGGTACGGGCTGGTAGAAGAGGTCTGTCACCTGATGTGCCACCTCGGCTGCGCGCCAGGGCAGTCCGGCTGCGTCGAAGAGGTAAATGTCGTGGTGGCTCGGCTCGTTGCCGTGGGCGTACTGCCCGATGAGGCCCGTGATGTCCGACTTCTCGTCGCCCTTCGTGACGGAGGGGCCTTCGAACAGGCCGTTCAGCTTCTCGCCGTAGGCCTTGTCGTCGCCCATCAACGCCATGTGGTCAGCGATGTTATGCTGCACGTGGAAGCTGTATTGCCACGAGTTGGCTTCGGTGAAGTGACGGTTGACTTCCGTGGGGTCGAAGGGCGTCAGGAACTTGCCCTGAATCTTCGGACGCATGAAGCCTGTCGAGGGGTCGAAGAGATAGTGGTAGTAGAGCGAGCTCTGGTAGAACTTGTCTGCCACGTCGTTCTTGCCCAGCTTCTTCGCTACGGTAGCGATGCACCAGTCATCGTAACACATCTCCAAAGTCTTCGATACCGACTCGTCCTGCTCGTCGGAGTTGACGTAGCCCAGCTCGTGGAAGGTGTCGATGCCGAACTCGTGCTTGCGGGTGCTCTCCTGCATGGCGTCGAGGAGTTCGTTCATCTCTTCATCCGAGAGGGCGATGCCCTTCATCAAAGCGTCGGCGATGACGGAGACGGAGTGGTAGCCTATCATGCAGTTCGTCTCGTTGCGATCCAGCTCCCAGATGGGCAACTTATGGCATTCGCGGTAGATGCTCAGGAACGAGTAGAGGAAGTCTTTCGTGCGCTCGCGCTCGATGATGGTCATCAGCGGATGTAAGGCGCGGTAGGTGTCCCAGAGGGAGAAGACGGTATATTGGTCGTGCCCCTCGCTCTTGTGGACCTTGCCATCCATGCCGCGATACTCGCCGTTGACGTCGCTGTAGAGGCAGGGGGCGATGGCGGTATGGTAGAGGGCGGTATAGAACGAGCGGAGCTGCTCCTCGGCGCTAAAGACGGTACCGTCCGTGCCGCGCTTACGGTCCTCGGCTGTCACCTCAATCTTGCTGAGGTAACTCTCCCAGGCGGCATCGGCGCCTTTCCTCATCATGTCGAACTGACGGGCAAACGCCTTCTTGCCTTTGTCCTGAGCCAGTTCTGAGCGGAGGTTCAGGCGAGCGTTCTCTTCAGAGACAGAGCTGATGCCGACGCGTACGAAGACCTCGGGCTTCCCCCCGAAGCTGAGCAGCGCCTTCACAGGGCGCGTCATCTGCTTGCCGCGGAAGTTCCACGTTACGTCCTCAATCTGCGCATCGACAATCGGTTCCGAGAACTCGGCGTAGAAATAGACGGGCTGGTCGTCGGCCCAGAAGTGCGTGCGGCGCAGGCCACAGACGGTATGGTCGTCCACCTTCTTCAGCGTGCCGTCGATGAGGTATTCGCGCAGCGTAAGGTCGATGACAATCTGATGTTCAGCCGATGCGTCGCGATAGCTGTAGTGGTGCATGGCGGCACGCTGGCCCGTCGTCAGCTCGGCATCGGCTTTCCAGCGGTCGAGGCTGATGGCGTAGTAGCCTGGCGAGGCGTTTTCGTTGTCGTGCGAATATTCCGAGCGGTAATCCTCCTCGTTGATTTTCTGGGTCTTGTAGCCTGATGTGGGCATGAAGAGAACGTCGCAGAGGTCGGCACAACCCGTGCCGTTGAGGTGCGTGTGGCTGAAGCCGTAGATGTAGGGCTCGTCGTAGTGGTAGCCCGAGCAGACGTGCCAGCCTCCCAGCCCGTTATCAGGGCTAAGCTGAATCATGCCGAAGGGGTAGGCTGCCCCAGGGAACGTATGGCCTGTGAACGCTGTGCCAATCATCGGATCCACATAGCGTGTCAGGCCCGTAGCAGGAGCTTCGGACGCCTTGGGCGTACATCCGTACAGGCACACCAGAGTAAGCGCCATCAGCCCGAAGGCTTTGGCTGAATGAAGTTTAGAAGAACAGTTGAGCATGATAATAAAACCGTTATTAATAGGTGTTGTTGTTTTACGCTGCGAAGTTACGCAAATCCCCCCGAAAGCGCAAGACAAAACACCAAAAAAACCAACTCCTCACCCTGAAAAGCTATTTTACGCGGATTATCGGGCAGATTTTTTTTCATAAGAATCCCCCCTAGAAATACGTTTTCTCAAACAACATTTTTGCTTTAATTTTTTGGTTAATTCGTGGAAAAATTATTCAAAAACGTGGTTGAAAAACGGAGTTGATTCTTTGTTGTTAATCAGTGCATTATCTTTCTTCATGGATTTGTCGTCAGGGGATAGTTTTTTTTCATTGCAATGAAAAGATTTAATCATTGCAGTGAAAACATTCTTTCATCGCAGTGAAAACATTCTTTCATCGCAATGAAAACTCTAAACCATTGCGATGAAAACTTTTCATTCCTTGATTCTGCACAGAAAGCGAGCCTACTATGCATGACAGAAGAAGAGTTTTACTATTTAGCTACAAAGATAAAAAAAACTTGCAAGTCGCCTGGCATTTTTTTTCTGAAACGAGCAAAAAAAGTTAAAGATTTCTGGAAGAAGCCCTTTGCGCCTTTTCGCGCGCGTACCTTGTTATTTATATAGGGACTCGCAGAGGGGCGAAAAGACTTTTCGAGAGGGGAAAGATGAAAAAATAGGCAGAATTTTTTGTTGTTAACTTTTTTTGCAGTAATTTTGCGCCGCTAAAGTCGCCACTTGCGTCTGAAACAAGCGTAACGAACGAAGTAATAACAATATAAACCTTAAAAACAAAACATGATTGTAGTACCCGTAAAAGAGGGCGAGAACATTGAAAGAGCTCTCAAGAAGTTTAAGAGGAAATTTGAGAAGACTGGCGTCGTCAAGGAACTCCGCCGCAGGCAGCAGTTCGACAAACCGTCGGAAATCAAGAGGCTGAAGATGGAGAAAGCCATCTACGTACAGCAGCTTCGTCAGAACGAGGAATAAAAAATTCCTCGTTTTTTTTGTCGTTTCAAAAAAAGTGAGTATATTAGTCGCAGATTTTCCGAAGTGATGTCTGCGCATATTGATTCATTTCTTGATTATCTGCGTCTTGAGCGTGCCTACTCACCCAGGACCGTGCAGAGTTACGAGATGGACTTGAACGAATTCGAGGCCTATCTCCGTCGCACGGATGCCGAACTGACGCTGGAGACGGTAGATGCCGACAACGTGCGCAACTGGACGATGGAGATGATGGAGGCCGGGCAGAAGGAGACGTCGGTGAACCGGAGGCTGAGCGCCCTGCGCTCGTTCTACCGCTACCTGCTGCGCAAGGGGGTGGTGGAGGTGTCGCCCATGCAGACGGTGCGGGGCCCGAAGAAACGCAAGCCGCTGCCTTTTTTCCTCAGAGAAGAGGAGATGGATAATTTGTTGAAAGAGGAGAACTTCGGCTACGAGTTTCAAGGTGAACGTGACAGGCTCATTTTGATGATGTTTTACGAAATGGGTCTCCGACGTGCGGAATTGGTTGGGTTGAATGAAGGAGATGTTGATTTTTACAGAGACCAAATCAAGGTGACGGGCAAGCGCAACAAGCAACGCCTCATCCCCTTCGGCGACGAGCTGAAAAGTGCCTTACAGTCTTATATGGCTTTGAAGGCTCAGGAAGTGTCCGCACCAGAGGATGGCGCCCTGTTCGTGCAGAAGGACGGACGGCGCGTGACGGACGCCTGGGTGTACACGATGGTGAGGCGCAACCTGACGAAGGTGACGTCGATAAAGAAACGGAGCCCCCACGTGCTGCGCCACACGTTTGCCACCACCATGCTGAACCACGACGCCGAGCTGGAGGCGGTGAAGGAGCTGCTGGGGCACGAGAGCGTGGCAACGACCGAGATATACACGCACACGACGTTCGAAGAGTTAAAGAATGCTTACAGCAAGGCTCACCCGCGCGCGCGTAAATAATAATAGGTGAAGAAATACGTTATAGATACAGATAAGTTTAACCCCTGCCGAGGCAACGAAGCTCAGGCATAAAGAAAAAGGAGGTACATTATGGACATCAGAATTCAAGCAATTCATTTCGACGCAACGGAACAGTTGCAGGGTTTCATCGAGAAGAAGGCTGCCAAGCTGCAGCGGTTCTACGACGACATCGACGCCGTGGAAGTGACCCTGAAGGTCGTCAAGCCCGAAACGGCCATGAACAAGGAGGCCGACATCAGGGTGAAAGTGAAGAACGAGGAGTTTTTCGCCTCGAAGGTCTGCGACTCTTTTGAGGAGAGCGTGGACGTGTCGCTGGAGGCTTTGCAGAAGCAACTCCAGAAATTCAAGGAAAAAACACGGGGAAAATGAAAAAAATCGCAAAAAGTTTTTGTGTATAGAAAAAAAGTATCTACCTTTGCAGCCGTTTCGCATAAAAAAGCCGTGAAACGGCTGCATTTTTACTGCGGAAAAGAGATCTTTACTTACTGAAAGTAGTTGAACATCAAGCAATGGGTGAATTCCAGAGTGGCCAAATGGGGCAGACTGTAAATCTGCTGTCTATCGACTTCGGTGGTTCGAATCCATCTTCACCCACGCATGAGGAGAGTTGCGGAAGTAGCTCAGTTGATAGAGCATTAGCCTTCCAAGCTGAGGGTCGCGGGTTTGAGTCCCGTCTTCCGCTCTCACGATTGATGTTGCTGTTATAGCTCAGCGGTAGAGCGCATCCTTGGTAAGGATGAGGTCCTGAGTTCAAATCTCAGTAACAGCTCGATATATTTATTAGTAACTTAAGTTAAAATTAAAGAAAAGCTATGGCAAAAGAAAAATTCGAACGTTCGAAACCGCATGTCAACATCGGTACTATTGGTCACGTCGATCACGGCAAGACCACTCTGACCGCTGCTATCACCAAGGTGCTTGCTGAGCGCGTCGCTGGCAACGCTGGCAATGTGAAGTCATTCGACCAGATTGACAACGCCCCCGAAGAGAAGGAGCGTGGTATCAC
>DBYJ01000038.1:12244-19789 GCA_002309805.1 Bacteroidales bacterium UBA1189 | reverse complement strand
CTCGCCCGTCAGGTGAACGTCCCCCGTCTGGTGGTGTTCCTCAACAAGTGCGACATGGTCGACGACGAGGAGATGCTTGAGCTCGTTGAGATGGAAATGCAGGAGCTCCTTGAGCAGTACGAGTTCGATCCCGAGTCCCCCATCATCCGTGGTTCTGCCCTCGGTGCCCTCAACGGCGTCAAGGAGTGGGAAGACAAGGTCATGGACCTGATGAAGGCTTGCGACGAATGGATTCCCCTTCCTCCGCGCGACATCGACAAGCCCTTCCTTATGCCCGTCGAAGACGTCTTCTCCATCACCGGTCGTGGNNACCGTTGCTACCGGCCGTATCGAGACTGGCGTCGTGAAGATCGGTGACGAAGTCGAGATCCTCGGCCTCGGTGAAGAGAAGAAGACCGTCGTCACGGGTGTTGAGATGTTCCGTAAGATCCTCGACCTCGGTGAAGCTGGCGACAACGTCGGTCTGCTGCTCCGCGGTATCGACAAGGACGAGATCAAGCGCGGTATGGTGCTCTGCCATCCGGGCCAGATCAAGCCCCACAGCACCTTCAAGGCTTCCGTCTATATCCTGAAGAAGGAAGAAGGCGGCCGTCACACTCCGTTCCACAACAAGTATCGTCCTCAGTTCTATCTCCGCACCATGGACTGCACGGGTGAGATCACTCTTCCCGAAGGCGTCGAAATGGTTATGCCCGGTGATAACGTACACATCCAGGTCGAGCTTATCTACCCCGTTGCCCTCAACGTCGGTCTGCGCTTCGCTATCCGTGAAGGTGGCCGCACCGTCGGTTCGGGTCAGATTACGGAGATCATCGACGATTAATTCGTCAACCCATAAAGGAGTATGCGCAGTTCCTCCTTCCGGGAGGAACTGACATCTCAGGGGTGTAGTTCAACGGTAGAACAGCGGTCTCCAAAACCGTCAATGTGGGTTCGATTCCTGCCACCCCTGCAAAGAAAAAACTACAGATATGTTTAAGAAAATAGCAACAGCTTGCAAAGAATCTTACAACGAACTTGTCCATAAAGTTACATGGCCGACATTTTCCGAGTTGACAAGCAGCGCAATCCTTGTTTTAGAAGCTTCCCTTTTGATTGCCCTGCTGGTCTTTGCGATGGATCAGGTATTCCAAGGATTAATGGAGTTCATTTATCCGCGTTAATTGTGTAACCAATGGCAGAGACTGTGGAGAGAAAATGGTACGTGCTCCGCGCCATCAGTGGCAAGGAAGCTAAGGTCAAGGAGTACATCGACTACGAATGTGCTCACAGCGACCTCGGCGAGTACGTTTCACAAGTTCTTATCCCTACCGAGAAGGTAATGCAGGTCCGTAATGGCAAAAAAGTCATTAAGGAACGCACGTATCTTCCCGGCTATGTCCTTGTCGAAGTGGCCCTGACTGGCGAGATTGCTGCTCGTTTGCGCTTCATGCCCAATGTACTGGGCTTCCTGCCAAACCTGAACAATCCAGTGCCGCTCCGTCCTGCTGAAGTTAGTCGCATGCTGGGAACCGTTGACGAGAAACTGGAGGCTGACGATGAGCCCATCGTCACCTACACCGTCGGCGAGCCCGTCAAGGTGAACTATGGACCTTTCCAGGGTTTCAGCGGAATCATTGAAGAGGTTAACACAGAAAAACGGAAACTGAAGGTCATGGTCAAGATCTTTGGGCGCAAAACGCCCATCGAGCTTGGCTTTATGCAAGTAGAAAAGGAATAGTGCGCATGGTGTTACGACGCGCGTACCAGCCTTTTTATAAATTCCCCAAATAAAACAATTAAAAATGGCTAAAGAAGTTGCTGGAATAATCAAACTACAGATTAAAGGTGGCGCTGCAAATCCTGCTCCTCCCGTTGGACCGGCTCTCGGTTCGAAGGGTCTGAACATTATGGAATTTTGCAAGCAATTCAATGCCAGAACCCAGGACAAGGGAGGGAAAATCCTGCCTGTTATCATTACGTTCTACGCCGACAAGTCCTTCGACTTTGTCATCAAGACTCCCCCCGTGGCTATTCAACTGCTTGAGGCAAGCAAGGCCAAGGGTGGATCGTCAGAGCCGAACCGCAACAAGGTGGCATCGATCACTTGGGATCAGGTGCGTACGATTGCACAGGACAAGATGGTCGACCTGAACTGCTTTACCGTCGAGTCAGCCATGAAGATGGTTGCTGGAACGGCACGTAGCATGGGTATCAGTGTTAAAGGTGAATTTCCCGGTAATAACTAATTAACTTCAATTGAAATGGGTAAACTGACAAAAAACCAGAAGTTGGCCACTGCGAAGATTGAAGCAGGGAAAGTGTACACGCTGAAGGAAGCTTCTGCATTGGTTAAGGAAATTTCCATGACCAAGTTCGACGCTTCTGTTGATATTGACGTCCGTCTGGGTGTTGACCCTCGTAAGGCCAACCAGATGGTTCGTGGCGTGGTTTCGCTCCCCAACGGTACGGGCAAGGTCGTCAGGGTCCTCGCACTCTGCACCCCCGACCAGGAGGCTGCTGCAAAGGAAGCCGGTGCCGACTATGTAGGTCTCGACGAATACATCGAGAAGATAAAGGGTGGCTGGACAGACGTTGATGTCATCATCACGATGCCCTCCATCATGGGTAAGATTGGCGCTCTGGGTCGTATCCTCGGTCCCCGCGGACTGATGCCGAACCCCAAGAGTGGTACCGTCACTATGGACATTGCCAAGGCAGTAAAAGAAGTGAAGCAGGGTAAGATTGACTTCAAGGTGGACAAGGCCGGTATCGTGCACACCTCCATCGGTAAGGTCTCCTTCGCCCCTGAGAAGATCTTCGAGAACGCAAAGGAATTCATTGCTACAATTATCAAGCTGAAACCGAGCGCTGCCAAGGGCACATACATCAAGAGCATTTATCTTTCAAGTACCATGAGCAAGGGTATCAAGGTTGATCCCAAGTCATGCGATGAAAATTAAAGAAAGGGTACAGCTATGAATATGAGAAAAGAAAAACCCTTCCCCTCACGTAAGGTGGCTGTGATAGACCAGCTGAAAGAAACGATTAGCGCTTATCCTCATTTCTACCTTGTCGACGTAACGGCATTGGATTCCGTCGCCACAAGCGAGCTGAGACGCAAGTGCTTCAAGTCGAACATCAAGATGGTCGTTGCCAAGAATACGCTCCTCCACAAGGCTTTCGAAGCCCTGGATGTGGACTATTCCCCTCTTTATGATTCACTGAAAGGTACAACCGCTATTTTCTTCACGGAAACAGCTAACGTTCCGGGCAAACTGCTGAAGGAATACGCCAGCAAGAAAAAGACCACTCCTGCCTTGAAGGCTGCTTATGCAGAGCAGGGCTTCTACGTGGGTGCTGATCAGCTGAACGTCCTCGCCAGCATCAAGAGTAAGAATGAGCTTATCGCCGACGTCATCGCTCTGTTGCAGTCGCCGATTCGCAACATTGTTTCTGCCCTTCAGAACAAGGCAGAGAAAGCCGACGAGGCTGCTGCTGAGACCCCTGCCGCTGAGGCATGATGGTAATTTGAGAGAATAAATTTAATAAAAAGAACAAACAAAAAATAATAGTAAAATGGCTGATTTAAAAGCTTTAGCTGAACAATTGGTTAACCTGACCGTTAAGGAAGTTAACGAACTTGCTGCAATCCTTAAGGATGAATATGGTATTGAACCCGCTGCTGCTGCAGTTGTCGTTGCAGGTCCCGCTGAAGGTGCTGCTGCTGCCGAAGAGGAGAAGACGAACTTCGACGTCGTTCTGAAGGCTGCCGGTGCTAACAAACTGCAGGTTGTGAAGGCTGTCAAGGAATCTTGCGGTCTTGGCCTGAAGGAAGCAAAGGATCTCGTTGACGCCGCTCCCAGCGTTGTCAAGGAAGGTCTTCCTAAGGACGAAGCTGAGAACCTGAAGAAGGCTCTCGAAGAGGTTGGCGCTGAGGTTGAACTCAAGTAATTGCCAGCCTGTTTATCAGGTAAACGGTTAAGAATCCCCGGTTGGGGTTCTTAACCTTTTTGTGCCTAATTTCATTTTAGATACTTTAATCTTAACCCCAATGTCTTCCACTACAACCCAACCGCGCATTAATTTTGCTTCCGTCAAGAAGCCGGTCGCATGCCCCGACTTCCTGGAAGTGCAGTTGAAGTCATTCAAAGACTTTCTCCAATTAGACACTCCTCCCGAGTTGCGCAAGAACGACGGTCTCTACAAGGTGTTTGCCGAGAATTTCCCAATCGCCGATACCCGTAACAACTTCGTTCTTGAGTTTCTTGACTATTATATCGACCCGCCCCGTTACTCTATCAAAGAGTGTCTGGAGCAGGGCCTTACCTATAACGTCCCCCTCAAGGCAAAGCTGAAGCTCTATTGCACCGACCCCGACCATGAGGATTTCGATACCGTCATTCAGGATGTGTATCTTGGCTCCATTCCCTACATGACCGAGCAGGGAACCTTCGTTATCAACGGCGCCGAGCGTGTTGTGGTTTCGCAGCTACATCGTTCGCCGGGCGTCTTCTTCGGACAGAGTGTCCATGCCAATGGCACGCCGCTTTATTCCGCTCGTATCATCCCGTTCAAAGGCTCTTGGATTGAGTTCGCTACGGACATCAACAATGTCATGTATGCCTACATCGACCGCAAGAAAAAACTCCCCGTCACCACGCTGCTGCGTGCCATCGGCTTTGAGACGGACAAGGACATCCTTCAGATTTTCAATCTGGCTGAAGAGGTGCGCGTCAACAAAGCCGTGGCCAAGGAGTTAATAGGCCGTAAGTTGGCTGCCCGTATCATTAAGGTCCGCGTGGAAGACTTCGTGGATGCCGATACCGGCGAAGTGGTTTCCATCGAGCGTAACGAGATTCTCTTTGAGCGTGAGACGCTCATCGACGAGGATGTCATGAACGAAATTTTGGATGCAGGTGTGGAGACCATCCTTGTCCACCGCGAAGAGGCTGGTCAGTCCGACTATTCCATTATCTTCAATACGCTGAATAAGGATACCAGTAACTCCGAGAAGGAGGCTGTGCTCTACATCTATCGCCAGCTTCGCAACGCCGATCCTGCCGACGATGCGAGCGCACGCGAGGTCATCAACAACCTCTTTTTCTCCGAGAAGCGCTACGATCTGGGTGAGGTTGGTCGCTATCGTATGAACAAGAAGCTGAACCTGACAACGGACATCAGCGTGGGTGTTCTGACGAAGGAAGACATCATCGAGATTATTAAATACTTGATTGAGCTTGTGAACTCGAAGGCTGTGGTTGACGATATCGACCACCTGAGCAACCGCCGTGTCCGCACGGTCGGCGAGCAGCTTGCCAATCAGTTTGCCATTGGTCTTGCGCGTATGTCGCGCACCATCCGCGAGCGCATGAATGTTCGCGATAACGAGGTATTTACTCCCACCGACCTTATCAACGCCAAGACGGTTTCGTCGGTTATCAACTCGTTCTTCGGCACGAACGCTCTCTCGCAGTTCATGGACCAGACGAATCCTTTGGCTGAAATTACGCACAAACGCCGTATGTCGGCCCTCGGCCCTGGTGGTTTGTCCCGCGAGCGCGCAGGTTTCGAAGTGCGTGACGTTCACTATACTCACTATGGCCGTCTCTGCCCTATTGAAACCCCTGAAGGCCCCAATATCGGTCTGATTTCCTCGCTCTGTATCTATGCGAAAATCAACGACCTCGGCTTCATCGCCACTCCCTACCGGAAGGTAGCGGACGGCGTGGTTGATCTCTCCGATGAAGGTCTTGTCTATCTGACGGCAGAAGAAGAGGAGGATAAAATTATTGCTCAAGGTAATGCTCCGCTTGACGATGACGGTAAGTTTATCCGCAGCAAGGTGAAAGCTCGTCTGGATGCCGACTTCCCTGTTGTCGATCCTGATCAGGTCGACCTCATGGATGTCTCTCCCCAGCAGATTGCTTCTATTGCTGCTGCCCTCATCCCCTTCCTGGAGCACGACGATGCCAACCGCGCCCTTATGGGTTCGAACATGATGCGTCAGGCTGTGCCTCTCATGCGTACCGAGAGCCCCATCGTGGGTACTGGCGTAGAGAAACAACTTTGCGAGGACTCCCGTACTCAGCTTGTGGCTGAGGGTGACGGCGTGGTGGAATATGTGGATGCTTCGGTAATCCGCATCCTTTACGACCGTACCGAGGACGAGGAGTTCGTTAGCTTTGAGCCTGCCCTGAAGGAGCATAAGATTCCCAAATTCCAGCGCACGAACCAGAACATGACCGTTGACCTCCGACCCATTTGCGAGAAGGGACAGCGTGTCAAGAAGGGCGAGATCCTTACCGAAGGTTATTCGACTGCCGACGGCGAGTTGGCACTCGGCAAAAACCTGCTGGTGGCTTACATGCCTTGGAAGGGTTACAACTACGAGGACGCCATCGTGCTCAACGAACGTGTTGTCCGCGAGGATATCCTTACCTCCGTTCATGTGGAGGAACTCAGTCTCGAAGTCCGCGAAACCAAGCGTGGTCTGGAAGAGTTGACGTCCGACATTCCCAACGTGAGTGAGGATGCCACGAAGAACCTCGACGAGAACGGTATCATCCGCATCGGAGCCTGCGTAGAACCCGGTGATATTCTTATCGGTAAGATTACGCCGAAGGGCGAATCCGATCCGTCGCCGGAGGAGAAGCTTCTGCGCGCCATCTTCGGCGACAAGGCCGGCGATGTGAAGGATGCTTCGCTGAAAGCTTCCCCCTCGTTGAAGGGTGTTGTCATCGACAAGCGCCTCTATTCGCGTGCCATCAAGACGCGTTCCTCGAAGCTGGCTGACAAAGCCCTGCTGCCCCGTATTGACGAGGAATTCGACGAGCGTGCTACTGAACTGAAAAACATCCTCGTTGGCAAGTTGCTGACGCTGACCGAGGGTCACACCTCGATGGGTGTCAAGGACTACGTGGGCGCGGACGTCCTGCCGAAGGGTGCCAAGTTCAGCAAGAGTGCGTTGGAGGGTCTCGACTATACTTCCATCCAGCTTAGCCGTTGGACGAAGGACGAGCACGCCAACCAGCTTATCGCCCAGCTCATCATCAACTACCTGCGTAAGTACAAGGAACTTGATGCTGAAATCAAACGCAAGAAATATGCCATCACCATCGGCGACGAGCTGCCTTCGGGCATCATCCAGTTGGCGAAGGTTTATATTGCCAAGAAGCGCAAGATTGGTGTGGGTGACAAGATGGCCGGTCGTCACGGCAACAAGGGTATTGTCAGCCGCGTTGTTCGTCAGGAGGATATGCCGTTCCTCGAGGATGGTACTCCCGTCGATATCGTGCTGAACCCTTTGGGCGTGCCTTCACGTATGAACATCGGTCAGATTTTCGAGGCTGTTCTTGGTCATGCCGGACGTAAGCTGGGTGTGCGTTTTGCTACCCCCATCTTCGATGGCGCTACCCTCGATGATCTGTCTGTCTGGACGGATAAGGCAGGTCTGCCTCGCTATGGCAAGACCTATATTTACAATGGTGAGACGGGCGAACGTTTTGACCAGCCCGCTACCGTTGGTGTCACCTATATGTTGAAACTCGGTCACATGGTCGAGGA
>DBYJ01000038.1:10848-12202 GCA_002309805.1 Bacteroidales bacterium UBA1189 | reverse complement strand
GGTGGCCAGCGTTTCGGTGAAATGGAGGTTTGGGCACTCGAGGCCTTCGGTGCTGCTCACATCCTGCAGGAGATTCTGACTATTAAGTCCGACGACGTTACTGGCCGTAGCAAAGCCTACGAGGCCATCGTCAAGGGCGATCCTCTTCCCACGCCCGGCATTCCCGAGTCACTTAACGTGCTTCTCCACGAACTCCGCGGCCTCGGCCTCAGCGTTACGCTTGAATAATACCGTCTAACTCTTCACATCTAAAGGAACATTATCATGGCTTTTAAGAAAGACAATAAGGTAAAGAGCAATTTCTCCAAAATCACCATTGGCTTGGCCTCTCCCGAAGAGATACTCGAGAATTCGTGGGGTGAAGTGTTGAAGCCCGAGACTATCAACTACCGTACCTACAAGCCCGAGCGTGACGGCTTGTTCTGCGAACGCATTTTTGGTCCCTGCAAGGACTACGAGTGCCATTGCGGTAAGTACAAGCGTATTCGTTATAAAGGTATCGTCTGCGACCGTTGCGGCGTTGAGGTGACCGAGAAGAAGGTGCGCCGCGAGCGCATGGGTCACATCCAGCTCGTTGTGCCCGTTGCCCACATCTGGTACTTCCGTTCGCTGCCCAACAAGATCGGCTATCTGCTTGGTATCCCCACCAAGCAGCTCGATGCTATCATCTATTACGAGCGCTATATCGTCATCAACGCTGGTGCCGCTTCGAAGCTTGTCCGTCCTGGACAGGTTGTCAATGGCGACAATGCCGAGAAGGTGCAGCGCCTCGACCTCCTTTCAGAGGAAGACTACCTCGCCATCCTCGACCAGCTGCCCGAAAACAACGAGCTGCTGCCTGACGACGATCCCGAAAAGTTCGTCGCTAAGATGGGTGCTGAGGCTATTTATGACCTGCTCATCGGTCTTGACCTCGATAAGCTCTCGTACGAGTTGCGCGACCGCGCCAATACCGATGGCAGCCAGCAGCGCAAGACCGAGGCCTTGAAGCGCCTGCAGGTTGTGGAGTCGTTCCGCGCTTCGCGCGACAGGAACAAACCCGAGTGGATGATTCTGCGCAACGTTCCCGTCACTCCTCCTGAGCTGCGTCCCCTTGTTCCGCTCGATGGCGGCCGTTTCGCCACTACCGACATCAACGACCTTTATCGTCGTGTCATCATCCGCAACAACCGTCTGAAGCGTCTTATCGAGATCAAGGCTCCTGAAGTCATCCTCCGCAACGAGAAGCGTATGCTTCAGGAGGCTGTCGATAGCCTGCTCGATAACAGCCGCAAGTCAAGTGCTGTGAAGAGTGAGGCCAACCGCCCGCTGAAGTCCCTCTCCGACTCGCTGAAGGGTAAGCAGGGCCGCTTCC
>DBYJ01000038.1:10571-10714 GCA_002309805.1 Bacteroidales bacterium UBA1189 | reverse complement strand
ACCGTCAAGAGCGCCAAGAAGATCGTCGACCGCAAGGATCCCGTCATTTGGGACATCCTCGAGTTCGTCATGAAGGGTCATCCCGTGCTCCTCAACCGAGCCCCGACGCTTCACCGTCTTGGTATCCAGGCCTTCCAGCCCAA
>DBYJ01000038.1:0-10520 GCA_002309805.1 Bacteroidales bacterium UBA1189 | reverse complement strand
GATGGTGACCAGATGGCTGTCCATCTCCCCCTCTCCAACGAGGCCATCCTCGAGGCCCAGCTGCTGATGCTTCAGAGCCACAACATCCTGAACCCTGCCAACGGCGCTCCTATTACCGTGCCTGCACAGGATATGGTGCTTGGTCTCTACTACATCACCAAGCTGCGTGAAGGAGCAAAGGGTCAGGGACTTATTTTCTACGGTCCTGAGGAAGCCCTCATCGCCTACAACGAAGGTAAGGTCGATGTCCATGCCCCCATTAAGGTGAAGGTTTGGGACTACGACGAAAACGGCAACCGCGTCAACGTTCTCCGCGAGACCTCTGTCGGCCGCGTTATCGTCAACGAACTCGTGCCCCCCGAGGTGGGATTCATCAATACCATTATCTCCAAGAAGTCCCTCCGCGACATCATTACCGACGTCATCAAGCGTGCCGGTATGGCTCGTGCTTGCGACTTCCTCGATGGTATCAAGAACCTCGGTTACGCTATGGCATTCCGTGGTGGTCTTTCGTTCAACTTGGGCGACATCATCATCCCTGCTGAGAAGGACGCCCTCGTCGCTAAAGGTAACGAAGAGGTCGAGGAGATCACCAACGAGTACAACATGGGTTTCATCACCGACAACGAGCGTTACAACAAGGTTATCGACGTGTGGACCCATGTCAACGACGACCTCTCGCGTATCCTGATGAAGACCATCAGCGCCGACAATCAGGGCTTCAACAGCGTCTTCATGATGCTTGACTCTGGCGCCCGTGGTTCGAAGGAGCAGATTCGTCAGCTCTCCGGCATGCGTGGTCTGATGGCGAAGCCGCAGAAGGCAGGTGCCGAGGGTGGTCAGATTATTGAGAACCCCATCCTCTCCAACTTCAAGGAAGGCCTTTCCGTGCTCGAGTACTTTATCTCAACGCACGGTGCCCGTAAGGGTTTGGCCGATACGGCTCTGAAGACGGCTGATGCTGGTTATCTGACCCGTCGTCTCGTCGATGTCAGCCACGACGTCATCGTCAACGAGGAGGACTGCGGCACCCTGCGTGGTCTCGTCTGCTCCGCCCTCAAGAATGACGACGAGGTGGTCGCTTCGCTGGCCGAGCGTATCCTTGGCCGTGTCTCTGTCCACGACATTAACGACCCCGCTACGGGCGAGCTTATCGTGGCTCAGGGCGAGGAGATTACCGAAACCATTGCTGCCCGCATCGAAGCTGCCAATATCGAGTCCGTCGAAATCCGCTCGGTGCTCACCTGTGAAGCCAAGAAGGGCGTCTGCGCCAAGTGCTACGGCCGTAACCTTGCTACTGCCCGTATGGTTGAAAAGGGCGAGGCTGTCGGCGTCATCGCTGCCCAGTCCATTGGTGAACCGGGTACGCAGCTTACCCTCCGTACGTTCCACGCTGGTGGTACGGCATCGAACATTGCCGCTAACGCCAGCATCGTCGCTAAGCACTCCTGCCGTGTCGAGTTCGAGGAACTCCGTACCGTCGATGCCGTTGATGAGACGGGCGAAGCCGTCCGTATCGTTGTCGGCCGTCTGGGCGAAGTTCGCTTCATCGACGTCGCTACCGGCATCACCCTTTCCGTCCATGCTCTGCCCTACGGCTCCACGCTTTACGTGGCCGATAAGTCGGAAGTGGACAAGGGTACGCTCATTGCCAAGTGGGATCCCTTCAACGCCGTCATCGTTACGGAGAATGCGGGTAAGATTCGCTTCCAGGATGTCATCGAAGGCAGCACCTACAAGGTTGAGTCCGATGAATCCACGGGTCTACGCGAAATCATCATCACCGAGTCCAAGGACCGCAGCAAGATGCCTACGGCCGAGATTCTCGATGAGAACGATATGGTCATCCGTACTTACAACCTCCCCGTGGGCGGTCACGTTGTGGTCGAGGCAGGCCAGACGGTCAAGGCCGGCGACGTCATGGTGAAGATTCCGCGTGCTCAAGGTAAGGCTGGCGACATCACGGGCGGTCTGCCCCGTGTCACCGAGCTCTTCGAGGCCCGTAACCCGTCCAATCCTGCTGTGGTCAGCGAGATCGACGGCGAGATCACCATGGGCAAGCTCAAGCGTGGTAACCGCGAGATTATCGTCACCTCCCGTTCCGGCGACGTCAAGCGTTACCTCATTCCCACCAGCAAGCAGATTCTGGTGCAGGAGAACGACTTCGTCCGTGCCGGTACGCCGCTCAGCGACGGAGCCATCACTCCCGCCGACATCCTTGCTATTCAGGGTCCGACGGCTGTGCAGGAGTACATCGTCAACGAGGTTCAGGACGTCTATCGTCTCCAGGGTGTGAAGATTAACGATAAGCACTTCGAGATTATCGTCCGTCAGATGATGCGCAAGGTGCAGATTAACGAACCCGGCGACACCCGCTTCCTCGAGCAGCAGATTGTGGATAAACTCGAGTTCATGGACGAGAACGACCGTATCTGGGGCAAGAAGGTGGTTACCGACGCTGGCGACAGCGAAGTCCTCTCTCCGGGACAGATTGTTACCGCACGCCGTCTGCGTGACGAGAACAGCGCCCTCCGCCGTCGCGACCTGCGCATTGTGCAGACGCGCGATGCCGTGCCCGCTACCTCCACCCAGATTCTTCAGGGTATCACCCGTGCCGCCCTTGCTACCAGCAGCTTCATGAGTGCCGCCTCCTTCCAGGAGACCACCAAGGTGCTCAACGATGCCGCCATCAACGGCAAGACCGACACCCTCGAAGGTATGAAGGAGAACGTCATCTGCGGTCACCTCATGCCTGCCGGTACCGGCCAGCGCGAGTTTGGCAAGATTGTCGTAGGCAGCCGCGAGGACTACGAGCGCATGATGGCCAACCGTCAGACCATTACCGATTTCGATGATATGGAGCCCGTCCCCGACATCCGTCGTTGACGACTCTGGCCAATAGTACATAACCGGCAGAATCCCTTCGTATGAAGAAGTTATTGTTGTTGTTGCCCTTGCTGGTACTTCTGGGATGCAATCCCATTGAGAAGGAAGCCGAAGTGCCTGTGCTGACTGTCGAAGGAGGCCAGATACAAGGCGTCATGGCCGAGAACCCCGGCGTGTATGTCTATAAAGGTATCCCCTACGCTGCGCCGCCCATCGGCGACCTGCGTTGGAAAGAGCCGCAGCCCGTCGTGGCTTGGGAAGGTGTCCGCCTGTGCGATAAGTTCGGCCATCCGGGCTACCAGGCCGTCCACTATCCGGGCTTCTACGCTTCGGAGTGGGGCTATGGCGACGAAGCGCCCTATAGCGAGGATTGCCTCTACCTGAATGTCTATACAAAAGCCCCTGGTCAAGTGAACAAGAAACTGCCTGTGGCTCTTTGGATACACGGTGGTGGCTATCGCGAGGGCTGGGGCACGGAGCCCGAGTTCGACGGACAGGAGTGGGCATCGAAGGATGTGGTGCTCGTCACCATCAACTACCGTTTGGGCATCTTCGGCTTCATGACCTATCCTGAACTCTCTGCTGAAAGTCCTCATCATGTGAGCGGCAACTACGGCATACTCGACCAGATTCAGTCGTTGCGTTGGGTAAAGGAGAACATCGCCCAGTTTGGCGGCGATCCGGATAACGTCACCATTTTCGGCCAGAGTGCCGGAGCCGGCAGCGTGCGTACCCTTTGCGAGAGTCCGCTTGCCCGCGGCCTGTTCCACAAGGCCATCATCATGAGCGGTGGCGGTCTGAATATCCCTGCCCGCGAGGGCCAGGAGGCCAAGCCTGCCACGCCGATGAACCGGTTCTTCTTCTACAACCCCACGCTCGCCGAGAGCGAGGCTGAGACGAAGCAGGTGATGGACTGGGCCGGGCTGACCGACCTTCAGAAGCTGCGTGCCGCCTCCACGGAGATTATGTACACCGTCGGCACCCTGTATAATATGGTAAACAAGAGCGACCTCTTCCTCATGCAGCGTCCCATCGTCGATGGCTATGTCTGCACGAATACGTTCGACGATGCCGCTCGTGCCGGCACCATCGCCGATGTGCCCTACATGATTGGCTACACGCTGAACGACATGGGCATGATGGGCGCTGGCATTGCCGAGTTCTGCAAGGTGCGCGATGCACAGGGCAACAAGGCCTGGGCCTACGAGTTCGCTCGTCCGCTGCCCGACGATGGCAAGCATCCCGAGGTCACCGACCGTCTGAAGGGTGCCTTCCACTCGTCAGACCTTTGGTTCGTGTTCAAGAGCCTGCAGCATTGCTGGCGTCCTTGGACACAGGGCGACTGGGATTTGGCAGAGAAGATGCTCACGGCCTGGACGAACTTTGCGAAGTATAGCGATCCTAACGGACGTAGCAGCGAGAGCAAAGATGTGCTTGCACAATCTCTGCCGAGTCGCGACGGACGAAGAGCGAAGCTCAATGGCGAGGGCGAAGGCTTAGGCTGGAAGCCCTGCACCACCGAAGCTCCGCAGTTCATGCTCTTCAAGCTCGATGCCAACGACCGCGAGGCCAGCACGATGGGCGAGCCTATCCTTCCGAACTAATACTGAGGCTCTAGACAGGTTTTGCCCGCAGTAAAACTATGTGCGAAGCGCGGAGGATGATGATTCGTCCTCCGCGCTACTTTTTGGATGGTTTTGTCCCCTAACAAATCCGCCTCATCGTTTGGATAATTCAGGAAAAACCATTACTTTTGCCTGCACTAAATCTTTCTGGCTCATGAAACGCCCCGTTACCCCCGTTCCCCTTCTCCTCCTGCTGCTTTTGCTGGCAACCCTTTCCTCCTGCCGCAGGGATGCCGCGTTCCACGACGCCCTTGTCCGTGCCGAAGCCCTCATGGAGACAGACCCCCAGCAAGCACGCGCGGTGCTTGCTGAGATTGAAGATTCAATATTGAAGATTGAAGATTATCCTGCGGAAGAGGCAGGCCAGAAGACGGGAAAAAATTTTCAATTTTCAATTTTCAATCTTCAATCCAAAAAGGCTGCTGCTGATTTCGCTTGGATTCGCACGCAGGCAGACTATAAATGTGACATCCCGCTCACCACCGACTCTCTCGCCCGCATCGCTACGGACTACTACAGTACGCCGCGTCGCAAAAACTACCACGCCGCCATGGCATGGTACACGCTGGGCTGCACTTACATGGATATGCAGGAGGACTTGCAGAGCATCGATGCTTTTTTGAAAGCAAAGCCCCTCTTCCCCGATACCTTAAACAGATACTACACCCTTTGCCTTCAGAATCTGGGCAAGCTTTATACGGGTCACTACATGTTCTCCGAGGCGGATAGATACCTCCGTGATTTCAACCGACTTTGTGCTCTGCGGAACGACTCGGCTCTGATGGCACATGCGGACTATCTTTTGGGAAAATCCCTTATGTGGGCATCCCGTTTCGACGAAGCTAATGCCCGTTTCGATGCCGTTAGCAGGAATCGTTTTACCACGCCACGCTATCGCCACCGTGTCATGTTTCAGAAAGCCAAGATATATTTGCACCATAAGCACGACTGCGATTCGGCGCTTCATTTCATCAATGCCTATCTGTCCGGCACCTCCGACGATCCCTTTGCCGGCCTTTCTGTGAAGGGGGATATTTTCTGTGCTCGTGGTGAGCAGGACTCCGCCTACGTCTGTTACAAGGCCGCTGCCTCTGACGTGGCCGAGCTCAATACACAATGTAACGCCTACCGGCATCTTGCTGAACTCTCCTCCTTATTAAAGAAAACCGACGAACCCATACACGAATATACTGAGAAATACGCTGTCCTGCTTGATTCTGTTTTTAAACAGGCGCAGCGCGATGAGATTAACACCCTCATCCGCCGTCAGGAAGCCCAGTTGCAAGCGGCAAGGGAGGCCACGGCCAAACGGACAAGATTTTTCTTGAATCTTCTGGCGGCATTCCTTATTGTGCTGTTTTTCCTTGTACGACGCGCAGGAAAGCTGCACGCCGAGTCGAAATGGCAAAGGAAAAAGTCAGCCATCAAGTTGGAGGCTGTGGAGAAGAATGCAATGCCTGAAGAACTGGATGAAACAGAGGTTGTGGAGGAAGCACATCCCGCCTACTCCGTTTCCGCGCTTGAAACACGCAAGGCATTGGTGGAACTCTGTCGCACGAAGTTCTCCGCTGGGAAATGGAACAGGCTCTATTCTTTAGAGGATGCTACTGGCAGAATGGACGAAAAGGAATTGCAGGAACTGAAGCGGACGCTTAATAGACTTATGGACGATTTGCAGAGCCAGCTTTCTGACGATTGCCTTAACCTTACCCGCGATGACATCTATGTCTGCTGCCTCTCCATGTTGGGGCTGCCGAAGAGGGTTATAGCCTATTGTTTTGGCACAACCGAGCATGCTGTCTATTGCCGCTACACACGGTTGCAGAAGAAACTTACGCCCGTTTGGCAGCAATTGGTCTTTTCAAAAGAAGAAAAAGCCGAAAACGCATAAGTCCTATTTACAGGAATTTAAGTCCTGCTTAAAAATGAGACGGCCGATTCTCAAAAATGAGATAGGAAATAATTTGCAGTTACAAAGGAAGAAAAATACCTTTGCACCACATTTAGTTTATTAACTCTTTAATCTTAAAGTATCATGAATTCCTATCTTAAAAGAGCTGTTGCAGCCATTTGTGTGCTGGGTTTTTCATTTTGTGTTTTTGCTCAGTCAAGCGCCAACATTCCCATTACTTAGATAACACCATTCCAAATGGTAATGTGATTGTTGAACCTGGTGCAACGTTGGATATGAAAGCTTACCGCAGAAACATTATCCAATCTGGTTTCCGATGTAATGTGGGAGGTAAATTAAAAATTGGAATAGAAGTGGAAGCTCCTACAGAATTATAATAAGGTAATAATTATTTTACCATAAAGATCAGAAGAAATGAAAGCATTAAGACTAATTCTTTTGTTTTTTGCTGTAGCGTTCAGCTTTAGCGAGAGTTTTGCGGAATCTCGTTTCTTCAAAGCGAATAGTGTTCGTTTGAAGTATGTTTGGTATGATAATGTCGTTTGGATCTCGGATCCGAATCCCCCTACTCCAGAATACAAATACGCAGAAATGTGGACTGGTAATGACACTATTGTTGATGGATATTCTTGCGTGACTCTTTGGGATCAGGACGAAGGTGAGAAACCTGTTCTTATAGGTTATTTACGTGAAGATGAGAATGGCTTTGTCTGGCGTTATTATATGGATTACACAAAATTCGCAGATAATTGGGATAATTCAACCACCCGTTATATGGAAAGCAAAGGCATTGCTCATGACTGGGTTTTTCTGTATGACTTTTCAAATCCTAATTGGGAAGAAGGGATGACAATAGAAGTAGGTGATGAACACAATCCCAAGAACCACGTAACCAGAAAAATTCACCAGGTAATCCAAGAAAAAGCCGAGAATGGAGAAACAATCCCCAGGATTGTAACTTACAGCATTTTATATGGTATTGGGAATCCATGCCTACCTTTTGAATGTAGGGCTATGGGACAAGCTCTAATATATGGAGCTGGAGTGCTTGAATACTGGCGCGACGGTGAGTTGTTGCTCAAGAACTGGAATCTTCCAGAACATATCCAATCCGCGACAAATATAAAGACTGCATCCAAATCGTTATCAGAAATAGATGAAATATACGACTTGCAGGGCCGTCCTGTGGATAACACGCAGAGGGGCATCCTCATCCGCAACGGAAAGAAGGTGCAGATGAAGTAACGCTGTACTTAAATGGAAAATAGAAACAAGGGATCATATAATAAATAAACAAATAGAGCTATGAAAAAAAGCATTATCTTCGCGGCAACCCTGCTGATCTTGTTTTCCTGTAAGGAAGAGAGCCTGAATCTTTCTCCCGAAAACTCTGCATGGAACGGACAGACGCGTGCAGCAATAGAATCATTGAATGCGAACGGCATGAGGGTGCTGTCCTCTTCCGAGAGCTCACTGGTCATGGAGCTGGAGGTAGGCAACTATTCAAAAAATGCCGTTTCCATCGAAGGAAAAGATTATTTCTCCATTTCGGCTCGCGACGCGCATAGCATGTTGCAGAAGGGAAATCCCGACCTTCCCGAGTATGCATACAGCGTGGTCATTCCCCAGACCTCAGCCTGCAACGTGCGGGTAGTGAATGCAGAATATGAAGACATCACACTGCCGGTGGCTCCGTCCAAAGGGAGTATAATCAGTTCGAACGAGCCCTACACCTTCTCGGAAGTCTATGAAAAGGATGCTTTCTATCCTACGAAGCTTGCCACAACGGATGCTCCTTTCCTGATGCGCGATATACGCGGCAGCGTGGTGCGCTTGCATCCCTTCCAGTACAATCCTGTTACCGGCATTCTGCGCGTCTATAAGAAGATGGAGATAGAGGTATCGTTCTCGGGTACAGACACTCGGAATGTGCCATCGGGTGTCCGTCATACGATTGACAAATCTATGGAAGAACTCTTCAGGGCTCAGTTCATCAACTATGATGTGATGGCAGGTTCTTCGGTCAATAATTTGTTGCTTGATATAGCAGGAAAAGATAGCGGCGAAAAAGGTGCCCCGCCTACCCCGCCAGACCCTGATGATCCTCCCATGCCTGTCCCTTCTGAAAAAATGCTTATCATTTGCTGTGATTCGTTTGCCACAGACATGAGCAATTTCATGACTCATAAAACCAGTTTAGGCATCACTACAAGACTGGTGACAATGAGCCAGGTGGGAACGACGGATGAGAATGTGGCTGATTATATCCAAGGCATTTACAATATAAACGATTCTTTGACCTATGTACTATTAGTCGGCGATGCGGGACGGGTACCGACAAAATTATGTGGAGATGGGCCCAATACTTCTAGCTTTAATGGGGCAGCAGACCCTTGCTATGCATTGGTTTCGGGCACCGACTCCATTCCGGATATTTACGTAGGACGTTTTAGCGCCAGAACCCGCAGAGAAGTGCAGACAATGGTGTCGAGAACCATCTATTATGAGAATATGTCAATCCAAACCTGGCAGCACAAGAGTATAGGGATCAGCGATGGCCATCTATTCAATAATGCTCTAAAATGGAATTATGAGTATATGGACTCCATCATGGACATGCTTGCCAGTTCCGATTACGGTACAGGTGGAGTTGAAAGAGTGTACACTTTTGATTATAGTGGAGTTACTAACTTACAATCTGCTATGTCTGATGCCATCAATCAAGGAGCATTTGTGGTTAATTATATCGGATATGGTTATTGTAAATATTGGGATATTGGTTATTTCACTTATGCTTCTGTCGAAGGATTAGTAAATGACAAGAAATTGCCCTTCGTTTATAGTGCTGCTCCATCTGTGGGCGATTTTACATGCACTTACGAAGGTACTCCTCCCTGTTTTGCTGAAACGTGGCTGACGGTGTATAATAGTGTAAATGGGGATCCGAGAGGTGCGGTAGGTTTTTATGGCTCTTCTGTTTCGCCATTTGCGTCTACAGTTGAACTTATTTCAGCATCGCTAAACTTTAATAACACGTTGACTACATATACTTCAAATTCGAGACACTTCGGAATGCTCTGTTATGATTCAGCTATCACGATGCGCAACCAGTATGGAAGTGCTGCGAATTACATATTACTGAAATGGAACTATTTCGGAGACCCGTCCTTGAGAGTCATTCCCAATGAATACGTTGCTCCGCCTGTACCTGTTGAATAATAGTTTTTTATTAATGTTATATATTGTCACATAATTTAAAGAATGTATTATGAAAAAGATTTTTAATTTTCTTTTTGCTCTGCTATTATTTGCCGGAGCTGTTCATGCGCAGACCACCGATGATAGTTGGTGGTATGACTGGAATGGGCGAATGGACATCAAATTGGTGAGCGATGATGGCCAGCCCCTCGACAGTCTTCAATGTTTCTTGTCGGTTGCTGATATCATTTATATCGGGCATGTGGATCTCCTTTATGATTACTACATTGCCAAACTCATGAGGCAAGATCCAACAAAGACTATCGATACCACAACGGTTGTTGTCACGCGAGCAGAAAACAATGATACCGTTTTCATGAAGGGTTATAGAACATGTGGTGACCCCCGACTCCAGCTGAATTATCTCGGATTTACCAATGGGGATTACAAGATAAACGTTCAGTGGCGAGATTGCTGGTGGAGAGGAGAATTCACGTTCAAAACGCATTGGCCCGAAGGCGAATACGTGTACGTTGACAGTACATATTATCGTCTGAATGGACGTAACGCCACCACCGTAGAGCCTGATTATATAGCAGGTCATTCTATCACTTACAGAAGGCTTTGGGATATTTTTGAACGGGATTATCCGCTCCATGTTGTCATTCCTTCGGAACTAACATACGAGGGAGAGACGTATCAGGTAGTCGGTCTTGAAAAAAAATCTTTCAAGTGGTGCTATTATTTGTTATCAGTCACTCTCCCAAATACGATAACTTTTATCGATCAAGGTGCTTTCGGCGATTGTATTTAGAGACCTCTAAACAACTATAAACAACGAAAAACACATAGAGATAAACCTCTGTATTTCAATCACTTTTAGATTTTAACACTTCGGA
>DBYJ01000007.1 GCA_002309805.1 Bacteroidales bacterium UBA1189 | reverse complement strand
TTCAACTTTTTCTAGGGAAGTACAGTAGCGGTCATTTGGTCGGTTAGGTCACGAGGTCATTAAAAGAGGGGGGGGTATGCAGAAAAAAAAGGTGTGTGAAAAACAATAAGAAAAACGAGGGAGAATTTTTATAGTCTATTATATAATTAATCAGTCTCTGAAAAATTCGGCGGCATGTATACCCCCCCCTCTTGTAATGACCTAATGACCACCGCGACCCTTAATGACCATTTTTCCTCAATCGCACTCAGATGCCATTCTCGCTGCAATGCTGCAAAAATTGTCATGAAATCGCAGCGGATAATTCTCCCCCGCGCGCCGAAGGGGCAGGAATTTCCAGTGGGCTGAAAATTCATTCCACTGGGCTGGCGCGCCAGCGCACTGCGTTAAAATTCCAGCCTACTGCGCTATTTGGGAGGAAACGATTACAAATTGTAAGTTATCGCGATTTTTTCCGCTCCAGCCGCTTAAATCGGCGCGAGAGATAGCTACGGATAGCAAGTCACATTGACAAAAAATAATGTATTTTCTTTGCACCAGAAATGTTAAGATAGGCTGCGATTCGGCAAAGAAAAAGCGCGCGCTGCGATTCGGCCTTATCTGCGCAGGCTTAGACGGCACTGGCTGCTCCCAGGCAGGCGGAAAAAAAGAGACGCGGCAGGCCGCGTCTCTACAGGGGGGGAGCTGAAGCTGTTGTGTAATCGCTAAAGAAGCGTTCTTTGAAATACTGGATTGGGCTTCAGTTTTAATAGCCGAAGATTTCCTCGGTGGTGAGGCGGACGATGCGGCCCCAGCGGGCGAGGGCGTCCATGTCGAGCTGGCTCTCATCGCCCAGCACGCAGGTGTAGTAGCTGCGGCTCTTGAGGTTCTGTTGCTGGTAGCGGGTGACGTCGGCAAGGGTCATGTCCTGTACCTTATTGAAGAGGTCGCGGCGGATGTCGGTATTGAGGCCAACGTCCTGCAGGCTCTCCCAATAGCGGAGGACTCGCTGGCCCGTGAAGCGCTGGGTGCGCAGCTGGGCGAGAAGTCCCTCCTTGGCGATGTTGAAGGCGGCCTCGGAGACGGGCATGTTGTCCGTAATCTCGTCGAAGTGGGTGAGGGCATCGATGACCTTATCGTTCTGGGTGATGATGAAGCGTCCGAAGAGCTCGGTCTCATCCTTCTGCCTGGGCTCGACATCGTCGGCCGAGGCGCTGTAGGCCAGGCCGCGTGCCTCGCGCATCTCCTGGAAGACGATGCCGTTCATGCCGTTGCCGAAGTATTCGTTGAAGAGCTGGACGGAGGGGTGCTTGGCAAGGTCGAAGGGTGTGCCGAGGTTGGTGATGCCGTAGAGATAGGTGTTGTTGGCGACGAAGGGGGCTACGAAAACCACGTTTTCATCGGTCTTCTGGTAGGGAGCGGGCTGGTTGGCGGGTACGGCAGCGGTGCCGGCGTGGTGGTTCTCGGCAATCAGGCGGAAGGCTTCGTCGGAGGTGGCAGGGCCGTAGTAGACGACGTGGTGCTGCATGCCGGCAAGGGCGCGCAGGTGGTCGGTGAGCTGGCGTCCGTCGAGGGCCATGACCTCGTCGTTGGAGAGGGTGCGGGTGGCAGGGCTGCCAGGGCCGTAGAGGACGTACTGGCGCAGGGCGGTGAAGTTGGCACGCTGGTCGGTCTTGTTGACCATACGGCCGCGGATCATGTCGGCCTTGAAGGCGGCGAGGACGTCGTCGTCAGGCTGCATGTCGGCCACGAAGTGCTCCACGAGCTTGAGTGCCTGGGGCATGTACTCTTGCAGGCCGCTGATGGAGAGGGTGGTGCGACGGTCGGCCACGCGGAACGACATACTGCAGGCGATGTTGTAGAGGGCCTGCTTCAGCTGGGCTGCCGTCATGTCGGAGGTGCCGAGGTAGTCGGCATAGCCTGCAGCGGTAACCAGCAGCGGATCGGCAAAGTCGCCGAACTCCCAGACGTACTGCACGTTGAAGATGTCGTTCACATCGTTCTGCTTGTAGAGGGCGTCCATGCCGTCGACCTTGCCCTTGGTGAGCTCCTTGGCGAAGTCAACATAGACGGGCTCGATGGGGGCGACGGTGGTGTTCTGCACCTCGGCCAGGAAGGCGCTGACGGTGTCGCGGTTGGTGAAGATGGGGGTGATGGCAGGCTTCTCGATGGTCTTGCGGTCGGTATCGACACCCTGCAGCTTATAGATGAGGGTGTAGCTCTCAGGCTTCAGGTAGCGGTTGGCGAAGGCCATGACGTCGTCCTTGGTGTAGGCGGCCATACGGTCGTAGTAGCTGACGGCATCCTTCCATTCCTGACCGTTGACGAAGGCATCGACGAACTGGCTGACGCGGCTGCGGTTCTGCTCGAGGCCGCGCTGCTGGTCGAGCTTCTTGTTGGCGGCGATGGCGTGGAGCAGGCTCTCGTCAAACTCGCCCTTGCGCAGCTTCTCCACCTCGCCCAGCAGCAGGTCGCGGGCTTCGTCGAGTGTCTGGCCCTCCTTGGGATAGGCAATCATCAGGAAGGCTGTATAGTCGCTGAGGGTGTAGGGGAAGCACTGGGCAGCCAGCACACGCTGCTGCTGCA
The DNA here is from genome assembly GCA_002309805.1 of Bacteroidales bacterium UBA1189. Lineage (GTDB taxonomy): Bacteria > Bacteroidota > Bacteroidia > Bacteroidales > Bacteroidaceae > UBA1189. Next base: position 22,079 of record DBYJ01000007.1, on the reverse strand, counting down.
TGAGGTCGAGGTCGATGAGTCCGGCCTGGCCGTTGTAGAGCAGCTCGCCCAGCAGTTCCACCAAGGGGGCGTCCTTGTCGCCTCCGCCAGGCATGCGCCAGCCCATCCAGAGGTTCTCGGCCTGCTGGCCGACGACGGTCTTGACGACGGGGGCGGTAATCTCCTTCTCAGGCGCGAAGGTGGGACGGACGATGTTCTCGTTGGGCTGCATGTCGCCGAAGTAGCGGTCGATGATGCGGATGACCTTATCGGGGTTGAAGTCGCCGCTCATGCAGATGGCGATGTTATTGGGCACGTACCAGTTGTTGAAGTGGTTCTTGATGTTGACGATACTGGGGTTCTTCAGGTGGTCCTGCGTGCCGATGATGCTCTGCTTGCCGTAGGGATGGTTGCGGAAGAGGCCGGCGAAAAGGCTGTCGATAGCCTTCTCCTGGTCGTCGGCCATGCTGATGTTCTTCTCCTCATAGACGGCCTCGAGCTCCGTATGGAAGCCGCGGATGACCATGTTCTTGAAACGGTCGCTCTGCACCTTTGCCCAGTTCTCGACCTGGTTCGAGGGGATGTCCTCGGTGTAGCAGGTGACGTCGTACGAGGTATAGGCGTTGGTGCCCTCGGCGCCGATGGCAGCCATCAGCTTGTCGTACTCGTTGGGGATGGCAATCTTGCTGGCCTCGTAGCTGATGCTGTCGATCTGGTGGTAGATGGCGCGACGGCGCTCAGGGTCGGTGGTCTTGCGATAGACCTCGTAGAGGTCGGTAATCTGGTCGAGCAGGGGGCGCTCAGCCTCGTAGTTCTGGGTGCCGAAGTGGGTGGTGCCCTTGAACATCAGGTGCTCCAGATAGTGGCTCAGGCCGGTGGTCTCGGCAGGGTCGTTCTTGCCGCCCACGCGGACGGGGATGTGAGCCTGGATGCGAGGGGCATCCTTGTTGACGGTCAGATAGACCTTCAGGCCATTGTCGAGGGTGTAGATGCGGGCCTTCATCGGGTCGCCCGCTACCGTTTCGTAGGAATACTTCTTCCCACACGATGCCACCAGCAGCATTCCAGCCAGCAGCAGCGAAAAACGCAGAATTGACTTTTTCATTTCTTCAGTCTAAATAATTAAAAATGAATGATATGGTTTTAATTTTCAATCTTCAATCCTCAATTTTCAATCTTCAATCCTAAAAACCTCTCTACGGCATCGGCAATGGAGCGGAGGCCGAAGTCGGCAGGGCGAACATCGCTCAGCGGCATCCAGCGGATGGTCTCCACGTCATCGTTCGCCTTGGGGGAAGCCCCCTCGGGCAGCGTACAGCGGAAGAAACAATCCGTCGTGGGCACAACCACGTCGCCCCATTCGTAGCGGTTGGGGAGCGAGAAGAGGTAGCGGCACGAAGCCGGCGCGCAGCCCAACTCCTCCGTCAGTTCGCGCTGGAGAGCCTGCTCAAGCGTCTCGTCAGGGTCGACGAACCCTCCGGGGAGGTCCAACGTGCCCCGTGCCGGCTCCTTCGCCCGACGGCAGACCAGCAGCTCACCCTTGTCGTTGACGATGAATGCCGCCACGGCAGCCGATGCGTTCTGGAACAGCTCGAAGCCGCAGTCGGCACAACGGCGCGAGCGCTCACCGCTCACGGCAAACCGCCGGCTGCCACACAGCGGGCAGAAACGATAGGGCGTCAGGAAATGAAAGGATTCGTCAGCCAACGGGAACAAGTCTTGATTCTTAACTATGAACTGTGAACTAAGAACTATGCACTAATTTTCGTAGCTCCACCGGGAATCGAACCCGGATCAAAGGTTTAGGAAACCTCCGTTCTATCCATTGAACTATAGAGCCCACGCGAAATCGGCCGCGAAGGTAGTGACAGCGGGACTAAAATGCAAGGTTTTTTCGCAAATAAAAGTTAAAAGGCCTCTATCGGATTAAACAAAGTAACGTCGGAGTCATCAAAACAAAACTATAAATAAGGAAAAAAGAGTAAAAAAAGCATGAAGCGATTCGTCTGGCTGGCCATCCTGGTGGCGTGTCTTCCTCAAGCCGTGTTGGCTCAGGGTACAGTAAAGGGTAAAGTGATTGATTCGGAAACGAAAGAAGCGCTCAGTTTTGTGAACATTGCCGTCAGCCCCAAGGGCAGCCGAGAAATCGCAGGAGGCGTCGCTACCGACCTGGACGGCGGCTTCGTGGTGGAAGGCCTGAAGTTCGGCTCCTACACGCTAACGGTCTCGTTCGTAGGCTACAAGACCACCACGCGCGAGTTCAGCGTCAGCCGCGCCAATCCCACGGCCCAGCTCCGTTCCATCCAGCTGAGCGAGGATGCTCAGGCGCTGAAGGAGGTGGAGATTACGGGTATCCGCTCGCAGATGAAGTTCGAGATTGACAAGAAGGTCTTCAACGTCGACCAGGCCATTGCTGCTGCCGGCGGCTCGGCTTCTGAACTGCTGGAGAACATCCCCTCGGTGGAGGTGGATAACGAGGGAACCGTCAGCCTGCGCGGCTCGGAGAGCGTCACCGTCTGGATCAACGGCAAGGCGCAGGGCCTGAACAGCGACAATCAGGGCTCCATCCTCGAACAGATTCCTGCCGAGAGCATCGAGCGCATCGAGGTCATCACCAACCCTTCGGCCAAGTACAGCCCTGAGGGTACCGTCGGCATCATCAACATCGTGCTGAAGCGCGACAGGAAAGCGGGCTATTACGGCAGCCTGCAAATCGGCTCAGGCATCATCCAGAGCGGCGACGACTTCGACTGGGGTGGGGGACGCGTGGGTGCCAACATCAACTACAGCAGCGGCATCCTCGACGCCTATGCGCAGGTCAACGACCGCAGCCATCGCAACATCGGCTACAACAACAGCTATCGCGAGAACCTCGACGACAGCGGCAACGCCCTCTCCTACCTTGACCAGACGGGCCGCAACCGCTCCACAGGCAATAACCTGTTCGGCCGTGCCGGCCTGACGTGGCATCCTACGGAGAACGACGACATCTCGTTCAGCTTCATGGGCATGAAGGGCGGACGCAACAGCCAGAACTCCATCGACTACATCAGCCGTTACGGCACACGCGACAACGAGGGCTCGCTCATCTACGATCGCGACCGAATCACTACAGGCGGCGATGATTCCCACATGCTCAACCTCCAGGCTGGCTACAAGCACCTCTGGAGCACCGATCACTTCCTCGACCTCACCGTCAGCCGCGGGCAGTGGCAGAGCGACAACCATAATGTCTACGACCAGACCACCCGCTTCCCTGATCGTACCGTCACCTCCTATCAGGACCAGAATTCCCTCATCCGCAACAACAGCTGGGAGGCACAGGCCGACTACGAGAACAAGCTCACTGAGAAGAGCAAGATAGAGGCAGGCTACAAGGGCAACTTCAATCGCGAGAACACCCCCATGACTACCTACAGCGACGCCGCCCGTACCCAGGAAATCTACAGCCTCTACAATCGTTTCATCTATAACACCACCAACCACGCCTTCTACGGCACCTATAGCGACAAGCTCTGGCAGAAGCTGGGCTACCAGATTGGCTTCCGTGGCGAATGGTATCAGGTGAATGCCCACTCCGAGTGGAAGGATGCCGCTGGCAATCTTGTGGAGGGCGAACCGCTGACGAAGAACATCTTCCACCTCTTCCCCAGCGTCTTCCTCAGCTACGAGTTGCCCAACAACAACGAACTTCAGCTCAACTACACCAATCGTGTGCGCCGTCCTTGGGGGGGTATGCTTAACGACTTCAAGAATATCACCGACTCAACGAACATCTCCTTCGGTAACCCTGACCTCAACCCTGAGTACAGCCAGTCGTTTGAGCTTAACTACATGAAGACGTGGGAGAACCATGTGCTCAGCGTCAGCACCTATCTGCGTCATAGCGATGACATCATGCAGCGCATCAGCTACCTCGACAACGGCATCATCTACTCCACGAGCGTCAATGTGGCAGCATCCAATGCCGCTGGTATGGAGATCGTCAGCAAGAACCGCCTCTGGAGCGCCCTCGACCTCACCTCAACCGTCAACCTCTTCTATTATCAGCAGGATGGCTTCCGCTACACCTATACGAATCGTGAGACGGGCCAGCAATATGACGTCACAGGCAATCCCACGAGCAGCTTCTCGTGGAACATGCGCATGATTGCCAGCGTCAAACTGCCTCAGAGCTGGAGTGGCCAGCTAACGGGTATGTACCGTTCGGGCCGCGCCAATGCACAGGGTTACAGTCAGGCTGGCTATGGTGTCGACCTGGGCATCCGCAAGCAATTTGCCGACAACAAGTGGAGCATCGCCATTAATGCCCGCGACCTCCTTGACAGCCGCTCCTGGCGCAACAAGACGTGGGGTGAAGGCTTCTATATGGAGAGCCTCGGACGCAGAGGCGGACGCCGTATCATGGCCACGCTTACCTTTAACTTCGGCAATATGAAGGCTAAGAAGAAAGACCGTGGCGAAGGGGAAGGCGAAGGCGGCGAAGGCGACAATGACAACGATTCCAACATCGGCGGCGGCTTCGACGATGGCGGCTTCGGCGGAGATTAACAGGAAAGAGCAGCCCCTTTGTCACTACCTTTTACCCTGCGCTTTTAGGTAGGCTGCACCTCGGAAATAAAAATAAATCAAATTTTATTTTGTATTTCTCTCGTATTGCACTACCTTTGCAGCGGTTTTTGTGGCATTGTCCTTTGGTGTAATGGCAGCACAACAGGTTTTGGTTCTGTTTGTAGAGGTTCGAATCCTCTAAGGACAACTTACGAAAGCAATCCGTACAACGCTTGGGTCAGATGGGTCCAAGCGTATTTCTTTTTCTCTTGGGCGGCAGCTTGGGTGAATGCGGATTCGCGATTGTTGGCGTAGAAATCGAGGAGAGCGTCAGCAATGGAGGCTGGGAGAGGGGGCACGACATAGCCTACGACACCATGCGGAACGATTTCCGCCAACCCGCCGACGTTTGTCACCAGCATAGGCTTGCTGAAGTGGTAGGCTATTTGGGTGACGCCGCTCTGCGTGGCTGACTTGTAGGGTTGGCAGACGATGTCAGCGGCGCTGAAATAGAGGTTGACCTGCGCGTCAGGAATGAAACGATTGTGGAGCACCACGCGCTCAGCCAAACCCAACTCCTGAATTTTGTCGCGATAGGGCTGCTCGTCATCATAGAACTCACCAGCAACAACCAGGCGCACACCCGCTTCAGCCAGACGGGCATCGGCAAGCGCCTCCAACAGAAGGTCAAAACCTTTATAGGCTCGAATAAGTCCAAAGAACAGCACATAAGGAGCTTGTTCGTCCAACCCTAAGGCACGACGGGCATCGGCTTTTGGCAGCAATTGGCCATAATGGTCGTAGAGGGGGTGAGGAGTGACGGCTATACTTTTAGGGTGAACGGTTTGTTCACTATATTTCAGAATCTTCTTTACGTCATCCGCCACGGATTGCGAGAGGGTGATGAAACCATCCATCCGACGGACGAAATAGGGCGGAAAGAGCTTGTCCAGCAGATTGGGCTCATGGGGAATCAGGTTATGGATGAGCCCAATGCGCTTGACATTCTTGCCCAGCCGAGCGGCAATGGTTCCAAAGCAGGGTGCCATGAACGACATCCAATAGGCAAAGATGACGACATCGGGGTGTTCTCGCCGAATCTCCCTTCGTGCCTTTAGCCAGCTGAAGGGATTGATAGAACTGAAGCGCCGCCAGATGACGAGCCCCTCAGGGGCAGGGTCGGTGGAGTATTGCGTCTTGCCAGGAAAAAGCAGCGAGGGATATTGCAGGGTAAAGGTGTAGAGCTTCACATCGTGCCCCTCCTCGATGAGCTGGTGAGCCAGACGTTCACTAAAGGCAGCTATGCCTCCACGAAAAGGCCACGCAGGGCCGACAATAACGAACTTCATCTGCTTTTTTTGCTTTTATTGGCGCAAAGGTAGAGAAAGGCGAGGATATGTGCAAATAAAAATGCATTATCTCTCGGCTTGCACTACCTTTAACGGGACTTCGCCCGTTTTAGGTAGGCTGCGCCTCGGATAATTGCAAATATATTTGCATTATCTCTCGGCTTGCACTACCTTTGCAGCGTTAATCCTAAAAAATGGTTTCATTATGAAATTCCTAAACCGTTTTGGTGCATACATTGCTGCCGTTGTCCTCTTTGTGGCTATTGCCTGCGTTTATTGTGCTCCCTCGCTTCAGGGTTTGGTCGTCAATGCGGGCGACACCAGCCACTACAAGGGAGCCGTGCAGGAGGTGAAGAAGTATCACGAGGAGACAGGCGACTATAGCTTCTGGACGGGTAGCATGTTCAGCGGCATGCCTAACTACCAGATTGGCGGAGGCCATTACAAGTCGAACACCTTGCTGGCTCCCCTGAAGAAAATCGCCCTCGCCGGACACAAGCAGGGCGCCACACCAGCCATCCTCATCGTCTATTTCATCAGCTTCTTCATCCTGCTCAGGGCATTCAAAGTGAATCCCTGGCTCAGCATCGTGGGTGCGCTGGCCATCGGCTTCTCTTCCTATTTCCTTATTATTATTCCAGCAGGCCATATCACCAAGACGTCCACTATCGCCTTGATGGCCATTGTGATAGGCGGCTTCCACTTGATTTATCAGAAGCGCTACGGGCTGGGAGCCCTGCTGACAGCCTTCCCTGTTGCCATTGCCTTTGTCAACCATCCGCAGATGGGCTATTACATCTGCATGCTTATAGGCATCCTGTTCTGTGCCGAGCTGTATATCCACATCAAAGAGCGGCGGATGAAGGACTTTGGTTTCGCGACGCTCATCTTCGCCTTTGCCATGCTGATAGGCTTCGGCGCCCAAAGTGCCAACGTGTTTGCCAACAAGGAGTATGCCGAGCAGACCATGCGCGGCGGACATTCGGACCTGGAGAAGGTCGACGATGCCACGAACAAGACGCGCGGCCTCGACCTCGACTACGCTACGCAATGGAGCTACGGCATCGACGAGAGCCTCTCGTTCCTTGTTCCAGGCATCAAGGGCGGCGCATCGGGCTATAACGTGGGCAAGGATTCGAAGCTTTATAAAGAGCTCGTCCGTCAGGGTATCGACCGGCGTGCTGCGGCCCAATTCTGCGAGAGCGTACCCCTCTATTGGGGCGAGCAGCCCTTCACGTCAGGCAACGTCTATATGGGCGCTATCGTTTGCTTCCTCTTCGTACTGGGCATTATTCTTGTCAAGGGACCCTACAAATGGGCGCTGGTCGTTGCGACGGCTTTTTCCATCGCGTTAGCATGGGGTAGCAACTTTATGCCGCTCACGGCCCTGTTCTTCAAGGTCTTCCCGCTGTACAACAAATTCCGCACCGTTTCGTCCATCCTTATTGTGGCCGAAATCACCATGCCCCTGTTGGGCTTCCTCGCCCTGCGCGATATAATGGGTCAACGAGCCAACGGGCCAACGAGTCAAGAAATCAAGAAGAAAACTGGGCGGGCTGTGCTCATTGCTGCTGGCATTACGGGCGGTATCTGTCTTATCCTTGCCCTCTTCGGCGGCAGCCTGTTCAATTTCCGTTCCAGCTACGATGCCTCATGGTCGGCAGGTCTGCCCGACTTCGTCTATCAGGGCATCATTGGCGAGCGTAAAGCCCTGCTTGCTGCCGATGCCTGGCGCTCGTTGCTCTTCATCTGCGGCGCTGCCCTCGTCGTCTGGCTTACCACGCAGGGCAAGCTCAAGAGTGGCTGGATGATAGGCATTCTCGGCCTGCTCATCGTCGTCGATATGTGGCAGGTGGATAAGCGCTATTTCAACGACAGCAACTTTATTCCTGCCAAGCAGGAGAAGGCCTACTTCGCCATGCAGCCCTACGAGAAGGAAATCCTCGCCGATCCTGATCCCAACTTCCGCGTCATGAATCTCACCACCAGCACGTTCAACGATGCGCGCACCAGCTACTACCTGAAGTCCGTCGGCGGCTATAGTGCTGCCAAGCTGCGCCGCTATCAGGATCTTATCGACCAGCACATTTCGAAGATGAACTGGCGTGTGCTGAATATGCTCAACACGAAGTATTTCATTACGAAGGGCTCGAACGGTCAGCCGCAGGTGGTGCCTAACCCCGATGCGATGGGCAACGCTTGGTTCGTCGATACGTTGACGGTGGTCTCTGGTGCCAACGCCGAGAGCGATGCTCTGAACCATCTCGACCTCCACACTACGGCCGTGCTTGACGAGGAGTTTGCCTCCTTCGTCACCCAGCCTGTATTGGCAGCTGACAGCACTCGAGCTGTGCGCCTGACGAAATACACGCCGCGTTACCTCGACTACGAGAGTACCTCTTCCCAGCCCGCCACCATCGTCTTCAGCGAAATCTACTACCCCTACGGCTGGCGAGCTACTATTGACGGCCAACCTGCTGACCACTTCCGCGTCGACTATATGCTGCGCGCCCTCAATGTGCCTGCCGGACGTCACCAGATTCACTTTGAGTTTGCTCCTGATAGCGTACGCAAGGGCGATGTCCTCTCGATGGTCTGCATCCTCCTCCTCTATGCGGCTACTTTATTTTTAATTGGCAAAGAAATATGGGCCTTTGCAAAAAAACGTAAAAAACGTTGCAATTAATAATACAATACCCTACCTTTGCCCCGATTTTCAACTTTTAATGAAAACTGATTGCGTATGAAAAAGTATTTTATGACCCTGTGTGTGCTTTTTGCCACACTCCCCACATGGGCTCAGGCACCCTACGCCTGTGTTACCAAAGGCGCCGTACTTGAGTATGCCACCTACAACGAAGAAGATAAACTGGAAGGCTATAACCGTCAGGTCATTCAGGACGTTACTGATCTGGGTGATGGCAACTACGACTTCCGTGTCAGCAACTCTACCATTGAGAAACCCGGCCAGAAGGAAGACGGCGATAACGGCTTTGTCACCATCGGCGAGATTCGCGAAGGTTCAGCCAAGATAGCCATCTCGGGCGTAAGCGGTTCCATTGACGTCACGGGTTCCGACCCAGGCATCACCTCGCTGCCGAACAAGCTGGCTGTCGGCTATCAGCTCCCCATCGGCGACATCCGCGTCTCCATGGAAGGCTTGGCTGTCGTTGCTACCATTACCGACAATGAAGTCATTGACCGCGAGGAGGTCACCGTCCCAGCCGGCAAGTTCAAATGCTACGTCGTCCGTCAGGTTACTGAGATGACCATGATGGGCGTCTCTGCCATCACCACCACCAAGACGTGGTACAGCCGCGGCGTGGGCGTCGTTAAGAGCGAGACCACCATGGGCAACCGCCTCGTCAACCGTAACGAACTCGTCACCTTCAAGAAGTGATAATCCAACAGTAACCATTGACCATTTAATTCCACAGAATATGAAAAAGATTATTGCCCTCCTGTTCCTCTTCAGCCTTTGCATGGCTCCTGCTGAGGCTCAGATATTGAAAAGCCTGGGTGAAAAAGCCCTTAAGTCGGCTACCGAAGGTGCCAAGAACGCCGTAGGCAAGCAAGTCACGAAGCGCGCTGAGAAGAAGGCCGAAAGTGCCGTCAACGATGCCCTTAACAAGGCTTTTGGCGAAGTGAAGGAAGACACCCTCGAGGCTGCCGCCGCTCAGAACATGAGCGCTCTCGGCAAGGCTCTTGGCGATGCCACCGCTGCCTATAGCAACGCCGTTGCCGGCGCCATGACAGGTGCTGCCAACGTCACCCTGCGCGACTTCTCCGAGCAGAACGCCGCCCGAAAGGAACACAACAAGACACTAAAGTTCGACAACTGGGACTAATCCCCTCCCAGTTGTCTCATCAGGCCCATTCGTCCCAGTTGACCCATGGGCTTTATTTTTCTTAATTCACTTAATCCCTTTGAAAACAATGAAGAAGTTATTCTCCACCTTACTGGCTATGGCCTGCATCGGCCTGATGACCGCCTGCATTCCTGACAACAACTCAGAGAATGGCGGCGATGAAAACGGAGACGGCAAGAACGAAAATGTCACCCCCGAGGAGATGAAAGAGAAGGGCTTTGCCCTCAAATACGACTACTTTACCGAATACGGTAAGGACAAAGTTGTCGTCTATACTCGCAAAGGTTCCAGCACCCGTCTTGATGTCTTCTATACCGACGACGACGGCAAACCCATCGAGGACCACAACGTCTATATCGAGACAAAGGGCTCCGACGGCTACTACACCGGCTATGGCTACTATCCTAACGATGATGACGAGAGCGCCTGGACTGACGAAGATTATCGTGCCCGTCAGACGGCCAACAATGCCTTCTCCATGATTTCGGACATGAGCGCCCACTTCCTTGAGCACGGTTACGAGGCAAAGGGTACCACCACCATCTGCGGTCGTAAGTGCAACGTCTATGAGGGTACCTACAGCCGCGGCTCCTCCATCCTCGCCGTCTATGACGAGCTGGGACGCGACGGCAAGCACGGCTCATTCGCCACGTGGAATGGCTTTGCCCTCCGTGCGAAGTGCGACAAGTGGGGCTATGACGAGGAGACCGACCAGCGCATCGTTACTGGCGAGTACACCACGTTCGAGTGCATCGCTATCCAGATAGGCGTTTCTGATGAGGCCTTCACCAAGACCGTCAAAGTCACTTGGATAAAGTAAGGCGAATAGCCTTTTTTAGAAAGCAAATAGGGGGAGGGAGTGCCAATAACGGCACCCCCTCTCGTTTTCTCTGCATTTTGTTACACCTTCCACTATATGGTTGTTAAATGACGCGGTCATTTATTTAAACGACGGTGTCATTTATATAAATGACAGGGTCATTTAACCAGAGAGCAAAACTTTTATTCTTCAACAGGATCAGAAAAACGCCCGAATGAATGTATCAATCGGGCGTTGGGGGTTTGTATAAGAAAAGGGACAAACTTTTCTGTATACGCAGGCGGAATGCGAGCAGAAGTGTTACTCCGTGTACTGCCCGATCAGGCGGATGATGAGGGCGTTGAGCAGCTCGACCTCGTAGGGGCCGACGGTGGCGGCGATGTGGGAGTTGCCCACCCCGCTATCGTCGGTGAGGAAGACGTAGGTGCCACCTGTGGCGATGGCGAAGAAGCGGAGCATGAACTCGGTGTTCTTATCAACGCCGCTGGCGGCTACGGGAATAAGGCGGATGCCTTGACGGGCACAGAGGCGGATGGACTGCTGGAGGGACTCAATGATCTTATCCTCGTGATGGGCTGGAGCATCAAGGATGAGGAATGCCAGACGGGTCTTGGCATCGGTGTCCCACGAGAGCTTCTGCAACATCTGTTCCAGAGCCGTGTGGACGGCTTCGGGATAGTCGCCACCTCCATTCGCCGTCTGCTCGTCTACAAACTCAGACGTTTTCTTCAGCTTCTCCGTGAAGTCGCTGTGGCGCGTGATGTACTCGTCGCCTTCATCGCGATAGAACAGGGCTGCCGTGCGCATTTTCATCGAGGGACGAACGGCTGCCGCCTTGCTGATGATATCGACGAGGTCGCTTTTCAAGAAATTGATTTCGTCTATCATCGAGCCCGTGGCATCAACGATGAAAGCGATGTCAGCACGTTCGGAGGCAGTCTTGGATGTGGCGAGGACATAGTTGTTGACGGCAGTCTGCTGAGCGGTTGAATCCCAGGGGCAGAGGAGCGGGTTGCCGTCCATCAATTTCCCATCGACAGACACACGAAGGGTGGAGGCGTCAGCCGTTTCTTTCTGATAAAGTCCTACCCAGCACTCGGCCTGACCGTGATTGTCCGTCACGGCTTCCCACAGGGTGGATTCCTTATCTTTTGTCTTGCGAAGCAGCTTCACGGGCAGGCCAGCCAGAGGATTCCCGTCGGCATTGGTGACACGAACGGCTATGCGGTTGTTCGTATAGAACCGCCAGTAGTCGCACTTTGAGGCGAAGCTCATGGAGTCGGTGTTCTGCATCAGGCCCGACCAGAACGCCCAATGGGTGAGGTCGCACCACTCGCCAGCCGTTACGACGCCTGCCTGGGTGTTGCCGTTATCGTCGGAACCTTCAGCGCCGTTCGAGCCTCCAAAGTCACCCCCGCCTTCACCTGACATATCGCTGAGTGAATAGTCGCCCTTTTCGTAGCCGCTGGGGAAGATGCCGGATTCCCCTGTTCCATCTTCAGAACATGAGGTAATGCACATAGCTGTCGTCAGCAGCATGATAACACTTAAAAATAGAGTCGTTTTTTTCATTTTTTCGGTTGTTGTTAGTTAGTCGATTTTCTGTCGCTCTCTATAGCTATAAACGCGCCAGAACGCCAAATACTGCTTCCAACAAGATGGAGTTTAACTCTTCTTAACTAAAATTTGTGCGAGATCGCGTAAGGCGAGAAGCCAACCCTTCTTCAGATAGAGCCAAAAGAGGATGGCACGATAGGGTTTATAGAGTCCCTTCGTACGGGCAAAGCGCAGAACGGTGCGCCACGAGCGAATACGATTGCGCCAGCGGGCGGGGTTGCGCTGGTGACTGACGGAATGGGGAGTCATTACGTAGTGATAGACCGCTTCGTCAGCTTGGGCGATGCGCTCGGCAGCCAACAGGCAGCAGGCAAGGAAGCAACTATCCTCGGCACAACGAGTGGAGGGAAAACGGATGTCATTTTCTATCAGGAATTGCCGACGATAGACGAAGGTGGTGAAATAGGACTTGTAATGTCTCAAGAATTGGAGTTTAGCCTTCCCCTTAAAAAGGCCGTCAGTAGGCACGGAAGGATTGTGGTGACGGACGGAGCGTCCATCGGGATAATCGAGTGAGATGCTTCCGCAGGCCAAGTCGGCACAATTCGCGTCAGCCGCCTCCGTCAGCAGACGAAGAAAATCGGCATCGACCCAGTCGTCGCTATCGATGAAAGCCACATATTCGCCTGTAGCAGCATCGATGCCCAGATTGCGCGCTCCCCCAGGGCCACGATTTTTCTCTCCATCAATGATAACGACCTTGTTAGCCATCGGATGAACGTCCATAAAACGCTTTGCCCGTTCGATACTATCGTCTTGTCCGTGGTCGTCAATCAGAATCACCTCCACATCGCCAGGCAACTGCATATCGATGGATTGGAGGAATGACTCTATCGTCGAAGCAGCGTTGTAAACAGGACAAACTACGGATACTTTCATGGAGTCTATTGTTTAGCGTTTGAAGATATGGACAAAGAGCCACTTCATCACCTTGTCAACCATGTGGTTGAAAACTTCGAACCAACGAGGCCAGCGACGATGGTAGTGATACCAGTAGCGGAGGGCGTCAGTACGAATGATTTTATTCTCAGGATAGAGGCGTATGGGCCCAAAACCATACTGTTCGCAAGCCTCTGTCAATTCTTTTTCGAGCTCAGCAAAGTGATCAGCGTCGAACTGATCTCGAGGAATGTCCAGTAGATGGCACTTGTACATCAGGCGGATGCGGTTGGTATAGTACTGACGGAGAAATGCCTGACGTGTATAGGACAACTGGCTGACGTCCTGTGTCCCATAGAAGCGAATCAGCTGGCGCGTCATCTGCTCCATCTGCCCAAGGCTTCGAGCAATGACTTTCGGATCCATCGTTTGCCCCTCGCGCGCGAGGTTATATTGGTAGAGGTTGATGTCGAAGAAGACGATATCCTTGGCATAGAACACAGGGTAGCAGGCCCATTCCGTATCCGTATAGGAGATGCCCTCCGTCTGGCGATAGCCGAAATCACGAAGCAACGCCGTGCGATAGGTAAGGGCGTGCATGAGGAAGAAGCGGATGTAGCCGTCCTTCAGCACGTCATCCAGCGCATAAACCTTCCCGTAATCGTAGGGTTCGCGGCCATAGACGTTGTACTTCGTCACTTCGCGGCTGCCATCGTCGTGCAGGATAGAGAAGTGCGTGATGACCATATCGGCCTCCACCGCTTCCAACTTGTCGAGAAACTCCACCAGCGCCGTAGTGTCGAACCAGTCATCCGAATCGAGCACCTTCACGTACTTTCCCTGGGCGACAGGCAGGGCGGCGTTGATAGTTGAGCCGTAGTTGCCGTTGGGCTTGTCGATGACGGTCACGGTTTGTGGAAAACGCTCCTTATAACGATTTGCAACAGCCAAGGAGCCATCCTTGCTGCCATCGTTGACAACCATCACTTCCAAGCGCTCCAGCGTCTCGGGCACCAGCAGCGAGTCGAGGCAGCGCGGCAGCAGCGCCTCCATATTGTATGTCGGGATGATAAGGGACAGAAGCTTCATGATTCAGCGTGTAGGAGTTCAGGCAAATGCAAGACTTTTTCAACAATCTGATGCATGTCGTAGTATTTGTATTCGGCCAGACGGCCTCCGAAGTGGACGTGGGGCTCGTGGGTAGCCAGCTCGGCATAGCGGGCATAGAGACGGTTGTTGCGCTCGTTGTTGATGGGATAGTAGGGCGCAGCACCTGCCTCCCAGCGCTGGGGATACTCGTAGGTGATAATCGTATCGGGTTGCTGGCCGAACTCAAAATGCTTGTGCTCAATGATGCGTGTATAGGGTACCTCAGCCTCTGTATAGTTTACGACGGCGTTGCCTTGAAAATCTTTTACCCCCTTCAGTCGTTTATGCTCAAAACGCAGGGAACGGAATTCCAATTCACCAAAGCGATTGTCGTAGAAAGCATCCATACGCCCTGTATAGACCACCTTTTCTGCCAGACTATCAAAATAGGAACGCGCCTCGAAATAATCCGTCTGAAGACTTACCTCACAACCATCAAGCAGCTTTTCAAAAAGACGGGTGTAGCCCCCGATGGGAATACCCTGATAGGTGTCGTTGAAATAGTTGTTGTTATACTCAAAACGGAACGGCAGACGGCGGATGACAAATGCCGGAATCTCTGTCGCCTTCATGCCCCATTGCTTTTCAGAGTAACCCTTGACGAGTGTTTCGTAGATGTCGCGTCCTGCCAGTTTCAGGGCTTGCTCTTCCAGATTGGCTGGTTCAGCGATGTCGGCAAATTCTGCCCTCTGCTGCTCGATGATTGCTTTCGCCTCTTCAGGCGTCTCCACACCCCACAGCTGACGGAAGGTGTTCATATTGAAAGGCAGGTTATAGCGCTTTCCCCGATAGCAGGCAACAGGCATATTGACGAAGTTGTTGAAAGGTACGAGGCTGTTCACAAAGTCCCACACCTCCTTGTTGGACGTGTGGAAGATGTGAGGCCCATAGCGATGCACCTGTATGCCATCCACGTCCTCCGTGTAGCATCCGCCGCCGATATGGGGATTCTTGTCGATGACGAGGCAGCGCTTGCCAGCCTTCCTCGCCTGGTAGGCCGTCATAGCTCCATACAGCCCAGCCCCCACAATCAGGTAATCGTACTCCTTATTCTTCATGATCACTTTTTCATGGTGCGCAGCACCTCTTTGTAGTCTCGTCCTGCATCGAGTATCACCCTGCCATGCCCTGAGGCGGCCTGACGAGGCGTCATATAGTCGGCGCCATAGAGCGTTGTCAGCACCTTGTCATAGCCTGCAGGGGCGGGTATTTCCATATCCTCGAAGGGCAGCATCACCGTCTCCTCATACCACGACCGTTCCTTTGCTTCGCGCTCAACCTGACGCCAGTCGTACGTGGGACACGAGATACGCTTCGTCTCACTCCCATTCCACTTCGTGAACTGCCGTTCATACAGACGATAGAGTCTTTTGTAGCCTATCACGCCACATACGGCTTTGGCGATAAGCCGCTTTGCTCCCTTTCCATATTGGGCGGTAAGCAGACATTTCTGCGCCATTCGTGCTTTGCGAAGCGACTGCTTCCATGCAGCACAGTCCAGGCTGTCAGGGATATGGTCATAGACAAAAACATCCACGAAGATTCCCTGATGAAAAGGCATTCCGATATCGTCTGGCAGTATGGCTGCCGTGCCGTCATAGCGCACTTGGGCATGTCCTCTGTAATAGTTCTTCTCCGTATGAAACGACTGCAGGAAGAAGGGGTGCTGAAATTCCGTGTCAGCCAGACGAATCAGTTTCTCATAATCCTCGCGTATCATCATCAGGTCGATATCATCGTCCCAGGGAATCATGCCCTTTTCGCGCACAGCCCCAAGCAACGTCCCCCAGTCAGCCCATACCTTCAGCCCATGCCTGCGGCAAACGTCCAGCACATGAGTTGCAATCTTCAGCTGTATCTCCTTGACCGTCATCTCAGCACTTCGTTGTTCGTGTAACACGCTGTAGTATCGGCACACATGAATACGGCATGCATCTTGCGTTGTCGCTCAGGCGGCAACGTCATGTAGTTTTTGCCATAGATAGACGTCAGCCGTGCCTCCACGTTGTGAGGAACACAAAACGTATGTCCCTCGAACGCCAGCTCTCCCGTCGGATAAAGGTCTTTCGTCAGGGTCGGAACCTTCGTGTCGTTTCGCTCCAGCGTCCCAGCCTCGCGGTCTTTTGGACGTAGCGCACAGACCACGGCCCATAGTCCCTTCAGCAATCCATACTCCACAGGGAACACCATGCTGCGCACCACGTTCAGAAAGCTCATCGGCTTGGGATAGGCGAAGAAGCCGAACGATTTCCCTACCCGGCGGTTCATCCAATGAAAGAACGAATGGCTCACGGCTGGGGTGGGCACACTCTCAAAAATATCAATAGAGATGCCCCTGTGGTAGGTTACATGGAAATCCGATGCACGATTGATGGAGAGCGTACCGTTGCGGCGTATCTTCATCAGCCCATGCCCCATGCGCGCCTCCTTGTCCGACTGTTTCGTCTGGAGGAAGAAGCGTTCGTCAAGCATCGCAGGTGCCACCTGCTGAAAACGCTGATAGTCTTTCGACGGCATCGAGACATCCACGTCGTCGTCCCACGGAATGAAACATCCGTGACGATAAGCACCCAACAACGTGCCATAATCCAAGAAGTACGTCAGCCCCTCTGTGCGGCAGATGCGGTCGAACTCCACGAGAATCTCCACAAGACAATGCTGCACCTCGCGTTTGGGTGCTCCTTCAGGATTATATTGCTCACGCAATTGTCGTTGCAATGCTTCGTCAATCATAGGTAATATCGTATCATGTTTGCCTCTCAGCCTGCAAAGGTACGAGTAAGCGAGAGAAATACCAAATTTATTTGCAAAATCTCTCGCCTTGCACTACCTTTGCAGAAAAATTCGGGTATGATGGATAACAAGCTGTTTGTTTATAATACGCTGACGCGTACGAAGGAATTGTTCAAACCGCTCCACGAGGGGCATGTGGGCATGTATGTGTGTGGCCCGACGGTCTATGGCGACGCCCATCTGGGACACGCCCGGCCAGCCATCACGTTCGACGTGTTGTTCCGCTATTTGCAGCATCTGGGCTACAAGGTGCGCTATGTGCGCAACATTACCGACGTGGGCCATCTGGAGCACGATGCCGATGAGGGCGAGGATAAAATCGCCAAGAAGGCGCGGCTGGAGCAGCTGGAGCCGATGGAGGTAGTACAGTTCTACGAGAACCGCTACCACAAGGCTATGGAAGCCCTAAACGTGCTGCCGCCCAGCATCGAGCCTCATGCCTCAGGCCATATCATCGAGCAGATTCAGTTGGTCAAGGAGATTTTAGATAACGGCTTTGCCTACGAGAGCGAGGGCAGCGTCTATTTCGATGTGCCGAAGTACAACAACGTCCATCACTATGGCCGTCTCTCAGGCCGCAACCTCGAGGACGTCATCAACACTTCGCGCGACAATCTCGATGGGCAGCAGGAGAAGCACAACCCCGTTGACTTCGCCCTCTGGAAGAAGGCTCAGCCTGAGCACATCATGCGCTGGCCTAGCCCTTGGAGCGACGGCTTTCCTGGCTGGCATTGCGAGTGTACGGCCATGGGGCGCAAATATCTTGGCGCGCAGTTTGACATCCACGGCGGCGGCATGGACCTCATCTTCCCCCACCACGAGTGCGAGATTGCGCAGGCTGTGGCCAGTCAGGGTAGCGATATGGTGCGCTACTGGATGCACAACAACATGATTACCATCAACGGACAGAAGATGGGCAAGAGCCTTGGCAACTTCATCACGCTGGACGAATTCTTCACGGGCAAGCACAAAGAGTTGACTCAACCCTATAGCCCCATGACCATCCGCTTCTTCATCCTTATGGCGCACTACCGCAGTACGGTTGACTTCAGCAACGAAGCCCTGCAAGCCGCCGAGAAGGGCCTCCAGCGCCTGATGGAAGGTTGGAAGAATTTGGAGAGGTTAGGAGGACCCACCCCCAACCCCTCCCGTGAGGGAGGGGAGGCTGGCTCGCCTGCTCTCGAACGTAGTGAGGCTCTCCCCATTACGGGGGAGCGGGGAGAGGGTCTTTCCCTTGCCGCACGTTGCTACGAGGCCATGAACGACGACCTCAATACCCCTATCGTCATCAGCTGCCTCTTCGATGCCTGCCATCGTATCAATCAGGTGATGGACAAGAAGGCCACGCTGACGGCCGACGAGCTGAAGGATCTGAAGGAGACCTTCCGCCTGTTCCTCTTCGATATCCTCGGCATGAAGGAGGAGACGGGTGCTGGCAATGCCGCCCGCGAGGAGGCCTTCGGCAAGGTGGTCGATATGCTGCTTGAGCAGCGTGCCGTAGCCAAGGCCAATAAGGATTGGGCGACGAGCGACAGAATCCGCAACGAGCTTACTGCGCTCGGCTTCGAAATCAAGGACACGAAAGACGGCGCCACATGGAAACTGAACGCGTAATCAAGAAAAACGGAATGCTTCGCACACGCTATAGCGTTATTTATTTTTCATTCTTGATATTTGCTCTTTCCTGCTGCACGCCCAAGAAGGGGGCAGTCGTTGTGGAGCAGCCGGGCGTGACGGTTCCGGCATTCAACGCCGATAGTGCCTATAGTTTTGTGTCGTCGCAGGTGGCTTTCGGCCCTCGCGTCACGGGCTCTGAGGCGCACAAGGCGTGTGGCGACTGGCTTGCAGCCAAGCTGCGCGCGTTTGGCGCGGAGGTCACGGAGCAGACCGCCGACCTGAAGGCCTATAATGGCGACCCGCTGCCCATGCGCAACATCATTGGCAGCTACAATACCGCCACGAACAAGCGCGTCGTCCTCTGCTCCCATTGGGACAGCCGCCCTTGGGCCGATAACGACCCCGATGTGAAGAAGCATCATACCCCCATCGCTGGCGCCAACGATGGCGCCAGCGGCGTGGGCGTCCTGCTGGAGATAGCCCGTCAAATGCAGCTCCAGCAGCCTACAATAGGCGTGGATATCATCTTCTTCGATGCGGAGGACTATGGGATGCACAGCGACGAGTACGACTCTTCCGACAACACCTGGTGTCTCGGCTCGCAGTACTGGGCGCGCCATACGCATAGGGCCGATTACATCGCCCGCTTTGGTATCCTGCTGGACATGGTGGGAGCACCCAATTCCCGTTTCTGTCAGGAACGCTACTCCCGTCGCTATGCCGGCAGCATTGTCGATAAGGTTTGGATGACGGCTCACGCCCTCGGCTATGGCGCCTACTTCCCCCTCTCCGCCGGCAGTTATGTGACCGACGACCATCTCCCCCTCAACGAGAAGGCCCGCATCCCCTCCGTCGACATCATCCCCTACGACGAGGAATACGGCTTTGGCGAGCATTGGCATACCGTAAAGGATAATATGGATTGGATTGACGTAGCCACGCTCCGCGCCGTCGGCCAGACCGTCATGCACGTTGTCTATAATGAGAAATGATGTTTATTTACGATTTGACGATTTACTGTTTACTATTTATTTTTCAATTGAGTCATTTAGCCATTTACACATCGCGCAGCCTTAATGAAATAATGAAATCGTAAATCAATCGTCAATCGTAAATTGTAAAATAGTAAATATCAATGACCATCAACGAAATACAGGACGAGATAATCGAGGAGTTCGCCGAGGTGGACGACTGGATGGACAAGTACCAGATGCTGATTGACCTTGCTGGCGGGCTGCCCAAGCTCGACGAACGCTATAAGACAGAGGACAATCTCATCGAGGGTTGCCAGAGCCGCGTATGGCTGCGTGCCTTTCAGACGGACGACGGTCTCCTGCACTTCGAGGCCGAGAGTGACGCGCTCATCGTGGGCGGCATCATCGCCCTGCTCATCAGAGTGTTGAGCGGACAAACCCCTGCGGAGATACTCAATGCCCAGCTCTATTTCATCGACCGTATCGGCCTCCACGAGCACCTTTCGCCCACGCGCAGCAACGGACTGGTGTCGATGGTCAAGCAGATGCGCATCTACGCCCTTGCCTTCTCTGCCCAGCAATGAGAGTCCTCATCATCAATACTACGGAGCGGCAGGGTGGTCCTGCCATCGCAGCCTACCGACTGACGGAAGCGCTGAAGAGCAACGGCATCAAGGCCAAGATGCTGGTGCGCGAGAAGGAGACGGACAAGGTGACAACCGTTGCTGCCGACAAGACGTGGGCCGTCCGTCGCGGGCTTTTCATGGAGCGCCTCATCCTCAATCTCCACAATCGGCTTGGCCGTCAGCATCGCTATCGGCTCGACCTCGGCACAGCGGGAGGCGACATCACCAACCTGCCTGAGTTCCGTCAGGCGGACATCATCCATCTGCATTGGATTAACGACGGCATGATTTCCCTGCACATGCTCCAGCGCATCCTCGATTCGGGCAAGCCTGTGGTCTGGACGTTGCACGACATGTGGCCCTTCACGGGCATCTGCCACTATGCCCACGACTGCGACAACTACATGAAACATTGTGGCTCGTGCCCTCAGCTGAACAGCAGCCGCGAGAAAGACCTCGCCTATCGTTATTTCAATAAGAAGCAGTCGCTTCTCCAGCATCGCTCCATCCGCTTCATCGCGTGCAGCGGGTGGCTGAGGGAGATGGCTCGCAAGAGCAGCCTGCTGCGAGGCATGGAGATAACGTGCATCCCCAATGCCGTCGATACCCGCATGTTCCACCGTCGCGACAGGCTGATGGCGCGCCGCGAGCTTCGCCTGCCGGCTGACAAGCGTCTGGTACTCTTCTCGTCCGAATCCGTTGCCGATCGTCGTAAGGGATTCGACTATTTGGCCGATGCGCTCAAGGAGTTGGCGTCCGTACATCCAACGTGGAAGGAGCAGCTGGGGCTTGTGGTGCTGGGACGCGACAGCGAGAAGGTCGCCTTCAGCGAGATTCCCTTCCCCGTCTATCCCATGCAGTACGTCTCTGACGAAAAGCAGATGGCGATGGTCTATAGTGCCGTTGACCTCTACGCCATACCCTCCGTGCAGGACAACCTGCCCAATACCGTCGTCGAGGCGATGGCCTGCGGCATCCCCTGCATCGGCTTCAACGTGGGCGGCATTCCTGAGATGATAGACCACCTCCACAACGGCTATATCGCCGACTATAAGAATTCAAGCAATTTTGCCGAGGGCATCCATTGGCTCCTCACCGAGGGCGACTACGACATGCTCAGCAGCGAAGCGCTCCGCAAAGCCCACACCACCTATAGCGAGACCTCCGTAGCCGATGCCCACATCGCCGTCTATAACCAACTGACAGGCAGGAACGAGTAAACTATTTCCTAAGTAGCTGTTTATTATTTGCAAAAACAATTGTTCATGAAACATAGGGCATATATTCTTTTTATAGCAGCTATCCTGTTGGCACTTTGTGTCACTTCCTGCCGCAGGGATGCCGCATTTCACGACGCCCTGCTCCGTGCCGAAGCCCTCATGGAGTCCGACCCGCGGGAAGCACGAGCAATCTTGGATAGCCTTTTTAGTGAACAGAGATCAGTGAACAGAGAACAGATAATACCGAAGCAATCGAATGGAGAACATTCATCTAATCACTATTCACTAATCACTAATCACTCAAAAAAGGATGTTGCCCATTACGCTTTGTTGAAGACGCAGGCCGACTACAAATGTGATGTTCCGCTGACGTCCGACTCCCTTATCCTTCTTGCTACGGACTACTATGGCACCAAGCGCAAGAGCCAACGTGCCGCCCTCGCCCAGCACTATCTCGGCTGCACCTACAGAGAAATGCATCGCGATTTGGATGCCATTGAGGCCCAGCTTCGGGCTACTACGCTCTTTCCCGATACGACCAACAAATACTTTGCCAACAGCCTGTTTGAATTAGGACTCCTATATTACAAGCACTATATGGTGGATAGCGCCTGGGTGGCTTTCGGACGCTACCGC
>DBYJ01000010.1:82080-165343 GCA_002309805.1 Bacteroidales bacterium UBA1189 | reverse complement strand
TTCCAGTACCGCCGCAACGAGCAGGCCAAGTACTGGATGTACGAGACCATCAACAACACCCTGCGCGACCGCTTCTACCAGAACCCCGCCATAGCCGCCGCCATCGTCGAGATGGAGCAGCAGGTCCTCCGCGGCGAGCTTACCTCCTTCGCCGCCGCCGCCCGCCTCCTCGCTATGCAGCATTAACGCTTTTCGGGGCGCGGTTAGCCGCGCCCCGAAAAAAGAAAACTAATACTATCCTCAAGGTCAAAGAATAGTTCAATCAGCCAATAATTCCTTGACAATGGCCTGCATCTGGGGGTACTGGGCCTCCATGGACTGGAGGAGCTTGTACTGCGCTTGGGCGCGGACAAGGGTGTGGGTGGGGTACTGGATTTTCCAGTAGGTGGAGCCGTCAATGTAGTCCATGAGGAAGCGCAGCACCTGCTCGAAGGTGATGTAGATGGCGCTGAAGGCCAGCCACTCCTTCTCGCAGTCGTTGAGGGAGTCCTTCATCTCACTGAGGTAACCGGCGACGTAGGCGCGGAAGCGGTTGATGTCCATACTTACGCGGCTGAGATCCTGGTCGTCCTCGGCACCCGTGTTGGTGTAGCTGCGAAGGGCGTCGCCCACGTCGTTGAGGGCGGTGCTGCTCATGCAGGTGTCGAGGTCGATGGCGCAGAGCACGTCGCCGTTCTTGTCGAAGAGGATGTTGGAGAGCTTGGTGTCGTTGTGAGTGACGCGCATAGGCAGGCTGCCGTCTTCGACGAGGTGCCAGAAGTCAAGCATCTGCTGACGGCGGCTCTCGACCCAGCCGATCTCTTCCTGCACAGTCTTCACAAGGCCCAGCTTATCGCGGCGTAGGGTGTCGTCCCATTGCTCGTAGCGGAAGCGGATGTTGTGGAAACCCTTGATGGTTTCGTGGAGGGGTTCGGGGTAGTCGGCAAGCATCTTTTGGAAGCGGCCGATGCCCTGTCCGCCCTTGAAGCAGAGGTCGAGGGAGGTGGCATTGTCGATGGTGACAGAGCCGGCAATGAAGATGCAAACGGCCCAGTAGTTACCCTCATCTGCATCGAAGTAGTAGGGCAGACCGTCGTGGGTGAAGACAACGGTGAGGCTTTCGCGCAGGGGGTCGCCGCCGGCACGAATGATCTTGGCCTTCATGTGGGCGGTGACCTTCACGATGTTGTCCATCATGGCGGGGACGTCGGGGAAGACGTTATGGTTCTTGCGCTGAAGGATGTAATCGGGGGTGTTGCCTGTGGTGCGGACGATGAAGGTGTCGTTGATGAACCCTTCGCCCAGCGGCTTGATGCTGGCCACCTCGCCCTCATAGGCAAACTGGTTGAATATCTTTTCCGGAGACATCGTTTCTTAGCTCTTAATTCTTGACTATTTTAGTGGCTGGGCGTTCGCCTTTCATGTAGAAGTGGAGGCCCTTGACCTTGTTCCAGTCGCCGCGGGTGAAGTCGGGGAAGCGGACGGGCATCGACTTGTTGGCGTGGCTGATGGCGCTGAGTTCGCTGATGGCGCACCACTCGGCAAGGTCATAGACGTCCTGATCGAGGGGCAGACCGTTCTGCAGGCAGTAGACGAGGCGGTAGTCCATGACGAAGTCCATGCCGCCGTGGCCACCCACTTGCTTGGCTTTCTCCTCAATTTCCTGATGGATGGGGTGCTTGTAGTACTGGAGCAACTCGTTCTTCACATCGTTGGGCACGAAGTCATGCTCGTCCAGTTGAGGAATGTCGGGCAGGGCGTTGCGGTCAATCTGGCTGTTGCGCAGGGTGAGGCCGCTGACGGGGTATTTGTTGGCAAAGCCCTCGGTACCGGTGAGCTGGTAGAGGCGGTTGTAGGGGCGCGGGGTGAAGACGTTGTGCTGGATTTCCATGCTCTTGCCGCTCTTGGTCATGACGAGGGTGACGATATGGTCGCCGCAGGCAAATTCGTCAACGCCCATCTTCTTCTTGGCAATCTTCAGACCGTTGACGGACTTCGTGGCCATACTGACGAGGTATTCCATCTTGTCGCCGCGGTGGATGTTGAGGGCTTGGCAGCAGGGGCCGAAGCCGTGGGTGGGGTAGACGTCGCCACCGTGTTTCTGGTTGAAGTCGAGGCGCCAGTTGTCGGCATAGTCATCCCAGAAGGGCTCGAGGTTGTGTATGTAGGCACCCTCGGTGTGGAGGATTTCGCCGAAGAGGCCCTTTTGGGCCATGTTGAGGCAGGTGAGTTCAAAGAAATCATAGACGCAGTTCTCCAGCATCATGCAGTGCTTGCGGGTGCGCTCGGAGGTGTCGATGAGGCGCCAACAGTCCTCGATGCTGGTAGCGGAAGGCACTTCGATGGCCACGTGCTTGCCGTGCTCCATAGCGTAGAGGGCAATCTCAACGTGGGTCTGCCAGTTGGTGGCGATGTAGACAAGGTCGATGTCGTCGCGTTCGCAAAGCTGCTTGTAGCCTTCGTCGCCGCTGTACTCGGCAGCCTCGGGCATACCGGCATTGGCGAGGTAACGCTGGCAGGCGTGGGCACGGTCGGGGTACTTGTCGCAGAGGGCCTTGATTTCGACGCCTTCCATATGGGTAAAGCGGCTGACTGCTCCTGGGCCGCGCATGCCGAGTCCCACGAAGCCCACACGGACAACGGGGATGGGGTCGGTATAGAACTCCAGCATGCTCTGCTGTCCGGCAGCGCGATGGGGTTCGTTGACGACGATAACGCCGTCCTCGACGTGCCAGTTACTGCCCGCAAGGGGCTTCTCGCTGCTCTTGCAGCCTGTAATGAGTGTTGCCAAGCAGGCAATCGCAAGGATGAGATGTTGTTTTTTCATAGGTTCTTGTTTTTTTATTCGTTGTCTTTCATTCTTTACTCTTCAGAGGGGAACACATGCTTGCCGTAGTTCCATCCGTAGGCGTCGAAGTAGGTGCGGAGGTGGTTCAGACGACGCAGAAATCCGGCATAGTCCTTGGTACCGTCGTAGCTCCAGCCCACTTCGGCAAGGGCGCTGATGCGGGGGAGAAGCATATACTCCACGTGGTCAAATGTGGCAATATACTCTGTCCAGACGTTCCCCTGGACGCCGAGGATATATTGCTGTTGGTCTTTGGTGAGGCCGTTGTAGGGGTCGAAGTTGTAGCATTGCTCGACGGGCAGATAACCGCCGATGGCGAGGGGCTCGTTGTCTTGGTCGCGGCTCTGGTAGTAGTCGAGGTAGCAGAAGGTGTTGGGTGTCATGATGACGTGGTTGCCGGCCTGGGCGGCAGCGATGCCTCCCGTCGTGCCGCGCCAGCTCATGATGGTGGCGGTGGGGGTGACGCCGCCCTCGAGGATTTCGTCCCAGCCGATAATCTGGCGTCCGTGGGCATTGAGGAAACTCTCAATGCGGCGGTTGACGTAGCTCTGCAATTCAGCTTCGTTCTTCAGCCCTTCGTCCTTGATGCGTTTCTGGCAGAGGGGGCATTTTTTCCATTCGTCCTTGGGGCACTCGTCGCCGCCGATGTGGATGTACTTCGAGGGGAACAACGCCATGACTTCCGTCAATACGGTTTCCCAAAATCTGAACGACTCATCCTTACCCGGGCAGATGACCTCGGGGAAGACGCCCCAGGTGGTGGCCACCTCGTAGTGGTCGCCGCGGCAGCCCAGCTCAGGATAGGCAGCTAGGGCAGCGAGGGAGTGGCCAGGGATTTCAATCTCGGGGATGACGGTGATGAATCGGTCGGCAGCATACTTGACCACCTCCTTCACCTCGTCCTGTGTGTAGAATCCGCCGTAGCGCACGCCGTCGTTGGAGTTCCAGTTCTTGCCCACCATGGTACCCTCGCGATAGGCGCCAACTTGGGTGAGCTGGGGATAGGCCTTGATTTCGATGCGCCACCCTTGGTCCTCGGTGAGGTGCCAATGGAAGCGGTTAATCTTATGTAAGGCAAGAATATCGATGTAAGTCTTCAACTCATCAACGCTAAAGAAGTGGCGGCAGACGTCAAGGTGAGCGCCACGATAGGCAAAGTGGGGGGCATCCTTGACGATGCAGCAGGGGAGCACGACGGCGGTCACTTTCTTGTCGGTGATGGCCTCGGCGGGAATCATCTGGCGCAGCGACTGACGGGCGTAGAAAGCTCCGGCAGGGGTGGAGGCTGCGATGGCGATGCCCTGTTTCGTGATGGTGAGGGTGTAAGCCTCGTCGCCCAGCGTCTTGTCGTCGGTGACGGGGATTTTGTCGAGAGCCGCGCAGACACATTCGCCTTTGGCGAGACGTAGCTTGTAGGTGCCGTCCTGCATCTCTACGCTAAGGGGGCGGGGAACGATGTCAACGGATTCGCACTTGACGGTCTTGCCGCACGAGGCCAGCATCAGCGTCATCATAGCCATGCAAAGGAAGGCAGGGATAGTTCGTAATGATTTCATAATCTTAATGATGAATTGAATATTGTTGTCAATAGGTTTTGTCATGGGATTCATTCAGCGACAAAGATACGGCTTTTCCTCTAAAATTGAAAACGAAAACGAAAACTTTTTCATTACCCATTCTCATTTTAATCTTTAATAGTCTTGGCCTTCGGTATTGCCTATTCTTGCTAATCGCAGCCTTCGATTTACTCAAACAGTTTGTACGTGGTGCGCAGCACCTTGAACTCGGTGCGGCGGTTGAGTTGGTTGCAGATTTCCTGCTGCTCCTCAGGCAGGGCGAGGATGAATTGCTCCGTCAGCACGTCGCCATCGTGGAGGAAGGGATACTTCTCCGTCAGCTTCTTGCGCACTTGCTTGGGCTGGCTCTCGCCATAGCCCTTGGGGGTGAGGCGTTCGGCATCGATGCCGTGCTCAATGAGGTAGTTGACGACGCTTTCGGCACGGCGCTGCGAGAGACGCTCGTTGTATTCATCGCGTCCCTTATAGTCGCAATGGGCACTAAGCTCAATGGTGACGTTGGGGTTGTCGTTCAACAGTTTGACGAGCTGGTCGAGGGCTGCCGTTGAGGCTTCGGTAAGGGTGGCCTTGTCAAACTCATAGAAGATGTTGTCGATGAGCACAGGGCGGGTGATGGACGAAAGGGGGAATAGGAGTTCGTACTCACGGTCCTCGACGGTGCTGTCGCAGGTGAGCTCTTGCTTGTAGTTGAGGAAACCTTTGCAGGTGCCGAGGAGGACGTAGCTGACGCCAGGGGTGACGCGTTGCACGAACGAGCCGTCGGTCTTGACGCTGATTTTCTCGTTGGTGCCGTCGTTGCCGATGAGGTAGACGATGCCTTCCGTCAGTTCATAACCGTCTTTTTCATACACCCAGCCCGTGAGGAGGTGGATGGTCTCTGGCAATTCAAAGGAGTAGATATGATCCCAGCCGCGCTTGTCGTTGCGGTTCGAGGAGAAGAAACCTCGGTTATAGGGGCCTTCGAACGTCATGCCAAAGTCGTCCTGCGGGGAGTTGACGGGATATTGGAGGTTGTGTACCGTCCAATGGGGGATTTCGTTGATGTGCTTCTTGGCATCCGTTTCCTGCGACTCAACGGGGGTGGCTACGAAGATGTCGAGACCGCCCATGCCCGGATGGCCGTTGGATGAGAAGTAGAGGTCGCCGTTGGGGCGGAAGGTGGGGAAGAGTTCATCACCTGGGGTGTTGATATCGGGGCCGAGGTTCTCGATGCCTCCAAACGAGCCACCGCTGATGCTGATGCGATAGATGTCATAGCCGCCTTGTGCGTCGATGCCGATGTCGCTGACGAAATAAAGCCATTGCCCATCGGGGCTCACGGCCGGGTGGGCATAGGAGGTGACGGAGTCGGTGACGAAGTCGCAGACGGAGGCTGAACCCCAGGCTGCATCGCTGCGCGACGACTTGAAAATCTGTGCCGGACGGGGCGATGATTCATCGGTGGCACAGCGGGTAATGTACATTGTTTTGAAGTCAGGCGAGAATTGGCAAGCACCATCTTCGTATTCCGTGTTCAGTTCGCCCTCAATCTCCTGTGGCTTCTGCCATTTGCCATTTTCGTCCTTGGCGGCGAAGAAAATGTCGGGTGCCTTGACGCCGGTGATGAGGCTACGATCCTCGCCCTTGGCCTTGTCGCGGGTGGAGGTGAAGTAAAGTTGCGTGTAGTCTTCATTGCCGAAGGCGGGGCTGTATTCGCTACGGCGTGAGTTGAAGAGTTCGGCTTTCTTGACGATGTATCGGGTAGGTGTCTTTTTCCATTCGGGAGCCAGACGGCATGACTCCAAGCCGTTTTGCGCCAGCAGTTTCATTCCCTCTATCTCCTTGACATCTATTTTGCTTGTGGAATCGTTGTCTTGATGGCTTGCTGATTCGTTGAGTTTCTCCAGGAAGATTTCATAGTTCTGGGCGGCATTCTTGGTGTCGCCATTCTGCAGAAGTACACCCGCAAGGTACAGATAGGCCAGGCTGTCGGGGTGGTTGTAGCGGATAGCATTCTTATAGGCACCCTGTGCCTTGGCGATGTTGCCGATGCGGCGGTAGCATTCGCCCATCATAAACGACTCCTCGGCACGGCGTTGCTTGTCCTTGGCCTTCGTGCCGTTGTAGGCTTTCTTGAAGAAGTTGGCGGCCTCGTTGTATTCGCCCAAAGCATAGTGCTTGTCAGCCTTGCGCAGGGCCGACTCCACACCGCATCCCGTCAGGCAAATCGACAGGAGGAACAATGCACTCCACAACAGGGTTCGTTTTTTCATCTGATATTAAAACGAACGCCCGCGCGAATTATTGTATGGAAGCTCTATTTTACGATGGCCTTCCTGCCTCTGTAAATGGGAAAAGGCTTAGTTGATGCGCCGATTGGAAGTGTCGTTCAACACTTGGCTGATGATACCTCCGAGCATGCTCATCATGATATACAAGCGCAAGAATGAAATCGGATACTCCGATGCCAAGTTCTGTTTCAAGCTTGACATGGAGGAGTGGATTATGGAACTGAGCTACGTCATCAAGGGAGGGGATTCTACTAAATGTAACCCCAGATTCATCATCAGGACGAGAATCCCCTAAAAACACAACCAAACATGACAAAAGGAAAAATGATCAAAACAATCTTTCGACCACTAGTGGTTATAAATCCGCCTGAACGGGTATCTTTATTTCATCATCAACTTACGTTTTATTTGATAATATATAATATCAGACAGAACAGCAATAGCAATAAGCGAGCATAAATCACGCAAGAGGCTAAAGCCCAGAATGTTGATTTTCATGCCATCAATAAAAATAACTCCGAACAGGTATATCAATGGAATGAATAAATCAAACCACGTCTTTTTCTTTTGAGGTAAAATTATGATAGGACAATCAAATGCTTTTTCTACAAAAGGCATAGGGGATTCAATGAAACTTATCTTCCTTCCAAGACGCTTTTCCTCCAAGGAATAAACTATTATCATTCGTCCGAGGCTATTGTCTATTTCTATTTTTTGTATTTTTTCTTTATTGATTTGCATATCCCCATGGTTCTTACGAAATATGAGGATAATGCATAATATTAGGCTAAAGAATACCAATAAAACAAATAATGAATCCACGAAATGCATACAACAAAGGCTGCATGCCACAAAAGGGAGCGCAAATAGACACTTAAAAGAAAGGTCAGAAGCAAAAAAATGAAGGACTTCTTTCCAACACTGACTTCTTGTTTGCTGAAACCAATAGAATTTATCATCATATAAAATGGTTTCAAAAGGAAACGCAATTTTATCCATACACAAATAATTTCTAGAGGGGTATGTACTTTTGGGTAAACAAAGAAAACAATGAACAGAGAAAACAGGAAACTTCAGTTGATGCGCCGATTGGAGGTGTCGTTGAGCACTTGGCTGATGATGCCTCCGAGCATGTCTTTTAGCTCGTCGAGAAATTGGCGTGGCTCGTAGGTGCCGTGTTCGATGTCGCGCAGGTGTTTTTCCCAGATACCTGTCAGCTCAGCACTTTTCAGCACCTCCTCGTGGATGATGTGAATGAGGTCGACGCCTGTTTGGGTGGGCTGTAGGCTCTTGCGGTCGCGCACGATGTAGTTGCGCTTGAAGAGGGTTTCGATGATGGCGGCACGGGTGGAGGGACGGCCGATGCCGTTCTCCTTCAGGGCGTCGCGAAGCTCCTCGTCCTCAACGGTTTTGCCGGCTGTCTCCATCGCACGAAGCAGGGTAGCCTCGGTGTAGGGCTTGGGCGGCTGCGTCCATTTCTCTTGCAGTTCAGGAGTATGCGGGCCGCTCTCGCCTTGAGTGAAGAGGGGGAGGGTGCGCTCGGGGGCATCGTTGGAGTCCTTAGAATCCTTAGGCTCTTTAAGGTCTTTAAGGTCTCCAATCACCGCGCGCCAGCCCGGCTCGAGGATGGTTTTGCCGGAGGTCTTGAAGTCGATGTCGCCTGCACGGCCAAGTACGGTGGTGGTGGCAAAGAGACAATCGGGGAAGAACACGGCTATGAAATGGCGTGCCACGAGGTCGAACACTTTGCGCTCTATGTCGCTGAGGTTCGTGGGGTTGACGCCGGTGGGGATGATGGCGTGGTGGTCGGTGACCTTTGAGTTGTCAAACACCTTTTTCGACTTCTTCAGGGGCTTGCCGCGCAGAGGCGCGAGGAGGGACTGGTAATCAGTAAGGCCGTTAAGGATAGTGTGGCACTTGGGATAGACGTCGTCGGGCAGGAAGGTGGTGTCGACGCGAGGGTAGGTGGTGACCTTCTTCTCGTAGAGCGATTGGATGAGGTTGAGGGTGGTGTCGGCCGAAAAACCGAACTTCTTATTACACTCCACTTGCAAGGAGGTGAGGTCAAAGAGGCGAGGGGGCGCCTCGCGCCCTTCCTTCTTAGTGACATCGGTGATGGTGAAGGGCAGGTCGCGGATGGCATCGATGAGCTGCTGGCCCTCTTCCTGCGATTTCAGTCGGCCGCGCGTGGCGCTGAAGACGGTATCGCGATAGGTGGTCTTGAGCTCCCAATACTGCTCGGGCACGAAGTTCGCAATCTCTTCGTAACGGCGGACGATGAGTGCGAGGGTGGGGGTTTGGACACGTCCGATGGAGAGTACCTGGCGGTTTTGACCATACTTGAGGGTGTAGAGGCGTGTGGCGTTCATGCCAAGCAGCCAGTCGCCGATGGCACGGCAGAGGCCGGCTTCGTAGAGACGTTGGTAGTCGGAGGCTTCGTGGAGGGTGTTGAAGCCCTCGCGGATGGCCTCCTCGGTGAGCGAGGATATCCAGAGACGCTTGACGGGGCATGTGGCGGCAGCCTTCTGCATCACCCAGCGCTGGATGAGCTCGCCCTCTTGTCCGGCATCGCCGCAGTTGATAATCATGTCGGCATTTTGCATGAGGTTCTCAATGATACCGAACTGTTTGCGGATGCCGTCGTTGTCGATGAGCTTGATGCCAAAGCGGGGGGGCACCATGGGCAGGGCGGCCAGCGACCAGGCTTTCCATTGCGGAAAGTAGTCGTGGGGCTCCTTCAGGGTGCAGAGGTGGCCGTAGGTCCAGGTTACCTGATACCCATTGCCTTCGATGTAGCCTTCGTGTTTGGTCTTGGCGCCTAGTACGTCGGCTATTTCGCGTGCCACGCTCGGCTTTTCAGCTATGCAGACTATCATTCGTGGTTATTTTTCCGCCGCGAAGGTACGAAGAAATTTAAAATAATCGGTAACGAGTGCAGCAAAAATGATGATGATGGCAGGAAATGCGAGGGGATTGGTGTGCCAGGCGTCTGCGAAGCGGCCTTGGAGGATGAGGGTGGTGGCCGTAGTGATGCCGCAGCCTGGGCAATGGATATGGAAGAGCGTGGTGTAGAGGCAGGGAGGGAGGATGTTAATGCCGGCGTAGGCGCGTAGCAGCAGCCCTATGGCAGCATAGACAAGCACGATGGCCAGAAGCCATCGTGCCTGCAAGTATGAAAGGATTGATGCGGATAGTTTTCGGACAGTCATTTATAGGGTGTACGAGATGATGTTTCCATCGTCGTCGCGATACTGGTTCGTGGCAATCATGATGATGTCGATGAGTGTCCAGATGCCGCATCCGCCGAGGGTGAGGAGCATGAGCACGCCCGTTCCGATCTTGCCAGTGTAGAAGCGGTGAATGCCGTTGATGCCAACGATGCAGGGCAGAATACAGAGGAGCAGGGTGATGAGCCAGCGCTCGTTGAGGCCCTTCTTGTAGGTGGGGCGTTCAGTTTCGAAGTTCGGGGTATTGGCATATTCGGTCGGCTGACGCACTCCGCACTTGGGGCAAACTTCTGCGCGGGCATCGATGGCCTCGCCGCAGTTCACACAATACTTTTCGTTTTCTGCTTTCATAGGACTCTTGTTTTTTGTAGGGTTGATTTATCTTGTTCTGATTTTCATTCTTTGTAGGTTAGACGAAATCAACCCTGAGAAAGTTGCAAAAAACAAAATTTTTTTCAGTTTTTTCTTTAAGGACCCTAAGGACTTTAAGGGCTATAAAGCATAAATCGTCGTCAGAGGCTACTGTAGCTGGGGCTGAAGGTGTCGCCCTGGGTGATGTCGCCCGTCTGGATGCCCTTCTTTAGCCAGCGCTGGCGCTGAGCCGAGGTACCGTGATTGAACGACTCGGGTACGGTGTAGCCCTGTGCCTGCTTCTGCAAGTAGTCGTCGCCGATTTTCGAGGCGATGGCCAGACCCTCCTCAACGTCGCCGCTCTCCAAAGAGTGGAACATCTTATTATCATTATGCGCCCACACGCCCGCGTAAAAATCGGCCTGCAACTCCAGTCGGACGCTTATCTGGTTGCTCTCTGTCTGGCTGACGCGCGACATCTTGTTGTGGGCCTGCGAGAGGGTGCCCAGCAGATACTGCACATGGTGGCCCACCTCGTGGGCGATGACGTAGGCATAGGCGAAGTCGCCTGCCGTGCCGAACTGTTTGCGCATGGTGGAGAAGAAACTGAGGTCGAGATAGACACATTGGTCAGCCGAGCAATAGAAGGGACCCGACGATGAGGTTGCGCCTCCGCATCCGCTCTGTACGCTGCCGTTGAACAATACCAGCTTGGGGGGCTGATAGGTGCGTCCCAATTTCTTGAATTCGGCTGTCCACACATCCTCCGTCCCAGCTAAAATCTGGCTGGCGAACTTGGCAAGTTCTTCCTCCTCGGCCGTAGGCTCGTAGGTGCCGCCGTCGGCCGAAGTGTAGGTGAGGCCGCCGGCCTGCTGCAATACGTCAAGCGGGTTGCCGCCCATAACCCAGGCAATCAAGGCTGCCACTACCAGACCGCCGATGCCTATACCAGCAGCCTTACCTCCGCCACGTCGGCGATCGTCCACGTTCGTACTCTCACGTCTTCCTTCTAATTTCATGGTCGTTTTATTTAATAGGGGTTATACATTCATTTCGGCCGCTAAATTACAACTTTTTCGTGAATCGCGTGCATGACAAATCCGTTTTTTTTCGAAAAAGTTACATTTTAACAATCGTCCTCGCTACGTGCACTATTCTGTCCGGCCAGCGCACTACTCTGTCCGATTAGCATAGTGCTCTGTTCGATTTGCGCACTACGTTATTTCAACATCGCTTTGTGCCTATGGTGCACCATGAATTGTTAATTTTGAAATAAGTTTTTCAGGACATTTGGAAGTTTGGTAAACATAGTATAACTTTGCAAGGAAATCAGAATAATCATTGAAATCTATGAGTACATTATTTTATAGTAGTAAACAAGGCCTACGGGTGGCCCTTGTCGGAATATCCTTGTTGGCACTCTGCGTGTTGGCAGGCTGCAACTCGCGTATGAAGGAAACGGCACACGGCGTCGTAGTCAAGGTGACGGGCGAGGCTCGTCTCGTGCGTTTGGAAGTGGTGAACGACGATGTCATCCGCGTCAGCGCCACAGCCGGCAAGATCTTCTCGAAGCGTCAGAGCCTCATGGCCAACTACACTTATCCGACGGAGAAGACATGGACCGTCGCAAAACGCGACGATGGTGCCGTGGAACTCGCCACACCTGCCCTGCGTGCCATCGTCCAGACGGATGGAACCGTCAGTTTTACCGATGCCGACGGGCATCCCATCCTTGCCGAGCAGGGACGTACCCTCACCCCTATGGCCGACCCGCAGGCCGACAAGCAGGGGCACCACAAACGGGCCTACACCTTGCGACAGCTCTGGCGGAGTGGGGAAGAGGAGGCCTTCTACGGACTTGGACAGCACCAGAGCGACGAGTTCAACTACCGCGACCTGAACGAGAACCTCTTCCAGTACAATACGAAGGTTACTGTGCCCATGATTGTCTCCACAAAGGGCTATGGTATCCTTTGGGACAACTACAGCGAGAGCCGTTGGGGCGATGCCCGCCCCTATGCTCGTCTTAATGAGGTGTTCACCCTCTACGATAAGGACGGCCATAAGGGCACCCTCACGGGAACGTGGACCAACAGCAGAAGGGACATTAACGATGTCAACACTTTGATAAGGCAGGAACCCTTCTTGAACTTCGACAACGAGCAGAATAATAAACGCTATCTTCCTCAATTCCCGCTCGACGGCGCAAAGGTCGTCTTCGAGGGCGAGTTAGCGGCAAAGGAGAGCGGTATCCATCGCTTCCTCCTTTATTACGCAGGTTACACGCGCGTGTTTTTAGGCGGCGACGAGGTGGTGGCCGACCGTTGGCGTACGGCATGGAATCCCAATAGCTTCAAGTTCGCCTTCCCCCTTGAGGCCGGTAAACGCGTGCCCCTTCGCATCGAATGGGAGCCCGATGGCGGCAGCTCCTACTGCGCTCTCACCGCGCTCACGCCCCGTCCTGCTGATGAGGAGAACGCCATCGCCTTCTGGAGTGAGATGGGCGATGAGATAGACTACTACTTCATTGCCAGTGGAGCCTACCCCCAACCCCTCTCTAAAGGGAAGGGAGCGCCCCTCCTTCAGGAGGGGGTGGGAGAGGCTTCCCCCATCGACCGTGTCATCAGCGGCTATCGGGCCGTGACGGGCAAGGCTCCTGTGATGCCGCGCTGGGCCATGGGTTTCTGGCAATGCCGCGAGCGCTACAAGACGGCCGACGAAATCCTCTCCGTCGTCAGCGAACTGCGCCGTCGTCAGATGCCCGTCGATGTCATCGTTCAGGACTGGTTCTATTGGCAGGAAGACCAATGGGGCAGCCACGAGTTCGATCGTGTACGCTATCCTGACCCACGCGCCATGATAGACAGCATC
Source organism: Bacteroidales bacterium UBA1189 (assembly GCA_002309805.1). Taxonomy (GTDB): domain Bacteria; phylum Bacteroidota; class Bacteroidia; order Bacteroidales; family Bacteroidaceae; genus UBA1189. The sequence continues at coordinate 152,220 of DBYJ01000010.1, read as the reverse complement.
CACGCCATGAACACGCGCTACATGATTTCCGTCTGGCCCAAGTTCTATGCCAATACCGAGCATTTCCGCGAGTTCGACGAACGCGGCTGGATGTATCGCCGTGCCGTTGAGGATAGCATCCGCGACTGGGTGGGACGGGGCTATGTCGGTTCGTTCTACGATGCATACAGCCCAGGTGCCCGTCAGCTCTTCTGGAAGCAGATGAACGACCACCTCTACAGCCGTTATCCCATCGATGCCTGGTGGATGGACGCCAGCGAGCCCAATGTCCGCGACTGTCAGGAAATGCCCTACCTGAAAGCCCTCTGTGGCCCTACCGAGCTCGGCTCATCGACGGAGTATCTGATGGCGTACGGCCTGATGAATGCCGACGCCATCTACAACGGCCAGCGTAGCGTCAATCCCAATACGCGTGTCTTCCTTCTCACGCGCAACGGCTATGCCGGCCTGCAGCGTTACAGCACAGCCATCTGGAGTGGCGACATCGGCACCCGTTGGGAAGACCTGAAGGCGCAGATTTCGGCAGGCATCAACTTCTGCATGAGCGGCATACCCTTCTGGGGTATGGATTCCGGCGGATTCTGTACCGAGAAACGCTATGAACGGGCGTGGAACCACTATCAGCAGACAGGCGAGGAGACGGACGACCTGCGCGAGTGGCGCGAGTTGCAGGCGCGCTGGTTCCAGGTCGATGCTTTCGTTCCCCTCTTCCGCGTACATGGCCAGTACCCCTTCCGCGAGGTTTGGTACACCGCTCCCGAGGGACACCCCGCCTACCAGAGCATGCTCTATTACGACCGTCTGCGCTATCGCCTGATGCCTTACATCTACTCCCTCAACGGTTGGGCTCACTTTGCCGACTACACCCTCATGCGCGGCCTGCCGATGGACTTTACAGCCGATGCCCGTACCTACGGCGTCAGCGACCAGTTCATGTTCGGTCCTTCTTTGATGGTCTGCCCCGTCTATACCTACGGCGCCCGTCAGCGCGAGGTCTATTTTCCTGAGAACAAAGGAGGATGGTACGACTTCTACACCTCGCTCCACGCTTCGGCTGGAGGCGAACGTAATCTTGTCGATGCTCCCTACGAGCGCATCCCGCTTTACGTCCCTGCAGGTGCCATCCTGCTGACGGGCCCCGACATGCAGTACTCCAACGAAAAACCCCTTAGCGAACTGCGTATCGATGTCTATGCCGGGCGCGACGGACGCTTCACGCTCTATGAGGACGAGGGCACTACCTACGACTACGAGCGTGGCTTCTGTTCCTTCATCCCCATCGCCTACGACGATGCAGCGCGCATTCTCTCCCTCGGCAAGCGTAGCGGCTCCTTCCCCGAGATGGTGGCTGAGAAGAACGTCCGCATCGTCCTCCACACCCCCGATGGCACTTCGCACGAGGCTACCGCCGACTACAAGGGCGAAGAAATTGTTGTGAAAATATAGAAATAGGGAGTTAAAATGGAAGTTAAAATGGAAGTAAAAATGGAAGTTATGCGCTACGCGCAGGACTTTTGCTGGGGAGATGGTCGCACGCAGAACATTCGTCCACGAGCAAAGCGAGTTTACTTCCATGAGCGAAGCGAACGGACGGAGCAGCGAGAGCAAAAGAGCTTGCTCATTTTGCCGAGTCGTGACGGACGAAGGCGAAGCCCATTAACTTCCTCTTTTACTTCATTCTTTAACTCCCGAAAGTATAATAGAATTAGAAATTAGGAATTAGAAATTAGAAATTATGAAATCCAGGTCATTTTATTATTCATTTTTCATTGACCTTGTCTTCAAACATCGCGATTTGTCAAACTGTAGAGACGCGACATGTCGCGTCTCAAACCAACGGCGGGCAGGGAGACGCGACATGTCGCGTCTCTACTTCAGGGCTATTTATTATTCGTTCTTTATTCTTTATTCTTCATTCTTATTGTTGTCCTGCCAGTCGCCGAAACCTCAGTCGTCCCCCTTCGTCCATGTGGAAAACGGCCAGTTCGTCCGTAGCGGACAACCCTATTATTTTGTCGGCACCAACTTCTGGTACGGCGCCATCCTCGGCTCTACGGGTCAGGGCGGCGACCGCGCCCGCCTGGCACGCGAGCTCGACTATATGAAGAGCATCGGCATCGACAACCTGCGCGTCCTCGTGGGTGCCGACGGCGAACGGGGCGTACCCGCTAAGATTGAACCCACGCTGCAGACGGCTCCAGGCGTCTATAACGACACCATCTTCGACGGATTGGATTACTTCATGGCCGAATTGGGCAAACGCGACATGACCGCGGTGCTCTACATGAACAACTCATGGGAGTGGACAGGCGGCTACAGCGTCTATCTCGAATGGGCCGGCGAGGGCAAGGCACCTATTCCTGCCGTCGATGGGTGGAACGCCTTCCAGCGCCACGTGGCGAAATACGCCCAGAACGACAGCGCAAAGGCCATGTTCAAGCGCCACGTGCAGCACGTCGTCACCCGCACCAACCGCTACACGGGAAAGCCCTACACGGAAGACCCCGCCCTCTTTGCCTGGCAGATAGGCAACGAGCCGCGCCCCTTCGGGCAGAGGAACTTCAAGGCCTTCGAGGAGTGGGTGCTCGACGTCGCGGCACAGATCAAGAGCCTCGACCCCAACCACATGGTTTCTACCGGCAGCGAAGGTAAGTACGGCTGCGAGAGCGATGTGGCGATGTGCGAACGCATCCATGCCGACAAGAACATCGACTACCTCAACTTCCACCTCTGGCCGCTCAACTGGAACTGGATCAGCGACAGCACCGTCTGCGAGAACCTGCCTGTGGCGAAGCGCGAGGCAAAGGCCTATATCGACCTTCATGCCGAAATGGCCGCCCGCATCGGTAAGCCGATGGTGATGGAGGAGTTCGGCTTCCCGCGCGACGGCTTCCAGTTCAGCAAATCCTCCACGACCCATTGCCGCGACGAGTTCTACGCCTATATCTTCAGTCTCATCGAGGCCGACCGTGCCGCTAAAGGCCCGTTTGCCGGCTGTAACTTCTGGGGATGGGGCGGCTTTGCCGAACCTTCGACGGAGCACATCTGGTGGGCCGTGGGCGACGACTATACCGGCGACCCCGCTCAGGAGCAGCAGGGTCTCAACTCCGTGTTTGCTTCTGACGAATCCACTTGTAACATCATCCGCGATGCAGCCCAGCGACTTCGTTAGTGCCGCGCGCACTATGCTAACCGACTTCATCCTCCCTTTCTGGATGACCCGTATGCTCGACCCCCGCGGCGGGTTCTACGGACGTATCGACGGGCTGGGCAACGTCCATCCCGAAGCTGAGAAGGGCGCTATCCTGAACGCCCGCATCCTTTGGACGTTCTCCGCCGCTTACCGCATTCTTGGCGAGCCAGCCTACCTCTATATGGCCACCCGTGCCAAATGCGCCCTGCTGGACAATTTCTTCGACCCCGAGTATGGCGGCGTCTATTGGTCGCTCAACCCCGACGGCACGCCGCGCGACACGAAGAAGCAGATCTACGCCCTCGGCTTCGCCATCTACGGCCTCTCGGAGTATGCTCGCGCTACGGGCGACAAGTCGTCCCTGGCCCACGCCATGAAGCTCTTCTTCGACATCGAGAACCACAGCTTCGACACCGAGCGGAACGGCTACTTCGAGGCCTTTACCCGCGAGTGGGGCGAGATTGCCGACATGCGCCTGAGCGACAAGGACGCCAACGAGCGCAAGACCATGAACACTCACCTCCACATCCTCGAACCCTACACCAACCTCTATCGTGTGTGGCCCGACGCCCGCCTCGCCGCAGCCATCCGCAATCTCATCGACATCTTCATCGACCGTATCCTCGACCCACAGACCTTCCACCTGCGCCTTTTCTTCGACGACGACTGGAACTCGAAGGTCGATGCAACCTCCTACGGTCACGACATCGAGGCCTCCTGGCTCATTCATGAAGCCGCCTTGGTGTTGGGCGACGAGGCCCTGCTGGCTCGTGTGGAACCTGTCGTCCATGCCATTGCCCAGCACGCAGACTACAAGACCCTTGGAACGTGTCTAGCAAGTGAACAGAGAACAGCGAACAGTGAACAGATAATAGATCAGGAATCGAATGAAGGACAATCATCTGTTCACTGTTCACTGATCACTGATCACTCTTCTTTGAATCTTCAATCTTCAATTTTCAATCTTCAGTCTCCCCAATGGTGGGAATATGCCGAGACGGTTGTGGGCTACTATAACGTCTGGCAGCATTTTGGCGATGCGGAAGCTTTGGACAGAGCCTTGAAGACATGGGACTTCATAGAATCCCATCTGGTTGACCGTCAGCAGGGCGAATGGTTTTGGTCGGTCACCCTCCCTGACTATGCCCCCAACCGCGCTGAGGACAAGGCAGGCTTTTGGAAATGCCCTTATCACAACTCTCGCGCCTGCCTCGAACTCATCGAACGCCCTTGCCCCCCGTCTGCTTAATGGCGATGCACCTGTCCTTGTCTGCGCGATGTGGGTGTGCGTGTATCGCGAGCGGAACGTAGAAGGGCATCTTTATCCCCTTGCGGAAAAAGGCGTTTTTCTTGCGCGCGTACGCGCGCAAGATGGCGGATGGCGTGTGCGTCATCTTTTGCCCCCGACGTGTCCAGAGGCGAAGTATTGGGCGTTATTTCGCACGGCAGTTCATGGTGCCCTCTCGGGGAAGGAAGGAGAGTCTTGCTGTTTCCCCCTGAAACGCGGCATAAAGCGTCTTTTTCTTAGTAAAGGCCTTGTAGGAGAGAAAGTTGGTTGCCAAGCGTAACAGTTATAACAGTTACAGTTAGTTTTTTTGAGGGTAGGCTATTTCTCTAATACCTCTTTTTATAAATATAATTAATTAATAATTAATATATTAAATATGAAAAAAAGATAGAAAAAGGAAAAGTACACCCTTCGAAAAAACAACTGTTATAACTGTTATTTGTTACGCTCAGTCAATTACCTTCCTCTAAAAGGCAGAAATACAATGGGGGTACAAATCCCCGTTGTTCCCCAGAGCGTATCAGTTGCAAGGTTTGACAGAGGGAAAGAATGCCTCCAAATCATGCTCTAAAAGGCCTCAAAACGTGTGTGACCCCCTTATCCCGATGTTTTACCCTCTCCTCGCGCACAAACCGGCTTTTCGGATTTTTGGAGTATTACGCAGAAAGCGCATGAAAGAAATTCGTTTCATTCGGATAATTGGCCGTTTTAATAAATCAACGTGTAATGTTCTTTTGTCGGCGAATTAGGCGAATTTTTCGAATGGCGTTGCGGCGTGGAGCTTCGCACGCCGAAGGGAGTTTGATGTCCCGTCAGTAACGTTTGATTCTAATTTGCCAGCGTTTGATTCTATTTTTATAGAGTTTGATGGCAGATTGGGTTTAAGAAGGGATGTTCTCAGCGGGGGAAATTGTCTGTGCGGAAGGGGATGACGGGGAGGCCGCTGTTTGCCTTGAGGTTGCCCAGCTGGAAGCTCTTGAAGGCGTAGCGGACGGCTACGGGCTCCTTGACCTCGTCGCTGCGCACGGTGACCTGGCGCCCGCTGGTGCCTACGGAGGCCTTGTGCCAGACGCTGTCGGGACCGCAAATCTCAAAGCCCTCGATGCCTACGTTGCGGTTGAAGCCGTCGTCGGCATAGTCGAAACTGATTCGTACCTGCTTTCCCCGCTCGGTGTCCTCCACCTGCATGGAGCGATAGACGGGATAGCGGTAGTCGATGCCCTCGATGCTGTACGTGTCGCCCAGCGCCCAGAGGCAGAGGCGGTCGCCCACTTCCTTCTTCATGCAGGGGTGGATTTGCCAGTACTCGTAGTCCTTCACGAGGTCGTTGGTGCAGACCATACCCATGTGGGGCAGCTGTTCCGAAGCTTTGTACTGGGCTTCGCGGACGAGGGCTACGGTAGCCTTGTCCCTCAGCCAGTAGTAGTCGAAGGGGCAGATTTCGACATAGTAGAACGGCAGGTCGCCCAGTCCCCAGCGTTCGCGCCAGCTGCGCACCATGCGGACGAGACGCTCGGCATACACCTCCGGAGCGTGGGCGTTTGCCTCGGCCTGGTACCAGAGGAATCCCTTTATCGTGTAGGGCTCGATGGGGTGAATCATGCCGTTGTAGAAGACGCACGGCAGCGAGCGGTTGACGTCGTAGGCGGGGCGCACGAGGTGGGCGTTCAGGTAGGTTTCGCTGGTGAGGTTCTCGCCCGGATAGGTGCTGACGATGTCCTTGGGTGTCCATCCCTCGACACGTGTAGCGCCTAAGGAACTGTTGATGACGCCCACAGGGCAGCCCAGCGCCTCGATGAGCTGGATACCGAAGAAGTAGCCTGCGGCGCAGAAGTCGCGTGCCGTCTGCGGCGTGCAGTTCTGCCAGACAGCGGTTACGGTATCGACCTCCTCAGGATGGGGCGAGAAGGCGACGGTGCAGAAATGCAGGCGGTCTTTGTAGCGGATGGACTCCATGATGTACTGTGCGCTGTTCTCAACGGGGCAGCCCTCGAAGCCGTGCAGGGGCATCTCCATATTGCTCTGTCCGCTGGCCAGCCACACCTCGCCGATGAGTACGTCCGTCAGCTCGACTCTGTCCTTTCCCTCGCTGATGGTCACCGTCTGGGGCTCGAATGAAGCCGCAGGGGTGGGGACGAGGAACTCCCAGCGTCCCTTGGCGTCAGCGATAGCCTTATACTTGGTTTTGCTCCACGAAGTGCGCAGCGTCAGGGTGGCGCCGGCGTTGTCCGTCCAGCCCCAAAGCCGGACGTCGGTCTGCTGTTGAAGCACCATGTGATTGCCCACCAGCGGCCCGCAGGTGATGTGTGCCTGACTTGTGGAAGGAAAGCAGAGCAGGAGCAGCAGTACGATTGTGCCTAAAAACGGAAAATGTTTCATGGTTGATTATGAATTAGGATTGATTGGTTGATTTTGAATTATTGTTGATTTGAAGCATATATTCGCGTGGGGCCATGCCGTAGTATTTCTTGAAAATGGTGGCGAAGGAGGCGGCGCTGGTGAAACCGCAGGCATAGACCACTTCGGTGATGTTCATGCCTGGTTGGCTGAGCAGATGAGCGGCCTGCTTGAGGCGGATGCTGCGGATGAATTCGTGCGGGGTCTGTCCGGTGAGCGCCTTCATCTTCCGGTGGAGGTGGACACGGCTGATGCCGACCTCCGAAGCGATATTGTCGATGCTGAGCTCGCTGTTCTGGATATTCTGGTTGATGACGTCCATGATGCGCTTGAGCAGTTTATCGTCGGGCGACGTCAGCTTCACGTCGTCGAGCTGTTGTTCGAGGGCATCCACACGTTCGTACTTCAGCCGCAGTTGCCGATGGGTGTGGATGAGGTTGATGATGGTACGCCGCAGGATGTCCATGTTGAAAGGCTTTGTGAAGTAGGCTTCGGCACCTGTTTCCAGTCCGGCCAGCTGATCCTCGTCGCTGCTCTTGGCTGTGAGCAGGATGACGGGCACGTGGAAGGTCTGCGGATTGCGCTTCAGGTTGGCGCAGAGGGTGTAGCCATCCATCTCCGGCATCATGACATCGCTGATGATAAGGTCGGGCAGCTGGTGGAGTGCCTCGGAGAAGGCTTCGCGCCCGTTGCTACGGGTGACAATCGTATAGTCATTCCCTAACTGGGCGGCCAAGTAGTCGCGGATTTCGGGGTCGTCCTCGGCAATGAGGATTCGCGGGATGACCTCCGCTGTCGTCGGGGGCTCTTCGGGCAGCGAGCCATTGTCTCGTTCACCCCAGTCCGTCAGGCTGACTGCCTCGGCCTGCTGGCCCATTTCGGCTGTATCTTCCATGATTTCCTCGGGCTTCAGGTGCTCCTTGCCGAGGGGGATGGTGACCACGAATTCGCAGCCCTTGGGTTGAAGGTTGTGGGCTATGATGGTTCCATGATGGAGTTCAACGAGCGAACGGGTCAGATGGAGTCCGATGCCCGTTCCCGTACCCGTCTGGGAGCCGCTTGACGAGGCCTGATAGAAGCGTTCGAAGATTTTTTCGAGCTGGTCTTCGGGTATTCCCACGCCGCTGTCGGCTACGGCTATGGTGGCGTGCTGCTGGTCGTGGCTGACGTTGATGGTGATGTCGCCGCCTGCAGGGGTGTATTTGAAGGCATTGGAGAGGATGTTGACGATGACCTTGTCGAAGTTCCCGCGGTCAATCCAGACGGGGAGCTGGTCGTCATCATGCTTGAAGGCGAACTGGATGTTCTTGTTTTTGGCCTGCTGTTCGAAGAGCGTATAAAGGTCGTCCACGAAGCCGATGAGGTCGGTCTGCTGCATGTGCATCTGCATCTGCTGCTTCTCAATCTTCCGGATGTCCATCAGCTGGTTGATGAGTCCGAGGATGCGCTCGGAATTGCGTCGGATGGTCTCATAGACGCTGCGCCGATAGGGGTCTTGGTCTTGTTTGATGAGCGAGAGAAGGGGTGAGATAATCAGCGTCAGCGGGGTACGTATCTCGTGGCTGATGTCCATGAAGAAGCGCATTCGGGCATCGGCCATCTCCTCGGCATGGAGGTGTTGTTGCTTCCGTCGGACATAGCGTAGATAGACCCATGCGGCGGCTGCGGCGGCCAGGGAGTAGAGCAGGAAGGCGAGGGGAGTACGGTACCAGGGCGCGTGAATGACGATGGTGAAGGTACGCTCGGGGGTGCGGATGCTGTTGTGCTCGGCCACGATGCGGAAATGATAGACACCCGCAGGCATGCGGCTGAGTGCAATGGTGTTGTCGCCTGGCTGCATGCGCACCCATCTGTCGTTGTTGATGCGGAAGAGATAGACGATGTGCTCGGGGTTCTCGTACGTGAACGTGGAGAGCTTCAAGGCAAAGGCCTTGGCGCTGCTGCTGAGGTTGAAACGGCGCGAGGCCATGATGGTGGTGTCCGTCACATGCCAGAGGCCTGAGCGTGTGGACGATGTCACGGACTCGCCGTTGACGAAGAAAGCCGTGAGCTGCACTTCTGCGTTCCACAGGCTCTGGCGGATGTGCTCGGGGTTGAACCAGGTGATGCCGCCAAGGCCTCCGAACAGCATTTCCCCGTCAGGGGAACGGAACGACGCGCCGTCGCTGAATTCGTTCGACTGCAGACCGTCGTCTACGAAATAGTTCTCTATATAGCCCGTGCTGGGGTTGAGGCAGCAGAGCCCATGGTCGGTGGCTATCCACAGTCGGCCTTGGTGGTCCTGTTCGATGGACGAGATGCCGTTTTCTGCCAGTCGGCTCTCCTTCGTATAGGTAATGACTTCCTGCGCTCGTCCGGCGAGGTCGTAGGTATAGAGTCCGTCGTTCGTACCCACGTAGAGTTTCCCTCCGAATTCGCGGGCTGTGCGTACGGCCATGCCGTAGTTCAGGCAGTTGACGCCGCCGAAGGCCTCCCGCCAGTTTTCGGTGGCAATGTCCATGGCGCTGACGCCCACGGAGGTAGCCACGTAGATGCGCCGTCCGTCGGGCGAGAGGGAGATTTGCGAGATGTAGTTGTTGATGATGCTGTTCTGCAGATAGGTGTCGTCAGGCTCCTGCAGCGTCACATACGCCTTGACGGCATCCGTTGCTCCGCCGTCGGCTTTCGCGAGGTCAATGCGCAGCAATCCGTCGCCCATCGTTCCCATCCAGAGGTGTCCGTCGCGGTCGGCCTGCAGGCCGAATACGCTAACCGTAGTTCCCTGCGGAAGGCGGTAGGGGCGGAAGGTCATCTGCGTGGGGTCTATCACGCCGACGCCCTCCTTGTACGAACCCGCCCAAATGTGCCCCTCGCTGTCCTCGCAAAGCGAGAGGATGGTCGTGGGGAAGTCTTCCTTGAAGTGTTTCACCAGTCGCATATCGGCCGATAGGCAGTAGAGCCCGTCCTTGTCCGTACCTATCCACAGCAGGCCGCCTGTGCTCCTGAGCACGCTGGTGACGCACGCCTGGCCGATGACGTTGCGCTCGCCCAGCTTGCTGCCCATGTAGCCGAAGCCCGTGTCGCGCCCCCCGGGCTGCATGAAGATGCCCTTCTGCAACAGTCCCAGCCAGATGTTGCCGCTTCTGTCCTCAGCGATGGAATAGACTTTCGTGGTGCTGAGGTTGAGCTCGCGGCTGTAGTAGGGGTTATCCGTCAACTGTCCTGTGTGAGGGTCGTAGATGGCCACACCCTCGCCGTCGTAGCCTATCAGTACCGTTCCTGAGCGGCTTGTGCAGAGCGTGCTGATGGCCTTGCCCTCTGTGCCGGCGATGGGCACGATGTGGCTTCCCTCCATCTGTAGTAGACCCCGCCCTGTGGTGGCGACGTAGATGCGCCCCTCGCTGTCCTCGCAGATGTCCGTCAGCGTGCTGCGTTCGTCCTCTTTATCCAGGAAGCGCTGCACGCGGTCGGCGCTCTCGTCGTAAAGCCATAGTCCTTGGCTCTCGGTTACTATCCAGAGCCGTCCCCAGCGGTCTTCAAGTATACGGTGGACGCCAAACAATCCCTCCAGCGCTCCGCCCATTTCCTGGGCACTTGTCTTGTCGGTTATTTGCAGCATGCCGTGGCCCGAGGTGCCGATGAGTATCTCGCCGTTCGTGCGCTCCAGCAGGCAGGTGATGTAGCAGGGCACCACACGTCCCTCGAGGTCGCGCGTTGTGATGTCTGTGAAACGCTCGCCGTCGTAGGTCTGCAGCGCGCCATACATGCCGATGTAGAACAACCCATGGCGATTCTGCAGCAGGCAGTTCACGTAGTTGCTGGCCATGCCCAGGTTCTCCTTCTGCTCCTTCTTCAGAATCTGGAACTGGTAGCCGTCGTATCTGTTCAGCCCGTTGCGGGTGGCCACCCACATGAAGCCGTCCCTGTCCTGATAGACCTGCGTGGTGAAGCTGCTTGACATCTGTTTGTCAGCATCGAAATGCTTGCCCGTCTGGGCGCGCATGCCGCCCGCAGCCAGGGAGAGCAACAGTAGGGTTAGCAGGAGTGTCCTTTTCATGTTCCGCCCGTTTCCGCTTGCAAAGATATTGTTTCTTGTAAACAAACACAAACGACGACATGGAAAAATTTACGTGGTGTAACTTTTTCCCATTACACCACGTAAACTCCTGCAGGTTACAGTTCGATGTTACATAGGGATTACTTTGTCCCAATAACCTTTAATGACAATAATTTGTTTGGACTGTTTTCGGCCTTGCCCGATGGCTATAGCACGAACTCGGCCGTGAGACTCCACTTTGCCATGTTGCCCTGTCCTGAGATATCGATGGACTTGTACAGGTCGCCAACCAGGCGGGCTGAGTGCTTGCCTACGGCCATCAGAACGCCGGCACCGAGGTAGGCCCCGAAGTGCGCCGTTTTCCCCCAAGTCTTATCGACAATCATTTTGTCCAGGTAGTAGCGGGTTTCCCTGTTCCCATAGTGCAGCACATAGAATCCTCCGCCGCGTACAAGGGGTTGAATCTTTCCCTTCCCGAAGGTCTTGCCCGCTCCTATGGAGATTGTCACGCGGCTCCTTTCATACGCCGTATGCGAGGGCTCGATGCCTCCGGAAACCATGACGTCGTGCTCGAATCTGGCTTTGGGGGAATAGGCAACGGCTAACTCGAGGCTACCGCCCCGCATGATCCGCTCAATGTCCGTCACAACGCCAAGGCCTATGTCAAACGCGCTCCCGTAGTAGTTCTCATCCAGGATTTGGAAGACCGTCCGCTCGTGTGAATAGTAGGCATAGCCGGCGAAGGCCTTGAGATGGGTCTTGAATTTGTCGGATTCCTCCTTGTACTCGTATATCATGCAGCTGCTGCCGTCTGTACAGACTTCATCGTGATAGTCGCGCACGGCACGTACCAGCCTTTTTCGCGACAGATCAGCCGCATCCATGTCCTCAACGGCTTTCCATGAGTCGGAGAGCAATACCTTCACCTTCCCGAACTGTTCCCTCTTTTCCTGAAAATGTTCCTTTTCATCTTGTACGGACGACGACGTTATTAAGGCCCTGTTGGTGAGACGGGCCATTTCGCCATCCTCACGTTCGAAGAAGAAGTGTTCGTCGTAGGTGTCGGCCACGCAGTAGAGGTTCATCAGTCCCTGAACCAGGAACTCGGCAAAATAGAGTTGTGGACCGTCGCCCAGGTCGAGCCGGCGTGTGACGAAGTACTTGCCGTTATGCTCGAACCGGAAGCTGAAGATGTCGCCCGGTGCGTAGGTCTTGCCTTCGCTTTCGCCATTCGCCCAGAAGACGCATTTTCGGGAGAGTATCTCGTTGGTGCGGAAGTCAATAAGTCCGCGTATCGTGTCGCCTGCGTTAGTAATGATGTAACCGGGCTGAGGATTCGTCTGCGCCATGGAGAGCGCAACGCTGAAAATCAGAGAATAAAGAATAATGACAGGTTTTTTCATTGTTTTTTTTATTTAAGATGATTAAATTTCAGAATTTTCTTACTCCAAACGGGGTGCGGGACTCGTCGTTGATGAGACGGCTGGCACGATGGCTGTCGAAGCGGACGGGGGCGGTGGCGAACTCGGGCACATTGAAGGAGAGGAAGCGCTCGCGATAGAAACGGCATGGATTGCGCTGTGGAAGCATAAAGGCCTTGGTGACCACGCCTTGGGAATCGACGTGACAGAAATAGGGACGTGTGAAGAGGCCGTCGTCACGGCGCGAACTGAGCACGAGCCAGCGCGAGTTGGAACTCCAGTTGTGGAACGATTCGGTATCGGGGGAGTTGGCCTCCGTCATGGGGCGGCTCTGCCCGGTAGTGAGGTCGAGCAGATAGAGGTCGGCCTCGTGGTGCCAGATGCTGAATTGTCCGTAGTCGGAGAGAGTATAGCAGAGGAATCGTCCGTCGTAGGAGGGGCGGGGGAAAGATACCGATTGCTGCTGTGACGAGGCATTGACAAGGGTGTCGATACAACTGCCGAAGGTGCCCGTGGCGGGGTCGAAGCCGATGCGGCAGAGGTCGTAGTGGATAGCATCGAGCTGATGAGATCCTTCAGGGAGGGCACGAGCAGCACAGAAATAGAGCGAACAGCCGTCGGGGGAGAAGACGGGGAAGGTCTCATAGACAGAATCCTGCTTGACCAAAGGCGAGAGCAGCAGCTCGTTCCGCTCGACATCATAGACCTGAAGGTCGGAGGCGGTATCGAAGACCTCGATGCGGCTCGCGTCGGCGCTATGGAACAGCTGGCTGGTGGCGTTGGTAGAGTAGGCGATATAGCGTCCTGAAGGGTGCCAGTAGGGATAAACGCAGAAACCGAGCGTCTGGTCGGTCTTGGTGTCGAAGGCGATGAGAGAACCTCCAGCATGGCGCAGGAGGGTGGCGCCGTGAGGGCCGCGGATGTGGAGGCTCATGTCGGCAGGGTTGCCGCGATTGAAGCTGTGGCAGTTGACGCAGCCCTCGAACTGGGTGTTCTCAATGAGCGGATGCTCGTCGAAGGAGGAAAGATTGCGCTCATAAATGCCCATTTTGCTCCATACCTCATAGCCCGGCTCAATAAGGCGGTAGCAGAGCCAGGGGTCGATGCTGTCGGAGCTGACGTAGAGAGAGAAAGGGCGATAGGTGTGCCAGCCGTCGGCATATTTGGCTGAAACGGTAACGCTGAGCGAGTCACCACGGTTTTGACCGAGCAGGGTGTGCCAGTCGTGAAGGTTGAAGTTGACCGACTCCCTGCCCTGGCTGTGCAGACGATGCCCGTGGCTGTCGGTAACGACGGCATCGATTCGCAGGGCATCCTCATCGGCCATGGAGAAGCAGAGCGGCGCGATATTCACGGGGATGGTGACGCCGAGGTAGTCGGGATAGATTTGCGGCAGGACGGTCTCTTGAATGGCATCACCGACGGTTCCCTTGCAGCCCATCAGCCCTATCAGCCCCAGCAGAATATATGAGATACGTTTCATCGCGTCATGGAAGTGTGAAGGAGTAATCTGGCATAGCTTTCGCGGTCACCCGTCAGTAGGTAGTAAGCCCTCAAGTATTCGTAGGCAAGACTGTTATCGGGATGGTTGAAGTAGAGGCTCTCGAGCATCTCGGGGGTAACATGATCGCTGAAATAGAAGTCCTCGTTGTAGCCCCACTTCCGCAGGCGTCCGTATTCGGGATGCTGGGCTATGGCCTCCTCATTCCCCAGCAGGGGTAGCGTCTCGTTGGCCCAGTCGCGATAGAAGAGGGTTTTCTGCAGCGCCTTGAGGTATTTGCGAGCCACCTCATAACTGCCGAGGATGAGATTAGTCTGCGCCAGCCGCTTGTAGCATCGGGCACTTTTCTGGAAGTCGAGGATGGCCTCCTGAGCCTCGAATACCGTCCGCTGGGCAACAGAAATCATGCCCAGCTGATAGAAGGCCTCGGCGGTAGGCAGAGGGCTGGTGGCATCGCGCTCGACATCGGGCAGCAGGCCGGCGATGCCATTCTGATGATAATCAAACAGATGGTCGGCGAGCTGGCCGCGCATGGCCAGGGCCAGGTTCTGTACCGTCACCCCAATCTGGTTCTTGGGCTTTTCAACACGGATGGTGGCAAGAATGCGGTTCCATTGCTGGTGGCGGGCCATGAAATCGTAGCGCATTACCTTCTCAGCCTTGAAATTGCTGGTGTTCCAGACGAGGCAGCCCATACCTACAGCTACCAGCAGAAAGGAGAGAAACGTCACGATGAAGTGGCATGGAGCGCAAACCCAGCGATGGCAGGTACGGGCTATGAGCGTAAGGACGAAAACCGACAGAACTGCCACCCAATGCAGCACGGGGACAACCGTCTGGTAGCGATGGTAGTGGATGCCGAGCCACAGACGTTCGGCGGGTACGGGAAGACAATACGACAAGATGCCGAGCATGGCTGCCAAAAGGACGAACACGCCATAGTACCACCATGCTGCACCCTTGGGACGTGGAGCCTGCAGGAGGAAGAATAACACGCAGACGGGCCCTACCATCCAATAAAGTACAGGGATGGTGCAAAGGAGCAGAATGCGCCGCAGCCAACCGTTGGGCAACTTGCTGAAGCCCCACGAAGCGAGTAGGGTAAGCAATACCGCCCAAACACCACCCAGAAGCGCGTTCTCATCGAGGAGGAAGAGCCAGAGCAGAAGCGAGGGTACAAAGCTCAGTCCATAGAGGCGCCCCCAACGGGCCAGCTGGAGCGTCAGGAGCTGTACCACAGAGAGCAGAGCGCCAATGATAAGAGCCCCAACCCAAGCAAAAAGGAAAAACTGTGTGCAGAAGCGTCCCAGCAGGTCGGCAACGCCACCCGGCAGCCTGACAATCTCCCACACATAGGTTCGGTCAAAAAGGAATAGCTGATACTGCTCCTGATAATGAAGATGATGCGGATAGGCTAATCCGAAAAAGAGTAGAACCGCCACACCGAAAAGGAGTGTACACAGGGGGCGTAGAAATTTAGAATGCCCGGCTGAACTCATTAACGCTGATTTTGACAGGTTCAACCATGAACTCAGGACGGTTGTAGCTTTTCAGGAGCGTGACGTGCATTTCGGGGTCTTCCTGCGGCAGGAGGAAGGCCTTTTCAACTTTCCCGTTGTTGAAATAGGCGAAATAGACGCGGCTGAAGTTGTCATCGTCACGACGGCTGGCGCACATAATCCAATGGCCGTTGCTCGACCATGTGGGATAGCTGTCTGAATGGCCCTCGCTGTTGAACAGGGTGAGGTCGATAGGCGAAGAGGTCTCTGCCGTGAGGGCATCGCCAGTATATTGGTCCATCGGGATGCAAACGATGTCGGCATCGTGATGCCAGATATGAAAGCAGCCATACCGGCCCTCTGCAAAGAGCAGATAGTGCCCGTCAGAGCTGATGCGTGGCAAGGTGACACTCTTGTCAGCTGAGGCGGCATCATAGACGAGTTCCTCCTCGCCGAAGCTCTGGGATGAAATCTCGAACGAGCGACGATAGAGGTTGTATTGCACTTTCGGATAGGTGGTACGGATGTCCTTGTCGCGCATCTCTTCAGGAAGCGGAACCGACTTGCAGTAATAGAGATATTTGCCATCGGGCGACCAAGAAGGGAATACCTCCAAAAGGTCAGGGTCATTAGAAATGATGCTCACCGAGTCTTTCACCACATCATAGAGAATGAGGTCGCTGGCTGTATCGAACACCTCCACTTTATTGGGATGAGCCGTATGGAACACTTGGTGTGTCAGGTTGGTGGAGAAGGTGACCAGCTTGGCGGCAGGGTGCCATGCTGGATAGACTCCGGCGGAGATGGTATTGTCGCGCTTCAAATCCACTTTCGATACTTTGCCGTCGTTCACAATGATTGTGCCTCCTCGAGTCACACGCGCATGAAACAGCATGTTGTCGGTTTTGTAGTTCTGATAGCTATGGCAGTTGATGCATTGGCCTTGGGGATCGTCACAGCTAACTTTGTTGTTGAAAACCTGTGTCTCTTCAAACGAGGTGAGGTTGCGCTGGGCAATCTCCATGTAGTCGTAAACAATATATGAAGGTTCGATGAGGCGATACGACAGATACTCGTCGATGGGTTGCTCGGCCACATGTATTTCAAACGGATTGAACGACATCCATCCGCCTTTTTCCTCGTTCCCGGACTTTGCTTGACCATTTGTAGCCTTTCCCCAAACCTCTACCTTGATGTTCTTACCCTTGGAGACATCAAGCATAGCATGCCATTCCGATTCGGGAATCTGCACCTTCACTCCTTCGCCGTAGGTCTGCTGCCGACCATCAGGTGTGGTGAGTCGTGCCACGCATTCTTCATACTGGTCTGCAGGGAGCATGAAGTTGAGTGGTGCAATATTGCAAGGCACGGTGACATCGCAATAATCGGGAAAGATGGCGGGCAGGCACTTCGCCTCGCGGCTTGAAGCTGGCACGTCGGGGTGATGCGCACACGATGACAAGAGCAGCGAGACGGCAGCCTGAAACAGGAAATATGGGCGGATATGTCTTTTCATTGTTTTCTTGCGTTTCGATTTCAATTACAGCCAGTCATCATATGGCTTTTCTTCCAAAGATGTTGTAGTACCAATAGGTGTCTTTCCACTGATTACGCATTTTCGCACTTATCTCTTCTGGTTTCAAACCACGCTTTACAAAGCTTTCAAGCGTCTCCCAGAACTTTTTGTAGCGGTCGTAAACGGCCTGCTCGACCGGAAGCATGATTGGCTTTTCTTCTGGTGACTTGTCCATGTACATGATATAGGCTTCCTGAGCATGCAAAGGGAATTTAGCATCCGGGTTCATCTTCACATATTTGCGTAGCGCTGCCCAGAAACGGCCGGAGTCGCACCGTATCATGGAATAAAACAAAGCCTGTTCGGAAGCCGCTTTGCTGACCGTATCGGTGGAGTGGCTGAAACTGTCGATAATAAAACGCTCGCTATTGTTCTCAACGCCATTTAGTTCATCTGTGAAAGAATTCTGTAACTCGCTTACCGTTTTCGTGATGGGGGTCGGTTGCCAATTGCTATAGAACATATTGTGATGAAGCAGGGTGTTGTATCGTTTTGCCAGTTTCTTTTCTCCAGTAGCGCAGGCGCAGCGAGACAACATCTTCATGTAGAAGGGAGAGAACCCTGTGGCAACGGCATTTTCATAACACAGGCGGATGGCGTAGTTCATCTTCCCGTAGTTGTAATACACTAAAGGAGACGCAATGTTCAGCAAACCGATGTGTAGTGAGTCGGGGTTGTAGATGTCTACACCAGGGTTGCCTAACTTGAACGAACGGTCGAGCAGTCCTCCTTCGTTCATCAAGGCAATATTCTTTAGCATGACCATAGTTCGGGTGGGCTGCTTGTTCACTTCTGCCATATGAACCACCTCCTGCCAGTTGTCGGCTTCTGCATGGCGTATCATACGCATTTCGTCGATGTAGTTCTGGTTGCGGAACATGAGCGAAGAGATGAAGACAATGCCTACAATGGCACTTAAAACCGGAATGAACCACATCAGCTTAATTTGTGTCGCCTCACGCTTGGACATGAACCAGCTATACAGAGCAATGAGCACGGAAACTGCACCTAGCACCCAGAACGGGATGGAGAGTCGCCCGTTTGAATCGACAGGGGTCACGAAGCGGGGGAAACCAGCCATCATAACGTCATCGGGGTTTTGATTCGAATAGAGCAAAGCACGCCAGATGCCGGCTGTGATGACGAGCAAGACCAAGCCTATCAGTTCACGCCAGGTGGGCTTTTCTGTCAGCACCAGACAAAGCACGAAAAGCAAGGCAAACCACCCCAGCAAAGGATAGAAGCAGAAGCCCAACAGGTACCAGGCAAGATGCCATTTGCGTGGAGTGCAACGGGCAGCCCAGAGGAATAGTAGCATGGCAAGATAGCCTAATGACTGGGAGAACCAATATCCTCTGATTGTGAAGATGTAAATCCAATAGCCAAGGTCGATTATCGATGTAAGCAAACAAGCTATAGGCAGTAGCATCAGGGCGGAAGCATTCCCCTTCAAACGGAAAGCCTTGGCACCTACCAAGAACACGAGAGCCCAGATCGCCACCAACGCACTTGCACCTAAGGCCGGATGATAGAATAGCTGTGTGAGCCAGGCTCCCACATACTGCATTAGGCCCAAAGGTTTCGACAAGAGGGTATGGAAGAAGGGTGCTCCAAAGATGAATTCAGAACGGTCGTGTGCCGTATAGAGCACCTCTTTGTTGATATGCAGAGTATATACTACATATAAAATGAAAGCCAGCAGACTCACATAGAGAAAGACTACAGACACTTTGTTTCTTTTCTTCACTTCCATACTACAAAGGCATAATGGGCTGACCCATTTGATTGAGCCAGCCCATTGTTAATTATACCGTCAAGGAATGATTATTCCTCATAGTAAACACTTGTGAAGGTCGCCTCGCCGTTTGTGATCAGGAGGTTCAGGTCACGGCCTTCACCGCCATTACCCTTGGCGCACTCCTTGGCAATCTGCTCAGTAAGTTGAACTTCCCACTTCATACCAGAAGTAAGTGGAATATTTTCTGCATAGACAGTGCTCCACCAACCATTCATGATACGTGCCTGACAACCTTCGCTGGCCTCCTTGACGTCAAGGATGAGGGTCTTGAGACCAAAGTAGATGTCGTCAGAAAGAGTCGGGAAATTCTGACCTTCGCTGTCGCTGAAACGCAGGGGTGCTGAATCCCATCCGCCAACGGTGAACTCACCTTCCCAGAGGGTGTACTTAGTGAGTGGGTCAGTAATCTCATTGCAGGATACAGGATAGTCTGCTGTGAGGATGGTTCCGTCAGCACAGAGAGCGGTGATGGTGACAGTGTAGTCGCCAAGTTTCATCTTCTTTTTGGCAAAGTTGCCGACGATTTCCTTTCCGCCAATATTCCACTTCGCATTGACTGGTGCGGAGGTCGTACAAGAGATAACGTTGCCATTCTGGCCACTGGCTGCCTTGTCAACAGTGACGGAAGTCTTCGCCTTGAGTTCATCAAGAGTAATGTGACCGGCATTGCTGATATCCTCCGATACAGGATCGCAGGCTACAAGCATACCTACTGCGGCGATAAACAATAATATCTTTTTCATATTGGTTACTTAATTATATTAGTAAAGTACTTTATATTGAGTCTCGGCATTAGCTGCATCCCAGCCAGGATTCTGCTTAAGTTTGCCGTTCTTAACGGTAATCTCAGTCTGAGGCTTGGATAAGAATCCGTTGGTATCGATATAGCGCTTGGTCCAAGAACAGGTCATGTGTGCCATCGTGCGCTTGTTTGACTTGTCGCCAAGGCAGACAATCTGTTTGCCAGCCTGAGCCTGAAGGGCTTTAGGAGCGTAGGAACCCTCGTTAGGATTGTTGCCTGTCCAGCGGCGCATGTCGTTGAAACGCAGACCCTCAAAAGCAAACTCCCAACGGCGCTCGTCCTGAACAGCCTTCAAAGAGTATCCTGTCAGAGGAACACCAGCGCGGGCCTGCACTTGGTTCATGTACTGTGCGTCACCGGTAAGCTCGGTAAGCATCAGCAGGACGTCGGCATAACGCATCAGGTAGAAGTCTTCGAAGTGGTCGCCCTGCATCTTGTTTTCGAGTGAACTGCCGGTATAACCCTCACACATGGACCACCAAGTGTCGTTGTTGGCAGCACAAGCGTCGAGATTGACCTCGGCGTACTTCTTGACTGAATAGCCAGATTCCTCACAGTCGTCCTTCTCGTAAACATAACCTACGAGTTCGTTATCGAGGTCAATCAAAGAAGCCTTCTTGCGGAGATCGGTATAAGGATTGCTCTGATTATTCTCTGCTGCTGTCCAATCGTCCCAGATATTGCAGGAAGGAGTTCCCTGACCCCAACCTTGGTTGAATGGATAAGTCTTTTCACGGTCACCATTCATAGCAGAAGCACCATTACGAAGTCCCCAGAATACGGAAACATAGTTGGAGTACATACGCTGGGCGTTATAGGTACCACTGATGCTCCAGGAGGAGGCATTCATAAACTGAACCTGGAAGATTTCCTCAGTGTTGCCATTACCCATGCCGGGCTGGTCGAAGCAGTTCTCACGCTTCATGTCTTTGATGAACTCATAGGCATGACCCTGATCGTCCTGTGCCTCATCCCAAAGCAGGCTGTTGGAGTACTGCCAGAGTGAACGGAAGTCTTCGCATAGCTTGTAACCGCCGTTTGAAACGACATCCTTCAGGTAATTGACAACATCGGCCTGAGAAAGAGAAGCAGCGGTGCAACCCTCCTGAGCTACAAGGTCGATGGCAGGAGCAGAACCAGATGCGAGTTCGCTGACATTCTTATAGAAGCCGGCCCAGAACATGTAGGCACGGGCGATGAACGCCTCGGCAGCGAACTTGTTGGCATGGCCGTCACCATAACCCCTTTCTGTTCCCATGAGGTTTGCTGCTGACACGAGGTCGGAGAGCACCTGGGGGTAAATGGCCGTCTCAGCATCAGCCTGCTCTTCCATTTCTGGAGTAATAACAGAGGAAGTAATCAATGGCACATCGCCAAACAACTGTGTGAGCCAGAGGTAGTAGAGACCGCGCATGAAGTACGCCTCGCCAAGGAGTTGATTACGAAGAGACTTCTGATCTTCTCTCCAGGTCACGTTGTCGATAGTCTCAATAGCAGAAGTGGCACGGGCAATGCCGCCATAGAGAAGTTTGTAAGGCTCTGCATATTGATTAACACTCATCTCTACAAGATGGTGGAGAGATTTCACCTTGTTGTCCTGCAGACCGCCACTGCCGTAGCAGTTGTCGGACATGACTTCCCACCAGAAGAATATATTCTGGTTGTCAGAGTCACCGCCACCCATCGTATTCATGATACTGTAGATAGCCGATAGTTCAGATTCAACATCCGCAACCTTACCAGGGAAGACAGCATCTGTGACCTCTGTCTTACGAGGATCGGTGTCCAGCATATCGTTACAAGATGTATACAAAGTTGCTGCTGTCAAAACAGCCAACGATGTTAAAATAAATTTCTTCATAACTATTTATCGAATTAGAATTTAATACTAGTACCAACCAGATAAGTACGAGAGGGTGGGTAAAGACCCAGGTCAACACCAGATGCCCAAGGTACATCGCCACCTGCCGAACCAACTTCTGGGTCGAGCCCAGTGTAACCGGTGAATGTGCAGAGGTTCTGAGCCTGAACATAGAAGCGGAGCTGCTGGAACGGACATGACTTCCAGAGATGCTTGAAGTCGTAACCGAGAGTTACGTTCTTGATCTTGAAGTAATCTGCATCCTCCATATAACGTATGGAGTTCCAGATCGTGTTCTGATGACCAGTTGCAGAAATACGAGGCTGGTCGTTTG
Source organism: Bacteroidales bacterium UBA1189 (assembly GCA_002309805.1). Taxonomy (GTDB): domain Bacteria; phylum Bacteroidota; class Bacteroidia; order Bacteroidales; family Bacteroidaceae; genus UBA1189. Next base: position 130,514 of record DBYJ01000010.1, on the reverse strand, counting down.
AGGTACCCTCACCAAACCAACGGTTCAGAATTGTGGTGTCATAGTTCTGATAGGGAGTGTCACCATAAGAACGGTAAGAACGCATAACCTGCATACCGAATGCGCCTGCACCGTTGACTGCGAAGTCAAGTCCCTTCCATGTCAGGCCAAGGTTGATGCCAAGGGTGAAGTCGGGGTTGGGATCGCCAATCTCGTGACGGTCGCAGATGTCATTGCCATTAGCGTCAATAGCCTCAGCGTAAGTGATGAGACCGTCATTGTTCCAGTCGTCCCAGATGCAGTCACCGGGCATTGCATTGTCGAGAACAGCTTTGCCTGCAGCACGTGCTGCATCAATCTGCGCCTGATTCTGCCAGATGCCGCTGTAAGACATGCCGTAGAAGTAACCGATAGGATGACCTTCCTCAAAACGTGAGATGTATTCCGTACCCTGTGAGAGGATTCCGCCATTACCGTTGACATAGTGGTTCAAGTTGTTTACGCGAATGACCTCGTTCTTGTTGGTTGCAAAGTTCACACCGAAATTGTAACCGAAGTCCTTGCCAATCTTGTCATTCCATGAAACAGCAAGTTCGATACCAGTATTTCGGATGTCACCACCATTGAAGTAAGGAGGCTCTTTACCTTGGTCATACTGAGGATCCTGAAGAATAATCAGGTCTTTTGTGGTCTTATTATACCAGTCAAAGTTCACACCCAGACGGCTATCGAAGAAGCGTGCATCGAAACCTAAGTCAAGCTGCTCGGAAGTCTCCCAGGTAAGTTCGGGGTTGGGAACATTCTTTGGGTAAGCACCAGGATTTGGAGTACCTGCAACAGTGGTGGCCAGGTCTGAACCGAATTTGTAACCGCCCACGCTTGACATAATGATAGGAGAAATGTACTGGTATTTTTCCACATTACAGTTACCATTCTGTCCCCAAGATGCGCGGATTTTGAAGAAGTCCATGAAGTCCTTGGCACCCGACATGAAGTTCTCGTTGGTAACAACCCAACCAGCAGATACAGATGGGAACCATCCCCATCGCTTACCGTCGGCGAAATGGCTTGAACCATCAGCACGTAGGGTTACGGTTGCCATATAGGTCTCGTTCCAGTCCCAACTTACACGACCGAACCAAGAAGCGAGATAGTCTTCATCGTTTGGATTACCACCCAGAGAGGCATCAGAAGCATTTTCAAGAATGATGTTCGAAAGCCATGCAGAATCCCAGTCTCTCAACGATGCGAGTTGCTGGCCATAAATAATCTTATTGCTTCCATTGAGGTTGGTACTCCAAGCAGAACTCTCAAAACTTTGACCCACCATGGCAGAAATCTTGTTACCACTGAAAACAGGAAGGTCATAGGTAAGAGTGTTGGAAATAGACCAGTTGCTGTTAAGCCAAGTGCTCTGGCTAACGCTATAGTTGTTTACGATAGCAGCACCTTCTGCTGGTGCACGTGGAGTACCAAAGTTACGGTATGCGCCAGAACCCCAGGAGTAGTTGAACTGTGTGCGCCACTTCAGATCTTTTATCGGCTGGATAACAACGAATGCAGTAGCATTGGCATTGATGTTGCGGCTCTCTGCCATCGAGTTGAATCCACCCTTGGTGAGATTCTCCCATGGGTTGTTGAACATAGCAGGAAGCCAGCCCTTACCGTAAGTAAGCTCGCCGTCAACGTTCTGCCAGTTATAAATCTCGCCATTGTCTGCATACTGTGGCAGGAGCGGAGAGGTCTGCATCAAACTGTGGATATAACTCCAGTACATACCGTCCTCAGCCAGGTCGTGGCTCTTGTTATAGCCGATAGAGATGTTCTCACCGATGGTGATGGCATCGAAATCCTTAACTCTCAAGAGCACATGGTCGCTGTTGAGGCGGATGGTGTGGCGATTATAGAAAGAGGCCTGATCGGCACCCATGATACCTTCGTTATCGGTATAGGTGTAGGACATGGCGAACTTCGAACGGTCGGCACCTCCCGTCAGGGACACAGAATGGTTGTTCTGCAGGGCATTCTTGTTCGCAAATACGCCCCACCAGTCAGTACCTTCCCAGCCGTTGGCAACCTTGGTGAGAATGTCCTGCGGAACGGTATTGGGCCAGTCCATCGTGGCTCCTGATGTGTTGAAGCTGTACTCGTCCATAATTGTCATGTACTGCTGGGCATTGAGAAGTTGGGGACGTTTGTAAACGTTCGACCAACCCGTAGCACCATTGTAGCTGAGCTCAATCTTTCCGGACTTACCCTGCTTGGTGGTCACCAGGACCACACCATTGGCAGCACGGGCACCATAGATGGCTGCAGAAGCAGCGTCTTTCAGCACGTCGATGCTCTCAATATCAGCGGAGTTGATACCGTCAAGGCTTCCAATCACACCGTCGATAACGTACAAGGGAGAAGTGTCGCGATTAGTTCCCTTACCACGGATGACCACATTAAATCCCTTACCAGGCTGTGTGGATGACTGGGTGATCTGCACACCCGGCGTCTGGCTCTGCATGGCCTCGAGGGGGTTGGTCGTGTTCAGCTTGGCAAGATCGGCGCCCTTTACCTGAACGGTAGCGCCGGTCACCAGTTTCTTCTTCTGGACACCATAGCCGATGACCACCACGTCGCTTAACACCTCGCTGTCCTCTTCCAGCACAACGGCGATGAGCTGGCGGCCATTGACAGGCACAACTTGTGTGGCGTAACCTACGTAGGAAATCTCCAGGCGGTCGTTTCTTCCTGCCGCTACGGTGAAAGCGCCGTTCAAGTCCGTAACTGCACCACGGGTCGTACCAACCACCTTTACGGATGCGCCGATAATGGGCTCACCCGTCACATCGTTTACTGTACCGCGGACATTTCCCTGGGCGAATACGCTCAGAGGCATGCCACAAAGCATCAGCACAGCCAACGAAATCTGTAGCAATTTTGCTTTTAACATACGTTTGTTTTTAAGGTTAATAATAAAAATAAAAAATGTATCGAAAAATTTTTTTGCAAATGTAAACACTTTTTTGCGAACTACTCTAGAAAAAAGTAACTTTTTTTTTCTCTGGTGTAACCTGTGATGCTACAAATACAAGTTAGTTTTGAAAATGTTTCACAAATCAGGGCTGAAAAGATACAAATAAGAAGGGCGTCGCTCCAGATAAAATCAAATTTATTTGCATTTTTGTTTGGGTTGTATTATCTTTGTCGGCGAAAACAATTAAATAATCGTATTTATGAAGAAAAATCTACTCCTTTCCCTGAGCTTTTTGGCTCTTTCCTTTGGTTTGAGCGCGGTCCTCAGCGCCCAGACAGCCATTTACTCGTTCGAAGAACTGCATGATGGCTACTACCAGATTGTCTACCAAGGACAGGCTTATACCACCAATAGTGTCGTGGAGGACGACGAGGAGGTGTTGGGCACTTACTTCACCAGTTACAAGGAAGAATTTAGTGCTATGTCCACCAATCAGTACTATCCGCTTGGCCTCAGCGCGCCAATTGAGGGCGAGATCGGTCGCACGTTCCTGCGTATCACCCATTCTGCCGACACGGAGGGCAAGTTCTACATCCAAACGCAGAACGGACACTACCTTACCATCTTGGCTAAGGCCAGCATTACCCCCATCGATCTGACGTTGGGTAACATCGAGGGCGGAGGCGTCTACATACTCGGCTATCTGGCTTTTGCAGAGAATTGCTGGGAATCGACGAAAGTGAACGGCGAGTTTAAGTACATTGTCGGCAAGAGCGGCAACCAACAGCAACCGCTCAATATCTATCCCGCCCCCCTGCAGGATTACGATGTCTATCAGCTCTCTTTAGTTCTGCCCGAGGCCGAGAGTCACGAGACGACCATCGAGTATTCGCGTGTCGAATGTATCAACGAGAACATCGTCAGCCTTCCGAAGGTCTATGACGGCGGTTTCTTTGTATTTCCCAAGGATACGGAGATCAGCGAGGAGGACTTCGTCTGCCCGCAGTTCGACCATCTGGAGCCCTATATTGAAATAGAGGATGGCAAGGTTACCGTCACTTACGAGGAGGCTGTCTGGTTCGTCGATTTCACATACCATTATTTATATAAAGGTAAAGAAGTCGGCGAAGAGTCATTCCACGCTCCCGAGGGTGAGGCTTATCCTGCTCCGGGCACTAACGGTTTTGCCATGCCTTGGGGCGTTTCAGCTACAGCTCCCGAAGGAGTTGTTGAGGACGGGACGTACGAGTTCGACATTGAACTCTCTGTCGATGCCGAGGCTCTACCCTTTAAGTTTGTTGAGGAGGCCTCGTCTCTTGAGGACGTCGAGCATTGGTATCACCTCGTTATCGGTAATGCCAGCTATGTGGTCTATGATCCCGAAATCGACCATTTTGAACTGAACATCACCGAGGTGGATATTGACAAAAAGGCCAATTACCGCTGGGCATTTGTGGGCAACCCCATCGAGGGCTTCAGTCTGGTCAATCAAGGCGCAGGCATCGGCTATGTGATGTCCAGCAGCCGCTATGTGGATGATGGCAACACGGGCGGCGACTCGCCCCTCTACATGGTTGATACCAAAACGCTTGGTACCGCCGACGTATGGCTGTTCCGTGCCGAAGCCAGCACTTACATCACCGAAGGTTCGTTCTACCTCGGTTTCACAACTGATGAGGGTAACAATGTCTATATGAACAAGCGCGGCACCACGCTCGCTTATTGGACCAGCGGACGAGACAGCGGCTCCACCTTCTACGTCGAGGAGGTCTTCGCTGGTGCTGAGACGCTTGCTGACGCCATCAAGGCTGCCGAAACGGCCGTCGAAGGTTTCCAGGCTACGCTTGACCGTCCGGGCTTTCCTTCGACAGAGGCCGTGCAGGCGCTTATCGACCTAATTGCTGAGGCCAAGGAAGTCCTTGCCAATCCTGCAAGCACCGAAAACGATTACTATACCCTTGCTTACGACCTCGAACGCCAGATGACAGCCACCCGCAAGGATGTCTCCTATCCTAAGGGGGGCCTGTACTATGCATTCGTGAACCATCAGAAGAACGGCGACATCAACACCATGTATATGGCAGAGGATGGACTTGTGGCTGCGAATAATCAAACGCCTGCCGAGGTGGGCGATGCCGCAGCCTTCTACTGCACACCCGATACCGCCGAGCACACCTACCGGTTCTACAACCCCGCCTTCGACCGTTACCTCGTCTGGCGCGGACATCGCGAAGGCTACAACGACAACAAGGGCTTCACCACACCCGAAGATGCCGAGCCCGGAGCTGCGGGATATGTCTATACCCAGATCTATCTCTATCCGGCTGGGCAGTACTACGAGGGCGCCTTCCTGGTCTACGGACTCCGCGGCAACGGCAACGACGGTACCTTCATCTTCTTGGCTAACGGTAATTTTGATGCTTATAGCTTTGCCTACGGTTGGACAGACAATTTCTCCAATATGTTCACCCTTGAGGAGGTGGAATATCATGGTGGCGATGGCATCATTAATACTGAAGCCGCGGATGGTAATCCGTTGAAAAACGAATACTTTGACCTCACGGGCCGTCGTGTTGCCCAGCCCACTCGCGGCATCTACATCAGGGATGGGAAGAAGGTATTGGTAAGATAATACAGTTCATCTCATTTCATCTAATAATTACCCCGCTGCTCATACGCGCAGCGGGGGATTTTTTTGCCATTATTTTTTCAATATTATCAAACGTAATTCCGATAACGTCTGACGCTATTTTTTCAGCGTTTAACGTTACGGGCATAGAGTTTAACGCTACGCGCTCAGCCCATTGGGCTGACGGCGTAACCCATTGGGCTGCCAGCGCAGTCCACTGGGTTCTCGATTCAGAATCTCAGAATGACGCCGTCCGAAGCGGGGAGATGGAGGGGAACGTCCTCGTCAGGACAGATGGAGACGTGTCCCGTCCGGATTCCTTCTTTGGGGATGCCGAGATAGTCGAAGGCATGGCTGGGGATGCGGAGGCGGATGTCATGGGGAGCATCGTCGAAGTTGACGCAGACGAGAATCCGTTCTTCGTCAGTTGCTCGCAGGAAGGCGTATTGGCGATGGGGGTCAAAGTGATCTGACGGAGGATTGACGTACATGAGGTCGAAGAATTTTCCCTCTGTAATGGCTGGCTCCGAAGCCGCAAAATGAAGGAGGCGGGAATAGAGGTCAACCAGTCTACGAGTCAACGAGTCAACGGGTTGGGTGTAGTCTGCTTGGCTGTTCGTTTGCTTGCTGGCTTGCTGGCTTGTCGCCCCCTTTTTCAGCCATCGACTGATGGTGGGGACTTCGGCATAGTCGAAGATGGAGGTCTTGCCGTCGTGTCCGCTGAAGCCCTCGGCCTCCATGCCGCGCTCACCCAGTTCCTGTCCGAAATAGATCATGACGGGGCAGGTGTCGATAAGGGCTGAGACAATCATGGCGGGCAAGGCGCGTAGGCCTTCGCCGCAGATGAAGTCGGAGGCAAGCCGCTGCTCGTCGTGGTTCTCCATGAAGTGGAGCATGCGAGGGCCGAGGTCGCCGAGTGCCTGCCAACATCCAGTAATGGCTGTGGCTGAGGCCTGACGGCGGAGAATAGCAACGAGCGTGTCGTAAAGGCCTACTTTGTCGTAGAGATAGTCGAAGCCTCCCTGATGGACGTACTCGGCATAGCGCCAGGGTTGATAGACCTCGGCGATGAAGAGGATGCCGGGGTGTGCAGCCTTGATTTGTGGGATAACCCATTGCCAGAAGGCGACGGGGACGAGCTCGGCCATATCGCAGCGGAAGCCGTCAACACCACGTTTCGCCCAGAAGAGGAGGATGTCGCGCATCTTCTCCCACGTGTCGTGTTCGCCGTAGTTGAGTTTGGCGGTATCCGTCCAATCGCCGTCGCAGATATGGCCTGGATAGTAGTTACGGTCCGTAAAGGGATGGAAGGTGCCCGTATAGTGACGCGCCACGTGGTTGGGTACAAAGTCGATGATGACGCCCATTCCGGCACGATGGGTGCGCTGCACAAGTAATTCAAACTCATGCAGACGATTGGGGATGTCAGTTGCCAGTTCGGGCGCCACGTTGTAGTAGTCACGCACGGCGTATGGTGAGCCGGCTTTTCCCTTCACATCCGCATCGGCGGGAAGACCATAGGCGGAGAAGTCGGTCTGCGTGGCATGGTCAAGTATTCCCGTGTACCAGATGTGCGTAACTCCCATTTCATGAATGGCTTGCAACCGACGCACGTTGAAGTCGCGAAGCTTGCCGCAGCCGTTTTGCTCAAGGGTGCCGTCGGCAACGATAGGGTGGGAGGGACTATAGTAGAGACGGGTTAGGATTTGGTAGATAATGGGCTTCATTTTTTCAATTTTTCGGCAAAGATAATGCGAGCCGCGTGAGAATGCAAATATATTTGCAATTAACCGAGGCGAAGCCCAGTTAAAACGGGCAAAGTCTCGCAAAAGAAAAGTTTTTTCTTAAAAAATGTTGCAGGGTCATGCAATAAAATTGCGCGCGTGTCGTTCATATAGTAGAGTAGTAAACGAAATACGATGATGAACATCTACGAATCGTCACAACATACATCCAATCCTGTCATCTATGCCGACTCCATGAACGGGGTGGAGCGCTTCATTAAACGCCTTGTAGACATTCTGGTATCGGGCATAGGGATGATATTACTTTCGCCATTTTATCTGATTATTTGGTTGCTGATTGCTTTCAATGGCGGTCAGCCTGTTTATAAGCAAGAACGCATCGGGCTGCATGGGCGCCCGTTCAATATCCTGAAGTTCCGCACCATGTGCAAGGATGCGGAGAAAGACGGCATCCCCCGCACGGAGGAGGAGCGGATGGCGCAGATGACGCGAATAGGTCATTTCCTGCGCGACTATCATTTGGACGAGTTCCCCCAGCTTTGGAATGTCTTCAGGGGCGATATGTCGCTTGTCGGATACCGCCCCGAACGTCAGGTGTTTATTGATAAAATCATGGAGCATAATCCCAACTACGTGCAGCTCTATCAGATACGTCCCGGCTTGACGTCGATGGCTACGCTCTACAACGGCTATACCGATACGATGGAAAAAATGCTCACCCGTCTGGATATGGATCTGGAATATCTGACAACGCGCTCGCTTTGGGGCGATGTCAAGATTGTCTGGACCACAGTCCTCTCCATAATCAAAGGAAAAAAGTTTTAAGATTTCATGAGAAGATACATCATTATTCTGACATGTATGCTCGTGTGCGCTGCGTACGCGCGCGCGCAACAAAAGATGACCGACGAACAGGTCGTTGAGTTTGTCGCCGAGGCCCGCGAGAAGGGAACTCCGGACAAGGACATTGCCACCCAACTGCTACGTAAGGGTGTCACGATGGACCAGGTGAACCGCATTAAGCGCAAATATACGCAGCAGCAGAAAACGGGTCAGGGCGTGACGCTGACGGAGAACAGCCGTACCCGTACGGCTCCCACGAACGACAGGCGCATCTCCTTGCAGGACGAAGAGAAGAACCGTAACAAGATGACGCAAACCGAACGTCAGGACGAACTGTTGGGAGGTATGGATTTCCTCTTTCCGGACTCGATTGCCTTATTGGTTCAACAGGAAATGGAGAAGCAGCGTAAGCAGATTTTCGGACATAATATTTTCCAGAACAAGGATGTCGCCTTCGAGTCGAGCTACAACCTGCCTACGCCCGACAACTATCGTCTGGGCAGCGGCGACGAGGTTATCATCGACATCTGGGGTGCATCCCAGAGCACAGTCCAGCAGACCATCTCGCCTGATGGTATCATTCAGGTGGAGAATGTCGGCCCCGTCTATCTGAGTGGCTTGACTGTCAAGCAGGCCAATGCCCGTCTGAAGGAACAATTAGCACGTATCTATTCAGGCATAGGTGATGCAGACCCAAATACATTCATCCGTCTCACGCTGGCGCAGAACCGCAGCATCAGCGTCCACGTGATGGGTGAGGTGGAGAATCCCGGCACCTATGAGCTGTCGTCGTTCGCTACGGTTTTTAATGCCCTCTACATGGCAGGTGGCGTCAACGACTACGGTACGCTACGTGCTGTCAAGGTCTTCCGCTCGGGCAAGGAGGTGGCGTCATATGACATCTACGACTTCATCCTCAACGGCCGAACAGGCAAGGATATCCGCCTGGAAGACAACGATGCCGTTGTGGTGGGTGCCTACAATACGCTGGTAAGTATCGCCGGTCAGGTGAAACGTCCCATGTACTACGAGATGCTGCCTACCGAGACGGTGAAAAACCTTTTGGACTATGCAGGCGGTTTCACGGGAAATGCCTATCGGCAGGATATCCGCCTTATCCGTGTGGGAAAGCGCGAGTACGAAATATATACCCTTGATGCCACGGAACAGCAGCGATTCCTGATAGCCGACGGCGACTCGGTGACTGTCGATTCCATACTGCCCACCTTTGCCAACCGTGTGGAGGTGCGTGGCGCCGTCTATCGGCCCGGACAATTCCAGATGGACGGGCGTGTCAATACGGTTAAGAAACTGGTTTCTACGGCAGGGGGACTGCAGGATGATGCTTATCGCGGACGTGCCGTGCTCAACCGACGTAATGCTGACGGCACGATGGAAAATCTCTCCATCGACCTTGACAGGGTGATGAAGGGCGAAGCGGAGGATGTGGTTTTGCGGAAAAACGACATCCTTGTCATCCCCAGCATTGAAGATATGCGCGAGACGCAGATTGTCACCATCTATGGCGAGGTGGCCTTCCCTGGTTCGTACCATTATCAGGACAACCTCTCCATTGAGGACTTTATCCTTATGGCTGGCGGTTTGACGGAGGCTGCTTCGACGGCCAAGGTCGATGTCTCGCGCCGCATCAAGGACTCCCGCGCTACCAGCGTCAACGATACTATTTCCCATATGTTCAGCTTCTCCATCAGCGACGGGCTGGTGGTGGAAGGACAGTCGGGTTTCACCCTCATGCCCTTCGATGAAGTCTATGTCCGTCGCAGCCCGGGTTACTTCGAGCAGGAGAACGTGCGGGTTGATGGTGAAGTGCTCTTCAGCGGCACCTACGCTTTGACGAAGAAGAATCAGCGCCTGAGCGAACTGGTGCAGAGTGCAGGCGGATTGACGCCGCAGGCCTACGTGAAGGGTGCCCGTCTGCAACGCCAGATGACCGACGAGGAGAAACTCCGATTGGAGACAAACATCGAGATTGCCGTGCAGATGGCTGAGAATAAGAAAGACTCCGTAGCCATTCGTCGTCAGATGATGAGCCAGACGGACTATCCTGTGGGTATCGAATTGGAGAAGGCCTTGCAGAATCCGGGCTCGGATGCCGACCTCGTGCTTCGTGCGGGCGATGTCCTCACTATTCCCCAGTTCTCCAATACCGTCAAGGTGAGCGGCGAGGTAATGTATGCCAACACCATCGGCTACAAGAAGGGCAAGACCCTGCGCTACTACGTCAACCAGGCGGGTGGCTACTCCAACAAGTCCAACCGTTCGAAAGCCTACATCGTCTATATGAACGGCACGACCACGAAAGCCAACAGCTGGGGCAGTCGTCTGGTGCAGCCTGGCTGCGAGATTGTCGTTCCCGAGAAACCTGAACGCGAAGGCATGAAGACGGCAGAAATCCTCAGTCTCGGTTCTACCGCCGCTTCGCTGGCAACTGTGGTGCTCGCCCTCGTCAACCTGTTAAATACAAAGAACTAAGTAAATAGGCATGGAAAAGAAAGGAACTTCATTGGACTTCATCGGCATCGTCATGCTTCTGCTGAGCAAGTGGAAGCTGTTGCTGAAGGCCTGTTTCATTGGCGGCATTCTCAGCATCATTATAGCCTTCAGCATTCCGAAAGAATACACCTCCACCGCCGTGCTTGCTCCTGAAATGTCAAACGGAGGCGGCATCACCAGCAGCTTCGGTTCGTTAGCCGCCATGGCGGGCATCGATCTGGGCGGACTGAGTGGCATTGAGGATGCGGTTTATCCCGAACTCTATCCGCAGATTATTTCCTCCACGCCCTTTCTGACGGAACTGATGGAACTGCCTGTCAAGTCGAAGGACGACAAACTTAAAACAGACCTCTATCACTATCTGCGCTACAAGCAGCGCTATCCGTGGTGGTCCGTGGCCTTGCGCGCTCCCGGCAAGCTGATTAAGAAGTTGACGTCGCATAATGCGGCAGATACCATTATGCCCCGCCGCGATGCTGACCCCATGCTCCTTTCCCGCAGTCAGCAACTGGTGCTAAAATCGCTCAACAAAAAAATCAACACGGCAGTCGATAAGGGCAACAACGTCATTACCGTCAACGTCACCATGCAGGATCCCTTGATTGCTGCCGTCGTGGCGCAGAAGGTGTCGGACAACTTGCAGCAGTATGTGGCAGACTACCGTTCCGCCAAGGCACGCAAGGATTTGCAATACACCGAGACGCTGTATGACGAGGCCCGCGAAAAGTACTATATTGCTCAGCAGGCCTATGCCGACTATGCCGACAAGCACCAGAATATGGTGCTCTTGCAGTATCAGATTGAGCAGGAACGCCTGCAGAACGAGCAGGAGTTAGCCTTCAATGTCTATAATCAATTGGCAGGACAGCTGGAACTCTCGCGCGCCAAAGTTGCTGAGAGTACGCCCGTCTGCGTGGTGATGCAACCTCCCTATACCCCCTTCAAGGCCTCCTCGCCCAAGAAGTTGATGATGGGCCTTCTCTACGTCTTCCTGGCCTTTTTCGGCACGGCAGCGTGGATTGTCATCAAGGAAATCGTCCAGGGCCGCACAGCCGCCCAATCCTAATTCCTCATTCCTAATTTTTATTTTCCATTGCTTTATCTCCTCGGCATATTGATAGAAGTAGCCGTTCTGTTCTATTTGGAACGAAAGGCCTGGGGGACGATACTCACCCCGCTCAATATCCTTATGCTGCCTTATGTCGCTGTGCTGCTCATCTCGGTGGGTATGGCGGGGCACGATGGCTTTGTGGAGTTCTACTATCCCAGCATTCTGCTTTGGAATGTCGGGCTGCTATTATTTGCGTTGCCCAGTTTTCTGCTTGCGGGCTATGCCGGCAAGCATCATTATGACATCCGCACTACGGCTATTGCCGACGACGAGATACCCCGTGTTTTCGTAGTCATCGGCATCGTGCTTGTCCTCATGATGATGTTCCACCTGTTGAGTACCGTGCGCAGCTCGAAGTTCCTGATTGGCTCCGACGAGTTTGCCGAGGAGTTCGTCGGCTTCGGCTTCTGGGGGCATCTGAAGCACTTCTGCAGCATTATGCTGATGCTGTTCATCTATTACCTCAATCGTCAGCGGCTCTGGCTCTGGCTGCTCATCATCCCGCTATTGCTTGTCAGCTTCATCAACATGGTGAAGGGCGCCATCATCATCCCCCCCGTGGTGGGTGTGATGCTGCGCATAGCCTCGGGCAAGATGAATGTCACCCCCCGCCTGCTGCTGATGGTGGGGCTGAGCGGCGTGGCCGTATTTTTCATCACCTTCGGCGCGGCTGTGGTGATTGTCAACGACATCGCCATGAACAGCGGCGTGGCTGAATGGATCATGCAGCGCTTCGTCCATTACTTCTCCTCCGGCACCCTGGGGCTGAGCATGGACATGGAGCTAGGCGTGCCGGACCGCGGTCCCTTTACCGTCATCTGGACACCCTTCATCAACATAGTCAATCAGCTGACGGGCAACGGCGAAGTGCTCTCGCCCGTCAACCCCACCTATCATTTCACGGGCATCAGTCTCACTAACGTCCGCACCTTCTTCGGCACTCTGTTCATCTACACCAACTATGTCCAGTTCGCCCTCTACACGCTGGGGCTGAGTGCGTTGTGCTACTCGATGAAGCTGTTGTGTGTGCGTTCCAAGGGGCTGTTCGTGAACACGATTTACTATTACTATTGTGCCCTGTTGGCAATGGGGTGGTTCGAGTTCTATTTCTTCCACCTCGATGTCATTGAAACCCCCGTCATGGTGATGTTGTTGCATGTTGTTGCCGGGCTTGTGGGAAGAACCTTCCCCATCAGACCCCTAACCCTAAAAACCAAGCCCTTACCCTCTAATCCTTAACCGTTAACCCTTAACCCCTTCATGACAGTCGTAATCCTTATAAACTGGAATGGTGCCGACGATACCCTCGCCTGCCTGCAATCCCTGTCAAGGGCCGGGGGCGACTTCCGCGTGGTTGTTGCCGACAACGGCAGTACGGATGATAGCGTGGCGCGCATCGAGGCCTTTCTTGCTTCGGACGAATGGAATACCACGTCGCAGCACAAGGCCGAGGTGCTGCCGTTGGGATGCAACTGGGGCTTTGCCGTCGGCAACAACAAGGCCATCGCCTATGCCCGCCGCTATCAGCCTGACGCCTACATGCTGCTCAATAACGATACGGAGGTGGAACCGGATTTCATGGTGAAGCTTCAGGACTACCGCTGTGCGCATCCCGAAGTCAAGGTGGTAGGCCCGCTCATCTGTTACTGGGCGGAGAAGAACCGCATCTGGTCCTGCGGAGGACGTTTGACCTTCGGTACCCGCAAGGGGTATTTCAGGAATGCTGAAGTCATGCCCGACCGTAGCCCGCAGCCTGTGACGTTCATCTCCGGCTGTGCTCTGTGGGCTGATGCATCGCTGCTGGATGCCGAGGGGCGCTTGCTGACAGAGCGCTTCTTCTTCGGTGAGGAGGACTTTGAGTTCGCTCATCGGATGCGCAGGGCAGGGGAGAAGATGGCTATCGTACGCCAGTCCGTTATTTATCATAAGGTATCCTCCGCTGCCAAGCGCATGGAGGGCGGACGTCTCGGCAGGGACTACATCTACTACCTGGGGCGTCTCATCGTGGCGCGACTCTATTACACCCCGTTGCAGTTCCTTGCAATACGTTGCCTCAGCTTGCCGGGTTGCTACAAGTATTTCCGCGCTGACGGACTCACGGCACGCCAGTCTTTCCGTCTGGTGCGCCGCCTGATGCACGATGCCCGCACCAAGGAGGGCATCTCCTACGACGACTTCTTGAGTTTCCATAAAATGAACGTATGAGCAAGAACAAGCAACAGGTATTGGTACTCTACGCAGCCACGTTTCTTGGGGCTGTGCTGAACTTCGTGGCATCGAAGGTCAATACCGATGTGCTTGATACCGTGGCCTACGGCAACGTGCGCTACGTGATGAACATCATCCAGTTACTGTCGTGGGTGGTGCTGTTTGGCTGGTATATGTCCGGCAGCCGTCTGCTGGCGCTCTCCAACGACCCGCGTCGCAGCGCCCGTATCCGCGGCATGCTCATCGGCTGTCTGGGCATCTCTGCAGTCCTGCTGCTGGTGGGCACGACGATAGCGGCCTTGATGCATGGCGGAGAGCCTGGGCTGCGGACGCTCTTCTTCTGCTCGTTGCCCGTCTGCTTCTATCCGCTGCTGACGAACTACATGAACACAACGGCGCAGGGCGACAACCACATCTTCCGTCTGTCGTTGGCGCGTGTGCTGCCCGTCATGTGCTTCATCCCTGTGGCATTGCTTGTCTATCGTCGTGCCGAGGTTGACAGCCGTCTGGTGCTCTGGCTCCATTGGGGCATCTGTTCTGCCGTGCTGGTGGGCATCATCGTGTCCACACGTCCTTCGTTCCGCCAGTTGAAACCTCTCTACGGCGAGCTTCGCAAGGAGAACCGCGACTACGGCATCCACCTTTATTTCGGCTCGCTGGCCATGGTAGCCACGAACTATTTGTCAGGTGTCACGCTGGGTGTTTTCAACGACGATAATGCCAACGTGGGCTTCTTCACGCTCGCCCTGTCGTTGGCGCAGCCCATATCCTACCTGCCCGGCATTGTGGGCACCACGTTCTTCAAGCAGTTCGTCCATCAGCCTCGCATCCCGCGCCGTGTGATGATGCTGACGCTTGCCATCACGCTTCTGTCGTGCATCGGATTCATTCTGCTGATTGGCCCCGTCGTCAGCCTCTACGACGAGTCCTACCGTATCGTGGGCCGCTATGCTGCCTGGCTGGCCGTAGGTTTCAGCGTGCATGGGGTGGGGGATATGGTCAACCGCTATCTGGGCTCGCACGGGCAGGGGCGCAGCATCCGCAACAGCAGTTTTGCCTGCGGAGCGGTGAAGATTACCGGCTCCATTCTGCTCGTCTGGTTGTGGAACGTCGAGGGTGCCATCCTTACCGCCATCCTCAGTTCCGTCGTCTACACTCTTGCGCTCTACCTCAACTACCGAAGGTTTATCGGCAAGTCAACGAGTCAACAAGTCAACGAGTCAACAAGTTAAATCGTAAAATATGAAGAGTCTGTTTTTCATCGGTGCCTTGGATTATCCGAACATCCCGCAGGCGGGAGATGCGGTAAAGAACCGCTACCTGCTCACCTTCTTCAAGGAGAAGCTGGACACGGTGGACTATGTCGATACGCAGCGATGGAAACGCGACCCCCGCATCCTGCTCCGCGTGTTGTGGCACCTGCTCTTCCACCGGTACGCGAACATCGTCATCTCCACCTCCAACGTCAGCGCCTACCGTCTCATCCGCCTCACTACCTCGCTCCCCCTCAAAAGCCGCATCTACTACTTTATGATTGCCGGCTACACGCCCGTGAAGATCAAGCAGGGCATCTACAAGGCCGCCCCGTTCCATAAGCTGGAGCGCATCATCGTCGAGGCCGACAAGGTGGCGGAACTCTATCACGAGGTGGGCATCGACAACACGCTGAGGCTCTACAACTTCAAGCCCGTCTACTATGTCCCCGATGCCGATGTCCCCCACACGGGCGACAAGGTCCGTTTCGTCTTCCTTTCGCGCCTGACGGAACTGAAGGGTATCTTCCACATCCTGGAGTCCGCGCGCCGGCTGAATGCCGAGGGCCTGCAGGGACGGTTCGAGATTGATTTCTTCGGACGCATGGATGACGACGTGCAGGTGCGTTTCCTGCAGGAGTGCGAGGCGTTGCCTAACGTGCAGTTCCGTGGTTTCCTGCAGTTGAACGATGTGCCCGGCTACCGTCTGCTGTCCGAATATGACGCCATGCTCTTTCCCACCATGCATCCCACCGAGGGCTTCCCCGGGGTGATTGCCGATGCCGCCATCGCCGCCCTGCCCGTGATAGCCTCCGACTGGAGCTATGCCGAGGAAATCATTGGCGACGGGCGTTGCGGCCTGCTCTTCCCCACGGGCGACAACGAGGCGCTGACGGACGTGATGCGCCGCGTCATAGCCGACCGCTCCATCCTCCAGCCTATGCGCAAGAGGGCGCTGGAGCGCTCGCGCCTCTACGACGTGAAGGCTGTGCTGACTGACGAACTGATTGATAAACTGGGCATGCGATGAAAAAACGGCTGAAACATCTGGCATCCTGTCTGGGGCGCCGCCATCCTGAACTGCTGGTGCGCCTCCGCTATTTCCTCCGCTTCCGCAGGCGGATTCACCTGAATCCCCCGCAGGATCTGAATGAAAAGATTCAGTACCTCTCCCTGCGTACCGACACTGCGGAGTGGACGCGTTTGTCGGACAAATATGCCGTCCGCGACTACGTCAGCGAGTGTGGCCTCGAGCACATCCTCAACACCCTCTACGGCGTGTGGGACACGGCTGATGCCATCGATTTCGATGCCCTTCCCCAGCAGTTCATCCTCAAGGCCACGCACGGCTCGGGCGACGGCTACATGGTGACGGACAAAAGCCAGCTTGACGAACGTCAGGTGCGCGACGTCTTCCGCCAGACGCTTGCCGAGACCTATGGTCTGGCCGAGGGCAACCTCCACTACTCCCGCATCCGGCCCCGCATCATCGCCGAGGCGCTGCTGGAGAACGACGAGTGGTCCTCGCGCTACTCCACCTCGCTCATCGACTATAAGTTCTGGTGCTTCAACGGCAAGGCCCGCTACATCCTCACCTGCACCAACCGCACGGGCAGCAACAAGTCGCAGCTGATGACGTACGACACCGCGTGGCACCCCCATCCCGAGTACGGCATATACAACGACCACTATCTGCAGGGCGACCCCATCCCGCCCCCTCCCAATCTGGACGGAATGATCGAGGTCGCCGAACGTCTGGCGAAGCCGTTCCCCGTCGTACGCGTGGACCTCTACAACCTCGGTGGGCGCATCCTCTTCGGCGAGATGACGTTCACCTCCCTGGGCGGCTTTATGAACTACTATACGCCCGCATTCCTCCAAAAAGCAGGCTCGCTCATCACATTACCTTAAAAAAATTTGGCTATTCGCTTTAATTGAACTACTTTTAACGAACTTAATTCGTTTTAGATAGGCTTCGCCTCGGAATTATTCAAATAAATTTGGTAGTTCGCTCGGCTTGCACTATCTTTGCAGCCGATTTTTAAAAACGGAGATGCAAAAGCCTACTGAAGACCTTGTTTCGGTCATCATGCCAACCTACAACGAAAGCCTCTTACTGGCTGATAGTATTCGTAGTGTGTTGGCACAGACATACCGGAATATCGAACTTCTCATTACGGACGATGCCTCGTCAAACCAACATGTACGGGACATGCTCCTGCAGTTTCAGCAGGAGGACAGCCGTGTGCGCCTGTTCTTCCTCGACACCAACTGCGGCCCGGGCCTTGCCCGCAACATCTCCATCCAGCAGGCCGAGGGGCGCTTCATCGCCTTCTGCGACAGCGACGACTGCTGGATGCCCGACAAGGTGGAGCGTCAGGTGGCCTTCATGAAGGAGCACGACTGCTGCCTCAGCTACTCCTCCTATCTCCAGCGCAACCCCGAGGGCGAGATTGTCGGCATCGTCCGCAGCCCCGCCACGCTCACCTTCCGCCAGCTGATGCACGACAATAAAATCGGCTGTTCCACAGCCATGTACGATACGGCAAAGTACGGCAAGTTCTTCATGCCCACCATCCGCCGTCGCCAGGACTGGGCCCTCTTCCTCAGCATCCTCCAGAAGTGCGGCACGGCCTATGGCATCCAGGAACCCCTCACCTACTACTGCCTCCGCAGCGGCTCCGTCTCGCGTGCCAAGCGCATCTCCCTCATCCACTACAACGCCTCCGTCTATCAGCAGCTGCTGGGCTACTCGAAGCTGAAGTCATACCTCTACCTCTTCTTCATCTTCATGCCCACCTACCTTGCCAAGCGCGCGAAGATCTGGTTCGACAGCCGCAAGTTCAGGGGAAAATAAGGGATTGAAAAAGGGTGTGATACCATGATACCGTGATACCATGACACCACACCCCCGTGTAGCTGTTTCCTGTTCTCCTTTTTACGGATTACTGCTCATTTTTTCTGAAGGGGAAGGTTCTTTCGCCCGTTTGCGGTAGTGCTTGTCCTCCTTCTCAATCAGTCCGGCGATTTTCCAGCGGTAGATGATCACCTTGGTCTGTGTGCCGATGCCTGCCTTGGTGCGTGCCTGTTCCACCTCGGCGGCGGTGAACTCGTCGGGCAGCTGGGCGAAGATGTCGTCCCTCTTCGAGTGGTGCTTCAAGGCCGTGTCCTTCACCATCTCGCCGTAGATGTCGATGAGGTTCTGGAGGTCCTGCTCGCCCCACCAGAGGCAGAAGTCGGTGATGAGGCGCTTGCTCTCGTCGGTCATCTCGCCGCAGAAGCAGCCGTAGCACACCATTGCCATGCGGAACATCTTCACCGCCTCGCGCTTGCGGAAGTGGTCGAGAGCCTGGTCCTGGGTGCGCAGCGCCAGCAGACGCTTCTCCTCCAGCCACGCTTCCAGCGGCTTGCACATGAACTGTATTCCCGCGGTGATGTCGGTGCGCTCGCGGATGGTCTCCACGCCCTCGTCGTCGAGGGCATATGTCAGGGCGTCGGCATAGTCCAGCACACGGTCAATCTCCTTCTCCTCGTCAGCCGTCAGTTCGTGCCACACGGGGATGGTAGCATACTCCTGATTGGGTATGGGGCAGATGCTGATGCGCGAGATGAGGCCGTTCTCGGGGTTGTCGTAGAACTTCATCACCTGCTCGGGCGTACCCGTGGCGAGGATGTTGAGGAAGAGGTTCACGCGCCCGCTGAAGGTGGTGTCGCTCATGTAGTCCTGCGAGTACGACGCGTTGTCCCAGGCGTTGCGGTACATGTCGCCCTTGTCGTTGTACTTGCCTCCTCGGTTGGACTTGTTCAGCGTGTCAATCTCCTCGACGAAGCAGAGCTGGTGCAGCCCCTGTGCCTCCTGCTGGCGGGTCAGCAGCTTGGGCTGCGAGATGATGCCGCTGACGATGCGCAGGGGCAGGGCGGGCTTTTCGGGCTGTGTCTTTGCGTTCTTGGCCTTGCGCGCCGCCTCCAGATAGACCTGCTCCAGCGCCAGCGTGTGTTCGTCGCGGCGCATCAGTCGTGCCGTCAGCAGCTCCACCGTGCGGCGGGCGAAGCTCTTGCCGCAGCTGGCGGGGGCATAGATGACGTTGTGCACCGTCGGGGTGTGGTAGAAGCCGTCCAGATACTTCGCCTTCAGGTTGGTGAACAGGGTGGCCAGGGCGGCCTCGGCGGCATAGATCTGCGGCGACACGAAGTTGTCGGGCGCTATGCGGGCCAGCGCGCCCAGCACGGGGATGCGTCTCATCGCCTCCATGCCCCGTTGCCTGAGGCTCGTCAGGCGGGTGTCGCCCTCGTCGTCGGCAGCGGTTTCCAGCGCAGCCATCTGGCGTTCCTTCTCCTCGCGTGCCATGCGGCTGCGGTAGCTCTCCAGCACGCCCTCGTCGCAGAGGAAGAGGTAGAAGTCCTTGGGGATGCTGGCTCCCGTGTGCCGGCTGCAGGCGTGCTGGCACTCCTCCTTGCGCTCGCTGAGAGAGAGGCCCAGATCGGGCAGTTCGCTGAGCAGCACCTCCTGACGGCAGTCCGTGATGTACTTGAACTGCGAGCACATCTTGTAGTAATAGACGTGGCGCTCCCCCTCGACGGGCATGCCGTTGCGGCGGATGTAGGCTGCGGCGATGTCGCGTATGGCGTGGCCGCGATAGGCGGGGATGCCGCCCGGGTTTTCTGGAGTTTTCGTTTTTTCCGGCTTTTCTGGTTTTGCCAGCGGATTGGTGGGGGCGGGCTCCCAGATGCTCTCGTCAAGCAGCAGGAAATAGCTGGCGGGCACCAGATACGACAGCCGTGCCTGATCCTTGGTGGCCGCGTCGATTTCCAGCCCCGTCTGTGCGGCCAGCCATGCCTGGTTCTCCGCAATCGAGGTCAGTCCTTCGCGGCAGCGGCACACCAGCCGCAGCCCCTTGCGCGAGGGCGTCACGTGGGCAACCACGATGCCCAGTTCGGCCGTGCGCCCCTCCAGGGTCTTCCAGATGGCGGCGGGGTCGTCGAGATGGTCCACGTCCACCATGTAGAGGCTGCTCCACTCGCCCTGTCCGTTGCGGCGCCTGCCGTCGGGGAAGTGTGCCTGCCATGTCACGCCCGGCAGACGGCGTTTCAGCTCCTGGCGCTTATCGCCCTCGGCGGCTGCGATGGCCTCGTAGAGCGGTGTCAGCGCATCGTTGCAGATGGTTTTCTCAAGCAGCTCCCGCGTGCACAGTTGCCCGGGAGCCGATACGGATGGAAAGATGTCAAAGTTCATCGTCGTTTTCGGTCAGATTCGTTTATGGTCAGGCAGTCAGGTACATCTCCAGCTTGGCGGCGGCCTCGCGCACCTCGCAGCTCATCGCTTCAATCAGCGCCGTCGTGCCCATCTCGCTGAGGAGGTTGGGCGAGACGATGCCCGTGAAACGGAATCCCAGCCGTGTGGAGCGGACGCTCCAGTACTTGCCCTTGAACACACGGGGGTTCTTGCGGTACGCCACGTCGCACATCTTCTCAAAGAGGAACTGGTGCCGTGCCCTCTTCAGGCAGCCCACGCCCAGCATCACATCGCCGTCCTTCACGGGGCGGTCGCACGTCAGAATCACATCGCAGTTTTTCAATGTCTGTTTCATGTCAATGAGTTAAGAGTTAAGAATTAAGAATTAAGAGTTAAGAATTAAGAATGAAGTTAAAGTGGAAGTTAAAGTGGAAGTTAATTGGCTTCGCCTTCGTCCCTCACGACTCGGCCATTCAAGCAAGCTTGATGGCTCTTGCTGCTCCGTCCGTTTGCTTCGCTCATGGAAGTTAACTCGCTTCGCTCGTGGACGAATGTCCTCTAACTCATTACTGTTGTCCTGCGCGGAGCGCATAACTCCCAGCCGGCAAAGTCGGCTTAACTCCCCTTTTTACTTCCCTTTTAACTTCCAATTAAATTTTTTCAGCAGGCGTCAGAGGTGTTCTCCCACACGTCGTCGGCGAGGTACTCGTGCAGCAGCGCGAGGATCCTTCCTCCTTGCGGACTGCTCTTCAGCCTGCGGATGGCCTTGTCCTTCAGCACCCACACTTTGTGGGGATTTATGCCCGTCTGCAGGGCAATGTCCTTTGCGGTCAGCGCAGGTTCGGTCAGGAACATGTCGTGCAGCACCATCCGTTCGTCGTAGGGCAGCTCGCGGGTCAGCAGTCTGACGAGCTCGTCCTTGGCCGAGCTGCGGATGAGGCCTTGGTCGGCCTCCTCTTCAAATGTGCGCAAGTACAAGCGCTGGATCTCGCCGTCGTCGTAGTCCTCGCAGCGTTCCACGTCCACAAGGCACTCGTTGCCGCAGTTCTTCGGGACGCTCACGATGTTCAGGTACTGCCTGACGGCCAAGTTCATCTTGTCCTTCACGCGGAAGGCGAGCCAGGTCTTCAGCGTCGGCACGGGCCAGGCTCTCAAGTTGTCGACGGCCTCCACCAGGGCGAGGTTCCCGGCCCCGATGATGTCGCCTCGTTCCACGCCCCGCCGCTCATAGCCCCTGAACGACTGGGCCATCCTCGCCACCATGGGCAGGCATCCGAGGATGATCCTTTCGCGGGCCTCCGCCGCCTCCTTTCGGTTGTCGCCAAGCAACTGCGCCACCAGTGCCACGCACTCCGTGTCGTCGAGTTCCTTTGATAATACATGCTGTTTCATATCCTTTATCTTAAATGGTTAAACAATCCTCTCGGGCGTGTCAGCATCCCCTTTCGCGATGCTTCACATGGTAAAGGTATCCCCAAAAAATGAGAATTTTACGTATCCCGGGCATGGGAGCATGTTTGGGAGCATAAGCGCAGGTTACGGCGCAGCTTTCAGCGCAGGTTCGGGTATAAAAACCCTCTCCCCCGTCCTCCAGAAAGGAGGGAACGAGGGAGAGGATCTGCGCGTGGAGGTGTCAGCGTGTTACGCGTGATATCCTGATACCGTGATACCGCGATACCGCTTTCTTGTCTGTTCAGTTTTTTATTTGTTCATACACTCCGTGAGGGTTTCGTCGAAGGTGGTGGCTGCCAGATGGTAACGGTCGAACGTGCCCTTCCGCCCCTTGTAACTCGTCAGGTTCCACTCCGCCAGCGGTCTCTTCAGCACACCGTCGTCGGTCTTGCTGAGCCCCTTACCCTCGTCGGCGAGCCTCATCCCCTCCACCTTCAGCGCATTGATGTATCGTCCGAATCCCGCATAGTCACCCGGCTTCACGATGCCGCGATCGGCCAGCACGCGGTAGATGCCCTGCCACAAGGCCTGCCCCGACATCCCGGCCATCTTCTGTGTGTTCAGTTTCCCCGCCATGAGGCGAAGCGCGTTCTGCACGGCCCGGGCTGTCAGCTCCGCCGAAGTCGGCGCAGGGTGCTGGCGGTGTGTCTCCTCCTCCGTGCAATCCTTCGCGGCCTCGGAGGTGAGCGGTTGTGGCTGCGCCATCTTGGTCTTGGCCTTGGCGATGTGCTTGATGCACGCGCGGTAGCTGACGCGCGGCGCCCGCTTCTCCACGGCGCGCACCACCCCCATCACCCATACGGAGTTGCTCTCCGACAGGCGGAACGCATTGTACGCCGTGTTCTGCGGCACCAGCCACGGCTGCCCCTCCTCGTCCATGCAGTAGCTCTTCAGCGTGGTCTCGCCGTCAATCATCACCAGCACGATGTCGCCGTCGTGGATGGGGGTGTTGGGCTCCACCGTCACCACGTCGCCCTCTTCGATGTCGGCATCCACCATCGAGTCGCCCGTCACCGTCACCATGAACTCCTGAAGCGAGAACAGGAAATCCTTGGGCATCATGACTACCTCGGGCGGTGTGTCGCCCAGCTCGGTAGGCGGGCCGCAGGGCACACGTACATCGTAGAGCGGCACCGGCGTGTCGCATAACTGGGGTTTCCAACCCTGTTCCTCCAGCGTGCGGAACAGTTCTTTCAGTTCATCTTCTGTCATAGTTTTGTAGTTTTTTTTGAAATGAATAATCTTTTTACCTCTCTCTTTCGCCGGCAAATATACGACGTCCCTCCCCATAAAAAAAGCGAAACGGGGAAAATTCGCCCGTTTTGCATCTTTTAACTCGTCTGTACGGGAATATGGTACAGGTTCCGCTTATCTTTGCAAAAAATTACGAAAGGGCAGGGTTTTCCCCTCATCCCATCTCCCTGCCTCAGCTTTTCAGAGGAACTTCGAGAAGATGTCGTTCAGTACCTCCTTTTTGTCGGACTCGGGGATGTCGTCAAGCAGATTATATATCTTGGAGAACGCGGAGAGGGTGCGCCAGCTGATGTACTCGTCGTTCGCGTCGTAGGGGTGGGCGTACCATTGGAAGAGTGTCTGCTCCTGTTTCGCCAGCAGGGCCAGGGTGGTTTCGCGCTGCTTGTCCGACACGTCGCTGGGAATGTCCTTTCGCATTCTGTAGTAGGTCAGATTCGTCATGCTGCGACGAATGGCCCGCGTCCTGATTTGCGCGGCCTTCATCTCCTCCACCATGGCTTGGGCCGATATGCCATCCCAGTCTGCCGTTGCGCGAAGGCTGACAAGGGCGGGCCTTGCCACGTCGAAAGCTCTTTTCGTGTAGCCTTTTTTCATGCTTTGTTTCCTGACGGGACGGGCCTCGGCAAGGAGTTCCAGCGAGGCATACATCCGCACCACTTGGTGGATGACTTCCCCGATTTCGTCCTCAGTCAGCGACCTCTTTCCCAGCCTGTCTGCCAGGATGGTCATGGCAAACCAGTCGCACGACAATTCCTCCATCACCTGTCCGTTGCGCTGCAGCAGGCGGGTGAAATAGCGGTTGGCGGGGGTGCGGGGCAGATCGTCGAATAAGGCTTCCGTCACCACCTGCTTGATGTGGTCCAGGAATCGGGGGTCACGGCGGAATGCGTAGTGCCCATATTCGTGGAGCAGCATCGCCTCGGCCTGCATGTCGAGGTAGAAGGTCATCTCGTCGGGCAGGTCGGTGTGTGTGGGGTCAATAGCCAGCATCATGGTCTCTTTTTCGAGGGCTTTGAGGGCGGCTTCGGCGTTGTACCAGTTGCCTGCCTCCACATGGCGGTTGGCTATCAGGTAGAGTGGGAGGATTGTCCCCAGCCGCTGCGGTTCGTAGGGGTGGGCGGTGAACAGGGTGAGTACGGTGTCCATGCGTGAGCTGAACACGATGGCGGCATCGCCTGCCGCTGCCGCGCTGCCGTAGTCGAGAAAGGGCATCAGGCAGTCGTCGCTGAGTTGCAGCCGGCAGCTGCCGCTGAATTGTTCGTTCAGATGGCTGACGAGGGCATCAAGTTCTTTGTAGTCAATGGGTCGGATGGTCAGCATCGGCGTTGCCGCAATGGGGTCAGGCGCTGTGGTTCTTTGCCGAGTCGAGGAGGGCCTTGATGGCCTGGTTCACGGTGACGCGATGCTTGACGTTGTTGAGCGTAATGGTCACAAAAATCTTGGAACCCACCCATTTCTCCAGCGAAATGAGCGTCGAGAGAATGGTTATGGCACTGGCTGTGCAGGAGATGATTTCCATTCCCGTGAAGTTGGAGGTTGACGGTTTCAGCTCAAAGCCATCCTCGTCGGCCAGATGCCGCTTCTGTGAATTGCTCAGGTCCGAGGCGTCCACGTCCAGCGAAGCGGTGATGCCCTGCAGGTCCTCCTCGCTCAGTCCCGCCTCGCTGAGATAGTCGTTCAGGGAGGGCGCTTTCTGAGGTGATTTCGTCAGTTTGCTGAAGAGTTTCATACGGCTGTTTCGATTTTGTTCTGCAAAGATAGCGCAACGGATGAGGAAATGCAAGTGTTTCGCACAGTTTTTTCTTCTCCCCTGGCAGACTGGAGGGTGTGAAGGGGCGTTGGGGTATCAGGTATCAAGGTATCAGGGTATCACGCAGACACCCATGATACTTTTTTACCCTCCTTTTGCTTTCTTTTTTCTCTTTGTATTTCTCTTTTTTCTTTATATAAATATATAATAACAAACAACCCTATATAGGTGCGGCGAGGGGTGGTATCAGAAAAAACCGGTGATACCGTGATACCTGATACTTTTTCCCACTCCCCTGCTGAGAGGCCGTTGTGAGTGGAATTTTGAGATAAGCCTGAAAATAATCGGCAGAAAACGTAATTTTTCGTTTTTTTCGGGATACTTACTCTATAGAGGGCATGGTGAATGCGGTGCCTCCTCCCCCGCCGTCAATGCCCTGCGCTGCCGCCTCCGTCCCCTGCGCTGCCGTCTCCGTCCCCTGCGCTGTCTGAGAGGTTGTATCTTTACTACGGAAAAAGCCTCCCCCGTCCCCCTCCTGAAGGAGGGGTGAAACAACCGGCCGGAGCACCCTTCCCTTCAGGGGAGGGATGGGGAGAGGCTCCTAATTCCTAATTTCTAATTCCTAATTATCTAATTTTATTATGCCAATTACTTATCAGATTGTGGGTTGCACCAACCCGAGAGGTGCCGAGGGCGTCGACTACGCCACCAACCGCGCCGTGAAGACGGGCGACTACGACTTCAAGAGCCTCGCCGAGGACATCCAGCATGCCACCACCGTCACGAAGGCCGACGTCATCGCCGTGCTGACGGCCGCGAAGGAGTTCATCAAGACGCATCTGCTCCAGGGTCAGCGCATCGTGCTGCAGGAGATCGGCGCCTTACAGGCGAACCTCCAGAGCAAGTGCTTCGCGCAGTCAGTCATCCCCGCCGAAAGCTTCGACCCGTCGAGCTACATCAAGAAGGTGGGCATCCGCTTCCGCCCCGAGGCCGACCTCCTGAAGTACGTCCGCACGAACAAGACGCTGAAGAGAGTGCCCTCTGAGCTGTTGGCCTAAAAAGACCCACCCCCGACCCCTCCCGTGAGGGAGGGGAGGTGGGGGGGAAAGGGTTAAGGGTTAAAGGTTAAAGGTTAAAGGAAGTGCCCCTCGGGGCAGAACCGACGACAAACCGAGTGCCATCAAACTTGTTTGAATGGCCGAGGTGCGAAGGAGGAAGGCCGAAGGCCAAATTAGGCAAAATTAAAAACAAAATTAAACAAAATAACTCGTTCCCCTTGAATGAGACAAAAAAGATAAGAGTTTAATTTTGAATAATTTTGAAATTAATTTTGAATAATTTCTCTGCGAAGCAGACTGATAGACTCAAGAAGCCCTGGCTTGCATTTGCAGGTCGGGGCTTCAGGTGTTTGTCAGACAGAATGGTTATGCGGTTATTCTTTGGTGAATCGGTAAACGGCCCATGTGGGCAGAAGGAGTAACAGCACCAACGCTATTTCAACCAGTGCGTACGAGCCGAAATAGTCAACCAACGTCTGGAATTTCAGCACGCCGTCAACCAGAAAGACCAAAAGGGCAAACCAGCAGAGGAAGAACAGGGCTGCGTGCTTGATTTTGCGTTTCTTCAGTTTCATTGTACAGGTGATTTCGGGGAGGAGGATTAGATTTTCCGTAGCGTGAGGAGGATTAGTATTTCCGTAGCTTGATGCGGGTTAGTATTTCCGTAGCGTGAGGCGGGTCTCGGCGTTGTCGAGGGTCATGTTGCTGCGGGTCATGCGGAGGGCGAATGAGGCGGGCTGGGCGTGGATGCCGAAGGCGGAGAGGTGGGCGGCAGGCGCCTCGACGGTCTCGTCGGGGTTGGTGTAGTGGTAGGTGTAGAAGGGGCTGAAGTGGAGCGAATCGCCCTGCTGGACGTACGAGCCGATGTACTCGAAGCCGACGAAGCCGGTGTTGTGGTCCTCGGTGAAATAGGAGAGCTTCGCCAGCTCGCACTCAAAACTGATGTAGAGGCGTCCCTCGGGGTCGGTAATCGTCCCCGTCGCCTTGTCCTCGATGGAGCAGACCTGCCAGAACCCGTCGAAGGCGGAGTAGCGGATGTTCTTCCCGCAAGAAGATAAGAGGCTAAGGCTGAGAACTATAGCGAACGCTCTCAGCATGTGAACATTGTTCACTGTCCTCTGATCACTATGATATTGTCCCTTTCTCATCTTCATTCTTGATTAAAATGTCTTTTTCACGCCGATTTGCAGGCCGAGGTTGTTGCCGAGGCGCGGGCTGCGGTCGAGGGCGAGGGCTGCGGTGGCGCTCCAGCCGGCAAAGGTGCGGGGCGTACAGGTCAGCTCAGCCAAGGCGCTGAGGGTGTTCTGCGGGTCGGGCAGCGGGTCCATGTAGGAGCCCCACGAGCGGACGAAGGTGCCCAGCAGGCGGTAGTCCAGCGAGGGCGTGGGGCTTCCGGCTATGCCGATGTGGAGGGCGCGGAGGCGCGTGTCGGTATTGATGAGGGTGTGGTCGGCGTTGTAGAGCGGGCTGTAGAGCAGGGGAGAGCCTGCCGTCAGGCCGTGGTGCTGGTAGGAGGGGTAGCTGCTGTTGTAGTAGTAGCAGGCGAAGCCGTGGATGCTGGCGGGCAGGGTGGAGGAGGAGCTGTGGTGGATGGGGCCGCATTGGTCACGCGTGGTGTTGTATTCCACCACAAGGGTGCTGACGCAGGGGTTGCGGGGCAGGGTGACCTCCACGCCATAGAGGGCATCGAACCAAGGATAGGCAATCCAGACGTGGGGCTGGCCGGCCATGTCGCGGGTCTTGTTCCAGGGCGTCATGCCCGTGCGTCCGTCGAAGTAATGCTCGTAGTAGGCGCGCGCGTGCCAGTCTGCATACCTATTATTATAATTAAGGGCGAAGTGGATGCTGCCGAAGTGGTTGCCGGCGGCGTTGTTCTGGTCGGAGAGGGTGGAGCCGTCGCCTCCGCTCAGCGGCAGCAGGGCTTTCAGGAAGTCGGCCGCGCGCCTGGGGTTGGCAAAGAGCAGCTTGTC
Source organism: Bacteroidales bacterium UBA1189 (assembly GCA_002309805.1). Classification (GTDB taxonomy): domain Bacteria; phylum Bacteroidota; class Bacteroidia; order Bacteroidales; family Bacteroidaceae; genus UBA1189. Next base: position 102,550 of record DBYJ01000010.1, on the reverse strand, counting down.
CTCGTCCGACGGGCTGAGGCGGACATCGTGCTCCCATAGTTCGCCGCCGAACTGGCAGTCCATCTCAAGACCTATCTCCAGCGAAAGGGGCGAGACCTGGTGCTTGCCGACGCGGAAGAAGAAGCTCTTCTCGTGGAAGAGGGCGCGCTGGGTGTAGAGGGCGTAGCGCGCGGGGCTGACGTGCTGGCGCTGGAAGGCATCGTCGGTCGTCCGTCCGTAGCTGACGAAGCCCTTGACGCTGAGCCAGTCGTGGAAGAGGAAGGTGACGGGGGTGTAGTCGGAGATGCCGAAGCGCACCTGCGGGATGGGGCGTGCGTTGCCGCTCCACGTCATGCCGCCCGAGGTGAGGAGGGCGTTCTTGCCCTGCGAGGTGCGCTCGCGGCTGCCCAGCGTCAGCTGCCAGCAGTCGTAGCGCACGCCGGCGTAGAGCTGCTGCACGACGAAGGGGCGGTAGCCGATGCCTGAGACCTCATTCCGGAAACCTGATGCGGTGTTGTCAAGCGTCCCTGCGGCTACGTCGGCACAGAACTCCCAGTCGAGGCCGCGGGTGCGCTGATAGTCCCGCGTAGCCGCGGTGCGCAGGTAGGCACTATTGGGCTCCAGCGATGCCAGCCCGTGGCGGTTTGCCGTCAGCCAGAAGGGGGCATGCTGTCCCCCTCCTACGGTCACGTTCGTCCCCACGTCGAAGCGCCAGTCCTCACCTCCCCATGCCGGCATGCCAAGGAGGAGAAATGAAAAAAGAAGAATGAAGAATGAACGGCGCTGGATGCGGGACATTTTTTCTTAACTATTAATTGAACTTCGTTCTACCTCTGTCGGTTCTTAACTCTTCACTCAATCAGTTCGCCCAAGCCTTGTCGGATGATTTCGGCCTCGCCTGTGGTGCAATCGACTATCGTAGAGGGCTCTGTGCCGCCCGTGCCGCCGTCGATGACCATATCGACCTTGTCGCCGAAGAGCTCGTCGATGAGTTCCGGCTCGGTGAGGTAGCCGATGTCGTCGTCCTCGTCGTAGGGCAGGGTGGTGGAGAGCAGGGGCGCCTCAATCTGGTTGCAGATGGTGGTGGCGATGGGGTTGTCGGGGATGCGGATGCCCACCTCCTTGCGGTTGCGGAAGATTTTCGGCAGGCGGCTTCCCGCGGGCAGGATGAAGGTGAAGGGGCCGGGCAGGTTGCGGCGCATCAGCTTGAACGAGGCGTTATCGACCTTCACATACTCGCTGATGGTGCTCATGTCGGGAAAGACGACGGAGAACCTGTGCTTGCGGGGGTCGAGCCCCTTGAGGGCACAGATGCGCTCGATGGCGCGCTCCTTCAGCGCGTGGCAGCCGATGGCATACGTCGTATCCGTGGGGTAGATGATGACGCCTCCGTCGTTGAGCAGTTCGGCAATCTGCTCCATCACCCGAGGGTTATTGTCTTTGGCAAACAACTTCTGCAGCATGTTCTATTCGGTATTATATCAGTTTTTGGGGCGTAAGAGGTCGAGGAGGAAGGGAGTGTCGGCGGCGGGAATGCCCAGACGGATCAAGGTTTCCGACGGAGGCGTTTCTTCCATGACGGACCAGGTGCGGAGGGCGTCGTCGCGCTGGCCTGTAAGCCATTGCGCGCTGCCGATGAGGAGCAGGTCGTCGTCCGTCAGTTCCAGCGCGGGATTGCCCAGAATGTGGTTGGCCTGTTTCATCGCGGCGTCGGGCTGGCGCTGCATGAGCAGGCTGCGGACGAGGGCGCGAAGGGTGCGCAGGTCGTCGGGGGTGTCGTAGGCGAGATGGTAGAGGAGGGGGAGGGCTTCGTCGTAGCGGGCGAGCTGGATGAGGCACTCAGCCTGACGGTAGGCGAAGCGGGGTACATCGGGCTTCATGGCTGCGAGGTGGCGATAACTCTCGAGGGCCTCGGCAGTCTGTCCCAGGGCGCGCTGGCATTGGGCGATGTGGTGGAGCGTCCAGAAATGGTCGGGCTTCAGCAGGTCGGCCATGCGGAAGGCGTGGAGGGCTTCGGCATAGGTGCCGTTGCGTTGGTGGCAGTAACCGTACTTCTGCCAGAGCGTGGCGTCGCGGCTCTCGAGGGCCTCGAAGGAGGTGATGGCGGAGGGGTAGTCGCGCCGCTGGAAATTGAGTTCAAAGAGGGCGAGCAGCGAGGTCTCCGGCAGGGTGTAGAAGGCGTGGAGGGAGTCGTCGGGTGCCTGCGAACCGCCGTCGGCAAAGGGGTCGGCGTAGGCGCTGCGGGCGGGGCTGAGGTGGAAGAAGCGATAGAGGTCCTGGATGTACTGGCGGACAAGGGTGCGCGGCGAGGGGGTGCCCAGCTGACCCGATGAATGGTTGACTTGCTGGCTCCCGAATTCCTCGCGGAGAGCATCTTCCTGCTCGGCAAACTGCGCCTGCAGCATGTCCAGCTGCGCCTTGGGGATGGCAGCCAGCGAGAGGCAGAACGAGTACTTGTCGGAGTTGCAGAACATGCCCGAGCGCATGATGAGGGATTGAAGATTGAAGATTGAAGATTGAGGATTGAAGATTGAAGATTGAGAATTCTTTTCACGCGAAGGGGAACTTCCCGCAGGCTCATCTTCATTTTCCGACTTCGAATCTTCAGACTTCGAAAAAAGGTGGCTGACGGCAGGATGCGTGGGGTCGAAAGGACGGAACCAGTTTGCCGTTTCGCTGAAGAAGGGGTAGCTCTTCAGCTGAGCGAAGGTAGCCATGTAGACGTCGGCGCCGCTCATCTGCAGTTCGGTGAGTTCCTGCAGCTTCTCCTCCAGCCCGCTCTCCTTGAGCCATTGACTCCACTCGGGGTTGCTCTCGTCGGTGAGGTCCTCGGGGGTGATGATGTGCTTGCCCTTGGCCTTGGGGCTGCGCAGCATGGAGGGGATGATTTCGTCCTTCATGCGGCGCTCGATTTCCTCGGTGTCGCGGCTGCGGACGAACTGAAGCTCGACGTCAGCCAGCATATCGAGGAAGGCGGTATCGGCGCCGAGCTGGCGCAGGCGAGCCTCGACGTCGGGGTAGAAGGGGAGACGGCGTCCGTAGCGGCGCACGGTAATGGCGATGGCTGTGACGGCACGCACGGCAACGGAGTCGCACTCGGAACTGACGGCTTCGCATAGCACCTCCACCTTGCGGGGGTCGAAGACGCGCAGCAGGCTGAGCGTGATGTGGCTGATGAGCAGGCAGGCATCGGTCTCACGCCCGCCGTTCCTGATCTGCTGAATGGCGTTGTCCACATCGGCACTCTCCCAGAAGACGGGGGCACCGAAGACCTGCTGATTCGTTGATTCGTTGACCCGTTGACTCCCCATCTCCACCTTGTCGCTGAGGATGAGCGTGCGGCCTATGAGGCGGGTGAAGACGTGCTGCCGCTCGGGGTCATCGACACCCTGGCGGAAATAGTCGAGGAGCATGTCGTAAAGGCTGGAAATGTCGTGGTACTCCTTGCGGAGTTCCCACGACATGTTAGGCTGACGGACGGAGGGTTCCAGCTCGTTCAGCGCCTCGCGCAACCGCCCTTGGACGGCAAGGTCCTCGATGGTCACCTTTACTTCTGAATGGCTGCGATGCCGGGCAGCACCTTGCCCTCGATGGCTTCGAGGAGGGCACCGCCGCCTGTGCTGACGTAGCTGACCTTATCGGCAAGACCGAACTTGTTGATGCAGGCCACGCTGTCGCCGCCGCCTACGAGTGAGAAGGCACCCTTTGCGGTAGCCTCGACGATGGCATCGGCTACGGCACGCGAACCGGCCATGAAGTTCTCCATCTCGAAGACACCCGTAGGACCATTCCAGAGGATGGTCTTGGCGCCGCGGATGGCATCAGCAAAGGCCTCCATACTCTTGGGGCCGATGTCGAGGCCTTCCCAGCCGTCAGGAATCTCCTTCGAGAGGCAGAACTGGGTGTTGGCATCGTTGTCGAACGCGTCAGCAACCTTCGAGTCGATGGGGAGCACGAGCTTGACGCCCTTCTCCTCGGCCTGACGCATGATGTCGAGGGCGAGGTCGAGTTTGTCCTCTTCGCAGATGGAGTTACCCACCGTGCCGCCCATGGCCTTCATGAAGGTGTAGGTCATGCCGCCGCCCAGGATGAGGGTGTCCACCTTGCCGAGCAGGTTCTCGATAATCTCAATCTTCGTGGAGACCTTCGAGCCGCCCATGATGGCGACGAAGGGACGATGAATGTCGTTCATCACCTTATCCACGGCGCGGACTTCCTTCTCCATCAGGTAGCCGAACATCTTGTGGTCGGTGTCGAAATAATCGGCGATAAGGGCCGTAGAGGCGTGGGCGCGGTGAGCCGTACCGAAGGCGTCGTTGACGTAGCAGTCAGCATAGTCGGCCAGCACCTTCGTGAAGGCCTTCTGGCTCTCCTTGACGACCTTCTTGGCGGCTTTCTTCTCCTCATCGGAGGCATCCTCAGCCAGCCCGCGGGGCTTACCCTCTTCCTCAGCATAGAAGCGGAGGTTCTCCAGCAGCAGTGCCTCGCCGTCCTTCAGGGCAGCAACGGCATCCTGAGCCTTCTGGCAGTCGTCAGCGAACTTCACGTCAATACCGAGGCACTCGGAGACGTGGGGCAGGATGTGCTTCAATGAATACTTGGGGTCGGGGTTCTTCTTGGGACGACCCATGTGGGAAGCGATGATGAGACGGCCTCCATCGGCTAAAATCTTCTTCAGCGTGGGGAGCGCCGCGCGGATGCGGGTGTCATCGGTAATCTCGAAACTCTCGTTCAGGGGAACGTTGAAATCTACACGCACAAATGCCTTCTTTCCGGCAAAGTTGAACTGGTCAAGTGTCATGTTTCAGGGGTTTTTTAATGGGTTTATTGGTTTTTTTTCATTTTTTGCTCGGCAAAGATACGGAATATCTTCTTATTTGTGTATATTTGTGCCGAAAAAAAATTTTCTCTTGCTGAAATCGGACCATTGAAACCTAAATAAGAAAATGAAAAAAACACTTTCAGCGCTGCTTATAGCAGCTACCGTTTGCAGCCTCGTCGGCTGCCAGTCAGACCCCAAGGCACCTGCTGCGACGGGTGTCATTCCTGTGGAAACGTCGTTTACCCTTCCTGAGCAGGCCGAGCCCGAAGGCGGCTACGTCACCCGCCGTCCGCCCGTGGAGGAACGCTTGTTCGTCTCGAAGGCTGTGGAGGCCAAGATTGAGGTCATCAAGAAAATCCTCACTAACCGCCGTCTGGCATGGATGTTTGAGAACTGCCTGCCAAACACGCTCGACACGACCGTCCACTTCGATGGCAACGAGGATACCTTCGTCTACACAGGTGACATCCACGCCATGTGGCTGCGCGACAGCGGCGCCCAGGTGTTCCCCTACGTGGCGCTCTGCAAGGACGACCCGGAACTGGCCCGCCTCATCCGTGGCGTCATCATGCGCCAGTTGAAATGCATCAATATCGACCCCTATGCCAATGCCTTTAACATGGGGCCTACGGGCAGCGAATGGGCTACCGACCGTACTGCCATGAAGCCAGAGCTCCACGAGCGCAAGTGGGAGATCGACTCGCCCTGCTACGTCATCCGCCTGGCCTACGCCTACTGGAAACAGACGGGCGACGACAGCATCTTCCGTACGGAAGACTGGAAATCGGCTGTGGAGAACATCCTCAAGACCTTCCGTGAGCAGCAACTCAAGGACGGTCTGGGCCCGTACCGCTTCCAGCGTCGTACCGAGCGTCAGCTTGATACCCGTTGCAACGATGGCTGGGGCGCTCCTGCCAAGCCCGTGGGCCTTATCGCCAGCGCCTTCCGTCCCTCTGACGATGCTACGACATTCTCCTTCCTCGTGCCGTCAAATTTCTTTGCCGTGAAGGAACTGCGTAATGCTGCCGAGATTCTGGAATCCGTCAGGCTCGAGGGCACCCGTGAACTGGCTGCTGACTGTAAGGCTCTGGCTAACGAGGTGGCTAATGCGCTGAAGGAGTATGCCGTCTATAACCACCCGAAGTACGGCCCCATCTATGCCTTTGAGGTCGACGGCTTCGGCAACGCCCTGCTGATGGACGATGCCAATGTCCCCAGCCTGCTCGCAATGTCATACCTGGGCGTGGTGAATGCCAACGATCCCGTCTATATGAACACGCGCCGTTTCGTGTGGAGTGAGGATAATCCCTACTTCTTCCGCGGCAAGGTGGCCGAGGGTATCGGCGGCCCCCACGTGGGCTACGATATGGCTTGGCCGATGAGCATCATCATGCGTGCCTTTACCGCCTCCAACGATGCGGAGGGCGATGCCGAGGTGGCGTGGTGCATCCGCACGCTTATTGCTACCGATGCCGGCACGGGCTTCATGCACGAGACCTTCGACGTCAACAATCCTCGCCACTTCACCCGTTCGTGGTTTGCCTGGGCCAACACCCTCTTCGGCGAACTCATCATCAAACTGGTTGACGAGGGTAAAGCCGACTTGCTGAATAATTTGTAATAAGATGAGGAATGAAAAATGAAGGATAATTTGCTTCGCACATTAAAGAATAAACACAGGATGTCCCTCGTCGGCAGGGCAGTATTTTGTTCATTTTTCGTTTTTCATTTTTCATTATCGGCGGCCCAGCCTACGGCCTCTGACGGCATCCGTCCCTCGGCGTTGGGCGGAACGAATGTAGTGTTCAGCACCGTAGCAGAGGGCGAGAAGTACCCTATCGTTTGGGGTATGGATGCGGCGTGGATCAGTCAGGATAATGTCAGGCGCGGCATCGCCTTCATCGGCAAGGAGAATATCTCAACCCTCCGCGTCAGTTTCCAGCCTACGGAGCCCCTTGTCGGCGACACGGCGCTGACGGCCAAGCAGAGGCAGGACCTGAACAAGCGCATCGCTGTTGCCCGCCTGCTCTCACGTCCCTACCTTATTATTAATAGCGACCCGGCTGACGGCGCCGTTGACCCTTACTTTACGACTAATGGCAAGGCCAATGCTTCCCATTGGGCCAAGCTCATCGACATCTCTGCAAAAGCCTATCAGGCTGCGGGCTACAAGGTCATTACCGTCAGCCCCTTCAACGAGCCCGATTACGGCTGGGGGCAGGGCAGCATGAGCGACTTCCGCGCCATCTGCCAGCTGCTCCGTACCGACTATGCCGACCGTTTCCGCGACATCCGCATCTCCGCAGGGAATACCCTCAACTGCGACAGGGCTTCGGAATGGTATAACTATATGAAACCCTATGTCGATGAGGGCTGTACACACCAGTTGGCGGGTGGTTTCAACACCTATGCCAATTTCTTCAGCGAGGTTCGTGCCGACGGTAAATATGCTACAGCCGATGAGCTCCACAACGTCATGGAGGCTATGGTGGGCGTGCAATACGGCATGCAGGCTGGCATCTGGTGGGGCTTCGACGGACTTGCGCGTGGAGAGTTCTGCCGTGCTTCCTTCGGAGACCGTCTCGCCTATGCCGAGAACCGTAGTGCCTGGGCGGCGGCATCGGTATATCGCAATACGCTCGACAACCGCATAGAAGCTTTCCTTGGCACCAGCGAACGTCAGGCAAAGAACTCATCCTGGCGCTTTGTCTGTACCGACCGCCCCGTCTATTTCGATGGCTATGGTCCGACCTACGATTTCTGCATCGATATGCCTGGCGGCACGGGCTACCAGCAGGGTCAGACTAACGCCGAGCGCGTCATCAATATCACGTGGGGCGAGGACGTGCAGCCGTCGCCCATCGATGGAACCTACATGATTGTCAACCGCAACAGCCGCATGGTAATGTCGCTTCAGAACAACTCTGTGTCTTCCGGAACGAAGCTCGTGCAGTTCTCGTGGAGCAATCGCAGGACACAACATTGGGAAGTTCATCCAGTGGATGCCCGCATCGGAGGCGACTTCAGTTATTACACCATCTGTGCGGAGCAGAACGGCTATCCTATCGATGTGTGGAACTGGTCTCTCGAAAGTGGCGGCGAAGTTCGCCTTTATAATGGCAGTTTCGGTACCAATGAGCAATGGTACCTCCAGTATGCCGGCGAAGGCTATTATTTCATCCGTAGCCGACATAGCAACCTCTGTCTCGAAGTGGCTGGCGGCAGCACGTCCTCCGGTGGCAATATCCAGCAGGGTACCTACATAGGCGATGCTCGTCAGCAATGGAAGATTATTCCCACTACCTCGCGCTGCAAACTCACGCCTCCCGGCGCCCCCACAGGGTTGACGGCTGAGGTACAAAGAGCCTCCGTCCTCCTGCGTTGGAATGCCAATGCCGAGACGGATGTGGCCGGCTACATGGTGTTGCGTGCTGATGTGGCAGATGGCGAGTGGAACACTATTGCCCGTATCGTCCCTGACACGCTCTTCATCGACAATACCGTCCGTCCTATGCACACCTACAAGTATAAGATAAAGGCCATCGATGAAAGCGATAACCTTTCGGACTGTTCAGAGGTGATTACTACCGCTGCCACAGACGAAACTCAGGGACTTATTGCACGCTACGAACTGGATGAGACTTTGCGCGACACTACGGCAAACGGCTTCCACCTTGCTTTATATGGCAACGAACTCTACACGAAGGCAGAGCGCTACGTCGTCAGCGGCAGGCCNNGCGCCAGCCACAGCCTACGGCTTGACGGTACCAACTATGTGCAGGCACCTCATGCGTTGATGTCCTCCGAGCAACTTACCGTCTGCCTTTGGATGTACTGGACGGGAGGTTCTGCTGGAGCCGGGCAGCGCATTTTCGATTTCGGAACAGATGGTGATAACTGCCTCTATCTTACTCCATCAGATGGTAGTCACATGCGCTTCGCCATCTGCAAGGGCGGGGAAGAGCAAACCCTACTTGCCTCCAAGTTCCCCTCGTTGAAAATGAAGCATGTGGCGCTTACCATCGCCTCTGATAGCGTGACGCTTTATATAGACGGAGAGCGTGTTGCCGCTACGGCAGACATCAACCTCCGGCCATCGGACATCCGTCCCGTGCTGGGTTATATAGGCCGCAGCCAGCAAGGTAGCCATCCTTTGCTCAAAGCCTACATCGATGACCTTCGTTTCTATAACTATGCCCTTACATCCGCTGAAATCCAGCAGGTGATGACGGACATCGACACGGGCATCGTCCCTCTTGAAAACACTTCAGGGGCGTTGGATATGGGGACATCTTTTGACCTTCAGGGGCGTCCCTTCAGCCATGAGGTCTCATCATCTTCGCTCTCCCATGAAATCTATATTAAGAACGGAAAGAAATATCTCATCCGTTGATTGTTCCAAAGAAAAAGCAATGAAAGAAAAAGGCGAAATGATGGACAGGCGCGGCTTTATTCGACGGATGGCAGGAGTCGGTGCGGTTATCGCCACCTCTGCTTTGCCCGTCGTGGCAGATGACGAAAAGCCTGCTGCCGCTCCAGATGTGTTTCCCAAGCGAGGACAGTACGAACGCCTCTCCATCAGTTATGGAATCGTGAAAGTAGGCGCGGAACGGCCTTTTTCCGTGCTCCATATTTCCGACACCCACCTTACCGCCGCCTACGATCGTGAGAATTCGAAGAAGCAACAGCTTCACGACAGCCGGACGACAACCTTTGGAGGGCATCAGGAGGAGGCGTTGCGTGATGCTCTCGCATGGGCACGGCAGCATGTGGACTACGTGGTCCATACGGGCGATCTTATCGACTGGCAGAGTGAGGCTAACTTCGACCTTGTCCGCAAGTACTTCGGCGAGGCCTTTATCGGTTCTATGGGTAACCACGAGTTCAGCACGGATATGTGGCTGAGCGACCCGAAGGAGGAACAGACCGAAGCGTACAAGGATAATACCCGCGACATTCTCCAGCAGGTTTATCCCTTTGACGTGTGTTTTCAGAGCCAGGTAATTCATGGAGTGAACTTCATCACGCTTGACAATGTCTATGGCTATGTGACCGAAAAGCAAGTGGAGTTGTTCCTGAGCGAGGTAAATCGCGGGCTGCCCATTGTGCTTTGTATGCACGTGCCTTTTATAACGCCCGACATCTGGCGCGTTACCATGCGCTATTGGAGGGACAAGGGGCCGATGGCGAATGGTGAAATGCCTGAGGCCACGGGCGATTACCTCGTGCAGCAGAACGACCCTGTGACGCGTGAATTCATTCATTATCTTAAAACGGAACCCCTGCTGCGTTGTATTCTGGCTGGACATGAACACCTCACCTTCGAGGATCAGTTTTCGCCCACGTGCCGCGAGTATCTCGTAGGAGGGAATTTCCTGTTTTGTGGCAGAGAGGTGTTGTTCCTATGAGGCGCACGTTTTTCTTCCTTGTCTTGTTTCTGATGCTTTGTCGGACATCGGCTCAGCAAGTGAACAGCGACTTCTGGGCGGCTACCGATGCCTTGGGCCGAAGCGTGGGGACATATAACGAGCGGCATCCCGACAAACAGGTTATCATCTTCTATTGGACATGGAATGAGCGCCACGATGCTCCCGGCACGGAGGTGAAGAACATCAGCGATATCGTCCGTCATTATCCCGAAGCCATGCGGGATGCCAACCATCCGTCATGGAAGAACCATCCAGGCTATTTCTGGTGGGAAGAGCCTCTGCTGGGTTATTACAAGTCGTACGACCGTTGGGTGTTGCGCAAGCATGCTGAATTGCTGGCTGATGCGAAGGTTGATGCTGTGTTCTTCGATTGCACCAACGGCTCGTTCACGTGGGATGCCTCGACAGACTCGCTCTTGGAGGTCTGGGATCAGGCGCAACGCGATGGCGTCAACGTGCCGCGTATAGGCTTCCTTTTGCCGTTCGGCTACTCGGACGCTTCGTTGAAGTCGCTGCGTCATCTCTACGACCGCCTCTATAGCAAGGGGCTTTATCAGAACCTCTGGTACTACTGGGATGGGAAACCTTGCATCATGGCCTATCCTGACAATTTGACCGATAGCCCTACCGACCGTGCCATTCGCGATTTCTTCACCTTCCGTCCCGGGCAACCTGACTATGTGAACGGCCCCGATCCGAATCGCCCGAACCAATGGGGTTGGTTGGAGAACTATCCCCAGCATGGCTATGGTCGTACCGCCGACGGAAGACCCGAGCTGGTGACGGTAGGTGTAGCGCAGAATGCCTGCCCCGCAACGGACGGCCATTGCAGCGCCTTCAATCTGCCCGGCTCGTATGCCCGCAGTTTCTCCCAGCGGAATGGCTTTGACCCGCGTCCCGAGGGCTATCTCTATGGTTGGAACTTCGATGAACAATGGAGTCGTGCCTATGAGCTTGACCCTAAAGCGGTATTCGTGACGGGATGGAACGAATGGATTGCCGGGCAATGGCTGCCCAGCAGCGGATGGACGGGCGATCCGTTCTCGTTTGTCGATGAGTTCGACTGGGATAGGAGCCGCGACCTTGAACCCGTCCGTGCTTGGGGCGACAGGGGGGATGTCTATTACATGCAGTTCGTCGACCGCATCCGTCGTTTCAAGGGCACAGATGAGCAGCCAGCCCCCTCGGCACCTTGCCGTATCCGTATGGGTGACTGGAAAGCTTGGGAGGATGTCCGTCCCGTCTATGCCTCTTATCGCGGCAACACCATGCATCGTCATTCGCAGGGCTGCTGCGGTACGCCGTATGTGAACACCTCAGGGCGTAACGATATTGTAGAGGCTCGTGTGGCTCGTGATGAAGAGTTCGTTTATTTCTATGTCCGTACCGACTCTGCCCTTACGGCAGCCTCCGATTCCCATTGGATGATGCTTTTCATCGATGTCGACCGCAATAAGCAGACGGGCTGGCAGGGATATGATTATGTGGTGAACTACCGTTCTCCGAAGGGGAAGAAGGTGTTTGTCAGCCACAGCCGACAAGATAAATGGCTTTGGGACGACTGCGGAGTGGGGCAGATGCGGGTTGACGATAATCGGTTGATGATTCGTCTGCTCCGTGCTGTGCTGGGGCTTAGGGCTGATAATGCGCTCGACTTTGAGTTCAAGTGGAGCGATAATATGCAGGACGAAGGCAACATTATGGACTTCTACGTCAATGGCGATGTAGCCCCGGGAGGTCGTTTTAACTATGTGTTCTGTGAGAAAAAATAAAAAAAAATTTTTTTTTTCGCTCGCTTACTCGTACCTTTGCAGCGTCCAATGAGGAAAGATGCCGGAGTGGACGAACGGACCGCACTCGAAATGCGGCGTACGGGTAACCGTACCGGGGGTTCGAATCCCTCTCTTTCCGCTGAAAATCAAATGATAGCCTCACGCCGTGGGGCTATCGTTGAAAATAGAGAATATGAGGGTCGGAATAGTACAAATGCAACTGAAGGCGCGGGATGTGCAGGAGAACATCTGCCGTGCCGATGCGCTCATCGATGCTCATCCGGGGGCTGACCTCTATGTGCTGCCCGAGATGTTCAGCACGGGCTTTGATATGGAGCCCGACCAATGTGCCGAGCCTGCTGGCGGCCCATCGGTGCAATGGATGATAGCCAAGGCACAGGAAACGGGTACTGCCCTCTGTGCCAGCGTGGCAACAGCCGTCGAATTGTTTACCTTCACCAACCGCATGTACTTTGTTACTCCCGAGGGCGATGTCAGCGTCTATGATAAACGTCATCTGTTCTCCTACTCCGGCGAGGATCAGCACTATACGGCTGGCAACCGTCGTGTGGTGGCTACGTACAAGGGAGTCCGCTTTCTGCTGGAAGTCTGCTACGACCTGCGCTTCCCCGTCTGGAGCCGTTGTCTTGACGATTACGATGTCATCATCTACGTTGCCAACTGGCCTACAAAGCGGCGTAATGCCTGGGACACGTTGCTCCGTGCCCGTGCTGTGGAGAATCAGGCATGGGTCGTTGGCGTGAACAGAGTGGGGGAGGATCAGTTGGAATGCGTCTATAACGGAGGTTCCGCCATTGTGGATGCCTATGGACGTACTGTTGTGGAGGCTCCTGATGATGAGGAGACCGTCGTCATGGCTGACATCGACATGCAGAAACTTGCTGAATATCGGGCCAAGTTCCCCTCCCTTGGCGATAGCGACAAGTTCGAGATCATTGATAATCTTTAATTCACAATTCATAAATCCTTGACGATGAAAAACAAGTTTACTGCTCTTCTTATTCTTTTCTGCTGCTTAGTATCCTATTCTATATCTGCATCAACCACCATGGACGAAAAGAAAACTCCTCTTGTGCGCATCAGCACCTCGATGGGCGATATTGTCGTGCGTCTTTACGACGACACTCCCATTCATCGTGACAATTTCCTCAAACTGGCTCGTGAAGGCTTCTACGACGGCACGCTTTTCCATCGCGTCATCAATAAGTTTATGATTCAGGCGGGTGACCCTGACTCGAAGGGTGCTGCTCCTGGCGTTCGTCTTGGTGCTGGCGATGTGGGCTATACGCTTCCTGCCGAGTTCGTCTATCCTACTCATTTTCACAAGCGTGGCGTGCTGAGCGCAGCCCGTCAGGGCGACCAGGTGAATCCTGAGCGCCGCAGCTCAGGCTGTCAGTTCTACATCGTCACGGGTAATGTCTATACGCCTGGTCAGCTGCAGCAGTATGGCGAGCGTATGCTCCAGCAACGCGGACAGCAGCTGTTCGACGAACTGGCGCAGCAGCATGCCGATAGCATCCGTGCCATGTACCAGCGTCAGGACCAGGCTGGATTGCAGAAGCTGCAGAGCCAGTTGACGGAAGTCGTGCAAAGCCGTTTGACTGAGGAAGCCAAGTCCGTTTTCAACGACGAGCAGGTGGAGGCATATACTACCGTTGGCGGCACACCCCATCTCGATGGCCAGTATACCGTCTTCGGCGAGGTTGTCGAGGGTATGAATATCGTTAACGAGATTCAGATGGTCGAAACCGACTCGTCCGACCGCCCCACTACCGACGTCGTCATCCTCAAGATGACCGTGCTGGAGTAAAAAACAAATTGCTTATTCTTTTGCTGCCCAGAAGTCGAGGTATTGCTGGGCGACTTTGTGGGCATCGTGGTGGCGCTGGACGTAGAGGATGCTCTGGCGGCGCAGTTCGGGGATTCGCTCGGGATGGAGTATGAGTTCCTCGAGGGCACGGCGGACGTCGTCCTCTTCGGGTTGGGTGTTGATGATGGGGCGGAGTTCGTGTTCGCCTAGTAGTTCGTACTGCTCCTCCTCGCCTCCGCTGACGACGACGATGCCGCGTGCCATAGCCTGCAGGGCGTTCATGGCGGGGGTGTAGGAATAGATTTGGTCAAGCAGAACGTCGCAGCCCTCGAGCCGGCGGACATACTCGTCGTAGGGGAGGTTTTCGGCGGTGACAAGCTCCATACGGTCAGGATATTGGGCCTGCAAATCCTGAGCCACTTTCAGCAGGATGTCCGTGCCCTTCAGGGCGCTTCGCTGCCGCTGGATGCCAATGAAAATGCGGAGCTTTGGGCTTTCCTCTTTAACCTTTAACCCTTCATCCTTAACCTTTAACCCTTCACCCTTCACCCTTATCGGCAGGGGAATGAAGGTGGTTTTCGGGGCGAGGGAGGGCACGGCGGTGTAGGCAACGTAGTATTCGTAGAGGGCGGCGATGATGCCGTCGCAAGTCTCGGCGATGTGTTGGCACGAGTGTACCATCCCCTTGTTGTTCAGCCAGCAGTCAATGTTGTGCTGATTCCAGTCGTGACGGACCTCGTGTGTGGGGGTGTAGAAGTCGCTGTAGCGGAGGGCACGTCGGACGAAACTGTTGTGGATGAAATAGTAATCGTCGCCGAAAGCACCCAGAAAGACGCGGCGGTTGTGCCGTCGGAGCCAGTCGTAGATGCGTATGCCACGCTCGGCCTTCAGTTGGATGAAGTGGACGGGGTTGATGAGCTGCACCACATCGTATCCCCGCCAATGGCGCATCTCCCCGATCAGACGGACGAGATAGACGAGCGTGTCGAAGAGCCCGGTGCTGCGGCGCACGAGCTTCACGTCGGCGGGATAGCGCTTCCATTCGTCGCCGTCGGAGACGAGACGTACGGTATGCCCCTTTTCGCGCAGGGCGCAGGCCAGGGTGTAGTGGAGATTGCTGTATTCGCCGAGGAGAAGGATCTTCATGGATTTACGATTTGACGATTTACTATTTACTATTTATGATGGGGTGATTTACGGCTTACGGTTTACAATGTTGCTTTCGAGAAAGTGGAGCAGGCGTTGGCCGGGGCGGCTGAGGGAGAGCCGGCGGAAGACGGCGTACTTCCAGCCATAGCGGGCCTGGGGAAGGGGGAATAGTCCGCGGCTGACGAGGGCAGCGCAACAGTCGTGGTAGCGCTGGCGCCAGTCACCCTGCCGCAGGGCATGGCGCAGGATGTCGAGGCTTAAGAAGCGGATTTTACGGTCGAGACCCTCGTGGGGCTGAGGCTCTGTCTGCGCCAGGCTGACGATGCCGTCAAGAGCCGCGAAACGGGCGCTGAACAGTTCGTCGGTGTGTTCTGGCGTGGGGCGATGGACGGTCGAGTCGGGGCGTTGCACATAGATGTACCCCACGTCGGAGGTGACGGCCAGTGAGCCCGAGCGCCACACAAGGCGGGTGACGAATCCCTCGTCCTCGATGAACGTGCTTTCAGCAAACCGCAGCGGGGGATTCTCCACCAACGAGCGGCGGAAGCACATCGTGCAGGGGCTGCCGAAGACGGTGTGGCCCTCCATGTAAGCTTTGCCGGATGGGAAGACCCACCCCCGACCCCTCCCGTGAAGGGAGGGGAGGTTCTCCCCCTTACGGGGGAGCGGAGAGGGGGTCATAAACCCGAAGATGAGGATGTCGAGAGCATTCCTCTCCATGACGTCAAGGAAATGTGCAGCGGTGTAGGGCGGGAGGTAGTCGTCGCCATCGACAAAGCGGATGTAGTCGCCCGTAGCCTGGCGGATGCCAGCGTTGCGGGCTGCCCCTTGGCGGGCATGCGGCTGGCGCAGGAAGCTGACGTTCATCTGTGGCTCAAACTCGCGGACGACCGGCTCGGGGCTGACGTCCGACTCATCATCTACCACTATCACCTCATATTCCTCGCGGGAGAGGTCTTGCTCAGACAGGGATGTCAGGCAGCGGCGGATGTCCTCCGGGGGGAGGTTGTATGTGGGGATGATGTACGAGAGCTTCATAGCTTCGGAGCGCGGAGGACGCGGAGGCGGACGATAAGGCTGTCGAGTGTAGGGATGCGGGCCAAGTGGCGGCTGAAGTCCGTTTGGTCGCAGTCGCGGCAGCGGCCCATATCGACAAGGCGGTTGAGGCAGGCACGTTTCAGCGGCTTCAGGTGATGCGTCAGGGCGGGCTGCTTCATGCATTCGTCCAGCAGGGCACGGCTGTTGAGGTAGAGCTGCCGGCTGCTGGCGTAGTGGCAGCTATTGCTGATGGAGCCGCTGCGGTTGATGTAGTGGTAGCAACCCTTGGCGGAATAGAAGATGCCGTGGCAGTCGCGCACGATGGACGGCATGACGGCCGTGTCCTCAAATACCTGTCCCACGGGGAAGCGCCGTCCCCGCCAGAGGCTGGCGCGATAGAGCTTGTTGCAGGCATAGCAATGCTCGTAGCCCGCGCGGATAATCCAGTCGTTGAAGACCGCCTTCGTCACCTGCTGCGGGCTGAAGTCGAGCAGCCGTTCGCGCGCCGAGCCCTCGTATTCGCGGATGGGAAACTCCACCATGTCCACGTCGGGATAGATGGTCAGGAATTTCAGGTTGTCGCCCCATGTGCCGATGCCCACGCGGTCGTCGGCATCGAGGAAGGTGATGATGTCGCCCGTGGCCAGGTCGAGTCCGATGTTGCGGGCGCTGCTGAGCCCGCGGTTTTTCTGGTGGACGACGCGTGCCACCTCGGGATGGTCGCGCACGAAGCGGTCGCACACCTCGCCGCTCCCGTCGGTGGAGCCGTCGTCAATCAGCAGCAGCTCCAGGTCGTCCACCCGCTGGTCGAAAACGCTCTTCAGACACCCGTCCAGCCAGGGCTGGGCGTTATAGACGGGGATGATGACACTTAATTTCACGGCTCACGTTGAAAAACTACCGACAAAAGTAATGCTTTTTTCAGAAAAAAAAGCAAATGGAGATTGAAAAATGAAAAAGTGGGAAGGGAAAAGGGGAAAATGAAAAAGTGAAAAAGTTCACCATTTCACCGTTTCACCATTTTACCGTTTAACATTTCATTAACATTTCTGAGTGAACAGCGAACAAATGAATGTTCTGCATCCGACGGTATATTTCCTTTTCCTCCCTTTGAGATTCCAGTGCAAAGGTTGTCAAAACAACTATATCTGCAAACATTTTTCCGTATTTTTCAAAAAAACCGGTTTTCTGAAGAAAAAAACCGGTGAAATGGTGAAACGGTGAAATGGTGAAATCACTATCGTGCGCGCGGCAATTATCTACTATATATATGGAAATATTAAATATATATTTAAATATAATATATCAATTATTTATCTTTCTAATCTAATACTGCGCGCACGCAGGAGACTTTTTTCACCATTTCACCATTTCACTTTTTCACCATTTCACCATTTCACTTTTTCACCATTTTTCCCGCAGGGCGGCAGGATTTATCGAGCGGGATGTCTGATTTATAGGGCTATATAACGGATTTGATGAAGGGGAAATGGTTAATTCTGCAAAGTGGGTCTTGAAAGAATGGGCAAAAACGGCAGCGTTTTTCCTGTATCAAGTGCGATTTCTGACGCATCGATAAGCAAAAAAACACACAATTTTGCCTTGTTTTTTGAGTCGTCGAGCGCGATTTTGGCATCAAACGCGGCATGACTATCGGGCAAAACGGCGACCTTTTTGGCGCGCTGCTGACTACGGAGAGAATGGCCGACGGCGTCATCTACGAACAGATGATCATGCAGTCCATCTGTCAGGACGCTTATTTACAGAATGTTTATTCGTCCATTGACATCCTTCCCCTCCGCCGTTTCCTTCTTTTTCCATGGTGTAAAGAAATGTTAAACGGTGAAAAAGTGAAATGGTGAAATGGTGAAATTTTTCATTTTTTTCTCTTTTTCACTTTTTTCATTTTTCAATCTTCGTTTTGCTTTTTCAGAAAAAAGCTCTATATTTGCAGAATTTTTGAAGAGAAGGAACAACAGCCGCCTCTGGCGGCAGTCAGTCAGAAAATGAAGGAACCAGCGCAGAAGGACGTGAAGGACGAGGGTAGGAAAAACGAATCGGGCTACGACCGCATCATCAAGTATACGGGCGTGTTCGGCGGCGTGCAGACGCTGGCCAACCTGATTACGGTGGTGAAGGGCAAGCTGGTGGCCCACTTCATCGGCCCTGCCGGCATGGGCATCGCCTATGCCTTCAACCGCACCATCGACCTGGTGAGCAAGACCACCGACCTCGGCATCAGCTTCAGCGCCGTGAAGACCATCTCGGAGAGCACAGCCGACGAGGCCCGCCAGCGCCAGCTGCTCATCGTCCGCTCGTGGAGCCTTTGGCTGGGCATCGTGGGCACGGTGGCCTGTTTCCTGCTGGCGCCCCTGTTCAGCCGCCTGAGTTTCGACGGCGACTACAGCTACACGCTCTCGTTCCAGCTGCTTTCGCTGGTGGTGGGATGCACGTCCATCACCAGTGGCGAGCGGGCCATCATGAAGGGAACCCATCTGCTCAGGCAGCTGGCGGCAAACCAGATCTGGGTGGTGCTTGCCACGCTGTTAATTGCCGCGCCCGTCTATATGTGGCTGGGGATGCGGGGCATCGTGCCCGTGCTGGTGCTGACGGCCATCAGCACGATGGCGCTCACCTGCTGGTACTCCTTCCGTGCCTGGCCCTACCGGGTGGCGCTGTTCTCGAAGTCCGTCTTCCATGAGGGCGGCTACATCGTGCGCCTGGGCATCAACTACACGATTGCCGGATTCCTCGGCACGGGCGTGCTCTTTTTCGTTTCATCCTATATGATGGAACATGGCACGGCCGAGGACGTGGGGTTCTACAGCAATGCCATTGTCCTGTCGTCGTACCTCAGTATGCTGGTGCTATCGGCGGTGGAGACCGATTTCTTTCCCCGTCTGTCGGTGGTGAACAAGGACCGAATAGAGTCCAACCGTCTGGTGAACGAGCAGATTGAAGTGCTGGTGCTGCTGATTGCCCCGCTGATTCTGGCCTTTCTGCTCTTTCTGCCCATCATCATTCCCTTGTTGCTGAAACGCAGTTTCATGCCGATGCTCGAGGTGACGCAGTGGGCGGCATTGGCCCTGTTCTTCACGGCATTGACGAGGCCCATGTCGTTCATGTCGTTGTCGAAGGGCGACTCGTTCACCTATCTCCTGCAGGAGCTGTTCTACGACCTCTTCATGGCCGCTGCCGTGGTGCTGGGCTACCGCTACGGAGGCGTTTCGTGGGCAGGTATCGGACTGTTTGCTGCGGCAGTGTTCGATTGGCTGCTTAACTACGCCATCACCTCCGTCCGTTACGGCTTCCGCGCTAGCGGCAAGGTCCGCTTGTTCGCTTTTGTTCACCTTTTGCTGCTTGTGGTGGCGATGGTCGTATTTCTCTTCACACAGGGATGGGTCACTTGGGCGGCAGGGGCTTTCGTGTTGCTTATCTCCGCTGCCGTTTCCATCCATTATCTCTATAAGGAAACCAACATCTTCCAGAATCTTGCCGCCAAATTACGCCAGCTTGGTCAGTGAGGCGGAGGTCAGTCGCCCATGTACTGGCCGATGAAGAAGATGGCACCCGTTGACTGCTCGCTGATGACATAGAGGAACGGACGGGTGGCGTGGAACGCGACACGCTTGGGCTCAGAGGGTATGGCAGACGATTTTTCTATTCCAATCACAGTAATGGCTGCGGCCTCGGTGCCCTCCTCGTTGAGCTTGATCTTGGCCACTTGCTTCATTATTCCGATGTGGGTGGGGACGTTGCAGAAATCAGAGAACTCAGCTGCGGAAGTGAATGCCCTGGGCATCCCCAGTGCCGACATTACCTCCACGAGGCCGATGTTCGTCTGAGACTCAAAGCGCGGTAGCTTCACATCGACAAGCGCGCTACCCATCCACTGGAACCGCTGCCACGTGTCGCCCTTCAGCGTCTGTGCCACGTCGTACACGGTTTTGCCCTCCTTGGGCAGGAGGATGGTCATGCGGTAGGCGTTGTTGCCGTAGGGGAGGCACAGGGCCTGGCAGTCGTCCGTCTCCGCGTAGCCGAACTCATGCTCCTGATGCATCATCGGCACCTTCTTCTCTTTCTCGTAGCCCTTGAACTTTTCGTCCTTCGTGTTGTTCTTGTCGAATTTCTCGGCCCAGGCACCCTTGAAGTAGATGGCGTTCAGCAGATAGCTCACCGCCGTGGGGTCGAACTCGTCCTCGCTCATCACCTTCTCGATCATCTTCTCCGTGTGGTCGCTGCCCCACTTGTTGATGACATCGAGTGTCTTGCCGTCGGCGAAGTCGCGCGTCTCGGGTTCTGCGTCGTAGTAGGTCTTGGCCTTGTCCACGAACGCCTTCTTCAGCTCGTAGCCCTTGTTCATGTAGATGGTGTTGGCTATCATCACCTTCGTGAGCTTGTCGAGGGTGGGAGCCTCGGTGAGCATCTTGCGGCAGAAGGCGTTGATGCC
>DBYJ01000010.1:68292-82025 GCA_002309805.1 Bacteroidales bacterium UBA1189 | reverse complement strand
GCGTAGGTGATGCTGATGGGCGAGAGGATGACACTCTTCTCGGGACTCCCGTCGCGGGCAGCAGGATTACGCGGCCCGGCGATACGGAACAGATTGAAGGCAAACTCGTTGTTGCTGTTTACCAACTCCTCTTCGGCACGCGTGAGGGAGATAGCCCTCAGCTCGTTGTGGTCGTTGTTGAGCGGGTCGTCGGGAGTGAAAATCTCACCACCCGTACACCCTGTCATTGCCATCATCGTGGCGATGGCTGCCATAAGGAGACTCTTCTTCATGATTTTCATTATTTGATGCAAAATTAGAACACTTCTGTCATTATAAACAGCAAAAACCGAAAATACTGCACGCCGAAACGTTAATTTGTCTTAAATGAACGGAAAAGGAGCGGATGTCATCGGAAAAAACTTTTTTCCATACAAAAAAAGGCGGATATAGCCCTGCAAAATGCGGAAGTTTTACTACCTTTGTCCCAAGAAATGATAACAACATCACAACAGATTTACAATCAAACTCTGAAAAGAGTGATAGATGATATGAAAAGAGCTGTCTTTACAATAGTTGCGCTGCTGACGGCGCTCTCATTCTCGGCGCAGGAGGCTGTGCGTTTCAGTTCGCCATTTGATTTCCCGCTGCTGCTGAGTGCCAACTTTGGCGAACTGCGTGCCGGGCATTTCCACGGCGGCATCGACATCAAGACGCAGAGCACCATCGGCTGGCCCGTTCACAGCGTGGCAGACGGCTACATCAGCCGCGCTACCGTCAGCGCCGGCGGCTACGGCAACGGCCTCTACATCACCCACCCCAACGGCTATACAACCGTCTATGGACACCTCGATGCCTTCTCGAAGGGCGTGGCTGAGCGTATCCACCGATACCAGTACGAAAACGAAGCCTTCGTCACCGACCTCAGCTTCTCACCCGACGAATTTCCGGTGAAGGAGGGCGAGGTGGTGGCGCTGAGCGGCAACACGGGATACTCCTTCGGGCCGCACCTCCACTTCGAGGTGCGCCTGACGGCAACGGATGAACCCGTTGACCCCCTGCAGTTCTATGCCGACCGCATTACCGACGACGTGCCGCCCCGTGCCACCTCCGTCATGCTCTATCCGAAGAAGGGCAGGGGAGTGGTGAACGGCGCCGACGATAAATTCTACATGGATATCAAGAACGGCCTCGTGCAACAGCCGGCGGTCGTGAAGGCATGGGGCAAAGTGGGCACTGCCATCGCTGCACACGACTACATGACCGGCACGACGAACTACTACGGCGTGCGCTACGTCAAGCTGTTCGTCGACGATGCCCTGGTCAGCGAGAGCGAGGTCAACCGCTTCTCCTTCGACGAGAACCCCATGCTGGACTCGTGGACGGACTATGAGGAGCGCCTCCGCACCGGTGCCTGGTATATGCGCTCCACCTTCGCCCCGGGCAACTCGCTGCGGATGCTGAAGGCTTCTAATGGCGACTATGGCTGGGTCACCATCAACGAGGAGCGCGACTACCGCTTCCGCTATGAGCTCACGGACTACTACGGCAACCGCGCCGTCTATCGCTTCACCGTGCGGGGCGAGCGCAAAGACCTCCCTGCCGTTTTGCCCAATTACCTGTATTTCATGACTGCCGATACCCCCCACATCCTTTCGTGGCGCGACCTCACGCTGTGGCTCCCCGACGATGCCCTCTACGAGGATCTGCAGCTGGACTTCGAGGAAAAAGACGGTGTATGGCAGTTCTGCCGCGTACCTGTTCCGCTGAAAGCCAGTGCCGAACTGCGCCTGCAGGCACCCCAGCCCCTGGTGGCCGATAAATCGAAGTATTATATTGCCGAGGTCTATGACGGCAGCTCGATTTGCCGTGGCGGCACCTACGAATACGGCTGGATAAAGACAAACGTCAGCCGTCTGGGCACCTACACCATCATGGTCGATACCATTCCTCCCCACATCGTCCCCCAACAGCCCGCTCCCCAAGACTCTCCAGAGGGAAAGGGCCCGATGATTTCCTTTAAGCTGGGCGATGCCGGAAGCGGCTTTACCAACTATCGGGGTACCATCGACGGCGAGTGGCGGCTGTTCAAGTTCAGCTCGAAGGATATGCTCCTTTGGTGCAATTTGCAGCAGGAGAACATCCCCCGCGGTCACCACACGGCCGAGATTACCGTCACCGACCTCTGCGGCAACGTCTCCACCTGCACCCTCGAGTTTGATTACTAACACAGCTGGATAATAGTAAATCGAATAATGTCAAATCGTAAATAAAACAAGTGTTATGAAAAAGAGAATTCTCCTTTCCCTCGCAGCCGTGTTGTTGGCTGTCAGCGCAGGTTTTGCCTGCACAAACTTCATTGTCGGCAAAGCTGCCAGCGCCGACGGTTCCGTCATCGTCTCCTACAGCGCCGACTCCTACGGCATGTACGGCTATCTGGCTCACTTCCCTGCCGCTGTTCATCCCCAGGGTGCCATGCGCGATGTCTATGAATGGGACACCAACAAGTTCCTCGGCCAGATTCCCGAAGCCCCCGTCACCTACAACGTCGTGGGCAATATGAACGAATGGCAAGTCACTATCGGTGAGACTACTAACGGCGGACGTGAAGAGTGCTGGGGCGGCCCCGGCGTCATCGACTACGGCAGCCTTATCTACATCACCCTGCAGCGTGCACGCTCTGCCCGTGAGGCTGTGGAGATTATGGGTGCTCTCGTGAAAGAGTACGGCTACGTCAGCGAAGGCGAGACCTTCAGCATCGGCGACCCCAACGAGGCGTGGATTATGGAGATGATTGGCAAGGGCAAGGACGAGAAGGGTGCCGTGTGGGTAGCCCTCCGTTTGCCCGACGACGTCATCTGTGCCCATGCCAACCAGGCACGTGTCCGTCAGTTCCCCCTCGACGACCCGAAGAACTGCCTCTATGTTCCCGACGTCATCAGCTTTGCCCGCTCAAAGGGTTGGTTTAAAGGCGAGGACAAGGACTTCAGCTTTGCCGACACCTACAACCCCCTCACCTTCGACGGCCTCCGCTTTTGCGATGCCCGCGTTTGGTCGTTCTTCAACCTCTATGCCGATGCCGACATGTCGAAGTGGTTGCCCAGCGCACAGGGCAATGTGAAGGCTGAGCCCATTCCCCTCTACTTCAAGCCCAAGCACAAGGTGAGCGTTGCTGATGTGCAAGCCGCTATGCGTGACCACTACGAGGGTACTCCCCTTGACATGACGGGCGACGTCGGTGCCGGTCCTTGGTCGATGCCCTACCGCCTGCGTCCGCTCTCCTATAAAGTCGATGGCAAGGAGTGCTTCAACGAGCGCACCATCAGCACTTTCCAGACGGGTTTCACCTTTGTGGCACAGATGCGTAGCTGGTTGCCGCGTGAGATTGGCGGCGTCCTCTGGTTCGGCAACGACGATGCCAACACCGCTGTCTACACCCCCATATACTGCTCCATCACCGAGCCGCCCTTCTGCTATAGCCACGAGGCTGGCGATGCCGTCACCTTCTCGTTTGAGAGCGCCTTCTGGATGTTCAACTGGGTGAGCAACATGGTCTATCCCCGCTACTCGCTGATGATTGACGACCTCCGCAAGGTGCAGAATGCCCTCGAAGTCAGCTTCTTCCTCGGCCAGGAGGAAGTGGAAAAGGAGGTACAGGCTATCTACAAAGCAAGCCCCGCTAGCGCTGTCGCCTATTTGACAAAATATAGCGCCAATACTGCCGACAAGACGATGAAGGAGTGGATGCTGTTGGCGCAGAAACTCATCGTGAAGTATAACGACTGCGTCATCAAGCCCGAGAACGAGGATGGCACCTTCCGCCGCACTCCCGAAGGCCTTGGCGACCGCGTCATCACCCCCGGCTATCCCGAGGAGTTCAACCGCCGTGTCATCAAGGAAACCGGCAAGCGCTACCTTGTCCCGAAGCAGAAAAAGTGAGTTTTCTTTTTGGATTCCGTTTTTTTAGCTATCTTCGCGCCGGAATAATGCTTTAATCTTAATACGAAAAACAATAACCATCATGGACAACGAATTATTGAAACAAGTGCGTGAGCGTGCGGCCCAATGGCTGACGCCCGCTTACGATGCAGCCACTCAGGCTGAAGTCAAGAATATGTTGGAGGCTGAGGACCCGGCAGCGCTCGTCGATGCGTTCTACCGTGACCTAGAGTTTGGCACGGGTGGTCTGCGCGGCATTATGGGTGCCGGCACCAATCGCATGAATATCTACACCGTCGGCATGGCTACGCAGGGCCTCGCCAACTACCTCCACAAGGCATTCCCCACGCTGAAGCAGATAAGCGTCGTCGTCTGCCACGACTGCCGTAACAACAGCCGTCTGTTTGCTGAGACGTGCGCTAACATCTTCTCCGCCAACGACATCAAGGTCTACATTTTCGACGACCTCCGTCCGACACCCGAATGCTCCTTCGCTATCCGCTATCTAGGTTGCCAGAGCGGCGTCAACATCACCGCCAGCCACAATCCCCGTGAATACAATGGCTATAAAGCCTATTGGGATGACGGCGCTCAGGTGCTGTCTCCGCACGATACGGGCATCATCGACGAGGTGGCCAAGGTGAAGGCTGAGGACATCAAGTTCCAGGGCAAGCCTGAGTTAATCCAGACCATCGGCGCCGAGATTGACAAGGAGTACATCGACCGTGTCTGCGGCATCAGCATTGACAGAAAGGCTGTCGAGGCGCATAAAGACCTCAAAATTGTCTATACCCCCATCCACGGCTGTGGCCGCGTCATCGTGCCCGCCGCCCTGAAGCAATGGGGCTTCACTAACGTTACCTGCGTTCCCGAGCAGATGGTTGTCGATGGCAATTTCCCCACCGTCGTCAGTCCCAACCCCGAGAATCCCGAGGCGCTGACGCTGGCCGTCAACTTAGCCAAGAAGATCAACGCCGACATCGTTATGGCTTCCGACCCCGATGCCGACCGCATCGCCATCAGCGTGAAGAACGACAAGGCCGAGTGGACCATCATCAACGGCAATCAGACGTGTATGATGTATCTTTACTACCTGATTACGAACTACAAGAAACTTGGTTTGTTGAAGGGTAACGAGTTCCTCGTGAAGACAATAGTCACCACCGAGTTAGCCAAGAAGATTGCTGACGTTAACGGCTTGGAGATGCGCGATGTCTATACCGGCTTCAAGTGGATTGCCCGCGAAATCCGTCTCAGCGAGGGCAAGCAGAAGTACATCGGCGGCGGCGAGGAGAGCTTCGGTTTCTTGCCCGAGGACTTTGCCCGTGATAAGGATAGCGTCAGTTCCTGCTGCCTCATGGCCGAAATTGCTGCTTGGGCACTTGAACAGGGTATGGATCTCTATCAACTGCTGATGCAGATTTATGTGCAGTACGGCTTCTCGCACGAGATTACCGTCAACGTTGTCCGCCCGGGCAAGAGCGGAGCCGACGAAATCAAGGCTATGATGGAGAACTTCCGCGCTCATCCACTGAAGGAGTTAGCCGGGCTGCCCGTCGTCCTCACCAAGGACTTCAAGTTGCTGCAGCAGACCGATGCCCAGGGCAACGTTACGCCGCTTGATATGCCGGAGCCTTCGAACGTCTTGCAGTATTTCAATGCCGATGGTGACAAGGTCAGCGTCCGTCCCTCCGGCACCGAGCCGAAGATTAAGTTTTACATGGAGGCCAAGGGTGTGATGAAGACCCCTGCCGACCATGGTGCTGCCGTTGCCGCTGCTTTGGCAAAGATTGACGCCATGAAGAAATCGCTTGGCATATAAGGAATGAAACATATCCGCAACTTCTGCATCATTGCTCACATCGACCATGGCAAGTCAACCCTTGCTGACCGAATGCTGGAGTACACTCACACCATCCAGGTGACTGAGGGGCAGATGCTCGACGACATGGAACTGGAGCGCGAGCGCGGTATCACCATCAAGAGCCACGCCATCCAGATGGAGTATGAGCACGGGGGTGAGAAATTCACCCTCAACCTCATCGACACTCCGGGACACGTCGATTTCTCGTACGAGGTGTCGCGCAGCATTGCCGCCTGCGAGGGCGCCGTGTTGGTGGTCGATGCCAGCCAGGGCGTGCAGGCGCAGACCATCAGCAACCTCTACATGGCCATCGAGCACGACCTCGAGATTATCCCCGTCATCAACAAGTGCGACATGCCCAGCGCCAACCCCGACGCTGTCGAGGACGAAATCATCGACCTGCTGGGCTGCAAGCGCGAGGAGATCATCCGCTGCAGCGCCAAGACGGGCGAAGGCGTGCTGGACATCCTCGACGCCGTCGTCGAGCGTATTCCCTGCCCCGTAGGCGACGAGGAGGCTCCTCTGCAATGCCTTATTTTCGACTCGGTGTTCAATTCGTTCCGCGGCATCATTGCCTACTTCAAGGTGGTAAATGGTGTCATCCACACCGGCGACAAGGTGAAGTTCTTCAATACTGGCAAGGAGTACGATGCCGACGAGGTGGGCATCCTGAAGATGGACATGATACCCCGTAAGGAGCTGCGCACAGGTGACGTGGGCTACATCATCAGTGGTATCAAGACCAGCACCGAGGTGAAGGTGGGCGACACCATCACACACACTGCTCGTCCTTGTGCTGAAGCCATTGCCGGCTTCGAGGAGAGTAAGTCCATGGTCTTTGCTGGTGTCTATCCCATTGAGGCTGAGGACTACGAAGACCTTCGAGCCTCGCTGGAAAAGCTGCAGCTCAACGATGCCTCGCTGACGTTCACTCCCGAATCGTCCGTGGCACTGGGATTCGGCTTCCGCTGCGGCTTCCTCGGGCTGCTTCACATGGAGATTGTGCAGGAGCGTCTCGACCGCGAGTTCGACATGGCTGTCATCACTACCGTGCCCAATGTCTCCTATAACGTCTATGACAAGCAGGGCCACATGACTGAGGTTCACAACCCCGGCGGCATGCCCGACCCTACGCTCATCGACCACATCGAGGAGCCCTATATCCGTGCCAGCATCATCACCACCACCGACTACATCGGCCCCATCATGACGCTCTGCCTCGGCAAGCGCGGTGAGTTGGTAAAGCAGGAGTACATCAGCGGCAACCGCGTCGAAATCTACTACAACCTCCCTTTGGGCGAGATTGTCATCGACTTCTACGACAAACTGAAAAGTATCTCCAAGGGCTATGCTTCGTTCGACTATCATGCAGCGGGCTACCGTCCCTCTCGGCTCATCAAGTTGGACATCCTGCTTAATGGTGAGCCCGTCGACGCCCTCAGTACGCTCACCCACGTCGACAATGCCTACGAACTCGGGCGTCGCATGTGCGAAAAGCTCAAGGACCTCATCCCCCGCCAGCAGTTCGACATTGCTATCCAAGCAGCCATCGGAGGGAAGATCATCGCTCGTGAGACTGTCAAGCAAGTTCGCAAGGATGTGACTGCTAAGTGTTACGGAGGCGACGTCAGCCGTAAGCGCAAGCTGCTTGAGAAGCAGAAGCGTGGTAAGAAACGCATGAAGCAGATTGGCAATGTCGAAGTTCCCCAGAAAGCTTTTTTGGCGGTGCTGAAACTTGACTGATGTTTGCGTAATCTGAGTAATCTGAATAATCCGAGTAATTCGAAAAACCTGATGAAAAGCAAGGCCATTTATTATTCATTGTTTGTTTTTAGTTTTTCATTATTCTTGCTGGCATCATGTTCTGACAAGAATAATGACGATGGGTTTATTGAGGACAACATCCGCTTCGCTGCCCAGCAGACGGAGTACATGCTTTCCCACGTCTGCACGACTGACACCTTCATCAACCCCCGAACGCTCAATGACGACGGCAGCATTCGGGGCATCGGCATCTACGATTGGTGCAGCGGCTTCTTTGCTGGCACCCTTTGGCAGCTCTATGAGCTCACGGGCGACGAGAAATGGCACTCTTTTGCCGAGCGCTACACCACTGCTCTTGCCCCCGTGCAATTCTATACTGACAACCACGATGTCGGCTTTATGATGGGTGACAGCTACGGCCAGGGCCGCCGCATCCTCGCTGGCGACACCGGTTTCGGCTATGGCCCCCAGGGCAGCGACTTTTACAAAGAGGTCCTCATCAACACCGCCCGTAGTCTCTGCAAACGCTATGTCCCTGAGGCCGGTGTTATCCGCTCTTGGGGGCGCATCGGCGGACAGCAGGTCAGCGTCATCATCGACAACATGATGAACCTTGAGCTCCTCTTTGAGGCCAGCCGCTTGAGTGGCGACGACAGTTTCCGTCAGATAGCCATCACCCATGCCGACAACACGCTGAAGAATCACTTTCGTCCCGATGGCTCGTGTTACCATGTGCTGGAGTATGACGCCGCTACCGGCCGCGTACTTAGCAAGCACACCAATCAGGGCTATGCCGACGAGAGCGCTTGGTCGCGCGGTCAGTCGTGGGCCGTCTATGGCTTCACGCTCATGTACCGCTACACCCGCGATAAAAAGTACCTCGACCAAGCCCTCCGCACCTTCGCCTTTCTGCGCGACCACCCCGACCGCACCGACGACCTCGTGCCCTGGTGGGACATGGATGCCCCTGCCGGTACCGGCTCCAAGGAAGAGGAACGCGACGCCTCGGCAGCAGCCATCCTCTCCTCAGCCCTTTACGAACTGGCCACCTACGTCAGCCCCCGTCAGCGGCGTGAGCTCCGCACCTATGCCGACCGCCTGCTGACCGCCCTTGCCTCGCCTGCCTATCGCGCCGAGGTTGGCACTAACGGCGGCTTCCTGCTCCGCCACAGCGTTGGCTCCAAGCCCCATCATGCCGAAGTCGACGTCCCTCTCTGCTACGCTGACTACTATTTCCTCGAAGCCCTCATCCGCAAGATGCGGCTTTGAAGAAATAGCGCTTCTCGGGCGGTGAAAAGTTATAAAAACCGTCCGAAAAACACTAGTTTTTTTGCAGTGCGCTAAGAAAATAGCGCACTGCAAAAATTATTTAGCGTAGTGCGCTGTTTCCATAGAGCACTGCACTATCGGAGGCGTTTCATGTATTCAAGTATTTCCGTGCGTGCATATAAGCATCGTGATGGGGGCTATTCCTTAAGGTGGAGGCCGTCGGCGGCATGGGTGTGGTCGATGACGTCGGACATACGGAGGAGTATGATGGTGGAGCTGACGGAGCAGTTCAACCAAAAGCTCATGGGGGCTGCAACATCGCGGCGACTTTCCCAAGTGGTGGGGATCAGACCGTTGCAGGGGTTCTGCACGAGAGTAATGGTGTTAGTGAGCGCTATGGCCTTGGCGAGGGCAAGGAGGTCGCCGGTGCGTTGATATTTGGCGAGGAAAGCAGCTGCGACGTTGGCGGCGCTGTTATCGACGGACATTTGGTATTTATATTGCTCGAACACGCAAGGCGTAGCGTGAGGGCGTATGCCGTCGGCGCGGGCGTTGATGTCCCAATGGACGAACTGATCCTCGCTTAGTCGTAGCAGGTCCTCAGCATTGCGGAGGTCGGCACGTGTCGCCTCGGGTCGTTCGAAGAGGTAGCTTGCATAGGGCGCAGCGGTACAGTTGGTGAGGTTCTCGTAGGGCTGAAGGCCCAGTACCGAGCAGTCCTCGAATTGCCCGGTCATGTCGAAACGGGGCACACAGACGTCGCTCATCCAGCGCTGGGCACGCAAGCGTCCTTCCTCGTAGGTGGTGAGATCAAACTCGTCGTGCAGCCGCTCGAAGAACCTGAGCAGGGGGTGGAGCATGGCGCAGGCTTCGTTAACGGGCTCGCCGGTCGTCAGATCGAGTTTGATGGGCAGGCTGCCATCGGGGCGCTGGAGGCGCAGGTAGGTGTCGGCGATGCCTAATGCCCAGTCGTAATATTGGCGCTCGCCGCTCTCGCGGTAGAGGTCGAGCAGTCCCTCGGCTACAGTGACGGCCTCCATACACATGGTCTTGTTCTGGTTTTCGGCCCGCGAGGAGGCGATGAGCCCGCCGTAGTAGGTGGGTGGAAAGTAGGCGAGGGGCATTTGTGGCGGTTGGCTGATGGTGCGAAGGAAGGCTGCTACGTTGCGGGCCATCGCAAGGGCTTCATCGCGTAGCTCGGGGAAGAAGTGGGCCACGAGGGCTTCGTTTCGCAGCGTTGAGCCCATGATCTTGCAGGCGTATGTGTTGTGGGGGTAGCTCATGTCGGGCTCGGTGTGGTCTGCCCAGTGGCGGATAGCGGGTAGGAAATGGACGTAGAGCATGGCCTTGAGGGCGGCTTCTTTGTAGGGGCGGGCGGGTGTGTTGTAGGGACCGCAGAAGGGATAGTCCCTGAGGAAGTGTCGCTGACCCACGGTGTCGGTTGTCTGGTGTCCCTTTGCATCGAGGGCTATGACGGTTAACGTGATTTGGCTACCAGCGGGCAGCTGCTGCCAGATGGGCGAGAGGTCGGCACGCGGCGAAGTGGTGTGCATCTGCCAGAGACCGCCCTTGCCGTCGGTGGCCTGGAAAAGATAGCTGTCGGCTCCCGCGGTATCGGGGAAGTCGAAGGCAGGGGCAAAGAGGAATTTCCGTGCATAGGCATTCCAGAAGGGATAGCTGCCGTCGTTTCCAGGACGGATAGGCTGCTGGTATTCGCGCAAGGCTTGGCGGTTGACACGACGATAGGGGATGGCGTCCTTTGCTCGCATTTCCGACGAGGCAAGGAACAGCAAAAGGAGAAGGGGTAGGAAACGGGCGCTTTTCATCGTTTGAACACTTCACCATTGCAGACAGCGCGGATGCAACGCTTCACAATGCTGTGGGCGGGGGCAGCCATGGAGCCGTGGTCGTAGCCGTCGAACTCGTAGAGCAGCGTGTGCTCGTTGCCCACAAGCCGCATCATCCGCCAGAAATAGGCCTGCTCCTCGTAGCGTCCGTAGAGTTCCATCTCGCGGTCTCCCGAGAGTACTAATAGGGGCATGGATAGGGGACGGACGTGCCACAGAGGGGCTGTTTCGTCGAGCCGCGGGGTGAGAGGGCCGACGCCCGTCTGCTTGCGGACATTGTAATGGGTGATGACTTGGGCGCTATAGGGGAAGGCGCCGGCGATGCTGTCGGCCTCGATGCCGTAGCGGGCGAGCCATTGTTTGTCGAGTACCACCATGTCCGTTAGATAGCCTCCGGCAGAGTGGCCGGCTACAAAAATGCGATGGGGACTGCCCCCACGCTTGGCTACTTCGCGGAAAGCCCAGGCGACAGCGGCTGCAGCATCATCGATGATCTCCTCAACCTTGGCACGGGGCAGCAGGCGGTAGTTGACGCCGATGACGCCAATGCCCGAGCGCTGGAGCTCGCGGGGAATCTCCTTGCCGCCAGCTTCGAGGCCGCCGCCGTGAAACCAGACAACGGTGGGGAAGTCACGGACGTTCGTTGGGTAGTAGAAATCAAGAAAACAACGTTCGGCAGCATAGGCGCCGGCATCGGTATGATAGGGGATGTCGCGCTCGGTGGTGTAGTCAGTCTGGGCGCCGAGGGTAACGCTGAGCATCAGCAGTAGGAGAAGGAGGAATAGCTTTTTCATACGCATAATGAAATAAAAGAAAGTGCGAAGGTACGCACTTTCTCTCAGATTTCATACACCGCGAAGGGAAAATTTTCAAAAACTGATTTCGCGTCCGCGGTAAAAGTCGAGCAAGCGGGCTTGATAGAGGTACTGGTAACGGGCTTGGGCGAGGTCTGATGAGGCACTGACGAGGCGGTTCTTGGCCTCGTTGAACTCGGTGATGTTGGCCTTGTTGTTCTCGTACTTGGCGCTCATGATATCGAAGGCTTCCGATGCGCTTTTTTCGGCGGCGAGGCTGCCCTCGTACTTCCGGCGGGCGGTGAGGGCATTGTAGTAAGCCTGCTGGATCTCCTTGTAGAGCGTCTTGCCGGCATTCTCAAGCTGCAGCTGTTGGTTGAGGTGCGAGAGCTTGGCCGATCGGACGTTGGTGCGGGTGGAGAAGCGGTCGAAGAGGGGAACGGAGAACGACAGGGAAAGCGAGGGGCTGAAGTTGTCCTTCAGCTGGGTGCCGAACGACGGCCCCTGAGTGCCCATGATAGAGTAGTAGTTGGTGCCAACGCCGCCGCCGAGCGAGATGCTGGGGTAGTATCCGCCGCGGGCAATGTCTATATTCTTCTCAGCTGCTTGGAGGCGAATCTGTTCGCTGCGGATGGAAGGTTTCACCTGCATGGCCTCTTCGTAGATGGCCTCGGGAGGGGTGAGGGTTTCGGCTTGTAGGGTGCTTATGTCGGGGGTGACGATGTCGAACCCTTCGGGTGAAGGCAGCTCAAGCAGCTGCGTCAGCTCTAATAGGGCGATACGGAGATTGCCCTCGGCTTGGGTGGCGGTGAGGCGGCTTTGAGCCAGCGTGGCCTCGGCAGCGCTCACCTCGGCCGTGGAGGCCTTGCCGTTGTGGAGCATGGTGGAGAGGCGGACAACTTGAAGGGAGTCGACGGCAATCTGGCTCTGGGCCACACCGAGGATTTCCTTGTCGTAGAGTATTTGGACGTAAGCCTGCGCTACGGCCACGCGGATGTCATCGCGTGCCTTCTCCAGATCGACGGTGGCAGCCTCGAGGTTCAGACGGCTCAGCTCGATGTTGTTTTTGATGGTGAAGCCTTCGAAGATGGGCATTTGGGCGCCGACGCTGAATGATGTGTTCGTGGTGTTGGAGCGCTCGGCGTAGGTGTTGTTGGACGTTAGGCCTCGGCCGAAGGAGAACGACTCACCGGCACTGGCACTCACGCCGGGCAGCATGCGGGCTTTGGCGCCAGCCAGCTCATTCTCGCGTTGCTGCACACTGAGGTTGCTCTGCTGTAGGGTGATGTTGTGTTCAAGGGCATAATGGGTGCAGTCGGCAAGCGACCATTGTCGGACTCCGTTTTGGGCGTGGAGGGAGATAGAAGATTGAAAATTAAAGATTGAAAATTGGAAAATGAAGAATAAAATGAAAAATGTCTTGGTTTTCATAATTCCTAATTTCTAATGCTTGATTATTTAATTCTTCACCGTATTATCTGGTACGTTGACGATTTTTGGTCCGCGGACAATGTCGCCTTCGGCGATGCCAGAAAGTATCTCAATGTCCAGTCCGTCGCTGACCCCAGTGGTCACCCGCTGGCGTTCGTAGGTGCCGGTAGCTGTCTTTCGGTAGACGAAGGTGCTGTCGCCGCTGAACTCAAGGGCGCTTTCGGGCAGCGAAATAACCTGCTCAACGTGCTCGAGGATGATTTCAGCATTGGCACTATAGCCCGAACGAATCATTCGGTCGGAGGCTACCTTGACGGCTGCTTTCACCTCGAACTGATTGGCGCCGTTATTCTCTACCGCTTTGGGCGAGATGTATTCGAGCGTAGCGTCGAAGCGGTAGTCGCTGAGGGCTCCGATGGTGATGACGAGCGGCATGCCCTCGACGAGCGAGCCCACCTCGGTCTCGTCGATGTTGCCGTCGAAGATAAGGTCGTTCATGTCGGCTACGGTGGCTACCGTAGTGCCGTCGTTCATGGTGTTAGCCTGGATGACCGAGTTACCCACCTTGACGGGGACATTGAGGATGAGGCCGGTGATGGTGGAACGTACCAGCGTGCTGGAAGAGGTGGCGTTTGACTGCGACACGCCGTCGCGGATAACCTCGAGGGCATCCTGCGCCGCGGCGCGTTCCTCCTTGGCCTGGGCCAGCTTCTGCGTCACCTGGTCCATCTCCTCGGCGCTCACCAGGTTCTTGTCGAAGAGTGCCTTCTCGCGGTCGTAGTTCACCTGGGCCTGCTTAAGGTTAATTTCCGAAAGGCGCACGCGGCTCTGGGCCGAGCTGAGCGA
>DBYJ01000010.1:171-68251 GCA_002309805.1 Bacteroidales bacterium UBA1189 | reverse complement strand
TCCTTGAGCAGCTCGGCAATGATGCCGTTGATCTGCGGCTTGATGTTCACTTCGTTGCGCGGAGTGATCTTGCCGGTGATGACGGTCGACTTGCTGATGTCGCCGCGGACGGCTGTCAGCTCACTGTACTGTTCCGCCTTGGGGCGGGAGTTGTTGAAGAGGAACACAAATGTTCCGATGATGACCACTCCGATGAGGGCAAAGAGGATGTACCTAAAAAATCGTTTCATGTTATTTATGTTTATTTATTTCCTAATTTCTTATTTCATCATTCGTCGTGCATGGCTTCTACGGGCTTGATGTTCATGGCGCGGAGTGCGGGGGCCAGTCCTGCTAAGGCTCCAAGGAAAGCTAACAGCAGGGCGGCCACGATGGCCGTGCCGAAGCCAATCTGGAATACTGCCTCATGTTTCGTGATGGCCTCCAGTCCGCTCAGCATCAGCACGGAGAATACGATGCCGAAGCTGCCGGCCAACAGAGTGAGCGAAACGCTCTCCATGAGTATCTGTGAAAGAATTTCACCGGGCAGGGCGCCTATGGCGCGGCGTATGCCGATTTCGACGGTGCGCTCCTTGACGGTGACCATCATGATGTTGCTCACGCCGATGGCTCCAGCGAGCAGGGTGCCGAGGCCCACCAGCCAGATGAGGAAGTTGAGTCCGCGGAACAGGTTATCGACAATAGAGAAAATCTGCTGGGTATTCAGTATCACCATGGCCTGTTCGTCGGTGGGGTCGAAGCTGTGCTGACGTCCCATGACGGAGCGCAGACGTCCCTCTAGCGACGTCATCTTCACGCCGCTCTTGCCGGTGATGCAGATGATATCGACCGTGTTGCCCCGATGGTAGATTTTGGCGGCAACGGTGATGGGCATGGTGACCGTACGCGACGCACGGCCGTTGATGCTCATGTTGCCCGAGTTGAAATCGACGCCGATGACCCTCAAGTGGATGCCTCCCACCTCGACGTAGTTTCCGCAGGGGTCTCCTCCGTCGGGGAAGAGCTCGTTGTAGATGTCCTTGCCGATGACGCAGACCTTGCGTTCTTGCTC
Source organism: Bacteroidales bacterium UBA1189 (assembly GCA_002309805.1). Lineage (GTDB taxonomy): Bacteria > Bacteroidota > Bacteroidia > Bacteroidales > Bacteroidaceae > UBA1189. The sequence goes on along the minus strand of DBYJ01000010.1, from coordinate 67,200 downwards.
CACGTCCATCTCGTTGATGAAGCGGCCGTACTTGATCTGGCTGGTTTCCACCCGGTCGTAGTCGGCTGTAATCCCTTTGACGCTTGCCGACGAGCTGTGCGACCCGTAGGCCACGTTGCCGCTCCAGGCGCTAATCATCGGGGCCACCACGTCGAGCTCGGGCACCATCTGGCGCAGACGCTCCACATCTTTATATTCGAAGTTCCAGTAACGTCCCTCCTGCAGACCCTTGTAGGGCTTGGAGGTGTTGGAACTGATGAGGATGACGGTGTTGTTGGCAAAGCCTGCAAAGTTCTTCGAGAGCATCTCCTTCAGCCCTGCGCCGCCTCCGATGAGGAAGAGCAGCATGAACAGGCCCCAGAAGACGCCGAACCCCGTCAGCAGGCTGCGACGCTTGTTGCGAACGAGCGAGTCGGCAATTTCGCGGAAGGTATCGGTATCCAGTCTCATTCGTCTCTCAAAGCTTCAATGGGTCGTACTTTCGCCGCCTTGCGGGCAGGAGCCAGCCCTGCCAGCGTCCCGGCGATTATCAACACTAATGTGGCCTCGATGGCCACGTCTATTCCCACGGTGGGGTTCACCAGCAGGCGGATGCTCTCGCCGAATACCTCCATGCTCGACTGTCCCAGCGTTTTGTCCATCAAGAAACATGCCAGCATTCCTGCCACCATGCCGATATAGCCGAAGAAGGCCGTGATGGTGATGCTCTCCGCCACAATCAGCTTCATGATGTTCCAGGGCTTGGCGCCGATGGCTTTGCGGATGCCGAATTCGTGTGTGCGCTCCTTGACGGTGATGAGCATGATGTTCGATACGCCCACGATGCCGCCCAAGAGCGTGAACAAGCCGATGATCCACAACGCCGTGTGGAGAATCTTCGAGCCTTTCTCCATCTGGAGATTCTGCGTGAAGCGGTTCCACACCCAAGTGGCGCTCGCGTCGTCGGGGGCTGCGTCGTGAGCCGTGTTGACGGCAGCCTTCAGCTCCTTCTCGAATGCTTCGTTGGCCTCTTCCGTCGGGAGTCCGTGGAACGTGAAGGTGATGTCGTCGATATGGTTGTCCAGGCCGAAGATGGTCTTGATGGTCGAGTAGGGGACGTTGAGGTCGCGGTCGTCGCGGTTTTCCTCAGCCCTGCGGACGCCTATCACCTTGAAGGCAAACGGCCCCACCTTAACCTGCTCACCCAGCAGCCGTTCGTAGTCCGTCCCTCCTTTGAGGAGGTTTTTCGCTGTCAGGTGGCCCAGGACGATGACCTTGCGCTTGTCCTGGATGTCCTTTTCGTTGATGAAGCGTCCTGCCAGCATCACGATGCGGTTCATGTCGGCATAGCCTGGGTAGGTGCCGTTGAGCGATACGTTGTTCAGGTGGGTCTTTCCGTAAGTCAGGGTGTAGCCGCTTTGCGAGTGGCTGGTGGTCACCTGGTCGATGTTTTCTGAGAAGGGCTCTTTCTTCATCAGGTCCATGTCCGAGGTCACCAGCCGGATGCGCCGTCCCTCCTTCAGTCCCTTGTAGGGCTTCGACGTGGAGCCTCCGCCTATCATCATGGAGTTCGAGGCAAATTCGCCGCTGCTCTGGTTGAAGGCGCCCATCAGGCCGTTGCCGGCGCCCAGCAGGACGATGATCATGAAGATGCCCCACGCCACGGCAAATCCCGTCAGGCAGGTGCGCAGCTTGTTGCGGCGGACGCTCTCCCAAACCTCTGTAAACAAATCATTCATAACGCTAATCTCTAACCACTAACCTCTAACCTTACTTCATAATCGTCGTAGTGCCGAAGGCCGAAGCGTTATGCCGTGAGTTCTCTTCTATCTCGCCAATGATGCCGTCTTTGATATGGATGATGCGGTTCGTACAGTTTGCCACGCCGCTCTCGTGGGTGACGACGATGATGGTCACTCCCTCCTCGCGGTTAAGCTGTCCCAGCAGCTCCATCACCTCCACCGAGGTCTTCGAGTCGAGGGCTCCCGTCGGTTCGTCGGCAAGGATGATCTGCGGATGGGTGATGAGTGCCCGTGCGATGGCCACACGCTGTTTCTGGCCGCCCGACATCTCGTTGGGGTAGTGTCCGGCCCAGTCCTTCAGTCCCAGACGGTCCAGATACTCCATGGCCAGTTCGTGCCGGCGGCGACGGTTGACGCCCTGGTAGAACAGCGGCAGTTCGACGTTCTCGACGGCGGTCTTGAACGAGATGAGGTTGAACGACTGGAAGATGAAGCCGATGGTGCGGTTCCTGTAGCCTGCGGCCTGACGCTCGCTCAGCCCTTTGATGAGCCGTCCGTCGATGATATACTCGCCCTCGTCGTAGCTGTCGAGGATGCCTAATATATTTAATAAGGTAGATTTGCCCGACCCCGAGGCTCCCATGATGGAAACGAACTCGCCTTTTTCGATGCTGAGGTCGATGCCTTTGAGCACGTGGAGCGGCTGAGCGCCCTCGTAGGTCTTGTGTACGTTGTGAAGTTCTATTTGCATAACGCTAATTAGACGTAAGGAAAAGTAATTTTGTTGCACGATTTTGTGGAATTAACAAAAATTATCTCTATCTTTGTCCCGACATTAACAAAAACCCCAGAGTTTATGAAACGTTCAACCGCTCTCATTCTTCCGTTCGCCATGCTGAGCATGGCAGTTTCCACGGTCCTTGCCCAGCCCCAGACAAGCCTCAAGGATGCCTACAAGGACTATTTCAAGGTAGGCGTTGCCGTCAATTTCCGCAACGTCACAGTTCCCGAACAGCAGGCCATCGTCCTGCGTGAGTTCAACAGCGTCACGGCTGAAAACGACATGAAGCCCGAGTCGACCGAGCCCCAGCAGGGCCAGTTCAACTGGGCGAGGGCCGACAGTATTGCCGACTTCTGCCGGCGCAACGGCATCAAGATGCGCGGACATTGCCTCATGTGGCACAGCCAGATAGGCGAATGGATGTACAAGGACAAGAAGGGCAACCTCGTCACGAAGGAGGTGCTTTTCAAGAACATGAAGAGTCACATCCAGGCCGTCGTCAGCCGTTACAAGGACGTGGTCTATTGCTGGGACGTGGTCAACGAGGCCATCGCCGACAACCAGTACCCCGGACAGCCCATCTACCGCCAGTCGCCCATGTACCAGATTGCCGGCGACGAGTTCATTCGCAAGGCTTTCGAGTATGCCCGCGAGGCCGACCCGAATGCCCAACTCTTCTACAACGACTACAACGAGTGCGACCCTGGCAAGCGTGACCGTATCTGCCAGATGCTGCGCACCATGAAGGCCGACGGTGTGCCCATCGACGGCTTCGGCATGCAGGGACACTACAACGTCTATGGCCCCAGCGAGGAGGACATCGATGCCGCCATCACGGCCTATGCCGCCATCGTGCCCCATGTCCACGTCACCGAGCTCGACGTCCGTGTCAACGAGGAGATGGGCGGCGGCTTGCGCTTCAGCCGGGGTGCCGGCAATATCGCTGAATGGCAGAAAACCCTTCTCGCCGACCAGTACAACCGCATCTTCCGCGTCTTCCGCCGCCATGCCAAGGACCTCGACTGCGTGACCTTCTGGAACCTGGGCGACCGTGACTCGTGGCTCGGTGCTGCCAACTACCCCTTGCTGTTCGACTCCGAGTACAAGCCCAAGGCAGCCTACAACCGTGTCGTGAACTTCGACCCCGCCCTCGACAATGCCGTCGTCAAGGAGGACTTCGTCCCCTCGTCCTTCAACCAGCCCGGCCAGCAGTACCCCATGGTCAACTCGCAGGGCTATGCCCGCTTCCGTGTCGTCGCCCCGCAGGCCAAGTCCGTCATCACCACCATCGGACGTGGGGGCGGCACCGTCCTGCGCAAGGATGCCGACGGCGTCTGGGTGGGCACCACCTCGGCTCCTGAGGATCCCGGCTTCCACTACTACCACCTCATCATCGACGGAGGTAACTTCAACGACCCGGGAGCACAGAACTTCTACGGCAGCACCCGCTGGGAGAGCGGCCTTGAGGTGCCCGCCCCCGACGAGGACTTCTATGCGCTGAAGAACGTCCCCCACGGCCGTGTGTCGGAAGTCCTCTTCTGGTCCGAGAGCACGCAGAGCGTCCGTACCGCCTGGGTCTATACCCCGCCCACCTACGACGCCAAGGCCAAGGAGCGCTTCCCCGTCCTCTACCTCCAGCACGGCTGGGGCGAGAACGAGACCTCGTGGTTCCGCCAGGGCAAGGCAGGCATCATCATGGACAACCTCATCGCCGAGGGCAAGGCCGTGCCGTTCATCGTCGTGATGACCTACGGCATGACCAACGAAATCCGCTTTGGCGGCCTGCGCGAGTTCACCGCCGAGGACTTCGAGAAAGTGCTCGTCGATGAGCTCGTGCCCTACATCGACAGCCATTTCAAGACCATCGCCGATCGCCCTCATCGCGCTATGGCAGGCCTTTCTATGGGTGGCTTTGAGACGCACCTCATCACCCTGCGCCGTCCCGAGGTATTCTCCCACTGGGGACTTCTTTCAGGAGGCACCTACAACCCCGCCGACATCGAATCCGTCAAGGCCAAGTACACCCCCTCAAAAAAAGCCAAGCAGGGTCAGGAGCCCGTCGAGCTGATCTTCATGAGTTGTGGCAGCAAGGAGAATCCCGATGGTGTCATGAAGGCTGCTGCCGACCTCAAGGCCGCAGGCATCAATGCCGTCGGCTACGTCTCGCCCGGCACCGCCCACGAGTTCCTCACCTGGCGCCGCAGCCTCTACGAAATGGCTCCGCTGCTTTTCCGTTAATACAGCGCCGTATAAAAATCATACAGGCTTCTCCATTTCGGAGGAGCCTGTATTGTTTCTATCATTAAACCCTTTAATCCTTGGGGTGGCTAGTGGGACTCGAACCCACGACATTCAGAACCACAATCTGACGCTCTAACCAACTGAACTATAGCCACCATGTATGCTTCTCTGCAAGCTTCAGTTCAGAAAAGCGCTGCAAAAGTAGATATTTTTCCCGACCAAACCAAACAAATTGCAGAATTTTTACGTGAAAACTCCTGAAAAAACATTTTCAAAAAAAATATCGCCCATTTATACGAAAACTAACCTCTCCTTCGTTTTTATTATGAAAATTCTCGATTAACAATTGCAAAAGTACAATATCTGATTTCTAATCCCTCATTTAATCCCGCCTATGCCTCAAACTTCTACTCCTACCAATCCTCAGTTACGAACCCTCATCCGCCTTGCGCTGCGCGACTTACGTCCCCTTCAGCCATCGGCTTCCGTACTTGATGCCATTCGCGCCGCTGCAGCCGTGAATTGAGTTAAGAATTAAGAAAATGCTTGTTGCTCCTTCACTGCTGGCTGCCGATTTCCTTCATCTGGCCAATGAGGTAGAGATGATTAACACCTCTTCTGCCGACTGGCTCCATCTTGATGTAATGGACGGTGTCTTCGTTCCCAATATCTCCTTCGGCTTTCCTGTTCTTGAGGCAGTGGCTCGCGCTTGTCGTAAGCCCCTCGACGTCCATCTGATGATTGTCCACCCCGAACGTTACATCAAGCAGGTTGCTGCGCTGGGTACTCACATGATGACGGTTCACTATGAAGCTTGCACCCATCTCCATCGCACGGTTTACGAGATTCACGAAGCCGGCATGAAGTGCGGCGTTGCACTTAACCCTTCGACTCCTGTCAGCCTTCTTGCGGATATCATTCGCGATATTGATATGGTGCTTGTAATGACGGTTAATCCTGGGTTTGGCGGACAGCCATTCATTGAACATTCGCTCAGTAAGGTTCGCGAGGTGCGCACGCTTATCGAATCCTCCGGCTCTCGTGCTCTTGTGGAAGTCGATGGCGGTGTCACCCTCAATACTGCCCCAGGGCTCATTGCTGCTGGCGTCGATGTCCTTGTCACGGGCTCAACTGTCTTCCGTGCACCCGATCCCGCCGCAATGATTTGCGAACTGAAGGATATAAGGAATTCCTGATTTCTAATTCCTAATAATTCATTCTTCTTATGTCTGCGCTCCGCAATATCCCTTTGTTGCGGGTCGCAGTTTGTTTGGCTGCGGGCATAGGGTTGGCTGATGTCCTTTTTTGCCATTCTCTATCCCTTTCAGCTAACGTTTACTTTCTGCTTGCGGCGCTCTTTCTGCTGCTCGCCGGAGGGATAGAAATTGCTGTTCATAAGCCCAATTCTTCTTTCCTGCAAACGGAGCGCAACTTTCTGCTTCGTATGCCTATATTGGTCAGTGTGCTATTGCTACTCTCCGTAGGTACGCTGGGTGCCTGGCGCTATCAATCCGTTCACGACAATGTGGTAACGCAGTGGCCGGCTGAAGCTGTCGATTGTCGTGCGGTCGTTCGTAGTGCCCCTGTGGCGCGCAATCGTTCGGTGCGCTATACGCTCGATGTCTCCGGGCATCGTCTCTATGGTTATGTCTTCGGCACTGAAGCGACGGTTGCGTGGGGAGATACGTTGCTGCTGAAGGGTGTGGTCATCCGCCCTCCGCAGAATTTCAGTGATTCGCTGACGTTCGACTATGCGCGTGTGCTCTATTGCCGTCGGATAAGCGGTACGGTGATGATTCCCGCCTCGAAGGCTACGCTCCACCCCCTCCAACCGCAGGAAGGGGCGTCTGGCTTATGGGGCAAAACGATGAGCATGAGGATTCAGGCGGCGACTTGGCTGAGAGATTTCTATACTGAAGCGAAACTGCCTGATGATGTGTTGGGCATGGTGGAGGCACTGTCGTTGGGCGACAGAAGCCGCATGAGCGACGATGTGCGCGAAGCGTACACCGATTCAGGAGCTAGTCATCTGCTTGCGCTCTCAGGACTTCATGTGGGCGTACTCTATATGCTGCTGACGTTGACGCTGGGATTGTTTTTCCGCAGCAGGGTGGGGAAGAGGCTGTGTGGGCTCTTGGCGGTTGTCCTTTTGTGGGCTTTCGCGTTGCTGACGGGTTTTTCTCCGTCACTGGTGCGAGCGGTGGTGATGTTCACCATCTACGCCATTGTATCGTTCCTGAGTGGCGACTGGTCGCCACTCAGCGCCTTGAGCCTTACGGCATTGATTATGCTGGGTGTGCAGCCTTTCAACCTGTTCAGCGTTGGTTTTCAGCTCTCCTTCGTGTCCATGCTGACTATTCTGCTGCTGATGCCTTATGTGGAGAAGTGGCGTTGCCGCATACCCCTTCTCTCCCGCTCGCGATTACTGACGGCCATCTTCGGCGTAGCGGCAATCTCCATAGCGGCACAGATGGGTGTCGCTCCGTTGGTGCTTTATCACTTTGGCTATTTCCCTACCTATTTTCTGGTGACGAATCTTGTGGTACAGCCGTTTGTCTATGCCGTGATGGTACTGATGGTTTTATGGATAGCTCTCTCGTGGACACCCTTTGTGCCAGCACTCGGTTGGGCACTTACCCACGCTGTACGTCTGATGAACGCCTTGCTGGCGACCGTTGCCCATTGGCCGGGGAGTGTTCTGCGTGTCCACGATTTCACCGTCATTGATGTTGTCCTGCTGTGGATGCTGTTCTTCTTCCTCCTTCGTTACCTGATAAAGAAACACACGCCGAGCGCGGTGTGGGCACTGGCGTGTGTGGCGGCATTGCTGCTTTCGTCAGTTTTTTGATGGCAAATGTGAAATTTTATTAAATATTGAGGAAAAATTTGGTGGGACAGAATCTTTTTTGAATCTTTGCGATATCAAAATGATATCAAATAGGAATTATAAATATTTTTCATTCAACAACCCATTAAAAACAAAAAGTTATGGAAAAGAAAGAATTTGTGTTCAAAGGTTTAGTGATGAACGGTTTTGTGGCTCTGCTGCTAGGTCTTGTGCTGATGGGAGTGGGCATATACTGCTTCTATCTGGGTGATAAGGAAGTTTGGGGCGTCATTGCGGGCATTGTCCTCGTGTTGTTGGGTTCGCTGACGTTCGGCGGCATCTTCAAGCAAGAGCCGAATGAGGCAAAGGCAATGGTGTTCTTCGGCAAGTATCGCGGTACGTTTGCGAAGGACGGCTTTTTCTTCGTCAACCCGTTCCTGAGCCGCAAGGCGGTGTCGCTGCGTGCGCGCAACCTCAATCCCGAACCCATCAAGGTAAACGACAAAATGGGCAACCCGGTACTCATCGGTATGGTTTTGGTGTGGAAGCTTGAGGACACGTACAAGGCATTGTTTGAGATTGACTCGCAGGTGACGGGTGCGAACAACACAAATGTCCGCTCGTACATCATGAACGTATTGGAGAATTTTGTGCGCGTGCAGAGCGATGCTGCACTTCGTCAGGTGGCTGCCGGCTATGCCTACGACAATGCGGCCAGCGAGGACGAGTTGACCCTGCGTTCAAATGCAGCTGAAATCAACGAAGAGTTGGTAGCGAAGCTGAACGAGCGCCTGGCCATTGCCGGCATCCACATCATGGAGGCTCGCATTAACTATCTCGCCTATGCTCCCGAGATTGCAGCAGTCATGCTGCGTCGCCAGCAGGCGGATGCCATCATCACCGCTCGTGAGAAGATTGTCGAAGGTGCCGTCAGCATGGTGAAGATGGCGCTGGAGAAGCTGAAGTCAGAGGGTGTCGTTGACCTTGACGAAGAGAAGAAGGCCGCTATGGTGAGCAACCTGCTGGTAGTCCTCTGCGGCGACGAACCTGCCCAGCCGGTTGTTAACAGTGGAACGCTTTATAATTAAAAAAATGAAAAAGGAAGAATGAAAAATAGAATGTCCGTATGTCGTGTTTTGATTACGAGGGTATTTATTCTTCATTCTTCATTTTTCATTCTTCATTAAAAAACTAATTATCATGCCTGCAAAGGATACGAAAAGTTTCATTCTGCGCATCGATGCTGAGACGATGTCGGCGATTGAGCGTTGGGCGGCGGACGAGTTCCGCAGCACTAACGGCCAATTGCAGTGGATCATCAGCGAGGCGTTGCGCAAGAGTGGGCGAATGAAAAGTCCAAGGGGCGGGAGAAAGGAGAGCGAAGATGGAGAGAAAACTATGGATTGATAACTTACGCTGGGTGACGGTGCTGTCGGTGGTGGTGTACCACGTATTCTATCTGTTCAATGCAGAGGGCACTTTCGGTGGCATTGGCGGCTTCGCCGACGTACAGTATCAGGACGTGCTGCTGTATGTACTCTATCCCTGGTTCATGCTGCTGCTGTTTGTGGTGGCGGGGATGAGCTCACGCTATGCGCTGGAGGTGCTGGAAGCCAAGTTGCCCGACCGTCGTGCGGCACACCGTCAGTTCGTCCGTCAGCGGACACTGAAGCTGCTGGTGCCCTCGACCATTGGCTTGTTTGTCTATCATTGGATGACGGGTTGGCTGAATATGTCGGCTACCGGCGGCTACCTCCCCGAGGGCCTTCCCGCCGTGGTGCGCTATTTCATATTTGCCCTCACCGGCATCGGTCCTCTGTGGTTCATACAGGACTTGTGGCTCTTCTCGCTACTGCTCGTCGTAGTACGCTGGATGGATAAGCGTGACCGCCTCCTCACGTTCAGTGGATGGATTGGAAGCTTGTCGAGTATCACCGTCACCCTCGTGCTGATGGTCCTTGCGGCACTCTTCTGGTTGGTGGCGCAGGTGTATGTCGAACCTACTGCCTTCGCCGCTGCGGGGCTGCTGAATCTCTACCGCCCATTGTTCTACTTTGTGGGGTTCCTGACGGGATACTTCCTGTTGTCGCATGAGGAGGTCACCGATGCCCTTGCCAAGCAACGTTGGGCATTGCTGCTCATCGGCGTGGCGTGCGCGGTAGTGTTCACCGTCACAAACTTCGGCAAGGATTACACGATGTTCACCACCGCGCGTCTGACGAACATCTTTGCTTGGTGGGCCGTACTGGCGATGATAGGGTGCTTCCGGGCGTGGGGTAACCGCATGTCGGCGTTCGGCCGTTACATGACACGAAACTCGTTCGGCATCTATGTTGTTCATTACTTGCCGCTACTCTTCCTCGCTTGTACGCTGAAGAATCACACCTCGCTGCCCGCGTGGGCGGTGTATGCCATCATGCTTGTGGCCGCATTCCCCGTGTGCGTGGCCATTTACGAAACCCTCCGCCGCATCCCCTTCGTGCGGTGGGCGGTGTTTGGTATCAAGAAAACTTCTAAAAAACAAAAGAATAACGTGTTATGAAAAAGACTAAGAAACAGATTATCCTCTTTCTTGTACTGACGTTTGTGCTCAGCTGGGCGTTTATGTTCGGGGTGATTGTGCCTGCGGCGTTGAGGTCGCATGCCCATCCCGAGGATACGAGCTCGCAAGCTGTTGCGATGGCGCTGACGGCGGCGGTGATGTTCTTCCCCGCCATTGGCGTGGCGCTCACGCGCCTGATTACCAGTGATTGGACGGATTGCAAGCTGCGTCCCCATCTGAAGGGCAATGCCGCGCCCTATCTCATCGGGTGGTTCGGCCCGCTGGTGCTGATGCTTCTTGGCACGGCGCTTTACTTCGCCCTCTTCCCCAGTCAGTTCACGACGGCCACCTTCATGGAGAAGCCGTGGGGGGCGCTGCTCGTGCTTGTTGCGCCGCTGCTGAACGTCGTCAACTGCTTCGGCGAGGAGTGGGGATGGCGGGGATTCCTCTTCCCGAAGATGAAGGAGGGTCGCTCGTTTGCGCGCACCGCCGTCCTCGTCGGCCTCATCTGGGGCATCTGGCATGCGCCCATCATTGCCGTCGGACATAACTACGCGAAGGTCGCGGACACCGACCCGTGGTGGATGATTGCCGCTGCCATTGCCGCCATGTGCGCCTTCTGCGTGGTGCTGTCGTTCCTGTTCAGCTATATCTCCACGAAGGCCGACAGTGTCTGGCCGGCTGTGCTTGCCCACGGCTGCGTGAACGGCTGCGCAGGGCTTGGCATCCTGTTCCTCCCCGCGCCCGATGCCGCCAACCCCTTCGTCGGCCCTACGCCCACGGGCATCGTCGGAGGCGCCTTCTTCATCCTTACCGCCATCTGGATTGCTGCTGCGATGAGGAAGCGTGAGAAAGCCGGATAAGCGCGAAAAGAGTTTTGTTAATAGATAGTAGGGATGCAGCTAGCTGCATCCCTACTATTATGTTCACCCTCCTTATTTCAGAAGCACCTTTTTGCCACTGATGATGAAGATGCCGTTCGAGGGATGACCGATGGAGCGGCGGCCGTCAAGGGCGTGGATGCTGGCCGCAGGGTCAGCTGTCACGACGTCGATGCCGTTCACTTCGAAGACGGCGGTGATGTGGACATCGTGGTCAGGCATGGTAAAGTAGGTATAGGTGGCCTCGGGGGCATTGATGGTGATGTCGTCCTCAGCGGCCTGCCACTCCTTGAAAACCCATTCATCGGTGGGGTTAGCGCGGAGATAGACGCGCTCGCCGGGCTTAGCTTCGGTGGTCGAGAGCTTGGCCATGCCCTCGGCGCCCACGGAGGTGAGGAAGATGTGGCTCTTCTCCGGTTCGTCGGGGTCGGTGCTGACGATGGCGACTTCAACCGGAGACAGCTCGCGCTCGGTTTTGTCGAGGGTTGTCAGGCGGATGTTGGTGATGTAGAAGACATAGCGTCCGGGGGGGATGACGTTCTGCGAGGCGATGTGGATGTGGACGAGCGGACCGTCGGTGCCGAGGATGGGGTCGAGCGCCATGGAATAGATGACCACGCGAGGAGTATTCCAGTCGCTGAGGCCGACGGCCATCTCGTGCGAAGGCAAGCGGTCTTTATTCAATTGGAAAGAAATGTCAACGCCTTCGTTCGTGAGTCCCTCAGAGATGGGCACAATGTCCATCTGGAGGGCGGTGTAGCGGATTTCATCGTCGCTGCTCTGGAGCACGAGGTCGATGTCCCATTCCTGACCTTTCACCACCTGATTGACGTCGATGAGCAGGGTGTCGGTGTGGACGATGTCAAGTCGGTCGGCGTCGTCGACGGTGATGGCGGCGGGGGCGACGCTCTCGTAGCGGCTGACATAGCTGAACGAGAAGTCCTTGATGGCGCGTGGCAGGGTGACGTCGATGTAGTGTGGGCCGGTGCTGTCGTCGCGGTACGACCAGAGGGAGTGGAAGTAGGTGCCGACGTTGTTGTCGCAGATATTCTTCATCGGGCCTTCGGTGGGTTCCTGGGCGTTGGTACTGAAGTTGCGGGTGGAGAGGTTGACCTTTTTGCCGTTGCCGTCGTAAAGGTAGAACTCGGCGAGGGCGAAGCAGGGATAGCCGCCTCCGGCATCGCCCGAAGTGGTCTCGGTGACGATGAAGCGGAGCCGCTTGACCTCCTTTTCAAGGTGATAGGTGGGCGAGTCGAAGAAATAGTGGAGCTTCCAGTCGTCGTAGGAGAAATCGAGCTTGTCGCAGAGGCCGTCGGCGCGCGTCAGCGTGATAGGCAGCGTGTCGGCAGCCGATGCCGGCAGGACGAACAGGAGTAATGAAAAATGAAAAATGAAGAATAAAGAATACATAGAACGCAGCGCTGTAGAACGGCCTGCGGCCTGTAGGACGGAGGCTTTGCCTCCTGTAGAACGTTGGGATGTGAAATTCTGCATTTTTTCTTAACTCTTAATTCATAACTCTCTAGAAGATTACTACTTTCGTGCTATTGACGATGTAGATGCCGGCGGGAAGTTCTACGGTGGTGGTGCCTGCCGTCACATCGAATGTGCGAACGAGGCGGCCGTCGGTGGTGTATATGCTGATGGTCGTTGCCTCGAGGGCGGTGATGGTGAGCACGCGTCCGCCATCGATGCTGGCGGCGGTAAGGCGGCTGTCGATGCCGGTGCCGAGGTGGAAGGCTGCCGAGCAGCTGTGGACATTGTGCTCATCGCCGTCAGGCGTTGCGATGCGGGCGTCGCTGAGGGCTATGCAGCGGTCTTTTTCCTTGATGACGGCATCGGGACGGACGGTGAGGCGGAGCATGTTGCCGGCGGTGAGCGTACGGTTGTCGTCGGAATAGATGAGGACGCGCGTGCGGCGTTCGTCGAGCGGCTGGGTGGCAACGGTGTGCGAAAGGACGTTACCCGTGAGGGCGGCCTTCTCGAACGTCATTCCCTCGGGCAGTGTGAGCACGAACTCCATGGCGGTGTATGCTATTTCCTCGTCGGCCTCCTCAACGGGCATCAGACGGATGTCCACATCCGTAGGTTCGCCCGTGCGGGCATCGAAGCCGTCAATGGCGAACTGCACCTCGGCAGGTGTCTGGCGGTGGTTGGCCTGTGTCTTGTTCTCGGCCTTCATCACATAGTCGATGACGCAGACGAGGTCGGTCACGGTAATCATGCCATTCTTGTCAACGTCCGCCTGACGGAAGTTGAACTCCTCGGGCTTCTCGCCCAGCATGAAGGAGAGCAGGCAGACGACGTCGGAGACGGAGTAGATGCCGTCGTAGTTAACATCGCCGATGGCGATGTAGGGTGTGTCGTCGTCGAGGTCAAAGACTTCGATGTTGTCCATAATCCAGGTGGTGCGGTCGTCGAACCACTTCTTTATTTGCGGCAGCTGGCTGGCGTAGTTGCGGCCGTCGCCCCAGAGGTCGGCGTTGGTGAGGTAGGAGCTGTTGGCGTAGTTGAGGTAGTCCTCGGGGTACTCGAGGAACTCTTCGTAGTAGTTCCGCATGAACTCCACCCACGAGCGGAAGTGAGCCTTGCGCACCTCGGCGCTGTTGTCGAGAAGGGCCATGAAAAAGTTGTTGCCTGGCTGACCGGTCATCTTGCTGAAGATGGAAGTTTTCGCGTCGCGCACAAAATATTGCTGGCTGTTCTCGTAACCGTACGCCCAGTCAAGATCCCACACGGGGCCAAAGACGAACTTCGAGTCAGGGTCTTCGTAGTTTTCGCGATAGAGGAACGTGCTCTTCGGGTGGCCGAGCTCCATGTTGTTGATGAGGTTGTTCACCATGAAAAAGCGGCCGAAAGCATCGAGGTCCATCATCTCCTCGTAGCCGTCCTGATTCATCAGCGCCGAAGTGAAGGCGTTGAACTGATCTTGTATCGTCTGGAAACGTTCATTGGCATCTTCCCAGAAGATTTCCTCGGTGAGGTCGGGGTCTTTGACGTTAACCGGCAGCGAGTAGGGGAGGGAACGGAAACGGTAGTCTTCGTCGTAGTATTCGTCGAGTTCCAGCATGTAGCTGGTCATCTCGTCTACATCAACGCTGTTGTTGCGGAGGCCAACCTTCTCGGTGAAGGTGTAGCTGCCGCGATACTCGCCGTTGATGTAGAGGTCAACGGGTATAACGTGGTTGGCGCCGGCGGTGCCCATCATACGGGCAGCCTTCATGCCGATGGCGTTCACCATCATCGATCCGCGCTGGGCGTTGGCGATGAGGCACCAGCTCTTGCCCTTCGTGAGGCCGAAGGGCTTGACCTTCTCGTTGAATTTGATATTATAAGGGCTTTTGCCCCAGGTGCCTGCCCAACTGCTGTTGCCGCGGCCTTTAATCCAGATGCTGTCCTCCATGTTGTCGAAGACGCCGTTGCCGTCGAGGCGGAAGTTGGCGTGCAAGTAATAGTCCTTGCTACTGACCATGCGCCCTTCATCGATGTCGATATCGATGCGGGGCACGCCGGGAGCGCGGTCAGTGAGCCAGTCGACGCGCACGGTATAGTCGTGGCCGAAAGGCCGCATGCCGTACCACCACTCCGCAGGATGTATCAGCTCAGAGGGTTTGATGAGGACGCGCTCGTCGCCGTTCACTTTATAAAGGCGGAACTCTGCCAGCGAGAGGTAGGAGAGGACGAAACCGTCGGGCAACTGCTTGGTGTGCTCAGCTTCGGTGAGCTCGAAACGCAAGTGGCTGTAAGTGCCGTCGAGGGTGAGGGTGGGCGAGGTGTACTCGCTGTTGCCATAGTTGGTGGGCATACCGTCCTCGACGCCGATTTTCCGTTGTGCTTTCCATACACCATCGTCGCCCGCTGCCCAGATGGTGAAGGCAAGGGGGTTGTAGCTGTCGTAGTTACGGGTGCAGTAGTAGAACTGGAAAACGCTGATGGGGTCATCGAGGGCAATGTCGAGGCAGACGTTCTCGCTCTTCTGCGCGTAATAGCCGTTTGAGCCCCAGGTGGATTGGTGGTAGGTGCTCCAGTCGCCGTCGAGCATCATCTCCAGGCCTTCGCTCTCGGGGTAGTTCGAGGGCTGGTTGGTGCTGAGCATGTTGGCGCGCAGGGGAATCTCCTCAATAGGCTCGCTCCATACTTCCTCGCTCCACTCCTCGTCGCTGATTTTCTCCATCGCGAAGATGCTGTCGCCGGGGAGGGAGACGGTGTAGGTGATATCGTGGTCGAAACGGGGACGCGAGACTTTCGACTGTTGCTCGACGGTGCCGATGAAGACGTGGGCGTTGTCATCGCTCAGCTGGAACGAGGGGGTAAGTCGCTTGCCGATGGCAGGGACACTGAGCACCATTGTGTCGGTAATCTCGGCGGCGGCGACGTCAACGGAGAGGTTCTCGTTGAACTTGTTGTTAAACTTGAACGAGGTAAACGCCGGTAGCTCAGGGCCGAAGTAGCTGACGGAGTCAATGTCGTTCTTGAAGTACGAGACGGTGCTGTCGTTGATGAGCGTCAGTCGGACGAACGAACGAAGATCAAGGTTCACCTCCTTCACATACTCAGACGGGAATGCTTTGATGCTGCTGTCGGTGAAGTAGATGAACAGTGTGCTTTGGGGTTTCTCCTGCGCGAAGGCCGGAAGAGCCAATAGACAAAGCGCAGCAAGTAAAACTTTATTTTTCATTTTCATATTATATTTCTCTAACTTATAACCTTTAACCCTTAACCTTTAACCCATAACCCATAACCTCTAACCTTTAACCTTTAACCTCTAACCTTTAACCTTTAACCTTTAACCTTTAACCTCTAACCCTTAACCCATTTACCTCACAAGAATCTTTTTATTATTAATAAGGTATATGCCGGGTTCGAGCTGGACGGTGGTCGTCCCTGCTTCCACATCGAGGCTTAGGATAAGGATGCCGGCAGCGTTGCGGATGTCGATGTGCTGGGGGACTGGAGCGAAGATGCTCAGCACCTCACCACCGACGATGATGCATTCTTCGGGATTGCTGTAGACCTCCTGCACGTCGTCGTAGGGCTGCGGCTCCGGCTCAGAGAGGTCATACACCTCGATGTGGTTCATAATCCACGTTGTGCGCTCCTCCAGCCAGCTGCGGATGTCTTCCAGGTAGTATTCGTAATAGTAGCCGTCCCGCCATAGCTCGGCGTTGTTGAGGAACGACGGATTGGCGTAGTCGAAGTAATCCTGTATGTAGTCAATCAGCTCCTGATAGCTTTCCTGCATGAAGTAGTACCACACGCGGTAGTAGTTCTTCTTTGTCAGATCGCTATTATAGAGCAGGTTGCGGAAGAAGCGCGTGCCGTTGCCAAAATTGCTGTCCTTGCTGAAGAGCGAGGTGGTGCTGCCGCCCTGATAGTAGCGGCCATAGTTCTCATAGCCGTATCCCCAATCGAGATCCCACACAGGGCCGAAAACCCACTTCGACGTGATGTCGCCGATGTGCTCATTGTAGAGGTAGGTGCTCTTGGGGTGTCCCAACTCGAAGTTGAGGATGAGGTCGTTGACCATCATGAAACGGGCAAAGGCATCCACGTCCATCTTGTATTCGTATCCAGTCTTCTTGTTGACAGAGATGCAGAAGGAGTTGAAGTCGTTCTTAATGGCTTTCAGCCTTTCCGCCGCATCGGCTTTGAAGGGTTCCTCGGAGAGGTTGGGGTCTTTGACGTTCGTAGGCAGGTAGTAAATGTCGGAGTAGAACTTGTAGGTCTCGTCGTAATATTGGTCGAGTTCGAGCAGTACGCCACCGTTCTCCTCGTCGATATCGATGCTGTTGTTGCCGATGCCCACTTTTTCAGTGAAGTTGTAACTTCCGCGATACTGGCCGTTAAGGTAGAGGTCAACGGGAATGATGTGGTTGGCACCCTTCGTCCCTGCCAGGCGGGCGGCTTTCATGCCGATGGCATTGGACATCATAGAGTTCGTCTGGTAGTTCGACAGTAGCACCCAGCTCTTGCCCTTCTTGAGGCCGAATGGGCTTACCTTTTCGTCGAACTTCAGGCGGTAGGGCTTCTTCGGCCAACTCCAGCTGCTGTTGCCGCGTCCTTTGATCCATACGCTGTCCTCCATGTCCTCATAGACGCCGTTGCCGTAGAGGTAGAACTTTGCATGGCGATAGGTGCTTCGGCTGGTGATGTCTCGCCCGCCATCCACGTCAATCTCTATGCGGGGTACGTCCGTCGTCCTCTCTGTCATGAAGTCAACGCTGACGGTGTAATCCTTTCCGTAGTGTCCCATCACGCAGACGTTGTCCTCCGTCATTCGTGCCAGACGGCAGCCGGGCAGCGAAGTGGCATAGACGATGTCCTCCGTGAAACGGTGACGGCTCTCCTTCGACTCCTGCACCTCATCGCCGACATACACCACAGCACCCTCTGTATCCGTCTTGAACGAGGGGGTGAGGTATTTGGTAATGGTGGGAACATCGAGTAAGATGCGTTGGTTCATCGCGTCGTCAGCTCTGAACAGGGCTTCCACGTCCCACGGCATCTCGTCGTTGAACTTGTTGTTGAACTTGAACGAGGCTAGTCGTGGTAACGCAGGTCCTGTGTAGCTTACGGAGTCAAATTCTTCCTTTTTATATATCATTTCCGAGCTGTCCGCTAACGTCAACGTCAGCGTACCCTTTGCATCCGTCTCCTCGCTGACAACAAGGCTTCGGGGGAACGCATCAAAGCACCCTCCGCCCACATGAACGAAAAGCGTATCAGCATCTTGTGCCAGCAATGAGGCCATGTTTGTCATTGCTAACATGACGCCCACAAGAAGATATGTTATTTCTCTTCGCATTTCTCAATTTCCGTTTTCCACTTTTCAATCTTCAAATCTTGAAGCCGCGAGGGCCAACATAATAATTAATTAGCCGAGTCGGACAAGATTAAACGTAGTCAATCTTCAATCTCCGATTCTCAAATCTCGGAGCAGCGAGGGCTACCAATAATAATTGATTAGCCGAGTCGTGACAAGATTAGATGTAGTCAATCTTCAATTCTCAATTCTCATTTTTCATTTTTCAATTTTCAATTTTCAATCTTCAATCTAAAAAAACGGCCAAAGGTACGGTTTTTCTCCCTTCCTACCAAATATCTCTCTTCTTTTAACTATTTTCCGCTCTTTTTGGAAGGATTTGAGGGTTTGCTTGTGCTTCATGGAGCTCTGTCCAGCGCTTTATTATTTTGTAGCAAAAGTCGGGTCAACCAAAATTATTATCACTTAATTTGTACAATTGGAAAAATGCTCGTATCTTTGCAACCGTAAAATTGTGTTTACACTCATTTTGAGACGATATTCTGTTGAATGTTAAACACAAAAAGGTCCGTTATTCCTCGATTGTCCCTGTGACAACCGACCGCGAAGCGTTGTAAATGAAGGGAATTGTTCTCGCTGGAGGCTCCGGCACACGATTATATCCGATTACGAAGGGAGTGAGTAAACAGCTCCTTCCCATCTACGACAAACCGATGGTCTATTATCCCATTTCCGCACTGATGTTGGCGGGAATTCGGGATATTCTTCTTATATCTACACCACAGGACCTTCCGGGGTTCAAGCGCCTCTTGGGTGACGGTTCCGATTTTGGCATTCGTTTCACTTATGCCGAACAACCTTCTCCCGACGGTTTGGCTCAGGCTTTCATCATTGGTGAAGAGTTCATCGGTAACGATTGTGTCTGCATGGTCCTCGGTGACAACATCTTCTATGGCGCAGGATTCACGTCGCTGCTTCACAGTGCAGTAAAAGCCGCCGAGGAGGAGAAAAAGGCGACGGTCTTTGGCTATTGGGTGAACGACCCTGAACGCTACGGTGTAGCGGAGTTCGACCAGGACGGCTATTGTCTCTCTATTGAAGAGAAGCCTCTGAAGCCGAAAAGCAATTATGCTGTCGTCGGTCTCTACTTCTATCCCAACAAGGTTGTCGATATCGCCAAACACATCAAGCCCAGCGCCCGCGGCGAGTTGGAAATTACGACCGTCAACCAGGAGTTCCTGAAGGACGGCGAGCTGAAGGTTCAAACCCTCGATCGTGGCTTTGCCTGGTTGGACACCGGTACCCACGACAGCCTCTCCGAAGCCAGCACTTTTGTCGAAGTCATCGAGAAACGCCAGGGCCTCAAGATTGCTTGTCTCGAGGATGTTGCCTACCGAAAAGGTTGGATAACAGCGACTAAGATGCGCGAGCTTGCTCAACCCATGCTGAAGAACCAGTATGGCCAATACCTCCTGAAGGTCATAGCCGAGATAAAGGAAGAAAATCCCTCTTTTTGCTAAATCATAATTAGTAAGAATATAAAAGTCCTTGTAGAAAAAGGCAATGAATTGAGAAATAGTTTTTTTATTAAACAAAAAGTATTAGTATGGAAATTAATGATTTTATCAAATGTGTAGCAGAACAGTATGAGGAAGTAGATGCTCAAGAATTTACTCCCGACACCAAGTTTAAGACGTTTGAAGAGTGGTCATCACTTACGTCTCTTTCCATCATTGCTGCTGTAGATGACGAATTCGGTGTCACACTCAAAGGTGATGATATCCGCAATGCAACAACTATTCAGGATTTGTTTGACGCTGCAAAGGCAAAGGTATAAATGTTCTGCTCGTTTAAGGACTTAAAAATTGCAGGTATAGCGGCTGGTGTTCCGAAGAATGTAGTCAAGAGTGAGGATTTGAATCTTTCCGCAGACTACGATGCAGCTGCCTTTATAGAGACAACGGGTATTCGTGAACGTCGTTATTCCAACGATTTTACGACATCGGATCTTTGTTGTGCTGCTGCAGAAAAACTGATTGCTGATTTGGGATGGGAAAAGTCCGAAATTGGTATATTGGTTTTTGTGTCCCAGAATGCTGACTACATTCTTCCTGCAACGGCCTGCATCTTACAGGATCGTCTGGGGCTGGATAAAGAGTGTTATGCCGAAGATATAGCCCTTGGTTGTTCAGGGTGGGTGTATGGCCTTTCCACGATTGCTGGTCTGATGAGTGCAGGCACTGTCAAGAAAGCCCTTTTGCTGGCTGGTGATGCCAAACGACGTGCCGAGTATCCCCTTGATACACTTATGGGTTTTTCGGGTACGGCAACGGCCATAGCGTGGGAAGACGGTGCTCCTGGATTCAAGTTCCATCTGGGTACCGACGGCAGCGGGGCACAGGCCATCATCATTCCTGACGGAGGTGCACGAAACATGACCACCCTCCACTCCTTCGATATGGAGGAGGTTGATGGCAAGATGATTAACCGCCTTACGCCACGAATGGATGGTATGGATGTGTTCTCGTTTGCTATTACTGTTCCTCCGAAATCCATTAAGAAACTGGGTGAGTATTATGGTTTTGACTATCAAAAGGCCGATTATTTCGTGTTCCATCAGGGAAATGTAATCATGCTCAACAAGATCATCAAGAAGCTGAAGGTGGAACCCGAACGTATGCCTTTGTCCCTGCCGTATTATGGTAACACATCCTCCGCATCTATTCCTATTACCATTGCAACGCAATTGAAAGGGAAGATTGAAAACAAGCATACTAAATTTATTGGTTGCGGTTTCGGGGTCGGTCTTTCTTGGGGAACTGTGGCTTTTGAGACCGATAGCATTGTTTTATCAGATTTAGTGGAATTATAAAAATGACAATAGAAAACCCATTTAGTCTTGAGGGAAAGACTGTTTTAGTTACAGGTGCAGGTTCTGGTATCGGAAGAGCGACTTCTATCGAGTGCTCGAAGTTGGGCGCATCAATGGTTTTAGTTGATATAAATCAAAAGACAGTAAAAGAGACTTTAGATTTGCTAGCTAATAAAGAGTTGCAACATCAATGTCTCGTTTGTAATTTGACAAATGCCGAAGACGTGGAATCTTTATGTAATAAGGTTCCCTACTTAAACGGTTTAGTTATGTGTGCAGGAATTAATAAAAATGCTCCAATTCCTTTTTGTTCTAGAGATAAGTATGACGCAATCTTTGATGTTAATTTTTTTGCTACGGTTGAATTATTAAGGCTTCTTTATAAAAAAAGACTTTTGCAAAACAATTCTTCCGTTGTAGCAATAGCGTCTGTCGGCGGTGTTTTCAAGTATACATTTGGTAACGCTATTTATGGGGCATCTAAATCTGCTCTTAATACAACAATGAAGTATGCTGCTCGCGAATTTGCGAGTAGGAAGATTCGAGTAAACACAATATGTCCAGGTATGGTGGAAACTCCTTTCATTAAAAGCGGGACAGCAACGGAAGAACAACACCAAAAGGATATGGAGTCATACCCTTTAAAACGTTATGGATTTCCTAATGATATTGCTTATGGGGTACTTTATTTATTATCTGATGCTGCTTCATGGATAACAGGGCAGAATCTCGTGATAGACGGCGGCTCAACAATTGTATGATATGAATAAGTCATTTTCACTTAAAGGGAAGAATATTTTAATAACAGGCGCAGGCAGTGGTATAGGACGTTCTACGGCAATAATTGCGTCGCAAATGGGAGCTACGGTAATACTTGTTGATATTAACGAAGAGGGTATGAAAGAGACGCTCTCGAGGTTTGATAAACAAAATGCTGGTCATAGTTATTATGTTGTAAACTTGATGGATTCCAAAGAAGTAGAATCCCTTGTGGAAGATGTTGTTTGCTTAGATGGTCTTGTTAATAATGTTGGAATTTCAAACACTCGACCTCTTCATTTGATACGTGAGGAAGATTTCAATCTCGTTGTAGGGTTGAATACCAAAGCTCCAATGGTATTAACAAATTTATTGTATAAAAAGAAGAAATTCAATAATGGGGCGTCTATTGTTTTCACTTCCTCATTGGCTGGTTTATACACTTTTACTCCAGCAAATGGATTGTATTCTCTTTCAAAAAGTGCGTTAACTTCGTATGCTAAAAGTTGTGCTGTTGAATTTGCTGTACGGGGAATCCGTTCAAATTGTGTCAACCCGTCAATGGTAAACACTCATTTGAAAGATAGTCTTTCTTTCTCAGAGGATGAGTATAAGAAAGATGTTGAAAAATATCCATTGAAACGTTATGCAGAACCAGAGGAAGTGGCAAATGCTATAGTTTTCCTTCTCTCTGATGCCTCGTCATATATAACAGGTCATACTTTGCTTGTAGATGGAGGCCGGTCGTTGAAATAACGTATCAAAATGAATGTTATCATTACAGGTTGCAACCGAGGAATAGGCAAGGCAATGGTTGAAGCCTTTGCTGCGAGTGGTGCTAACGTTTGGGCTTGTGCCAGAAAAGCAACTCCTGAATACGAATCTTGGTTGAAAGAAACGGCAGAAGAAACAGGCGTTTGGATTAAGCCCGTCTATTTCGAGTTGACGGATACAGAAGCCATCAATGCGGGCATACAGATTATCATTGACGAGGGACAGTCTATTGATGTACTGGTCAACAATGCAGGAATCTCGACTGTTGGCCTATTGAGCATGAGCAAGGTGGAAGATATTGAACATCTGTTTGCCGTGAACTATTTCGCCATGCTTCGCATCATCCAAAAAGTGTCCAAAAAGATGGCCCGCCAACGGAAAGGTTGCATAATCAATATGGGATCGATAGCGGGTATTGAGCCACAACCAGGAAAGATTGCATATGGCAGCAGCAAAGCTGCTGTGATGATGATGACAAAATGCCTGGCCAAGGAACTAGGGCCCATGGGGATCCGTGTAAATGCCATCGCTCCTGGTCCTATTGAGACAGAGATGATTCGTCAGTACAAGGATGATATGCTTGAGAAATTGGCATCTGAATCAGCTCTGAGACGACTGGGAAAGAAAGAGGAAATAGCCCAAGTGGCCTTATTTTTGGCTTCGGAACAGGCATCCTATATCAATGGCGAAATCATCAAAGTGGATGGAGGACGATGACAATTTAAAGTTCATAGTTCATAGTTCATAATTCATAATTCATAGTACATAGTTCATAGTTATGAATAGAAGGGTTTTATCAGAGGAAGAAATAAAGGCGCTGTGCAAGCGGATGCGGCTACATGCGATGGATATGGCTCTTGCTGCTGGCAATAGAGGAGCTCACATCAGTGGTAGTTTGTCTTGTATAGAGATTTATGCCGTCCTTTATGGAGCTATCCTGAACTATGATCTTGACAACCCTTTATGGAACGAGCGTGACCGCTTTATTGCCGGTAAGGAACATGCCCGTTTAGCTGAATATCCTGCCCGTGCTGAAATGGGCTTCTATCCAACGGATGTGCTGAATAGCTATGAGCAGAACGATGGCCTACTGGTAGGTCACCAATTGAAGAAAGAGTTAGGTGTGGAGTATGGTTCTATGAGTCTGGGCATGGAGATGTCGTTTGCTGTGGGTAAGGCCATTTGGGCTAAACAAACTCAACAGAGCTATCGTATCTATTGCTTATTGGGAGACGCAGAGTGTGAGGAGGGCCCTGTCTGGGAAGCTTTCATCCCTGCATCTCATTATAAATTGGATAACTTGATCGTTATTATTGATCGTAACTATATGTCGGTGGATGGCAATACGGAAGAATTGATGGCCCAGCTTGATATGCAGAAAAAAATGGAAGCTTTTGGTTGGGAATCCGTTACCATTGATGGTCATGATATCCCCCAACTTATCAGAGCCTTATCTTATAGACCTGTTGGTAAGCCATACGCCATTATTGCTACGACTATAAAAGGCAAAGGAGTTTCCTTCATTGAAAATAATAAATCATGGCATCAGGCTGTACTGAGTGAAGCACAGTATCAACAAGCCATTGAAGAAATACAAAGGAGTTAAAGAATGGCCCTTAATCCTGCTTTAATAAAAGCCTACGCCCGAATGGGGCAGAAAGGTGCCGCTGCTGGTATCGGAATGATGGAGTTGGCTAAGAACGATCCCGATATGCGGGTTGTGGTGGCTGACAGTGTGGCCATTGCAAGCCTTGACCGTTTTTATAATAGCTATCCAGATAGGGTAATTAATGCAGGCATCTCGGAACAGAGCATGATTGGCATTGCTGCGGGTCTTTCGTCTGAGGATGGGCGAGTCGTTTATGCCTGCACCTACGCGGCATTTGTTTTGGTGAAGGCCATTGAGTTTGTTCGGCATAACTTGGCTTACCATCAGTTCAACGTGAAGCTGGTGGGCAACTCTGCTGGTTTTGCAATGGAAACTCTTTCCATATCCCACTGGGCCACAGAAGACATCGCCATGGCAAGAGCTCTCCCTAATATGACTATCCTTTCCGCTGCGGATAGTCTGGAGGCAATAAAGATTGTCAAAGCAGCACACGATAGAAAAGGACCTGTCTATGTACGTTTATCGGGTTTATTGAATTGTCCGATAGTCTATGAAAAGGACTTTGAGTACCAAATAGGCAAAGCAAACAAACTCCGTGAGGGTGAAGATGTGACACTAATTGCTACAGGTATGATGGTGCGAGAAGCCCTTGATGCTGCTGAGTTACTTTCGGCCAAGGGCATTCATTGCAACGTCATCGATATGCACACGATAAAACCATTGGATACAGAATGTCTGGATGAAGTTCTCGCAGGATCCAGATTGATTGCCACCGTGGAGGAACATAGCATCATAGGTGGCTTAGGGGGGGCTGTGGCAGAATATCTTTCAGAAAAAGAGAATACGCCTCGTCTTATCCGGATTGGAATAAAAGACCAATTCGGTAAATTGGGCGATTTACGTTATTGTTGGGAGCAGCATGGATTAACGGCTCCTCAGATAGCAGAAAAAATTAGTTTGGAATTAATCAATAAATACAATAAATAACAAAGCAATATGTCAAATCTTGAAAAGTATAAGAATGCCTTTGTAGAAGGCCTTGAGGTCGATTTGAGTGAGGTAGAAGGCTTGTCCATGGAGAAATGTGACAAGTGGGATTCTATTGGCCAGATGAGTCTGATTGCTGTTCTGGAGGATGCATTCGAAATAGAGTTGGATCCGGAAGAAGTCATGGCTTTCACCTCTTATGAGGCTGGCATTGAGATTTTGAAGAATCATCAGATAGATCTTTGATGCTTTTTGATATAGATAAAAAGCCATCAGACCGTTATGCTGCCATTGATGATGCTGGTGGACAGCTGACATATGGCGAGCTTGTGTGGCTACGCGGAGAACTTGCTTCTGTATTGCCGGAGCGCGAGTTGGTGTTCTGCCTTTGTGAAAACAGAGTAGGAGCATTGGCAGGCTTTCTCTCGTTGTACGACTGTAAGGATGTCTGTCTGCTGCTTAGTGCCCATATTGATAAAGCATTATTGCGGGTGCTTGATGAAACCTACGGCCCTTCCTATTACTGGATGCCGGAGGCGATGGCGGCAGAAAGCAATTATGATATAGTATATTCATACAAAGGATATATTCTTTGCAAAACAGGCAAGACCTCTCCAACGTTGCATCCCGATCTTTCCATGCTGATGACTACTTCCGGCACTACGGGAAGTCCCAAGTTGGTAAGGCATAAATACGGCAATATCGAGAGTAATGCCCGTAATGTGGCGAAAGTATTTGGTTGGACACCCGAGGAACGGGGCATTATTGATCTTCCCATGCAATATACCATGGGTCTGAATGTTATCAACAGTCATCTCTATGCCGGAGCAACCGTTTTATTGGTTGAAGCCAATCTGATGAGCCCCAAATATTGGAGCTTTGTCAAGGAACAGAAAGGGAGCAACTTTACCGGTGTTCCCTTCAGCTATGAAATATTGAATCGGCTCCGTTTCTGGAAAATGGATTTACCTTACCTGACCACGATGGCAGAAGGTGGTGGTAAATTGTCTGACAATCTGTTTAAGGCTTTTGCTGACTATGCTGTGGAAAAGGGCAAACGTTTCTTTGCCACATTTGGCACAACAGAGACATCAGCCCGTTTGGCCTACCTTCCGCCAGAACAGGCTGCCACTCATATTGGAAGTATCGGTCATGCTATTCCTGAAGGAAGATTGATGCTGGTTGATGAAAACGGGCATGAAATAGCCGAGGCAGATGTGGAAGGAGAACTCCGCTATGAAGGTCCTAACGTCACGATGGGTTATGGGACTTGTGTGGAAGACTTAGCAAAAGGCGATGAGTTTTGTGGGGTGTATGAGACAGGAGATCTGGCTAAAAAAGATGCTGATGGTTTCTTTTATATTGTTGGACGTAAGAAACGTTTTCTGAAACTCTTTGGCCTTCGCGTTAGCCTTGACCAGAGCGAAAAGATTATCTCCGAGCATTTTAATATCGAGTGTGCTTGTACGGGCGATGACAACCAGATGTCGATTTATATCACACAGGAAGGATTAAAAGAAGAAGTCAAGAAATTGATTTCTGATAAGACCGGACTGATGGCTAAGTCTTTTGAAGTAAGAGAAGTAGAATCAATCCCGAGATTTGAGTCGGGTAAAATAAACTATAAAGCATTAAGCATTTAAAATGGCTTTCCTTAAGATAGAAAATGTAAAGATTTCAGGTATTGCAGCATGTGTGCCCCCAAAGAGGGTTGACAACATGGAGTCAGACCTTGTGGAAGACAAGCATGAGCTGGAAAAATACATAGAGACTACTGGTGTTCGCTATCGTTATATTGCAGAAGACGGCATTTGTTCTTCCGACCTTTGTAAGGCTGCCGCAGAAAAACTGATTGAAGAGATGGGAATAGATAAGTCTGAGATAGGCTGTCTGATTATGGTGACTCAAACTCCCGATTACATTTTCCCAGCCACAGCGTGTATCCTTCAAGACCGTTTGGGCCTGCCAACGGATTGCATGAGTTTCGATATTACGATGAGTTGTCCTGGTTGGATTTATGGTCTTTCAGTGATGTCGTCCATCCTGAGTGCAGGTAATGTGAAGAAAGGACTTCTTTTGGTAGGCGAGACCTCCACGAAAGCCAAGTCTCCATACGACCGTGTGAATCTGCTTGCAGGTGATGCCGGTACAGCAACAATCCTGGAATTTCAGGAAGGAGCCAGTCCTTTGCTGTTCAGCATGCACACCGATGGGAGCAACTACCGCTCGTTGATAATCCCTGATGGCGGCTATAGAAACCCTGTTACACCCGCATCGTTTGAGTACTATGAGTGCAAGGATGGGATGAAGAGAAACCGCACACAGTCGAATATGGAGGGTGAAGACATTCTATCCTTTGCCATGCATACTGCACCTAAATGCATCAAAGGTCTTTTGGAGCATTTTGAGATTCCAAAAGAGAGTATCGACTACTTCCTAATTCATCAGGCCAATCAAATGATTAATAAGCTTATTCAGAAACGTCTAAAGGTGGATGATGAACATTGCCCATATAATATTGCTGAGTTTGGTAACACATCCTCCACAACAATCCCTCTGATGATTGTCAACAAGTTGAAGGATTCGATAGGCGGTAAGAAGATTGTTGCCTGTGGATTCGGAACGGGTTTAGCTTGGGGAGCATTTTGTTTTGAGCCAGATTGTGATATAAGGATTCTCAATTTAGTTCTTTTTTGAGGATATATTTGATAAAAATTGCATTGGGGTTTAAGAAAAAATGAATAAAGACGGAAAAAAAAGTATAGTGATTGTGGGAGACACATTTCCCACCTATGCTAATATGAAATACTTCTGTGATGGTAACACAGAATTGCTTTTTGGTGAAAAGATTTGTGATATATTTGCAAAAGCTGATTTGTCAATCTGTAATTTGGAAGGAGCATTGTCTGATAATCCTGAAAAATGTAATAAAGTAGGTCCAGTTTTGGTTGCTCCATCAAAAGCTGTTACTTTATATAAGAATTTGGGCATTGATTATTGTGCATTAGCAAATAACCATATTACGGACGGCGGTCATCAAGGTGTAATAGACACAATGAATGCATTAAAGCAAGTAGGCATTCAATTTATTGGCGCTGGTTGTAATGAAAATGAGATAAATCATTTTTTTATTTTCAATTTGGGCAAGTATAAAGTTTGCTTGTACAATGTTTCCGAAACTTTTTTTAATAGGCCGTCAGTTCAAAAAGCTGGTGTGTGGTTATATGATGAATATCTTGTTTGTAAGGAAATTTCCGAATTAAAACAAAAGTGTGATTATTTGATCGTTATTTATCATGGAGGAATAGAGTATTTTCGTTTCCCTTCTCCTGAGATGAAGAAACGTTTTCATAGGATGGCGGATAATGGAGCAAATATGATTCTTTCGCAACATACACATTGCATTGGTTGTGAGGAATGGTATAAAGGTGCTTATCTGCTTTATGGTCAAGGCAATTTCCTTTTTAGGGATTACTTGCCAGGGGCTACGGATGAGGGCTTGATTTTGGAGATCGTTTTTACAGAAGAAAAAATAGAAGTTATTAAACATTTGGTTAAGTGTATAGATAAATCTTTTGTTCGATATAGTGATGTTCAGGATTTATCAGCTTTTGTGCAAAGGTCGGATATGTTGAATAATGAAATGTACGTTAATGGGGAGCTTCAACGGTTTTGTATGAGAAAGCTACAACGTTATTTAGGTGCATGCAGAAATCAATCCGAGTTGTTTAAACTTGCAAGGAAACTATTCCCTTCATTGACAGAATGGTATTTGTTAAAGACTTATAGACTGAAAAATCTTTTGATTATTTTGTTTGCTTTGCGATCAGAGCAAATACGTGAAGAGAGTACAGTTAGTTTGGAAGTTTTATTAAAAGATAAATTATAACGTTTTTGGGTTTTGCAATCTTCTTATTAAAAAAATATGACAAACAAGATTATTTTTCTAGGTCGTTTAAGTTTTAATAATACTCCTTGTGCAGGAGAGGTAAGGAAAAACCAAATTCTTTTGGAAAGACTTACAAGCCTTCCCAATGTGAATGTTACACCCATAGACACAATAAATTGTGTTGGAAGATTTAGGAAAATAAGATATATTATTATTTTTGTTAAAATAATATGGTTGTCTTTTCTTGGCCATAAAAAAATTATTGTTTCCACTCACAATCAGGTCGCATATAGAATATTATGGATGCTTTCGAAAACACGATTAAAACTTGATACATTTTATTGGGTCATAGGGGGAAGTATTCATAGGGAAATAGAAAATAAACAATTAGATTTAAAAGTTTTTAAGTTTATTAACAAAATAATCGTTGAGGACATCGACATAAAAAAAGGGATTGAATCTTTTGGGATTAATAACGTTGTGGTCGTTCCAAATTTTAAGCCAATATTGTCAATTGAAAAAACACCACATAATAATCCATATAAAAAATTCGTATATGTTTCAAGGATAACATCATTAAAAGGGTGTGATATTATTATTTCTGCATCTAGATTTCTTAATCAAAAAAAACTTCCGTTTTCCATTGATTTTTATGGTCCGATAGAAGATGGTTATCCATTTGAAGAGTATATTGAAAATGTGGGTAACGTCTATTATAAAGGTTTTTTATCTTTAAAGAATAAAGAAGATTATGAGTTTTTAAATACGTATGATGTTCTGTTGTTCCCTACATTTTATCCTAATGAGGGGTTTCCTGGTACAATAATTGATTCTTTTATGTCTGGACTTCCTATCATTACAACAGATTGGCGGTTTAATAGACATGTTGTGACAGAAGGAAAAACAGGATGGCTACTTCCGATTCAAGATGCATTTTCTTTGGAGGAGAAAATGGAAGAGATTATTTTAGATAGAATAGATTTAAAAACTATGTCTTATAATTGTTTTGAAGAGGCACGACGATATGATACGAAAAATGTGTTAAATGATGATTTCTTCAAAACAATTAGAATAATTTAAAAATATGCCTGAAACAGGTAAATCATTTGTTAAGAAGTTTGTAGGGTTTTCTATGGTGACGTGGGTGTCATTTGCACTCCGTTTCATAACTGCTCCAATTTCTACTCGTCTATATGTTCCAGAAGTGTTGGGGAAAATTAACATTTTCAACACATATACCAATTTGTTTGGAATCCTTATTATGATAGGACTTGATCAAGCTTTTGCTCGTTTCTATCTTGAACGCCCAAACAATAGATCTATAGGTTATTTATTTACTTTTTGTTTTGGCATCACCTACACTTTATTAGCCGCAGTGGTTATCTTGTCTCTTCCAATCAAAAGTTTCCTATCATGGGAATTATTTGAGGAAACAGATAATCTTTTATTGCTCCTTTTCTTCTTTAGTGTCTTTTGTACGGCAACATTGCGATACCTTAATCTTTCGTATCGAATGGAGAAGAATATAAAGATGTATACTATTCAGGGAATTTTAATGACGTTGGTGTCGAAAGTGCTTTATCTCGGCGTGGGTTTTTGGGATCCTTCCTATAAACCGGCCCTTATTGCTTTGACGGTTTCACACTTTGCCTTGGCGATAATATTTCTTCTTATTCAACATAAAAGGTTTGAGCCAATTCGTAGTTTTGATAAATCTTTTGCATCGGAGATGTTCAAATTCGCCCTTCCTCTTATTCCAGTTTCTGTATTGATGTGGGCTAACCATTCAATACCGCAAATAGTCATGCAAAAGACAATGGACTATCATAGTATTGGAATTTATACATCTGCGGCTGCATTAGCTGCGGTAATAAATATTATTCAAGCAGGGTTTAACACTTTTTGGGTACCATACACATATGAGAATTATAAGGTACAGACGGGACAATTCGATAAAGTGCATCGTTATTTGGTTTGTGTATTGGCATTATTTGCTCTTTTACTCGTGTTATCTCAAGACATAGTTTTTCTTTTGTTGGGCGAAAAATATAGAGCGGCAAAATCTTTCTTTCCTTTTTTAATTCTTGGACCTGTTTGCTATATAATAGGTGAAACCACGGGCTTGGGTATTAATATTTCAAAAAAAACGTACTTTAACTTAATTGTTTTTGGCGGTTCAGTTTTCGTAAATATTGTGCTTTGTTTAGTGCTACGAATACCCTTGGGTGTATCAGGAATCGCTATAGCCAATGCTACGGCGGGTATTACGGCAATGTTATTAAAAACTTACATTGGGGAGAGATATTACCATGCAGTCAAAAGCTATAGGTATTTATATATTACTATTTTTACGATAGGTGCTAGTGCTTTTATTAGCTTATTTGTTCATTTGTTTTATATTAAAATGGCATTGCTTTTATCTTTGTTAATTTTATCTTTTGTTTTTTTCAGAAAAGAAATAAAGGAGTTGATAAACTATGCCTTAAGCTTTGTGCACAAATGATCTATTGGGGATCTTTGATACTTTGTATCATATTAACATGGATGTTTGATGTTTTAGGATATACCAAAAATAAGTGGATTTGGTATTATCTGCTTTTAATTTGGTTTATTTGCCTATCAGGTTTCCAATATATGGTTGGTTCTGATACTCCACAATACATGTATATGTATCAGCATGATTTCAATAAACTACGATTTGGAGATGATATGGTGGGCAGACGTCAGCCTGGTTGGGTTCTCTTGTCCTTTTGCTGTCGGAAGATTACCGATAATTTCATGTTTTTTAAGTTTATTCAGGCTATATTCGTTAATGTGGCTATATTCTTTTTTTTCAGGCGTGAAAGCAAATATGTATTTATGTGTATTACTTTATATGCAATAACAACATACCTGATTTTTAATTTCAATGTTTTAAGACAGAGTTTCGCGGTTGGTTTTATGCTCTATTATATTTCATTTCTAAAAAGGGATAAATATTTACTGGCAGCCCTGTCGCTTTTTGGGGCTTTTATGTTTCATAATACTGCGTTAATAGGTTTGATACTAATTGTATTTAAAATTCTAAAATATAATAAGAGGACAATAATCATATTGTTGGCTTTTTCGTTCATGTTTGTTATTTTTTTATCAAGATTGGACATGAATTCTTTGATGATGAATATTATCAACAGTGGCTATCTAGGTGATAGTCTTCAAGAACAAACAGAGATGTATGCTGAAAGTGAGAAATTTGCAGCAAAAGAAATTGGTATTGGCATAGGTAGAATGATTCAACTATTATTGACTGTTTTGACGGTTTTTTATTTTACATGGAAAAAAAGAGATTTGTTTTTAGGAGGAATAGGGCTATTATACTTGTTTATGCTGGTATTGAATTATTCTATTCCAATTCTGTTCAGAATAAGGCAATACTTTGATATGTCATTTTACTTGATGTTCTCGTATGTGATTATAGATATTTCATCAGGTTTGTTTAAACAGATTAGACATTTTGTCATAGCATTGTGTCTTGTCCTTTTTTCCTATTACCCTGTTAAAGAATACTTTTACAAAGAGCCAGGGGTTCCGTATCGATACATTGATCAATATTACCCATATCATAGTATTTTTAATCCAAATATTGATCATAATAAAATAAATTATTATAAAAGTATCAAATAGAAGGATATTTGAAGTAGGAGATTTTGCAAATTGGATTAATATTTTTGTTTTTATGAAAAATGGCATTTTAAGTTATCTAAGGAAAAAAATATATCGTATTTCTGTTAGTATAGTACCCTTTTATTATAGAAAAGTGTATGGAATGGACATTGGGAAAGGTGTCCGTATTTCAAGAAAGGCTGTTCTAGATAAGGTTAATCCAAAGGGTATTCATATTGGGGATAATAGTTGGTTATCATCCCCTGTAATTTTGAGCCATGATGCTTGTAGAGGAATTGTTGCAGATACTTATGTCGGAGAAGAGTGTTTTGTTGGGATTAGAGCAATAATTTTACCTGGTATTCGAATTGGTAATCATTGCATTGTGGGAGCGGGAAGCGTCGTAACAAAAGACGTTCCGGATAATTGTATTGTTGCTGGAAACCCAGCCAAGATTATTAAAACAGGCATTTCTTGTAACCGAGGGTGTCTTATAAAAACTAATAATGAAGCTTTATGATAAAAGTATATAAAACATTTGAACTAACGGATGCCGAATGGAGGAAAATCATAGATGGTTTCAATGATTCATTTAGTGAATGTCAAACAGTTGAAAGAATGAAGGTCAATTATTCATGTAGCGTTTTAGGATATTCCTATCATGCTCTTGACCTTACGGAAGACGGTGCCATTCGTGGATATAACTCAATTGTTCCAACACAATATTTATACCAAGGAAAAAAAATAATAGTAGGTATAAGTGGGGGAACATATGTTAATAAAGAGTTTAGAAAGGATGTCTTTATTTTCAAGCATCTTATGGATGCACTCTTTATATATTGTAGAAATGAAGGCATGGTAATGAAAGTAGGTGTTCCTAATAAAAACTCTTTCAAATACACGCTCATATTAAATAAAGCAAAAATGGTTGGTTATCTAAACTATTACATTTTGCCTGTACATTTTTTTAATTTGATATTAAAGAAACGGCTTGGCTTCTTGAATGCATTGTCTGCTATTTTGATGAAAACACATTTTTATTTTATATCATTGTTAAATTATGTGTACAATTCTAAAGGCATTGTAAAACCACTGGAGATAATATGTAATAATGATTTCTATAATATACGATATAAAAGTAGAGGACGTTACTTTGAATGTAAAAGAGGTAATCTAATTGGCTATTATCGTGTTTGCGAAGAAGAAGGAAAACAAGTAGTATATATTATGGATTTTAAAGAGAATGGAAGGAAATCTTTAAAATCACTTTTATTTGTAACAAAACAAGTGTTTTTGAGAGAGAAGGGTGTTGATGCTATTATGTATGTGGGAACTATGAACCTACGTCAACCATTACTATTTAAAGTGCCTCATAGAATGGATCCCAAGCCACTTCCTTTGACTATTAACGTTATAAGTGATGACGAAACACTTGAAGCTACTGCTCTCGACTTTACTTCATGGGATTTTAGTTTGCAAAACTTTGACGTTCGTTAATATAGAGAATTAAAGAAGATAAATAAGTGTTTATTGTAAAAACCATTAAAATTTTGTGATTATGAACGAATTTCTTAATTTATTTAAAGAAGCTATTGAGCGTGAAGATGAGGTAAGACTGGAGGACGAATTTCGTAAATATGATGAATGGGATTCTATGGCTTACCTGAGTGTTATTGCCCTTATGGATGATAAATATAACAAACAGATGGAGGAGGCAGAGTTTAATACTCTTCAAACTGTTGGTGATATTTACGAAATTTGCACAAAAAACTGATCATGGCATTTCTTGAGTTTGAAGGAGTTGGTATTACTGCTTTGGGTGCTGCAGTGCCAAAACGAGTAATACGGAATAGAGAATATACCGAAATCTGGACACAGGAAGAAGCCAATGAAATTGTAGAAAAAACCGGAATAGAGGAGCGTCGTTTCGCTGATGAAACAACATGTTCCTCCGATTTGTGTTTTGTAGCAGCAGAGAAGGTTATAGCGGATAATCATATTAACAAGGAGGAAATAGAATTGTTGGTGTTTATTTCTCAGACACCAGATTATCGTATGCCAGCAACTTCTGTAACACTCCAACATCGTTTAGGACTTCCCAATGGGACAATCGCCTTTGATATAACATTAGGATGTTCAGCCTTTCTTTATGGACTTTCAGTGGTATATGGTCTAATGGAACAGGGTAATTTGAAAAAAGCTCTGTTATTAGACGGAGAAACTCGATCAAAAGTATACTCGCCGAGAGATAGGAGAAGCGCTTTTTTATTTGGGGACGGAGGTGTCGCAGCAATCATTGAACGTGATAAGAAGTTTGGTAGGAGTGTATTTTCACTTAATTCCGATGGTTCAAGGGCAGACCTTATTATGATTCCTGCTGGTGGATATCGCCATATGAGTTCGGCTGAAACTGTTGTTGAGAAAGTGGTAGATGAATTCGGTAATATGCGTAGTGATGAGCAAGGTTATATGCGTGGAGGTGATGTTTTTAATTTCGTTATTCGCGAAATACCCCGAGATATCAAAAACACGTTGTATTATTCTAATCATCAGGTCGAAGACTTTGATTACATCATTTTTCATCAAGCAAACAATTTTATCAATAGCTATATAGCAAAAAAGTTGAAGCTTGATTTTAATAAGGTACCATCGACAATTGCAAAGTTTGGCAATACATCTTCAGTGTCTGTTCCTCTCACCATTGTCAGTGAACTCAAAGGAAAACTTTCGGGTAAAAAAGACCTTCTTTTATCAGCATTCGGCGTCGGTATGACGTGGGCAACGGGGATAGTTCCATTCGTGGATTGTCAAATCAGTGATATAATGGAGGTTGAAGATGGACACGCTGTTTAATCCGTTTTCTCTAAAGGACAAAGTGGTGGTAATATCTGGTGCTGCATCGGGTATTGCTCGTCAATGTGCAATTAGCTGTTCTAAGATGGGCGCACGTCTTATTTTGTTGGATCTTAATGGAGTAGGACTTGCTGAAACGATGAAGTTGGTCGATTCTCCAGAGTATCATTTTTATTCTTGCCTGAATCTTTTGGACTACGATAAGGTTTCACAGGTTATTAAAGAGGCCGTTAATCAAGTTGGAAAAATTAATGGATTGCTCAATTGTGCAGGTATTTCGACTACAAATCTTTTCAAAATTACAAAGCCAGAAGAACTGGATAAGTTTTTTCATGTAAATGTCTATACGGCTTACTTCCTGACTCAAGAATGTTGTAGGGTTGGAAACTGGGCAAAAGAAGGTGGAAGTGTTGTGTTCTTTTCCTCTGTCGCGGGCAATCTTGGTGAGATAGGTAAGTCAACATATGGAATGACGAAAGCTGCACTTCTTAATCTTTCAAAGCATCTTGCTTGTGAATTAGCAAGGAGAAAAATACGTGTTAATTCGATTTCTCCAGGAGCAATTTGTACGCCTATTAACATGAATTTACCCCACATGAAAGACCCAGAAAAACGTGCTGTTTTGGAGGCTCAGCACTTGCTTGGATTAGGAGAGATTTCAGACGTCGCGAATGCTTGTATTTTTCTGTTAAGCGATGCTTCTCGTTGGGTAACGGGCACTAATTTATTTGTTGATGGAGGTTATAGCGTAAAATGATATTAATAAGAAGAATAGTTTAAAAGAAGTTTTATAATAAAAAGAACGCTTTTTCATGAACATTTTGACATTTGATACTGAAGAGTGGTATAATGAGGAAGCTCATTATGGAGGTCGTAAGTTCAAGTATGACTTATTTGATGATACGTTGTCCAGAACCCTGGATTTGCTTGATGAAGTGAACCTCAAAGCAACATTCTTCTGTTTGGGAAAGTTGGCAACAGATTTTCCGTATGTAATTAAGTCTATTGCGGAACATGGTCATGATATAGGCTGCCATTCTAATAAACATCTTTGGCTAACAAAGATGGATGATAAAAGCTTA
Source organism: Bacteroidales bacterium UBA1189 (assembly GCA_002309805.1). Lineage (GTDB taxonomy): Bacteria > Bacteroidota > Bacteroidia > Bacteroidales > Bacteroidaceae > UBA1189. The sequence goes on along the minus strand of DBYJ01000010.1, from coordinate 30,977 downwards.
CGAATAGATACCTTAGAGGCACTCAAAGCATTGGAGGATCTTTCAGGGAAGAAGGTTGTAAGTTATCGTGCCCCTGCTTTTTCCATAACATCAAGTAATCCTTGGGCAATAGAGGTTTTAGCAGAATGTGGAATTGAAAATGATGCATCAATATTTCCTATGGCAAGGGACTTTGGTGGTTTTCCTTCTTTTCCACAGGATACGCCGTGCAGGATCGGTTATCATGGAGCCATACTCAATGAATATCCTATTTGTTTGACTAAAATCTGTGGGAAAAAAATGGTTTATTCAGGTGGTGGTTATTTTAGAATGTTGCCTTATTCGTTTGTGAATAGAACTATAAAGGGTCGAGAATATAATATCTGCTATTTTCACATGAACGATCTAACACGGGAAAAACAGACACTGATGACGAAAAATGAGTATGAGGAATACTTCCAGGAATCCGGCACATTGAGAAATCGTTTGGTCAGATATGTCAAGAGTAATTTAGGGAAGGGAGATGTCCTTGGCAAGTTAAAAAAACTATTGAAGGAAAATATGTTCATAAATATTTTGGAGGCGCAAAAGGCTGTTGATTGGAAAAGTACAAAGGTGTTTGAATTATAAATATTTGATAATGGAAGAAATAAAATATATGGAGAAACCCAAATGGGTTTCATGGGAAGCTGTCACCGATTGCCTGCATGATGCTCATACTATTAACAGTGAAAGAGGGTTTGAAATGCCGGGATTAAAAATAACTCCAGAAGAGCTTGAGAGAAAGGTCGGAAATGGTTATTGTTTAATTGCTTTAGATGGCGATACGGTAGTGGGTACGACGACACTTCAGTATTTCAAATTCAAAAAAAACAAATGGTTGAAATATTGGACTAAGGGAAAACCGTTTTTGTATAGTGGACTAGATGGAATTCGTAGAGAATATCAAGGAACTGATGTGTATTTTGAGCTTCAGAAACTTAGAAAAAAAGTTATTGAGGAATCTGGGGTAGAGATAGTTGGTTTTAATACATCAGAGCATAATAATGTGGTTTTGAAAATGGCAAAAAAGACAGGGGGCAAGTTTGTTTTGTTCTCTCCAACATATAAAGACGCAACTTATTACAGCATTTATGTTTTCAGGTGGATCCATGGATGTCCTTATCCTGATTGGTATATCAATTTTATGTTTAAAATGTCGAAAGTCGTGGTAAAGACTCTATGGAAACCTGGTTGGAAGTTTAGATTCTGGTTTAATTAGGTTATGTACAAGCATTTTCTAAAAAGATTTTTAGATTTTTGTAGTTCTCTTATTGCTCTTTTATGCCTGTCACCTTTGTTGTTGATTGTAACACTATGGTTGCATTTTGCGAATAAGGGTGCAGGTGCCTTCTTTTATCAGGAACGACCAGGGAAAGATGAGAAGATCTTCAAAATAGTTAAGTTCAAGTCTATGACTGATGAACGAGATGCAGATGGCAACCTTCTCCCAGACAGGGAGAGGCTGACAAAGGCTGGCAATTTTGTGCGGAAGACTTCGATTGATGAACTCCCTCAACTATTTAATGTGTTGAAAGGTGATATGGCCTTGATAGGACCTAGACCACTCCTTCCAGAGTATTTACCTTATTATACCGAACGGGAAAAACTTCGTCATTCTGTACGACCAGGGATTACTGGTTGGGCACAGGTGAATGGGCGTAATGATATTCATTGGGATGAGAAATTGGAATACGATGCCTATTATGCCGAACATCTGAATTTCTGGATGGACTGTCGTGTGCTACTTAAAACTGTTGCAGATGTTGTGCGGAGTAAAGACATTGATGTGATTCCGGGCGAAAACGGAATGAAGTTGAATGTTGAAAGGGAAATGAACAAGCATCATTTACAATGAACGGGAAATTATTAGTTTTAGGGAGTGACTATGGGACTCTTGATCTTGTGCGTGAAGGTCATCGGATGGGGTTGTATGTGATTGCAGCAGATCTGATGGAAACTTCACCTACTAAGCAGGAGGCTGACGAGGCATGGATGCTTAGCACGACAGATATTGACACCTTAGAAAAGAGATGCAGGGAAAATGGTGTAGGTGCCGTAGTAACGGGTGCCAGCGATTTCAACACTTCATGCTGCCGTCAGCTGTGTGTTAGACTCGGACTCTCTGTATATTGCGATAATGAGAGAGCATGGGAGATAGGGCGCAACAAGCGTATGTTCAAGGAACTATGTAAAGAGGTCGGAGCTCCTGTGGCTAAAGACTATTATCTTACGTCAGAACTTTCGGAAAGCGAATTGAAGTCTGTTTCATTTCCTGTGGTAGTGAAGCCTGTGGATAAGAGCGGCAATAGAGGGATGAGCTATTGTACTAATAAAGGCGAACTGGTAAACGCCTATAAATATGCGAGGAGTATCTCTGACAATGAGGCCATAATTGTGGAAAAGGAATTACATGGTCCAGAGTTTGCCGCACACTATGTCATAGCGGAGGGTGAGGCCCGTTTGCTTTATTTTGGATCTGAACATCATCAGCCTGGACAGCGTAACAACCTTTATTCTTTGGTTTATACAACATCAGCTTATTTGAAGCAGTACTTGGAAGAAGTGAATGATTCTGTCATAGAGGTTTTCAGACGAGCTGGTTGTAGGGATGGTATTGCTTGGGTAGAGTGTATACGTGACGATGATGGCCATTTCTATCTTTTTGAGATGGGCTACCGGTTTGGTGCCACCATGCTCTATACATGGTATGAAAAAGTCTTTGGATTTAACTCTATTCGTTGGATGATTGAATGTGCTCAGGGGAAAAAGCATACTGTCGAAGACTTGCCGATGGGGTTGAGTCAGTTTTATCCTTCTACAAGTGCTTCTTATCACTTGTTTTCAAAATATGCAGGGCAAGTCGTTTCTACGAAAGGACTTGATAGAATCGGAAAAATGCCCAATGTTATAATAGACATTCCTAAAAGAGGTGGGCATAATGTTCCTGCGGTATCTTGCATTGGTATTATTCGAATCTACGGCGAGAACTGCAATCATCTTTGTGATACTATAGCGGCTATCAACGAGTATCTGCGGATTGAAGATAAGAATGGAGATAACATGATCATATTATTTGATGATTATAACTCTCTCAAAGAGGAATATGATTTGGGATTGAAACAATTCAGTGCAGATTCGTTTTGATGTGCTATGAGTGATTTCCTTTTTTTGAATGACATTCAGATTGATGGTATTCCGATAAAGGTTGTCCGCGATGATATCTTCCCATTCATCGGTGGCGGAAGTAAAGCCCGTAAGGCTGTTGAATATGAGTCGTTTCTGAAAACCAACGGCTACGATGCTGTCGTAACCTGTGGAGGGATACAAAGTAATCACAACCGAGCGATAGCTTTGATGGCAGCCAGAAACGGGTGGAAATGTCACCTTTGTATTCAAGGAACGGAAGAAAGATTTTATTCTGAAAAAGGAAATGCGCTGCTTGATCGCTTGAGCGGTGCGGAATGTGAGCTGATAAGGCCGGAAGATACGGCTGAGGCAATGGACAAGGCTATGGCAGGATTGGCCTTTCGTGGATATAAGCCCTACTATTGTCATGGGGGAGGACATGACCTGCCTGGAGGGACTGCCTTCGTTAAAGCGGTTGAGATATTGGCAGAACGTTCTGAGAAACCTGACTATATTTTTCATGCCTCAGGCACAGGATCTACTCAGGCTGGCATAGTCGTAGGGTTGGATAGGGTTGGTTGGAATGACGTGAAAGTGATAGGAATCTCTGTGGCAAGACAGTACGAACGAGGCAAACAGGTGATTGCTGACTTCGCCAATATGCTAGCAGCACATTATGGCTTTGATAAGAAATATGATAATCAAATACTATTCAACACAGATTATCTATGTGGAGGATATGAGCAGTATTCTCCAGAAATGGATGTATTCTTAAAGAGCGTAATGAGGCAGACGGGACTGATGTTTGATACGACTTATTCAGGCAAAGCCCTTTATGGAATGATGGACATAATTAAGAAAGAAAGGCTTGAATCAAAGATGATTGTCTTTTGGCATACGGGTGGCTTAATGAACTTACAGAAATAGAATTATGAACATCTTATTTACATGTGCAGGGAGACGTACGTATCTGCTTAAGTACTTTAAAGAACAATTGGCTGGAGATGGGAAGATTATCGGAGCAGATATGCAGATGTCGGCTCCCGCATTATCTGCAGCGGATATTAAAGAAATTGTCCCCGCAGTATATGCGGATAATTATATTGATGAAGTCATAGACATCTGCAGAAGGGATCATGTGGATGTATTGATTTCCCTCAATGATCTGGAACTTCCGATTCTAGCGAATAATAAAGAGAGGTTCAAAAAGATAGGCGTGACAGTCGTTGTTTCTTCACCAGAAGTAATAGATATTTGTTTCGATAAGTACAAGACAGCCCAGTGGATAGAATCGATAGGCCTTAATTCTCCTCGTACCTATGTGCGGCTGTATGATGCGAAGGAGGCTTTAGCCAAAGGTGAGGTCTCTTTTCCTTTATTTTTGAAACCACGCTGGGGGTCAGGCTCTATCGGATTAGAGACGGTCGAAGATATGGAAGAGTTGGAAGAAGTGTATATGCAGCTCTTCAAGAAAATAAAAAAGACAATTTTAGCTACGGCCTCTGTGGGGGATGAGTACATTATGATTCAGGAAAAACTGGGAGGAGAAGAGTATGGATTGGATGTGATGAATGACCTAAAAGGCAATCATATTGCTGTTTCTGTGAAACGAAAACTTGCCATGAGGGCGGGGGAAACGGACAAGGCCCAGACTTGTGACCTACCTGAGGTTCGTGAGATGGGAAAAATAATAGGTGAAAATCTGCATCATATAGGTAATCTTGATGTGGATATTATGCAGCGATCTAATGGGGACTATTGCGTTCTTGAGCTGAATCCACGTTTTGGCGGAGGTTTCCCTTTCTCCTACGAAGCTGGAGTTAACTTACCTAAGGCAATTATTGAATGGGCGAAAGGAAATCAAGTGGATACAAATATCCTTCAGCCTTCCTATGGTCTAACATTTGCGAAATGTGACTATCTGGTAAATGTCACCTATTGAATGAATCGTTTTTTATTCCTTCTTTTTCTTCTTACTTTCTCAGTACGAGTTTCAATGGCCTGTACGAGTATCGTAGTGTCGGGTAAGGCTTCGGCAGATGGGCGTCCCTTCATTTTAAAGAATGGGGATGCCACTGGCTGGAATGTTGTTACCGCTTTTTTTCAAGGTGAAAGGTATTTCTATACAGCAGTGGTAACTGCCAAAGATTATAAGCCTGACCGAGTGAGATCTGGTTTTAATGAAAAGGGATTCTCTATTATCAATACAAATGGGAAAAATTTGAATATTGGTAAAGAAGATAATGGTAACAATACCAAAGTGATGCGTAGGGCGTTAGAGGTATGTGCTACTCTAAAAGATTTTGAGACATTATTGGATACGCTTCCTCGGCCTCTCCATTTGAACTCAAATTATGGTGTGATGGATGCAGAGGGTGGGGTGGCTTATTATGAAACTAGTAATAATGGTTTTGTAAAATATGATGTGAATGATCCAAATGTAGCTCCCAACGGTTATCTGATACGAACGAATTATGGCATGTCTGGTGACATGAGCCAAGGTATAGGTTTTGAACGTTATAAGGCGATGGAAATGTTTATAGACGGCGTTAAGAAAAAAGGAAAGATTAGTGCGGAGGATGTAATTCGGAAGGGTACGCGGTATCTGACGCATGGAGAGTCGAAAATCAATCTTTTTGATTTGGAACCAGAAGATGCGAAATCACCTGTATTTGTCGATTTCACGAATTTCATTCCGCGCCGTCATACTGCCAGTGCACAATTGATACAAGGGGTTAAAACTGGGGAGAATCCATTGGAAACAGTTGCCTGGACAATCTGCGGTAGTCCACTGACAACCGTTTGTGTCCCTATATGGATTACTTCTGGCCATAAGTTGCCTGAAATTGTGTCCTTTAATAGTAATGGACATTCTGCTTTGTCTGATTCCGGGCTGGAATTGAAAAAACGTTTATTCCCTACATCAAAACAGAGGAAAACGGAGGATATCAATTTGGCCCAGCTTATCAATAAGGCTGGTACAGGTATCCTTCAACAGATAGAGCCTATAGAGGATAAAGTTTTTCGTAAGTCAAGACGTGTTTCTAGAGCTATCCGAAGACGAGGATATGCAGGAAAAAAAACAGAAGCTTTTTACAAATGGCTGGATACGTTTGTCCCTGCTGAGTATGAAAACAGATTTGGAGTAGAATCATTTCGTGATATCAAATAAGTCCTTGAAGTCGTTGATGGATTCGTTGGTTTCGGTAATAATACCTACGTATAATGCTTCATCCTATATTAGCGATGCCATACAATCTGTGTTGAGGCAGAGCTATCAGGATTGGGAATTGATAGTTGTCGATGATTGCTCAACGGATGATACGGTTGCAAAGGTACGTCCGTTTGTAGATGGAGATTCCAGAATACAATTGATAAAGGCACCTTCTCATTCGGGAGGATATCCTTCCCTGCCGCGTAATCTGGGAATCGAAAAAGCAAAAGGGCGTTTTATTGCCTTTTTAGATGCTGACGATGTATGGGAACCGGATAAACTGGATTCGCAAATACCTCTATTTGATGGAAAAACACCCATCGTTTTTTCAAACTATCGAGTGATTGGCAAAGATGGGAAGGATTTAGGAGCAGTGAACGCTCCTAAATTTGTTCAGTATAAAAAACTGTTGGAGATAAACTATATTGCTTGTTCATCGGTTGTCGTTGATACGGAATGTGTAGGCAAGTTCGCTTTCCCTGTGATTCATTATGAGGACTATGCCTTGTGGCTCTCGTTGTTGAGAAGGGGTGGGCAGGCAAAGAATACAGGAAAAATCGGCTTCAGCTACAGAGTTCGGAAAGGCTCCGTCTCTGCAAGGAAGGACGAGGCCATTATCCGGTGGTGGAGAATATACCGAAGAGAAGGACTGAATGTCATTCAATCTTGTTATTATATCGTTAATCATACCCTAAGAGGACTGATCAAATGGATGCGTCTGAAAAAGTGATTCTACACCTGATATCCATTTCTTTGTTCGGGACAGAACTGGATGTGACCCAACTGGAGAATGTCGATTGGCCAAAGGCTTTTTCATTGGCGTGTCGGCATGGGGTAGCCGCTATCTGCTTCGATGCTTTTGATCAGTTGCCCAAGGAGCTTCGCCCTGAAAGGTCTTTACTCCTACAATGGATGGGGGTTGTGAATAGGGTAGAGAATGATTTCGAGAAAAAGACGAGAGTCCTGGACGAAATCGTACGTCATTTGGAGAATTCGGACATCTGTGTCTATCTGCTTAAGGGTACTTCCGTAGCGAATTATTTTCCTCATCCGAATCACCGCCCCAGTACTGACCTGGACATTTTTCTTGGCAATCGTTTTCAAGATGGCAACGAAATCCTGAAAAGCATTGGCGCTAAAGAAACCGAGGCGTATCATCGGCATGTCAGTTTTGCTTTCAACGGCGTATCTGTGGAGAACCATTGCATGCTAAGTGACACCAAAGGCAGAAAGGACAACATTTATTTGGAGAATCACTTGGTCGAGATTGCCCAAAGTGAGATGAGGGGTAAGAAGGGAATCCTGTATCCCTCCAACAGGTTTAATGTGCTTTTCATCGGTTGGCATAACGATTCGCATTTCATGTTTGAAAACATGACGCTAAGGCACTTGTGCGACTGGGCCATCATGTTGCGCTATGGATTCCAAGGTGTGGATATGGACGAATTCATGGATTACAAACAACGTTGTTCGTTTGGCAAACTGGCAGATGTGCTGACGGCCATGAGTGTTCGCTGGCTACACTTGCAGCCGGAACTTATTCCACAGCCATTGGTGGAATCGGCGAACAAGGTTCCTGGGGAATTAGTGGATAAGGTGCTTTCTTATATGGTAACCTCTGATTGGATGGAAAGGGATACTGACCGTCCGCTGAAAATAAAAATAGACCTTGCCAAACGAATGCTCAGGGATAAATGGAAGTTCCGTGAGGTGTATGGTATGAATGTTTGGAGGGTTCTGCTCTCAAAGATGTTTTCTAAAGTGGAAGGCTAATCATGAGGGTGGACTATATCGTAAATAGTGTTTTCACCTCTCGAACCTATATCGTTAGTTCGGAAAAGACGCAGCAATGTGTCATTGTGGATGTGGGGGATGTGGAACCCTTGATGGAATATCTGAATAATAATCAACTAAAGGTCATGTCTCTCCTGCTGACTCATGCGCATTTTGATCATATCTATGGATTGCCTGATTTGTTGAAGGTCTATCCTAATCTGCCGATTTATACCAATGCTTTTGGAGTGGAGGCACTGGGAAATGAACGTGTCAACATGTCCCGATATCATGAGATGCCCATCAATTATCGAGGAGATAATGTTCGTGTCGTGAGTGAAGGGAATCGGATTCCTCTTTTTGAGGAAATGGAGGCGATTTGTTACGAGACGCCTGGGCATAATCCCTCGTGCCTGACGTTTGAAATAGGTGATTATTTGTTTACAGGTGATGCTTTTATCCCCGGCGTAGCTGTGGTAACAAATCTTCCCAAAGGAGACAAAGCATTAGCAGAGCAATCGTTGAAACGAATACAACTTCTGGCTTCGGATAAAACGGTTTGTCCAGGGCATGAAATTGAAGGGTTCGCGGAGATATGACGATGGCAGATGGCGATAGCGATGGCGATGAGGTGAGGGTTAGCGGTTGTTAATAGTGATAAGATATAAGATAATAAGATATTATTAAGTATGGCAGAAAGGAAAAGAATATACTTGTGCTTGGCGCACATGTCTGATAGTGGAATAGAGCAAAAATACATAAAGGAGGCTTTTGATACCAATTGGGTAGTGCCACTCGGTCCCAATGTCAACGCATTCGAAAGCGAATTGCGTGACTTTGTGACCGAAATGAAGAATGAAGAATTAAAAATGAAAAATGGCCTCGCAGATAAGCGTGTTGTCGCTTTGTCATCCGGTACTGCAGCGGTGCATTTGGGACTGCTTGCTTCCGGCGTAGGGCCTGGCGATGAGGTGATTGTACAGAGCTTTACGTTCTGTGCCTCTACACATCCTATCACCTATCTTGGGGCTACTCCTATTCTTGTCGACTCAGAACCGGACACATGGAATATTGACCCCGACCTGATGGAAGAGGCTATCAAAGACCGTATTGCCAAGACGGGCAAGAAGCCAAAGGCCATCGTGCCTGTGGCGCTGTACGGGATGCCGTATAAGGCCGACAGGATCATGGAGATTGCGAACCGGTATGAGATACCTGTGGTAGAAGATGCTGCCGAAGGATTTGGTTCTCGTTACAAAGGGCAGATGTTAGGTACATTTGGTAAGTATGGCGTGCTGTCATTCAATGGTAATAAGATGATTACTACCTCCGGTGGTGGGGCTCTGATAACGGCCAACGAGGATGAATGGCGGGAAATCATGATGTATGCTACGCAATACCGCGAAAGCTATCCCTACTATCAACACGAGAAGATTGGGTATAATTACCGTATGAGCAATATCTGTGCGGGCATCGGGCGTGGACAGATGACGATTGTGAATGATCATCTGGCTCATCATAAACACGTCCAGGCTTTATATGAACAATTATTACAGGACGTAGAGGGAATAACCGTTCATAAACAGCCTGAATTGACAATGGGCAATGGAGAATCGAAAGTTTACGATAGCAATTATTGGCTGTGTACGATTACCTTAGACCCGAACTTGAGAATTAAGGGGCAGGAGAATGCGTATAAGACCATAGTAAAGGGAGCCGTGGGCGGCGCTGCAGGCGTAATCCACGTAGCAGATTCGGCTACTACCGATTGCCAGCCCAATGATAATGTGGAGGCATTGCGTGTGTTCATGGATGCTGCAAACATTGAGGCTCGTCCCGTCTGGAAACCCATGCATAAGCAGCCGGTCTATCAACGGACAATTAAAAATGAAGAATTAAAAAATGAGAAATTGCCATGTGGCGCTATTTGCCAGACATCGGAAACAAGTGTGGCATACATCAATGGAATTTCGGAAGCCATATTCAAGGTGGGTATGTGCCTTCCCGCTGGCCCCTACGTCTCCGACGAGGATGTAAAGTATATCGTAGATACAATTAAAGAAGCGTTAGTTAGTTAAGAGTTAAGAGTTAGGAATGCCATCAGCGGCTATATGCTTCGTACGAAGTGTATAGCCGCTGTTGTTTTGTAGTACCTATTAGTAGAGTAATCCGAATAGCCAGAGAGGGATGCGATGGCTGGTGCCGATCTCAATATCATCGATAGCCAAATAACTGTTGGGAAGGTCTTTAATCTGATCGAACGTTTTTCCGCGTCCTCCCACTTCAAAGGTACAATCATCGTCAATCTTGAAATCGCCTACACCAGTAAAAGACAATTCGTGTGAGGCTTTCAATTGATTGACGAAGAAGGTCTCACGTACAGTTCCTATTTCGGCATTCGCCGACATAGCATATAGCAGATTGGGATTCTCCATATAAAGTTTTTCGGGTTTGCCGAGTTGACCAAGGTTTTTCTGCTTGTTATAGAGTAATGTAAGCAGACCTGCCCGCTGAAGAAGATGGCACATTCGGAGTACAGATTGACGTGGAGTTTCGATTTGTTGGCCGAGGTTAGTCAGGTTTAGCATGAAAGGTACCATCTGTGACAACAGAACAAATAGGCGTTTTAATTTTGTTGCTGTAATATATTCTAAGTTTTCTAAAGCGGGGAGGTCTGTGTCAATGATATTGGTGATAATCTGTTGGACTGCTTTTTCATAACTGTGACGTGTCTCACGATAGAAGGGATAATAACCATGATGTAAGTACTCTGTAAACATTGGAAGAATCTTAGCGCTTGCTGTTATGTCGGCAGAAATTGCTTCGTAATCAGAAAGAAGCCCGTTGAGTGTGAAAACGGGAACGGTTAGGTTATGTTCAAGCGAGAGATACTCCCGGAAAGAGAGTCCTTGCATATCGTAAAAAATGCATCGGCGTGAGAGGTCGGAAGTCGATTTGTCAAGTTGTAACATGGAAGAACCACTGAAAACAACGTGGAAACCAGGATAACGGTCATAGATATTTTTCAGTTCTTGTGACCAAGTACGGAAAGGATAACGATGAACTTCATCAATGAAGAGGTGTGTGCCACCATGTGAAAAATGATAGTCTGCCAGATCAATGAGTCGGTTTTCAGTAAACCATAAGTCGTCAAGCGAAATATAGAGAGCTTGAGAGGAACGTAATTGGTGCTCTTTTAGGTATTGAAGCATCATCGTAGTCTTACCTACACCTCGGGCACCTCGAATACAAAGCATACGGACGTCCCAATCTATTAGTTCGTACATGTAGCGCTTGAAATGTAAGTCAGAGGCTTTTGTCAATCGGGTTGAATTGGCATATAGATCTTGTATTTCCATAATGATTTTATTTATTCGATGCAAAGTTCATAAAGAAATCTGAATTATGCAAATATATCATGGAAAACGTTATCTGAAAATAACAATTTTTTTTAAAAACGTTTTTTTGAGATAACGAAATATGGTCGTTAGTGAATAATAATGATTAGTAATTAATAATCTATTGCTGACGATAGAATGAAAAAGTTTGAAATGTGCTTTCATTCCTTCATTTCCTTCAAAGTAATTGATTTCAATTATGTTATATGTGAAGGATTGTGAAGGATTGTGAAGGATTTTGTGGGGAAAGCACATTATTTCAACGAAAATACTTCACTTCTCTTTAACGAGATGCTCGTTACCGTTGGTGGTATGCCGGTGGAGGAGGAGGGGATTGTGGGCGAGGTAGCGACCGAAGCGATTGATGCCGTTGGCAGGCAGGGTAGAGCCGACGCGATGGCGTAGGTATTCATAGATGGCTGTGGTGGTCATCCAACGGCCTTCGCTTTCATTGATAGTGGGTTCGAAGTACTCGTTGAAGTACTCAATGGCAGGTGGTGTCTGGATGTACTGGCGGTTGTAGGCAATGATTTCGTGGACGTCCGTTTCGTCGAACCAATAACGCTCGTAATTCAATACGGCTGTCACGGCTTGGGCGTAAAGCTGGTCGTAGTTGATGCGGTAGCTGACGTTGATGCTGCCCTTCAGCGGAAGGATGATGAAGCGTCGGCTGCCAGTAGGGTCGCTCAGCAGATTCGGCTCGTTGGCTGTGCCGATGAACGAGGCGCGACGAGGAAAAACCTCCACATGACGGCCATAGGGGCGCTTGATCTTCACCGAAGGCAGCTGGACGAGGTTCTTCAGGAAGCCTTCCTGAATGCCGGGCGATATCTGGTTGAACTCGTCGAGATTGATGAGCAGGAACTGATGCATGGCCTGGAGCACCTGCTTCTTTTCCGAGAGAAGGAGGTTGTCGCAATAGGCCCATTGCAGATGGTCGGGCACAAGGCGTCGGCAGAAGGTCGATTTGTTGTCGCCCTGTGGCGAGACGAGCAGCAGCACCGTGGAGTTTCCGTAGGTGCGGATTTGGCCCATGCCCTGCGCTACCATATAGATGAACCACATGCGGAACCATCGGGGGAACTGCGGCACATCGCAGGGCACCGTGCCAGCGAGGAGGCCGATATGATCCTGCCCGTCCCACTTGCCATACAATCCGCCCAGGTACTCCGCCAGCGGATTGTAGGGCGGAATCCGATCGGAATTGACATAACGGCGCACGTCCTTGTCGCGGGTGTTGAGGCCTGCCAGACGTGTCTCGATGGTAAGGCCGTTGACGGCATTCTCGTCACAGGGCTTCCAGTCTTCCACAGAGGCGTTTTTGGAGCGGTATTCGGTGTAGCCCATGATGGTGTTGTGGCGGAAGGCGTAATGGGCGTCAAGGAAGTCGATAAGCTGGCGCGTGGCAGAGGCGATGGGGCTGTCGGCTGTGGTGTCTATAGTGGGAAGGGGATTGGCAGGCGAGAGGGAAGGAGAGGAGAGCGGGATGCGGAGGGGAACGGCATCAGGGTTGTAATAGGGGGCTGGGTCGAGCGGCATCAGAAAGTGGCTCATGGGCGCTCCTGCCTGGTTGTCAATGTCTTTGGACAGCACGCCGCTATAGACGGCTAATGCCCGGCTGTAGGCTGCGCGGCAGAAGGCATCGGCATCCTCCTCAGACTGCGGCAAGGTGCCGTTCCTGTCGCATACCTTCACCAGCACCTCGACGCTCTGCCCATCGCCGCCTGCAAAGGCTGCCAGCGTCATCGGGAGGGATTGGGCCGCCTCTTTCACAACCTCCCTCTCATTCGCCTGCAACAGCCCGCCCACATGGAGCGCCACAATGCCATTGAGGGCAACTATCCGCAGGGCGCCATTCTTCTCCTTCGTCAATTCGGCAGAAGGATATACTTGCGTCAACTGCTCCAGAGGGGCGTAGTAGCGCAGCTCGTTGCCTCGGCTCAGATGCTCGCGCAGACGGGTGATGTCGCGCGGCTTCGTATCCGTCTGGATACGTTCTATGAATGACTCCATCGTCCGAGTGGTGAGATGGACGATGTTTTGTTTGTCTTTTCGTATCAGCGTTAATTTCATTTCGGTTATTCTTTAATTCCGGAAAAATTCCAGCTGCTGGAAAAAAAGTTCCAGCCTGTGGAAAAAAAGTTCCATTTGATGGAATTTTTATTCCAGCCTGTGGAATTCAGGGCATATCAAGCGTTGGCATGAAGAGATAAGACTCTTTATACTCGTCGAAGGGCTTTTCCAGTTCCACCCCATACGTTTGAAGCTGCTGCAGAATCCACTCCTGCAACGCGGGCGACATCCAGCGCTCGCCATTCTTATAGCGGTAGAACGAGCCCGTGCTGCCGAGATGTTTCGTCAGGCCGATGCGCAGGTCGTGCCGTGCATCGCGACTTCTCAGACGCCTGAACAGACCGTTAAGTCCTCGCGCAAGCATCACTTTCTCTATTGGGGCATAGAATGGGCAATGCCCCTCGGCCTGCGCCCAGGGCATGACGCACATTGCCGTCGTCTGTTCATGCGGAACGTGGCGATACGTCAGATGGCGCAGACATGCTGCCGCCTTCGGGCAATCCGTTCCAGCACACACGGCCCAGCCGCTGGGCACATCGTTGAAATCAAAGTTTTCCTTGTCGTTTATCATAATGATTTTAGCTTATCAATTACGTTACAAAGATAATCAAAAAAACGGAAACTCACAAGAAATGGAGAAAAAAAAGCATGTCTCCGTTTTTTTTTCTTTTACGATGCTGAATTGTAAAGCAGAGGTGGCAGGAAGGGAGAGAATGGGGGAGGGAAGCGTGAGATTATAGGAAAAAGGAAGGGAATAGCGCGTTTTTGTGGAAGGTTGTAAGGGGAGATGCGGATAAAATGCGTAATTTTGTGGCGGAAAAAGAAATTGATAATTCACAATTGACAATTCATAATTCACGAATCAATGAAATTCTACATCTTGTTTGGTCCTCCGGGAGCGGGAAAAGGCACTCATGCAGGTGCTATTGCAGAGAAGTATAACCTGAAGCACGTCAGCACGGGCGAGCTGCTGCGCAGCGAGATTGCTGCGGGAACGGAACTTGGCCGTATGGCCAAGAGCCTGATTGAGGCGGGTAATCTGGTGCCAGACTACGTGGTGGAGGGCATGATAGAGCATCTGTTCCATACCACGAAGGGGGTGGCGGGATTCCTGCTCGACGGATTCCCCCGTACCGTTCGTCAGGCCGAAGACCTTGACCGCATGCTTGCTGAGCGTGGCGAGAAGGTGAACGCCGTCATCTCCATCATGATTTCCGACGATACCGTGCGCCAGCGCCTGAAGCATCGCGCCACCGTTGAGGGACGTGCTGATGATGCCAGCGAAGAGACCATCTCGAACCGCATCGTCACCTACCACAAGAAGACTGAGCCGCTGATTGCCTACTACAAGCAGGCAGACGTCTATCGCGAAGTGTCGGGCGAGTGCGGAGGTGTGGAAGCTGTTCGTGCACAGCTCTTTGACCTCTTCAACGGTATGGACACGTCGTTCCTCGGCGAACAGGTCATTATCGACAATGCACTCTTCGATCTGCTGGAGCAGCAGGCTCACGATGCTCCGCGTCTGCGTATGAACTACGATTTGCGCAACACGGAGCAGGACGATTCGCAGCGTATGCTGAACGTCTGGCTGCCAGGCAGCAAGCTGGAGGTACATCGCCATCAGCACTCCAACGAGACTGTACTGCTACTGAGGGGCCGCATGGATGTTGTGCTTTACAACGACGACGGCACCGAAGCCCAGCGCATCCACATGGGCGGCAACTCAGGTGTCTATGGCATCAATATCCCCAAAAATGTCTGGCATACCGTTGAAGCCTTCAAGCTGGCTGTCACCTTCACAGCTAAGGATGGCGCCTGGGCGCCGAATGCTCCAGAGGATATACTTGCCGTTGTAAGATAATTACTCAAGTTTCGGAAGTAAAAATGGAAGTAAAAATGGGAGTTAAAGTGGAAGTTATGCGCTTCGCGCAGGACGATAGTATTGTATACGGAAAACACTTGTCCACGAGCAAAGCGAGTTAACTTCCATGGGCAAAGCCCATTAACTTCCACTTTTACTTCATTCTTTAACTCCCGAAATTTGAATTACTAATCACTACTTTTCAAACGAGTGGAGTAGGGCGATTTCGTCGGGCCACAGACTCTCGTCGGGCGTTTCAAGGATAAGCGGAATATCGTTGAAACGCTCGTCGTTCATTAGGGTACGGAAGAAGTCGAGGCCAAGCAATCCTTGTCCGATGCTGTGGTGGCGGTCCACACGACTGCCGAGCGGTTTCATGCTGTCGTTGAGGTGGATAGCGCGGAGGTACTCGAAGCCGACGACATCGCCGAACTCGCGCCAGACGGCATCGTAGTTATCCTTCAGGTCGTAGCCGGCGGTAAAGGTGTGGCAGGTGTCGATGCAGATGCCGACGCGGCTCTTGTCCTCCACCTTATTAATAATTTGGGCGAGGTGGTAGAACGAGTAGCCCATGTTGCTCCCCTGTCCGGCGGTGTTCTCGATGACGGCGGTAACGCCTTGCGTCTTGTCGAGGGCGATGTTGATGCTCTCGGCAATACGGTCGAGGCACTCGTCGTCGCTGATTTCACGTAGTGAACTGCCGGGATGGAAGTTTAGCATTGTAAGCCCCAGCTGCTCACAGCGATGAAGTTCATCGAGGAACGAGGCGCGCGACTTCTCCAACCCCTCCTGCTGCGGATGGCCGAGGTTGATGAGGTAGCTGTCGTGGGGGAGGATATACTTCGGCGCATAGCCAAAGTCGGTACAATATTGCTTGAAGGCATCGATGCTTTTTTGCGAGAGGGGTGAGGAGAACCATTGACGCTGATTCTTGGTAAACAGCGCAAAAGCTGTGGCGCCGACGGCATGGGCATTGACGGGAGCTTGCTCTACGCCGCCTGAGGCAGATACATGGGGACCGAGATATTTCATAAAATTAGGAATTAGAAATTAGGAATTCAAGAAGCAGCGGCAAAAGTACAAAAAAACAGGAACAATGAAGATGTTTTCTATTTTTTATTATAACTTTGCAAAAATTTTTCATTTTAAAACCTAACTACATGAAGAAATTCTTTACTTTCGTGGGCCTGATGGCCCTGTCGCTCCTGAGTGCCTCTGCTTCTGTCGAGATTGGCCAGGATGTGACCTCAAAAATTGCCGACCCCGGCATGGAAGCTGTCGCCAACTGGACGAACAACGGCTTCAAAATCAACAACCGCGGAACATACTACGAACTGTTCACGGGCAATTTCATCGAGCAATGGAAAGCCTCCACCAGCTCTTCGGAGGCGTTCCTCGACGACATCGACATCCACACGACGATCAGCGTCGACAACGGTATCTATCTCTTCTCGGCAGCCGTCATCGCCTGCCAGCAGAGCGGCACTCGCGAGAGCGTCAGCGGTGTCTTCCTCTATGCCAATGCTGATGCCGTTGCCTGCTCCACGGGCGATGGAGCCCCTGAGCGCTTCTACGTGATGACTAACGTCACCGACGGCCAGCTCACCCTTGGTTTTAAGACCGAGAGCACCGACGCTAACTGGGTCGCATGGGACAACGCGGAGCTCTATTTCTACGGCGATGCCGCGGTGGACATGGAGAGGGCAGTCGCCATCCTTACGCTGAAGGCCAACCTCGAAGGTATTGAATACCATGCAGAGACGAAGATGCAGAAGAGCGTCTGGGAAGCCCTGGTGGCAGCGATGACACGTGCCGAATATATCCTCTTTGGCGAAACGGCTGAGTACCATAGCACCGAGGACATTATCGCCGCCAATGCCGCGCTCACGGCCTGCCTTGCCGACTGTGCCGCCTCCGTTGCCGCCTACGAAAATCTCCTTGCTGCCATTGAGCGCGAGCAGGCCGTCTATGAAGAATATCAGGAGAATGCCGATGCTGCCAAGGAACTGGGCGCCCTCATGGATGCCCTGACGGAAGCACAGACGATGTACGACAGGGCCACCTCCGATGTCGCTGCCATCGAGGCACAGATAGATGCGATGGCTAATGCCTCGGCTATTGTCAAGGTTGCCGTCAAGTACTTCGAAGTGGCTGATGCCCTGGGCTATATCGAGGATGAATGCGAAGTCGGCACCGTCTATGGCAAGTACCCACAGTATCAGATGGACAACATCATTAACGTCCACTTCACCCTCGATGCCCTCTACGAAGCCTACATCGCTGGCAATGCTACAGCAGCCGACGTCCTTGCACAGATTGTCGAAGCCGAGGCTGCCATTGAGAAGTTCTACCAGTCAATGATTACCAACGACTTTACTCAGCCGCTCAACTTCCTCCTCTGGCCCGTTGATTCCGTCAATGTCCAGGGTGTGAACGAGCATGACCTCTTCTTCGAATATCCGGGTGAGGAAGGTAACCCCTTCAGCTATGCTCTCTATGCTACCTCCACCTCCACCTTCACTCCGTGGACGGGCTGTCAGGAAGGCGGTACGGGCAAGGGCGATGCGGGTGTCATGGCCTGGTGGCTCGACACCTCTACCAACGTCTGGCTCTATATGCAGGCCGACGGCGTATTCCACCCCATGCCCACGCTCTATCCCTCTGTGCTCTTCAGCGCTCCTGAAGACGGCGTCTATGTCTGGCGCAGCAGTGTCAGCAGTCGCGATGAAAACCGCAAGCTCAAGAACCGTGGCGACCTCTGGTCAGCTGTCTATTACATCTCCGGCTCCGAGGGCACCATCAGCCAGATTGGCGAGAACGCCGTCTATAACTGGGGCACCGATCCCTCCGACTTCAACTTCTACATCAACCTCAAGGCAGGCGATCAGGTAGCCCTTGTGGCAGGTATCAATCAGACCAACGGTAACGCCCTCTCCAGCGTTGATACTCTCTACGTGCTCGGTCAGAAGGACGAGGAGAACGTCTGGACCAAGGCCGATGCCGAAGCCAGCGGACTGCTCTTCTTCAACCCCTACATTCCCGCTGAGGAGTGGACTGGACTTGACGATGCCATCCAGACTGTTGCAGGTGTGCTTACTGACAATGAAGAGAAGATGGGCGACGGCTTCGGTCAGTACCCCGAGGCTGCTTTCCACGCTCTCGACTCCATTTGTGGCCTCGGAGCCCGTATGCTTTCTGCCGGCGTTGCTTCGCAGCCTGAGGTCGATGCCATGTCCGCCAAGCTGTTGGGTGCCATCGAAACCTTCTACAACTCAGCTGGCTATGCCCTCGCCATCGGTGTCGAGGAAGCTCCCAGCGACTCTACCATCTTCGTCAACCACCAGTACATGCCCTCTGGCCTTTACTACATCCGCGACATCGCCAGCGGCCTCTATGCCACGGCACCCGCCAGCGAGGCTGATAAAATGGCCGTGCCCCTCGCCGAACTCATCGACGAGAGCATGACGGTGCAGAACGCTCAGGTCTGGCACTTCGCTTATAACGAGAAATACTGGACCTACAGCGTTGTCTCGCACGGCAATGATGGCACAGAATGGACCATCGAGGACGAACTCTCCAAGTCCAGCGACAACACCGTCTATCAGGGTTACTACCACTTCGGCGAGAGCGGCACCGCCCGCTGGGGTAACAGCCTCTATCTGGCTGACGACGGTGTGGCCGTCTGGCGCACCTTCCGCATCTACACCAACGGCACGCGCTACAGCATGACCGCCGCCAGCGATGGCAACTGGATCTACACCTTTGGTTCCAGCGGCATGACCGTCGCCCGCGTCGACATCACTGGAGCCCTCAACTTTGCTTTCGAGCTCATTCCTTTTGATGACGGCACCCGTGTGGATACCACCATCGCCGACTCCGCTGCCACCTCGCAGACCATTTTTAATTTGCAAGGCGTCAAGACCGGCACACTTGAACGCGGCATCAACATCGTCCGCACCGTCCGTGCCGATGGCAGCGTCGACGTCCGCAAGGTCCTCGTCCGCTGACGTTAACTCGGAGGAATAAAAAATTGAATACGGCCTAATAATCACCTATTCATTATTCATTCCTCCCTCCCTCCCTTCGTGCTGTCCGCAAATAGTAAAAATGTAAACTGCTGTCTGCGGACAGCAGTTTTTTTATTCTGAGAGGTTAGCTTCCTCTTTTTTCTGCCTGCGTTACGAAATTATTCCCCTGCTCTGGCAAATTATTCCCCTACGCTATTTTTTTATTCGCCTATTCTATTTCTTAATTCGCCTATTTTGTCTATAAACGCGGCCCCTGTTTATATAAACGTGGGCGTTGTTTATAAAAGACATCAAACATTGTAAAAAACGAACAAAGCATATATAAAAAGATATTGGAAAAGGGGTGGAAAAAAGTTATCCACAATGGCGGCATTTTTTTCCAAAAATGCTTGTACCGTTCCTAAGGCTTTTGTAAATTTGGGCCAAATAGAATACCATTTTTAATAACTCTTATAAAATCTAATCGTTATGCGAAAAAGTGTACTTTTGAAATCCTTATTGGCACTCGCCCTGGTGCTGATAAGCGGAAGTGTGTGGGGGCAGACATGGGAAAAAGTCGATATTAACGACTTGACGGCTGATGACATTTTCGTCATTGTTGCAAAAAAAGGAACAGATTACTATGCTATGTCTAACGATGGTGGAACTCAGAATCCTCCTTCAGCAGTAAGTGTTACGATGACAGAAGGCATAATAACGAGTAATGTGGAAGATAGAATTAAATGGAATTTAGAAAGTAATTCTTCAGGAAGGTACACATTTTTAGTGAACGGCTCAACCACTAAATGGTTATATTGTACTAACTCTAATAATGGAGTTCGCGTTGGAACCGGTTCGAATAAAGTATTCACCGTAAATGAAGATGGTTATTTAAAAAATAATGTAGAAAGTAGTAGTAACGGTTCAACCATTACGACAGCTAGATACCTCGGAGTATATAATAATCAGGATTGGCGGTGTTACGATAATACTACAGGTAATATTGCCGGTCAAACATTCGAATTCTATAAATTTGTGCCAAATGCTAATGCTGTTGCGACTCCTACTTTCAGTAAAGACGCTGGAACGTATTTCGGGACCCAGATAATTGAGATTAGTTGCGCAACAGCGGGTGCATCCATCTACTTCACCCTCAATGGCTCTGACCCTACAACCAGCAGTACATTGTATAATAGCGCTGGAATTGTTGTTTCCGAAACAACGACTCTGAAGGCTATTGCCGTAAAGACTGGCATGGACGACAGCGAAGTAGCAGAGGCCACTTATGTCATCTATAAGAATTCGGCTGCCGGAACTGTCGATGACCCCTATGCCGTTGCCGACGCGCGTGCTCACATCGATGCTGGTACGGGAGTGGAGGAAGTGTATGCCTGGGGTATTGTCTCTGAAATCGTTACTCCATTTAGTTCGGAGTTTGGCAATATTACATACAATATCTCTGCCGATGGAACGACAACTTCCGCCCAATTGCAGGCCTATCGTGGCAAGGATAAGGATGGCGCCTCATTCACATCGGAAAACGATGTCCAGGTAGGTGATTACGTGGTGGTCTTCGGAAATCTTCAGAAACATGGTGATACCTATGAATTTGCACAAGACAACCAGCGCGTAGATTATTCCCGCAATACTGTTGCCACGCCGACAATCACTCCTGACGGCGGAACTTTCTATGGACCTGTAGAGGTTACGATAGCATGTGAGACCCCAGATGTCACGATTGAATATGTCCTCGATAATGGTGAGGGAGATTTGGTTACACCTATTATATATACAGGGCCGATCACCATTTCGGAGACGACAACCTTAAAGGCTGTTGCTTACATCGATGAGGAAAACTATAGCACTATTGCCACCGCCACCTTTACCATCGATGTCCCTGCGGCTGCCGTGTTGCCGTTTGAGTTCGATGGCGGTCGCGATGATATTGCCAATACGGATGGCTTGACTCAGGAAGGATTGGGTACGAATTATAGTAATTCACCTTATCTGAAGTTTGATGGCACGGGCGACTACGTGCTTCTGCATTTCGATGAGGCTCCCGGAAAGCTCTTCTTCGACGTGAAGGGAAATCCTGGAAGTAGTCCATGGAGTGGCACGTTCAAGGTGCAGACCTCGGCTGATGGTGTTACCTTCACCGATTTGAAAACTTACACGGAGTTTGGTAATAATGTTCTTTCGGAGGAAATTACTGATTTAGCTTCAGACGTGAGGTACATCAAATGGGTTTATACGGAGAAGGTTTCTGGCAATGTTGCCTTGGGCAATATTTATTTAGAGAGGTATACCACCATCGCTACGCCGACAATTACTCCTGACGGTGGAACTTTCTTTGGACCTGTAGAGGTGACGATAGAATGTGAGACCCCAGGTGTCACGATTGAATATTCCTTCGAAAATGGTGAAGGAGGTGTTTCTCTTTCTTCTCCATATACAGGCCCGATTACCATATCGGAGTCAAAAACCTTAGTGGCTTATGCCCACATCGGTGATGATTATAGCAACGATGCTTCCACCACCTTTACCATCGTGAAACTCGCGGCTGCTGAGTTGCCGTTTGCCTATGACGGAGATGGAACTGGAACCCTGCCCGATGGCTTGGTACAAGAAGGGCTCGGTAAATACAGTTCCTCACCTGCAATGAAGTTTGATGGCACGGGTGATTATCTGCTTTTGTATTTCAATGAAACTCCCGGAACGCTTTCCTTCAACGTGAAGGGAAATGACTTTTCTGGCGGTACGTTCACGGTGCAGACCTCGACTGACGGCGTTACCTTCACCGACTTGGAATCCTACACGGAGCTTGACGATATTCAGAATGAAGAATTCGATTTGGCTTCAGACGTGAGATACATCAAGTGGGTTTATACGGAGAAAGCGTCTGGCAATGTCGCCTTGGGCAACATCAATCTGACGAAGTACAGCACCGTCGCCACGCCGACGTTTGACCCTGATGGCGGAACCTTCGTGGAATCTGTGGAAGTAGCGATAGCATGTGATACCCCAGGTGCTACGATTGAATATTACTTCGAAAATGGTGAAGGAGGTGTTTCTCTTTCTTCTCCATATACAGGCCCGATTACCATCTCGGAGTCAACAACCTTAGTGGCTTATGCCTACGTCGGTGATGATTATAGCAACGATGCAACCGCCACCTTTACTATAGAGACGCCTATGACCACCATAGAGGCCATTTTTGCAAAGGCTACGGAAGTGGGAACTACCGCAACGGATTGCTTCGTAACCTTTAACTCATGGTATGTGTCAGGAGTCAAAGGCAAGAATGCCTACGTTACCGATGGCGAAAAGGGATTCATCATCTATCAGGCGGATCATGGCTTTGAAGTAGGCGACCTGCTTTCAGGAACCGTTCCGTGCAAAGTCCAGTTGTATAAGGGTTCCGCAGAACTTACTGAAATAACAGGAGATTTGTCTGTAGAAAAAGAAGGTCTGATTCCTCCTTTCGAAACGACGATTGCAGACCTCAGCGGAGTGAACACTGGTGCTGTGGTAACGATTGAAAATGTGACTTATGATGGAACTAACTTTGTGGATGGCGATGGGAATACGCTTAAACCCTATAATTTGTTCATCACTCTTCCTGATTTAGAGAGCGGGAAGCAGTATAACGTTACTGGTGTGTTTGTTCTGTTTAATGACACCAAAGAAATCGCCCCTCACTCAACGGATGACATTGAGGAGATAGTTAGTGCAGAGCCTTCCATAACCGTCACTCCGGTGACGATTAATGTCCCTGGTTTGGCAGGAGAGTTTGGGCTTTCTGTGAGCATAGAGAATCTGGATAACTTCGATGGGGTTGGCGTGACGTTCTACGAAGATGCCGAGGGGAATACCGCAACCACTTACGATTGGATTGAAGCCTCTGCTGACGCAGAATCAGTGATGCTATATTATGAAGACAACGATTATGCAGACCGCACAGCCTATTTGAGGGTCTTTGCCAGTGTTGGTGCAGACGTATTCAGCTCCAACGTCGTCACCATCAATCAGGCTAAGTACGAGGCTCCCTCGGTTGCCACGTTGCCGTTTGTATATGACGGAGATGGAACTGGAAACTTGCCCGATGGCTTGGCGCAAGAAGGATTGGGTGTGAAGACTTATTCCAGCTCACCTAAGATGGGCTTTGATACTACGGGTGATTATCTTCTTCTGCAATTCGACGAACGTCCTGGAGTGCTCAGTTATGACATCAAGGGCAATGGCTTCTCAGAAGGTACGTTCACGGTGCAGACTTCGGCCGACGGTGTGACCTTCAGTACATTGGAAACATATACGGAGCTTGGTGCTACTCAGTCGGAACAGTTTATGACCTTGGATGCTGACGTGAGGTATATAAAGTGGATCTATACGGAAAAGAAGAACGGCAATGTCGCCTTGGGCAATATTACTTTGGCAAAGTATGTTGAAATCCCGACATACACCATTTCTTTCGATAAGATGACGAACATTTCGGTTACAGCCGATGATGGTATCTTCGCTATAGAAGAAGGCGATGAGTTGTATGAAGGAATAACCGTCTATCTGACTGTTGACCCTGCAGCGGGCTATATTCTTGATGAACTCTTCGTCACCACAGTAGGTGAAGTTGATGTTGAAACAACTTACATCAGCCTGAACCGCTATTCGTTCGAAATGCCTAATGATGACGTTTATATCTATGCTTCGGCAAAAGAGGATGTGTCCACGCTCTACACTTTGGCAACGTCTATCAATCCAGGCAAGCACTACATCGTCGTCGGTAAGAACGATACCGAATTCTATGCAATGGGCAAAGATAAGGGTAATAACCGCGCAGCAGTGGCTGTCAGACAGAGCGGTGATGATGGCGTCCGCGTCGATCCTGAAGCTGAGGTTTATGAGTTTGTCGTCTCTGGATGCTCTGCTGGCTATGTCTTCTATGACGAAAACGAAGCCTCTACAGGTTATCTCTATGCTGCAAGTAGTGATAAAAATTATTTGAAAACTACGAATGCTGAAGTATTGCCCGATGACAACGCTAAGTGGACCATCAGCTTTGGTACAAATGGTTCTGCAACTATAAAGGCACAGGGTGATAAAGAACGCAATTTAATGCGCTTTAATAGTAGTGGTAGTAATGCTTTGTTCGCTTGCTATGGTTCTGGTCAGCAGGATGTCTATCTCTACGTGAGGGATGGCGACGAAAGCAGCGAGCCTGAGTCGTTCTACAAGACCATCACCGATGCTGGCTGGGCAACGCTCTGCCTGCCGTTCACAGCTGAAACACCCGAAGGCGTGACTGCCTATGCCGTTACAGGTGTCGATGACAGTGTTTTGGAGAAGGAAGAAATCGAAGATGGTGTCCCGGCCAGCACAGGTGTGCTGCTTAAGGGCGATGCAGGAATGGTGAAGTTTGTCAAGAATGATGGGTTGAAGTTACATGTCCCTGAAGGGAACTGTCTTGTCGGTACAACAGAAGGAGCGACCTTCGAAGGTGATGAACTAGGTGGCACGTACTGCTACATTCTTGCCAACGATGAATCGAAGGGTATCGGCTTCTACTGGCAGAAGGGTACGGGAGGCACATCGGCGCATTGTGAGCCCTATAAGGCTGTGCTTGAGCTGCACTTTAAGGGCGCTCCAGAAGCCATCGGCTTCCGTCTGGACGATGCCACAATGGTGGAGGCTGTCAAGGCTATGGAAGAGAATGCCGTCATCTACGACTTGACGGGCCGCCGTGTAACGAGCGTCACTCGTGGCATCTATATCGTGAACGGAAAGAAGGTCATGGTGAAGTAAGAGATTGTCAGTTCAGATGTTTAACGCATTAAATCAGATACAACGATGAAAAAATATATTCAGCCCACGATTGAAGTGCAGGAAGTTCACATTGAACAAATAATAGCAGCAAGTCCTGGCCTTAACAACGAGGAGACGGACTCTGGCCAGTTGTCCAATCGCCGTCGCTGGGATGCTGGGTGGTAATCGTCCCACATCCTGAGTGTAAATCGAGGGGAGGAAGCGCAGCTTCCTCCCCTCGATTGTTCGTCCTATTTTGCCAGCGTTTGATTCTGCGCGCGCAGAACAAGGGGCTGTGGAAATAACGCCCCCTTCTGTCAGTACAGCGCCCCCTTCTGTGGGAACAGTCCCCCCTTTTGACGATGCCCTTGCCGCACCCGTTTCCCTTCTTTGTGGCTATATCTTAATATCTCAGTAATAAAACGTCATTTTTTTAACGAAACGGATTATCGTCTTTTGGAAATAAGAAAACGTGTCGTCTGGATGGACGGCACGTTTTGCTGTAGAGGGATTGTGCGGCTGGGGTTAGAAGAGTTTCTTCACCTGATCGTAAACGTTTTGGGCAGTGAAGCCGAGTTTCTCGTCGAGCACCTTGTAGGGGGCGGAGAAACCAAAGCTGGTGAGACCCCAGACGTTTCCGTCGGCACCGACAAGTCCTTCGAGGGTGACGGGAAGACCAGCGGTGAGACCGAACTTCTTGACGCCTGCGGGCAGGACACTCTGCTGGTAGTCCTTCGGCTGGCAACGGAAGAGGCCTTCGGAGGGGACGCTGACGATGCGCACCTTCAGACCGTCGGCACGGAGCAGGGGAGCACCGCTGACAAGCGTGCTGACTTCGGAGCCGCTGGCAAGGAGGATGACATCGGGGTTGGCTTCGCTGCCCTCAACGATGTAGGCGCCGCGTGCGGCTTGGCTGTAGTTGTTGCCTGCGGGGAGGTTTGTGATGTTTTGGCGGCTGAGCACAAGGGCTGTAGGCGTGGAGGTGTTCTCCATTGCCAGTCGCCAGCAAACTGTGGTCTCCTCGGCATCAGCAGGACGGAGCACTAGCATGGAGGGATGTCCGCTGTGGTTGTGGAGCTTTTCCATAAGGCGGATTTGGGCTTCCTGTTCGACGGGCTCGTGCGTGGGGCCATCCTCGCCGACACGGAAGGCGTCGTGGGTCCATATGAACTTGACGGGCAGTTCCATGAGGGCTGCCATGCGGACGGCGGGCTTCATGTAATCGGAAAAGACGAAGAAGGTGCCACAGGCGGGGATGACGCCGCCATGGAGGGCCATGCCGATGCAGCAGCAGGCCATGGTGAGCTCAGCCACGCCAGCCTGAAAGAAGGCGCCGCTGAAGTCGTCGCGCTTGAAGGCGTGGGTCTTCTTGAGGAATCCGTCGGTTTTGTCGGAGTTGCTGAGGTCGGCACTGGCGCAAATCATGTTCTCCACCTGTTCGGCGAGGGCGCCGAGGACGGTGGCGCTGGCGCCGCGGGTGGCAGCATCGGCCTTCTGCTGGATGCCTGCCCAATCGACGGCGGGCACTTTGCCGGCAAACCACTCGGCCATCTTGACGGCCTTGTCGGGATTCGAAGCTGCCCACGCGGCTTTCTCGGCCTGACGGGCGGCGCAGATTGTCTCCAGTTCAGCTGCACGCTTGGCATAGAGCTCCTTCACATCGTCGAAGATGACGAAGGGATTTGCAGGGTCGCCGCCAAGGGCACGGACGGTATTGACATAGGCATCGCCACCAAGAGGAGCGCCGTGAGTAGCGCAGTTGCGTTCGTAGCTGCTACCGTCGGCCTTCAGGGCACCCTTGCCCATGATACACTTGCCGATGATGAGGGTAGGCTTGTCTTCGGTGGCCTTGGCCTCGTCGAGGGCCGTACGAATCTGGGCAACATCGTGGCCATTGATAGTGATGACGTGCCAGCCCCAAGCCTCGTACTTCTTGGCTACATCCTCGCTGGTGACCTCGTCACAAGCGGTGGAGAGCTGGATGTCGTTGCTGTCGTAGAACATAACGAGGTTGTCAAGGCCGAGGTGACCGGCAATTCGCCCTGCACCCTGGCTGATTTCTTCCTCAACGCCGCCATCGGAGATATAGGCGTAGATGGTGTGGTGCATTACCTCCTTGCCCAGACGAGCTGCGAGGAACTTCTCGGCAATGGCAGCGCCGACAGCGAAAGTATGTCCCTGCCCGAGGGGGCCGCTGGTATTCTCGATGCCGCGGGCCACGTTCACCTCGGGATGTCCTGGAGTGGGAGAGCCCCACTGACGAAGCTGCGACAGTTCGTCCATAGAGAACTTGCCGCTGAGGGCAAGCACGCTGTAAAGCATGGGAGCCATGTGGCCGGGGTCGAGGAAGAAACGGTCACGGCCTTCCCATGTGGGGTTCTTGGGGTCGTAGACGAGGTATTCGCTGAAAAGCACGTTGATGAAATCGGCTCCACCCATGGCGCCGCCCGGATGACCGGATTTCGCTTTCTCTACCATCGATGCAGCCAGAATGCGGATGTTGTCGGCTGCGTGGTTCATTGTCTGAATGTTGTTCATTTTGGTTGTTAGTTATAAAATTATAGGTTTATGGGATTATAATGGTCTTGTTTTTTAATTTGTCACAAATGGTGATATGTGTCGGAAGAGTGCCGTATCGAAAAGGCCCTTGTCGGTCATCTTCAGTTTGGGGATGACAGGCAGCGCCATGAAGGAGAGTGTCATGAAGGGAGCATCGAAGACACAGCCGAGGGCTTTGGCGCGGGTGGTCAGTCGGGCGTAGGCAATGGCCGTGTCGGCAGCAGAGAGGGGGCTGATGAGTCCGGCAATGGGGAGGGGAAGTGCATCATAACGCTCTGCATCCTCTACGACAATGCCGCCACCAAGCTGGATGACGTGGTTGATAGCAGTAGCAATTGCCTCGTCGCTGGTGCCGACGGCAACGATGTTGTGGCTGTCGTGGGCAATAGTGGATGCTAATGCTCCGCGCCGAAGCCCGAAACCCTTGATAAAGCCTATGGCTGGTTGGGAGGGGGCATAGCGGTTGAGAACTACTATCTTTAGTACGTCGCTTTCTACGTTAGAAATGACATTACCTTCGACAATGTTTGCCTTCATGGTCTTCTGTCCAGTGAAGAGTGAGCCGTTGAAGGCGGTAATGACATGGATGTTGCCAGATTCAGGGGCAATGTGGAGGTCTTTGGGGGCAATGGGTTGGGCATGGAAGTTGTTTGGCCATTCGTCCCTCTTCCACGACTGGCTGACGGGAAGTTGGGCAAAGCGGTTGAAAAGGTTGCCTCCTATACAAGTAGCAAGGACGTTGAAGTCGGTGAGGTTATCGACAAGGATGAAATCGGCAGAGTCACCCTGTTGGAGCAAGCCACAGGGGAGATGGTAGTGCAGTACGGGTGTGACGCAGGCAGCACGCAGCACGTTCCAGAGCGGGTAGCCCTTAGCTACAGCACGACGGACAATAAGGTTGATGTGTCCCTTCATGAGGTCATCGGGGTGCTTGTCGTCGGTGCAGAACATCAGTTCATCGGCATAGCTGGCAAGCAGGGGAGAGAGAGACTCGAAATTCTGTGCAGCGCTTCCCTCGCGGATAAGCACCTTCATGCCATCGTCGATATGTGCTTGGGCTTCAGCTAACGATGAGCACTCGTGGTCAGTAGAGATTCCTTCGGCGGCATAGTGCCGAAGTTCCTCTCCCGAAAGACCTGGAGCATGTCCGTCGATTGGCTTTCCTGCATCGCGTGCAGCCTTTAACTTTTCCAGCACCTCTTTGTCGCCCAAAAGAACGCCCGGCATATTCATCATTTCGCCGAGGAACCCGATGTCATCGCGCTGCATAAGGGCACGGATGTCGTCGGCGCCGATGACAGCACCGCTGGACTCCATGTAGGTGCAGGGCACGCAGGAGGGGGCACCGAAGAAGAAGTGGAAGGGAACCTGACGTCCGTTTTGTATCATAAAGTCGATACCCTCGATGCCAAGCACGTTGGCAATCTCATGCGGATCGGCAACGGCAGCAACCGTGCCATGTTGGACGGCAATGTGGGCAAAGTTCTCCGGTAGCAGCATGCTGCTCTCAATGTGAACGTGGCTGTCGATGAAGCCCGGAAGGATAAAGGGCGCGTCGTCGTTAGATTGATGATTGAAGAAGGAGGATGGCAGATTATCTTCGGCAGGAAGAATGGAAGTGATGCGTCCGTCGTTGATAATGAGTGTGCCGTCGTAAATCCTCTGTCTCAGAGGATCAACGATATGCCCTGTTATTTGAAAGGTATGGTTCATTGAAAAAACTCAATTATTAGTCCTCAATCATCAATCTCTAATCAATAATCTTCAATTTTCAATTTTCAAGACTGTGCCTCCGTTTTTTGGAATGGTCAGACGGACGATGCCTTTCTTGTTGGCCTTCACTTGAGAGACAGAGAAGGTGAGCGTCTTGTCATCGGCAAAGCACTCTGCCGTATTACCTTTTATATTTAAAGTAGAGAATTCGAAATCGAAGGTGAACGGTGTAGTTTCAGCGTTGATAGCAGCTACGTACCAAGTAGTTCCGTGGCGTCGTGCCAATACCGCGTTTTTGCCAGGATAACCGCCGAGGTAGCGCGTTTCATCCCATGTGGTGGGTACATCCTTCATGAAGCGGATGGCATCGGCAGGGGCGTCAGTAAGATTGTTGGGGGTAAGGGCGAAGTTCTGAATGGGATTTTGGAACAATATAGCTGTAGCCAGTTGGAAGCCATCGCCAGTAAGTCGTGTGGTGCCATGAGTGTTGTCGCGGTTATAGTGCTTGTTGAGGGCGCTACCGCCAAACTCCATGCAGCCTACCGTATTACGGATAAAAGGATGCAGGCAGGCGTTGAAGGCCTCCATATCGTCGGCATGCTGGCTGAACTTCATGTTCTCGCTGGCAAGGACTGCCTCGCTACCCACGTAGTTGGGGTACATGCGCTCCCAGCCGCGGGGCAGGGTGCAGCCGTGGAAGATGCACATGATGCCGTACTCGTTGGCGTCGCAGAGCACCTGCTCGTAGAGGCGCATGGTCTCCTGCTTGTCGCCACCCCAGAAATCGACCTTGATGCCCTTGACGCCTTGGCTCTGCATCCACTTCATGGCGCGTTTGCGGGCAATGGGGTCGCTCATGCAGTCGACGGGACTCTGCGTGGTGTCGTTCCACGAACCGCTGGAGTTNNNAGGAACACCTCAACGCCCTTGCTGCGGGCATAGCGGATGAGCTGCTCCATCTTCTCCTGCCCGAGGTTGTTGTCCCACCAGGCATCGATGAGCGTGTATTCCCAGCCCAAGTCCGAGGCGAGGTCGATGAAGGCCTTGAGGTCTTTTTCGTTGATGCTGGCGTCGTCCCACACCATCCAGCTCCATGTGCTGCGCCCGAAGCGGTAGTCGATGGAGGGCTCGTAGAGCGGGCGCACGACGTCGAAGGCAATAGTCGTTTCCGTGATGGCATCAAGTCCTCCAATGGTGATAGTGCGCCAGGGAGTGTAGCAGGGTAGGGTAACTTGTGCTCCCGTGCTGCCGAAGCCGTTGTTCTC
>DBYJ01000010.1:0-125 GCA_002309805.1 Bacteroidales bacterium UBA1189 | reverse complement strand
CGCCTGCCGCAGAAATGGCTGTCGACGCCGGTCTCGGAGACGAGCACCCAGATGTTTTCCTCGACAGGAACAGCCTTCTTGCCTTTCTTGCCCGCCTGCGGGCTTGTGGTCTTGCTGACCTTAAA
>DBYJ01000051.1 GCA_002309805.1 Bacteroidales bacterium UBA1189 | reverse complement strand
ATAATTAATTGACGGTTCGTTCTCTTTCTCTCTCTACCCGACCCCAACCCGACTGATGATAACACCAGCGGAAGGGGCCGCTCTTGTACTACTTCGTCTGTATGGAAAACTAACTCAAAGATCGCTCTTCATCGCCCTTCTCAAACGGCTCCCGAGGGCGCCCTTTCGAAAAGCGGGTGCAAAGGTACTGCCTTTATTTCGTACTACCAAATTATTTTCGGACTTTTTTTCAATTATTTTTTCGGCAAAATCAGAAGATGCTGATTTTCTTCACTATCATTTTTCCACTTTTTTGGTTGGATGGCGGAAGGATGGACCATTTTCGGCAAACCAGATGCCAAACAACACAAAAACTGTACCGACAAGAGCAATCGGAGTTAGGGGCTCATGAAGAATGATGACGGAACAGGTGAGTGACACGAGTGGCTGGCAATACATATAGTTGCTGGCGACAACCAAATCGAGTTTCCGAAGTGCCATGTTCCATGAAAAAAAGCAGCCAAAACTTGCCACTACGCCAAGGAAAACGAGATTGCCCCATACGACGGGCGAGGAAAGGGCTGACAAATGCAGCCCGTCAGTCCCTTGAAAGAACAAAATAGGCAACATCGTCACCAGACCATAGAAAAAAACCTTGCGCGTAAGGAAAAGGGTGTCGTAGCGGGCATTCAGCGGACGGAGCAGAACGCTATAGACAGCCCAACAGAGTGCCGCGCTGAAGGCAAGCGCGTCGCCCAAAGGATTCACCTCTACCAGAAAGTTTCCGTTGAGCACCACAAACACCTCGCCCAACAGAGCCACCAACGAGCCGATGGCCAGACGACGCGTCAGCTTTACTTCTTTAAATAATATAATGGTAAGGAGCGACGTCAACAAAGGCGTCACGCAGACGATGAGCGCCACGTTCGACGACATAGTATAGGAAAGCGCCGTGTTCTCCGTCAGGAAGTAGAGCGAACCGCCCGTTATGCCAAGCAGCACCATCCTTATCTCGTCCCAAAAGGAATCGGAAAGCCATTTCTTGTGGCAGAAGGGGAGGATGCAGAGGTAGGCAATCACAAAACGCTCCACCATAATCTCAGGCGGCGTGAGGCCGTGCATGAGCAACACCTTGGTGGAGGCAAATGTTGTGCCCCACACGATGATAGTCACCAATGCCATCACATGCCAAATCCAATGAGCCTTGCCTGAAACAACCTTTTCCGTCATCACTTTCCAAAAAATCGCGCAAAAGTAATGCTTTTCCACGAAGTTTTTCTTTTCTGACGAAGATTATTATTACTTTTGCAGTCAAATTTTGAACTATATGGAAAAAAAGTACACCCCTGAGACCCTTTGCGTGCAGGCCGGCTGGAAGCCGAAGAATGGCGAGCCGCGCGTGCTGCCCATCTACCAAAGTACAACCTTCAAATACGACGACAGCGACGAGATGGCCAAGCTGTTCGACCTGGAGAAGTCAGGCTATTTCTACACCCGTCTGCAGAACCCCACCAACGACGTGGTAGCCTCGAAGATTGCCGACCTTGAAGGAGGCGTAGGCGCCATGCTCACCTCCAGCGGGCAGGCTGCCAACTTCTTTGCCACGTTTAACATCTGCGAGTGCGGCAGCCACATCGTCAGCACCAGCGCCATCTACGGAGGCACGTTCAACCTCTTCGGCGTCACGATGAAGAAGATGGGCATCGACGTCACCTTCGTCAATCAGGATGCCTCTGACGAGGAGTTGGAGAAGGCTTTCCGCCCCAATACACGCTGTGTCTTCGGCGAAACCATCAGCAACCCAGGCTGCGAAGTGCTGGACATCGAGCGCTTCGCCCGTCTGGCGCACAAGCACGGCGTGCCCCTTATCATCGACAACACCTTCGCTACGCCCGTCAACTGCCGTCCTATCGAGTGGGGAGCCGACATCGTCACCCACTCTACCACCAAATACATGGACGGACATGCCGGCACCGTGGGCGGCGTCATCGTCGATAGCGGCAATTTCGACTGGGATGCCCATGCCGACCTCTTCCCCGGCCTCACCACACCCGACGACTCCTATCATGGGCTCATCTACACCCAGCGTTTTGGCCGTGCTGCCTATATCACCAAGGCTACCACCCAGCTGATGCGCGACCTCGGCAGCATCCAGGCTCCGCAGAACGCCTACTACATCAACCTCGGCCTCGAAACGCTCCACCTCCGCATGAAGCGCCATTGCGAGAATGCCCAGGCCGTAGCCGAATGGCTCCAACGGAACGACAAGGTAGCGTGGGTCAACTATAGCGGACTGCCCGACAGCCCTTACCATGCCCTTAGCCAGAAATACCTGCCTAACGGCTCGTGTGGCGTCATCGCCTTTGGTCTGAAGGGCACACGCGAGGATGCCATCCGCTTCATGGACCGCCTGAAGCTCATCTGCATCGTCACCCACGTCGCCGATGCCCGAAGCTGCGTGCTCCATCCCGCCAGCCACACCCATCGCCAGCTATCCGACGAGCAGCTCCGCCAAGCCGGCATCGCCCCCGACCTCATCCGCCTTTCCGTGGGTATTGAGAACGTGAACGACATTATCGCCGACATCGATCAGGCGTTAGCATAAGCGCCACCTACAAGGTGTTTGTTTTTGCTGAGCGATGAAAAAGCGAGCAACCCTCTCCGACTATATCGCAGCCTCCCGTAAAGGAAGTCGCGAAGCAGAGCAGGAACTCCTTGGTCCAGGCTTTCACGCCACTACCCGCGTCCACCGCTCAAAGAAACTCTATTCCCGCAAAGCCAAACACAAACGGGACTATACGGGAGAATAGCCAACTTTTTCAGACAAAAAGTTTTTGAAGAATGAAAAGACACCAAGCCTTTCATTCTTTTTTATGCCAGAATTTATGCCAGAATGCTGTGGGAGACTTCGGCGGAGACACCGAGGGCATCAAACTGAGCGAGGAATCTGCGTTCGAAATCGTCGTTTGAAATGTTACGCGAGAGATGAACGTAGAGTTTTCCACCATAGCCCACGCAAGCTACGGCTCCGCTATTGCCACGCTGGCGGCCCAATACGGCCTCAAAGCCAGTTACGTAAGGCTGCATAGCCGAAGGAAGGCTGATGTTGCCGAGGTTCGAGAAGGTCTGCGAACAATAGCGGTCTCCATGACGACGGTTGATATAGTCGATGATGGGACGCTTGATGAAAAGCGGCAGACAACGGACGGCTAGATTCTCCTCCAACGCTACGTTTTCAGCTATCTTCGGCTCGAGATTATCGGGCAGAAGTGCCACACGTTTCTGATTCTTCACCAACGTAGCCAGCTCGGCAAGCGGGAAATAGCCGTTGCGCACATCAACTCCAAGGTTAACGTATGACGAGAAGTTTCTGAGCGTACGGCTGGAATAGAAAGCCCGCAAGTTGATAGGGACGCTCACCTTCAGCACACTCGAACGACGACGATCGCCATCCTTTTCGCGTAGTTTCTGCAAAGCCTGAAGCATCATAGCCGTCAGCAATTCCGTAGCAGAGCAGCCATACTGCTTGCAGACGGGCAGAAACTCGTCAGCAGAGAGCACCACGCGTACATCGCGCAACCCGCCAAAGGGTAGCTTGCGCCCCTTGATGTGGTAGGCATCGTCGTTTTTTTCCAAGGCTCCGCTACGCCCGGAGAAGATGGTCTTGAAGCTGTCTTCAAACTCCTCCATGGCGGGTGAATCCGACGGATTCAGCACAAGCCAGTTGTAGTTAATATTGATGCCGTAGCGCAAACGGAGATATTCGCCCGTTAGCGTCATCAGGAACACCTCGCCGCCGTAGCCGTCGCCCAGCGCATGAAAAACGTCAAGAACGATACGGTTGCCGTCGGCGCTGACGCGGTAGAGGAAGCCGTGATTGTCGCGGAAGTGGAAGTGGTTGAGCGGAGCCAGGGGCATCACCTCGGGCGTCTTGTCCAAACGACGCAGGTGCCACCAGAACGTGCCGCTCTTCAATCCGCAACGGAAGGTGGGGATACGCTCCGTTACCGTCTCGAGCGCCTGTTGCAACAGGACGGGGTCAACGTAGTCGGAGAGGGTGACATAAATACGATATAGGGAAGCATAGTACTTGCTCAGCGATGCGGGATAGATGTTCGCAGCATTATCAATCCGCATCTGCGAGGGCATTTCTAGTGTCATTACATTATTCATTTTCGCGCATTTTTTCGATTTGCGCCGCAAAGTTACTGCTTCCTTCTCAAACAGGGCCGAAATGGGGGTATAAGGCTGCTTTTAGGGACGAAATTTCAAATATAGGGATAAAATGTGGCATTTTCGGGGCGAAATAATGGAACAGGATGAGGTCAAAAAAGGTGTTTTTGGGGTTTATGGGGCCTTTGTAAGAAACGACACGCCCTGCCAATAGGCTATTTTGTAAACAAGATATATAATATAATACAATCTTTTCCGTTTAAATGATAGTATGGAACGAAAAAACATCATCCTAATAGGGTTTCTGCTGCTTTTATCCACAGGAGCGAAGGCACAATTTGATGTGCATTTCACCCACTATTGGTCGTTGCAGAACTACTACAACCCTGCCTTGGCAGGAGTGTCAGGACGGATGAACGTGCAGGCCACGTACAGCATGCAGATGGCGGGGTACAAGAATGCACCTGCCACTATGCTGGTAGCCGCAGATTATGCTTTGCCGGGCGAGAGCAAATCACACGCCGTACAAGGTGGAATGATGAGCGACAAAATCGGACTTTTCAACAACCAGCGGCTCTATGGCGGTTATGCCTACCGCATGAACCTATGGGGTGGCAAACTGTGTGTCGGCGTCAGCGCAGGCATGCTTACCCAGACCTTCGACGGCAGCAAAGCAGAGCCGGAGGAGAAGAACGACCCCGCCATCCCCTCGTCGAAAGTGGAAGGACAAGCCCTTGACCTCGGCGCCGGAGTAAGCTACATGAACAATCTTTTCTATGCCGGACTGGCCTCCATGCATTTAACCGCTCCTGCCTTGGAATTGGGAGAAACCAACGAAATGAAGGTGCGCAGGAGCTATATTTTACAGGGTGGATGCAATATCCCGCTGAAAAATCCGTTATTATCCTTGCAGCCCTCGGTGCAACTGCTGACCAACCTGGTGGCATGGAGAGCCGACCTCACGGTGCGCGGGACCTACGTCTGGGACGAGAAAAAGTATTACGCCGGCTTGACCTACAGTCCGTTCACTTCCGTCGCCATCCTGTTGGGAGCAGAATTCAACAGCTTCACCTTCGGCTATGCCTACGAGCTGTTTACCACGGGTGTAGGTATCATCTACGGAAGCCATGACCTCTGCATGGGATATGTGATGGACCTCGATTTAGGAAAAAAAGGAAGGAATAAACATAAAAGTGTAAGATACCTATAGAATTGAAGAATTAGGAATTAGAAATTAGGAATAGTTGGTAAGAAAAAGGAATTAAAAAGAATATATGAAAAGGACAATGTTTTTCATCTTCGCCGTTTGTGCAATGCTGTTGGCCTCGTGTGCCGGCAGCAGTAATGCTTCTATGGCAGGCGGCGAGCTGACGGGCAATGGGGCGCAAGCCTTCTCGGAGCCCGCTCCCTTTGGCATGGTACTCGTCCCCCGCGGCTCGTTGAAGCTGGGCGAAGAGGAGACCGACAGCCTGTGGGGCTCCAGCGCTCCCTACCGCGAGATTTCAGTTGAATCGTTCTGGATGGACGACACGGAAATCACCAATGCCGAGTACAAACAATTTATCTATTGGGTGCGCGACTCCATTATCCGTGAGCGTCTTGCCGACCCTGCCTACGGCGGCGACGAGACCTTCAAGATCGAGGAGGACAAGAACGGCGAGCCCATCACGCCCTACCTGAACTGGAAGAAGACCATCCCTTGGCGCAAGCCCACCGAGGACCAGAAGATTGCCATCGAGAGCATGTACCGCGTGAACCCCATCACAGGCAAGAAGGAACTGGACGTGACGCAGCTCAACTACCGCTACGAGATCTACGACTACGCACAGGCTGCCCTCCGCAAGAACCAGCTCGACCCCACCAAGCGCGTCCGCAATACCGATACGAAGGTGAATCCCGACGAGGTCATCATGATTTCGAAGGACACGGCCTACATCGACGAGGAAGGGCACATCCGCAGGGAGAATATCGTGCGCCCGCTTAGCGGCCCGTACGACTTCCTCAATACCTACATTATCAACATCTTCCCCGACACCACTTGCTGGGTGAACGACTTCCCCAACGCTCAAAATGAGATGTACATGCAGCTCTACTTCAGCCATCCCAACTACAACGACTATCCCGTTGTGGGCGTGAGCTGGGA
>DBYJ01000011.1:100048-100316 GCA_002309805.1 Bacteroidales bacterium UBA1189 | reverse complement strand
TTCATCGTCTCACGAAAGCAGAAACGTCAGATATTAAGAGATTAAATTTTCAGTTAAAAGGAAAGTGGAATGAGAAGGGGAGAGTATAAATTGGTTCATCTTCAGTAAAAAGAAAAATGTGAATTTTGGGAAACATCAAGTCATTTCGTTCTGCAAAGTTTAGGTTTACGTTTACTCATGTATATATACATGCACCTCTAAACTTAAAGAATAAACCTACAATCATCTGCTTCAGGTTTACTATACCTTATTATATATATAAGCATAT
>DBYJ01000011.1:47289-100038 GCA_002309805.1 Bacteroidales bacterium UBA1189 | reverse complement strand
ATCCATTTTTCTTTTAATCGAAACAAAAATTTGGTAGCAGAATGT
The DNA here is from genome assembly GCA_002309805.1 of Bacteroidales bacterium UBA1189. Classification (GTDB taxonomy): domain Bacteria; phylum Bacteroidota; class Bacteroidia; order Bacteroidales; family Bacteroidaceae; genus UBA1189. Next base: position 99,993 of record DBYJ01000011.1, on the reverse strand, counting down.
CGTTTCCACCTTAATATATATTAAAATCATACACGTTCTGCAAGAAAAACGTGCAGAATGAACGTAAAGTCAGAATAAATCATTAACTTTGCAAACAAAGTTTGCAGAATGTGCCTTTCGGGGATTATTTCCCTTACTGAGTATGTGATGCAACTACAGTGAAAATGGTCAGTCAAGATGTTGACCAGATTGTTGACCAAATAGAAAAGTAACTCTAAAGATTAAGATAGGATTAGATGAAGACAGAATTAATTACGTAAGTGACAATTTTTGCAGAAGAATACGAGTCAGAAACGTGCAGAACGTGCAGAACGTGTATGATTTGCATTCGGAATGTTGACCAGTCCTTTCGTAAGTCATTGATAATCAGTATTCGTTAGCCGCCGCCCAGGCTGCCATCGAGGACGAGCAGGAAGATTAAAACTTCCCACTTCTACCGCAATGGGGCACATTCAAACGAGTGTGCCCCATTCCATTTTCATTAACCCCATTTAACCCAAGACAATCCAAAGCGGGTTGAAAGAAAAGTGGGCGTTTTTCGGGAAGGAATGCGATTTTTGTATTATCTTTGCAAGCCATTCGAATCATCGAAACAAAGCATATAAGAAAAGTGAAAAGAACACCCTATAGGCTTCTACTCCTGCTCTGCCTCGGCTTGGCGTTGGCAGCTTGCGGCAGCAAAGGGGGCAGAAAGGCGGAGGGCACAGCAGCCGACACCTTGGCTCTGCGCTACGCCAAGCATATCGCCCTCGTTCAGCATGAGGACTGTATGGAAGCCATCATTTACAACCCATGGCAGGCGGGCAGCGTGCTCAGCCGCTATGAAATGAGGAAGCCCCTCACTCATGCAGCCATTTTCATTGCCTCCATCGCTTCGCTGGTAGAGGAGTTGGGGTGCATGGACGCCATCAGCGGAGTGTGCGAGCCAGAGTATATCGCTAACCGTCACCTTCTTACGGCTATCGACGAAGGCCGTATCATAGACATCGGCAGCGCCATGACACCATCTCGCGAACGTCTCATCGACCTCTCGCCCGATGCCATCCTGCTCTCGCCCTTTCAGAACGTGGGCTCGTATGGCAACATCGAGCAACTGGGCATACCCATCATCCCCTGCGCCGACTATATGGAAAGTTCGGCTCTCGCAAGGGCGGAGTGGATACGTTTCTACGGCCGTCTTTTCGGCTGTGGAGAACGGGCCGACAGCCTCTTCGCTGCCGTAGAAGCTGAGTATTTGAGGATAAAGTCAACAAGTCAACGGGTCAACAAGTCAATAGGGCGAAAGGAAGGGCAGCCTTCGGTTTTCTTCGACGGGCGTAGCGGTTCGGCATGGTACATGCCTGGGGGACGCAGCACGTTGGGACAAATGGTAGCCGACGCGGGCGGACACTACGTCTTTGCCGAGAACGAGCAAAGCGGCTCAGTTCCCTTCTCGTTCGAACAAGTTTTCGACCGCTGCCGCAACGCAGACATCTGGCTCTACCGTTACAATGCCAAGGAGCGCATGACCCTCAGCCTGTTACGCAGCGAGTATGAGCTTTATAGCCGTTTCCGCGCTTTCAAAGAGGGAGAAGTCTATGGCTGCAACAATGCAGAACTCATCTTTTTCGAAGAATACCCCTATCACCCCGACCGTCTGTTGCAGGACTTCGTAAACATCTTCTCAGGCCATGCCGACTCACTCCGCTATTTCCATAAAATAAAATGAAACGTCTCTCTCCCCTGCTGCCACTCCTGTTGCTCATCGTCCTGTTGTTGTTGGGCAATCTGTTTATAGGCTCTGTTCGTATCCCTGCGTCGGAAACACTACGCGTCCTGCTGGGTGGAACGGCTGCCAAGGAGAGTTGGACTTTCATCGTGCTGCACAGCCGCATCCCCGCCGCCATTGTGGCACTGCTGACGGGAGCATGCCTTTCGGCAGCAGGTCTGATGCTTCAGACAGCCTTCAGCAATCCGTTGGCGGGACCAGACATATTGGGCATCAACTCAGGAGCAGGGTTGGGCGTTGCCATCATCATGTTGGCATTCGGCGGCGTGCTGCCCGCCGGAGTTTCGCTCGTCGGTATCCAGTTCTCGCTGGTCATCGCCGCCTTTGCCGGAGCCCTTGCCGTGACGGCATTGCTGCTGTTGTTCTCGTCCCTTACGAAATCAAGTGTCATGCTGCTCATCATAGGCATCATGCTGAACTTCATTGTCAGCAGCAGCATCACCCTGCTTAACTTCTTCTCCACGGAAGAGGGCGTCCACAGCTACACCATGTGGGGAATGGGTACCTTCGGCGGCGTGACGGTGGACCAACTGCCCCTTTTCTGCCTGCTTGCCCTGTGCGGACTCATTGCCAGCGCCAGCCTCATCAAACCGCTCAATGCCCTGCTGCTGGGCACACTTTATGCCGAGAATCTCGGCATAAACATACATCGCACACGCACTTTGCTACTGCTCTCCACGGGGTTGCTGGTTGCCGTCACCACCGCCTACTGCGGCCCCATCAGCTTCATCGGGCTTGCCGTGCCTCACATGGCACGGCTGTTGCTCAGAGCCACCGACCACCGCCGGCTCATGCCCGCCACCATGCTTTGCGGAGCTGCTGTAGCCCTGCTCTGCAACCTCATTTCCACACTTCCGACAGGCGGCCGACTGCTGCCCCTCAATGCCATCACCCCCATCATCGGGGCGCCGGTCATCATCTTTGTTATCCTAAAGGACAAGCACTAACAGAATCCCCGCAGGGCTTCATAGAGGCGGCGGACGGGAAGGCCCATGACGTTGTAGAAAGAGCCTTCGATGCGCTCAACGCCAACATAGCCTATCCATTCCTGCACACCGTAGGCTCCCGCCTTGTCGAGGGGATGGTAGTGGGCGACGTAATACGCTATCTCTTCGTCGGAGAGCGTAGCGAAGGTGACTTTCGACTCGGCAACAAAGCTTTCCTGACGGTCTGACGTGGTGAGAGTGACACCTGTGAACACTTCGTGTGTCTGCCCTGAGAGGCGATGAAGCATGGCTATGGCCTCGGCATCGTCGTGAGGTTTCTCCAATACGGCATCTTCCAGCCAGACAATGGTATCGGCCGTGATGATGAGCTCGTCCGGCTGAATGAGGCTGCGATAGGCGTTGGCTTTCTCGCGCGAGATATATAGGGGTATATCGCCAGCCCGCAGCTCGGCAGGATAGGATTCATCGACAGACGGAAGCACCCTCACCTCGAAGGGGATATCCAACCCCGCCAGCAGTTCACGACGGCGAGGTGAATTGGATGCGAGAATAATCTTGTAATGCATAACTTTTTTTAGTGATCAGTGAACAGTGATCAGTGAACCGAGAACAGCGAACACATTATCTTACCAGCCGAAGGCATCGTCGTTGTGCATCCAACGGCCTTGCACCTTCAGCACCTGCTCCAGCACGTCGCGGACACAGCCTTCGCCACCCCTAAAGGGAGAGACATAGGTACAGATGGCCTTAATCTCTGGGGCGGCATCAGCAGGGCAACAGGGCAAGCCGCAGGCACGGAGGACGTGATAGTCAGGGACATCGTCACCCATATACAGCATCTCGTCAGCCGAAAGGCCGCGTCGCAGGAGGAACGACTGGAGCACGTCCAATTTCCGCGAGGCGCCCAAATAGATGTCCTCCATACCCAGCTGGACATAGCGCTCGCGGATGTAATCGACGTTGGCTCCCGTGATGATGGCTATCCGCAGCCCCGTCTTGACGGCATGCTGGATGGCGTAGCCATCTTTAACGTTTGACGTTCGGCGAGGGATGCCGTCGGCGCCCAGCGGCATCGTGGCACAACTCAGCACCCCGTCAACATCGAAAATGCAAGCCCGTATCTTCGTCAGGTCGTATGGAATCATTTTCTTTCGTTTAATGTGTAATGTTTAAGGTTTAACGAACACGTCCTTTGGCTTTCGTTAAACGTTAAACGTTCTCCGTTAAACCTTATTACCATTTATTCAAATGGACTTTCTCCCACTGGAGGTGCTCTTCGTTGAAGGGCTTACGCTCCATTCCCTTGTGGCCGACGGCAATGACGCAAAGCACTCGCAGATTGTCGGGTATGCCCAGCAGCTCGTGGATGATATCGTCAGCAGGAGTACCGTCGGCAGCATTGCGGTTCTTCATGTGTGCCCAGCAACTGCCCAAGCCAAGGTCCTCAGCCTGAAGCTGAATCATGATGGCAGCAATGGAGGCATCCTCCACCCAAGCATCGCTCACCTCGGGGTCGCCCAAGACGACGATAGCCAGCGGAGCCTCGGCCACAAACGCAGCGCCGCTTGCCTTGCTCTCAGCCAGACGTGCCAGCATGGCCTTGTCGTCAACCACAATAAACTGCCACCCCGTGCTGCGGTGGGAAGAGGGCGACATGAGGGCTGCCCGAAGCAGCAATTCCACCTGCTCTTGCGTCAGTTCTTCGTCCGTAAACTTGCGCATGCTGCGCCGTGTCTTTATCAGTTCGCTGAAACTTTCCATGTTGTTTAGTTATGAGTTAAGAATTAAATGAAAGCATTCTGGCCCAATAACGTTTTTTCGGCTGCAAAGTTAGCATAAAAAACAATATCTCGCGCAGATTTGCGTTATATTTTAGATGAAACGAATGCCGACCATACGCCTGCTGCTGTTTTTCGCCGCATTGCTGATGGCGGTGACGCCCTGTCTGGCCGACCGTGTGACGGTGAAGGGTGTCATCCGCGACGAGCATGGAAGCCCCGTGGAGGTGGCGAACATCTTTGTGGAGAAACAGCTTATCGGCGCCACGAGCAACCTGAACGGCGAATATACTATTGCTTTTGAGAGCGCCGACAGCGTGGTCATCATCTACTCCATGATAGGCCATCAGACACGTCGCCGCATCCTGAGTCGTCCCACAGGCGTCATTACTATGGACATCGTGCTGCCCTCGCTGAACATGGAGTTGCAGGGCGTCACCGTGAAGGAGACACGCCGTCAGACGGGTACCATGCAGCACATCAGCATGAAGGAAGCCCGCCTCACACCTGATGCCACGGGCGGCTCGGTCGAGTCGTACATCGCCACACAGGCAGGTGTCAGCAGCACCAACGAGCTGAGCACACAGTACAACGTCCGCGGCGGCAACTTCGACGAGAACAGCGTCTATGTCAACGGTATCGAGGTCTATCGCCCCCTCCTCATCCGTGCCGGGCAGCAGGAGGGGCTCTCGTTCATCAACCCCGACATGGTGGAGAACATCGGCTTCTCGTCGGGCGGCTACGAGGCCCGTTTCGGAGACAAAATGAGCAGCGTGCTCGACATCACCTACCGCCGCCCCGAGCAGTTCGAATCGACCCTCAGCGCCAGCCTGCTCGGTGCCAATGCCTATGTGGGCTACGGCAACGGACGTCTGAGCCTTACGAACAGCATCCGCTACAAGACCAGCGAATACCTACTCGGCACACTCGACACCCACGGCGAATACAGCCCTGCTTTCATCGACTACCAGACCTTCCTCCACTGGCGCCCCACCGACCGCTGGAGCATGGGCTTCATCGGCAACATCTCGCAGAACAAATACAACTTCGTGCCCCACGACCGCAGCACCTCCTTCGGCACGCTGGAAGACGTCAAAAACTTCGCCGTCTTCTTTGCCGGCAAGGAGCAGGACCGCTTCCAAACCTTTTTCGGTGCCTATAACCTCAGCTATGCCATCGACAAGGATAACATCCTCAGCCTTAATGCCGCGGCCTATCACACCAACGAGCGCGAGACGTACGACATCATCGGGCAGTATTGGCTCAATCAGGTCGATACCGAAGAGAATCTCGGCGTGGGTACCTACATGGAGCACGCCCGTAACTACCTTCAAGCAGGGGTTATGAGCCTTGGCCTGAGCGGTGAGCACAAGACCGGAGCCCATCACATCCTTTGGGGCATGGAGACTAAGAACGAGCAAGTGCGCGAGCAGGTGAACGAGTGGGAGTACCGCGACTCGGCCGGCTACAGCATGCCCCACACGGCCCAGGAACTGGAACTCATCTACAACCTCCGCTCAAGGAACACCGTCCACAACCAGCGCCTCTCAGCCTATGTGCAGGACACCTGGCGCTTCACCAACGGCGCAGGACTATTCGTGCTGAATGCTGGACTGCGCGCCTCGTACTGGACGTGGAATCATGAGACCATCGTCAGCCCTCGTGCCTCGTTGGGATTCGTCCCCGCTGCCAACGAGAATTTCACCTTCCGTCTCGCCTCGGGCGTCTATCACCAAAGCCCGTTCTATAAGGAGCTGCGCGACACCACCATTATCGACGGGAGCTATCACGTCCTGCTGAACCGCGACATCCGTTCGCAGCGCAGCATCCATTTTGTGGCCGCCGCCGACTACAGCTTCCGCATCTTCGACCGCCCCTTCAAGTTCAGCGCCGAGCTCTACTACAAGGCTCTGTCGAACCTCATCCCTTACAACGTCGACAACATCCGCATCACCTACTACGGTGAAAACTGCGCCACCGGCTATGCCACGGGCTTAGATATGAAGCTGTTCGGCGAGTTTGTGCCAGGCACCGACTCGTGGCTTACCTGCTCGTTCATGCGGACGGAGGAGAATATCGATGGCCGTTGGTATCCCCGTCCCACCGACCAGCGTGTCAACCTCTCGTTCAATTTCAGCGATTACTTCCCCGGCACCGACCGTTGGAAGATGAGCCTCCGCGCCAGCTATGCCAATGGACTCCCCTTCGGGCCGCCCCACAGCGGACGCGAGAAGCAGATATTCCGAGCCCCCGCCTATCGCCGAATCGATATCGGCATGAGCTACCGTCTTGTGGGCGGCGAGCGTGTTCGCGTCGGCATACCCTTCCTACAGGGCACCGCCCTCGCCTCGCCGCAGTCCCCCGTGCAGAACATCTGGCTGGGCATCGATGCCTTCAACCTGCTCGGCATTCGCAACGTTAACAGCTACTACTGGATAACCGACATCGACAACCACCAGTATGCCGTGCCCAACTACCTCACCGACCGCCGCGTCAACTTCCGCATCCTATGCGAGTTCTGAGAAGGATGGAAGCCATTGCCCATATTTATTCCGATTTCCCCACCAAGTTCGGTGTACCCCGTCAGAGCGGCCTCGTACCTGAGCTGAAGGGGAGCATCGTCTTTACCCCACCCTACCGCGACCCTAATGCCCTGCGCGGCCTCGAGGGATTCGACTACATCTGGGTCATCTGGCAGTTTCATGGGTCAACAAGTCAACAGGTCAACAAGTCAATAGGTGGACTCACCGTCCGTCCGCCGCGATTGGGCGGGAATGAACGGATGGGAGTTTTTGCCACGCGGTCGTCCTTCCGCCCCAACGGCCTCGCCCTCTCCTCCCTGAAAGTCGAGCAGATTGAGTGGAACACCCCCTGTGGCCCCGTCATCCACGTTAGCGGCATCGATATGATGGACGGCACCCCTGTGTTGGACATCAAGCCCTACGTCACCTTCACCGACAGCCATCCCGATGCCCGCAGCGGCTTTGTCGATACCCGTCCCCGGCACACCCTGCACGTCGAGTTTCCCCCTCGGTTTCTCGCCCTGCTCCCTGCCGACAAACAATCGGCAGCCCTTGCACTGCTGGCGCAGGATCCCCGCCCCGCCTACCAGTCCAACCACACGCGCACCTACGGCCTCCCCTTTGCCGGATTCGACATACGCTTCAGCGTCACCGCTGACGACACCGCCACACACACAGGCGGCACGCTCATCGTTACCGACGTCGTGCCGCTCTGAAAAAGCGTTGGATCGTGCGCTTTATCGGACGATGAACTTGCTTCCGCCCCGGATGTAGATGCCGCGGACGGGTTTTGTAACGCGGCGACCCAAGAGGTCGAAGACGGGAGTTGCCTCTGCCCCACCCTCGTCAGCCGAGGGGGCGAAGACGGCATTACCGAGTACCTGCATCCAACTGACGGAACGTCCGCGCTCGCCATTGAAACCCTCCTGGTCGATGATGTCGGCCGTCTGGACGGTGAGCACATAGTAGCCCGTGCGCTCCGTGAGATTGCCCAAGCGCAGCTCGAATTCATCGGACTCGGTGCCGACGGGGACGACGCAGATGCCGGAGACATCAAGGCGTGTGCCTTCGTGGTTCAAGCGGATGTCGTCAGGGGTGAACGTAGTCTCCAAAATGGGTTTGTTGAAGCGAACGTTCAGCTTGGACATCGGCGTAGTAATCCAGCTGTCGGCATCGGGGACGGTGAAGATGTCGTCGACGGCGAGCCAGACGCTGGGCATAGGCTGGAAGGTGACGCGATAGACCTCGCCCTCGGCACCAGTTGTTCCGGCAAAGTGCAGACGGTTCTCGGCCACAGGCTTACGGGCATCGTTAAAGACGTACTGCGTGAGCCAGCAGCAGCGGAGCGGGATGTCGGCGCCGTCGCTCAGGCGGGTGATAGACTTGACACGGCCGTGGCCGTCGGTGGGATCGGCCATCCAGCCATAGACCCAGTCGGTGCCGGAGGCCGGCAGAGCAATGTCGTAGGCCACGTCGGTGCCGCCATCGAAGCGTTCGGCCCGCAGCCCGTCGGAGGTGGTCACAGGAGCGGTGGTGCCATCGACGAAGTAGATGACGTCAGGGGCATCGACGGCATCGGCTTCGTCGTTGACTAGGAAGGCGGCCTTCTCCGTGCCTTCGGCATCGCGCACGGCAATGCTGTGGATAAGCTCGTGGACATGGATGGTATCGAGCAGCGAGAGGTCGGGATTATCGTAACTGGTGACGTGGGTGGCCTCGATCTCGTAGTCAATGAAATGTCCGTAGATGGAGCTGCGCATCCACCACTGGGCGTAGGCTGACGAGTGAGGCGGCACATCGCCGAACTCTGTAGCGACGCTCTGACCGAGGGCGAGCACCTTGTCGCCGCCGTTGAGCTGCGAGCTGATCATCTCGTAGTTAATGAGCAGGCCCTTTTCATTCTCGACAATCTCAGGCTGGTTGGTGACCATGCGGAGGTCGCGCGCCGTGCCCGCTCCCTTGTTGAGAAGGATGAGCGAGAATTCGGCATCCTCAGCAGGCTCGACTTCCTCGGTGAAGGGGTCGTCGCTCATGACGTCGCGCTGGACGAAATATATCATCTCCAGCACGGGGGTGGGCCTGACGGTGATCTTCACTGGCATCAGTTCACGCGTCACTTCGTAGCCATTGAAGGGGTCGATGTAGGTGAGGCTGCCGCCGATGGTATAGACAACGGGTTCGTCGGGCGCAGCATAGCGGGTAGGAATGAACTTCACCTTTGCCACACCAGTCTGAAGGGCATCCAGGGTCCATCCGGCATCGAAGGCGAGGCTGCCGCTGAAACCGTCGAGCGACTGCATGTGCATCTCCATCTCGTGGGCCATGGCCACCGTGCCGTCAGGAGCGGTGACGGTAAGGTGGAGGCGGACATCACGCATAGCCTCGTCAGCACTGCCGTTATAAACGGTGAGCGTGCCCTCGAAGGCCTGGCGTGTGAAGGTCATTGTCTGGCTGAGCTGAATCTTCACCGTAGCACAGACGGCACCGCTGGCCTGGTCGAGCTGCTGTTCGAGCTTTGCCCACTCGGCAGTCCACATCTCGTAGGTGGAGGCATAGCCCATCTCGCGTGCCTTGGCTTCGCAGTCGTCGATGACGGCACGCTGGGCGGCGATGAAGGCTTCGTCAGGACAATTGTCGGGGTTTGTGCCGAGCAGACGCTCGATGAGCGCATCGAAGGCTTCGTCCGACACATTCTGAGGCTTCAGGTGACGCAGCTCGTCGGCCGAGGCCTGACGATGGTCGGCAGGGAAGGCACGCAGGATAGCCAGTATCTGCTCTGACTCCACATCGTTCCAAACGACAGGATTGCCGATAATTTCCTTGATGAGGGCATCGCCAGCCTCCATCTCGTCGCACAAGAGTAGTGCTTTCTGCTGGAATGCCTTTACGAAGCTGGGCATGGCCGAAGCCCGTCGGGCAGGGGCATCATCGTCGACATCATCATCATCGCCATCATCATCGCCATCGCCGCCTGTCAGACAGTCCATAGTGGCGAAGCTCTTGACACAGCCAACCGTATTGAGGACGGCACCGCCAAAGGGCCCCGTGAAGAGGCTTCCGATCACAAGGGCGTAATCCACAGCGTCGCTTGCCGTAATGAGACCCGTAATCGTTCCGACCACAGGAAGATAGCCCAAGGCACAGAGGAAAGCCTTCTCGCCGAACTCATTCAGGCAGTCGTTGCAACCCGTATAGGAACGGGAAGCGATGGTTCCGCCGCCTGACCAGGCGCCATAGCCTCCGCCACCGCCGCCTGACCAGTAACCGCCAAACGATCCGTAGCTGTCGGCAGAGCAGGACTGCTGGTAAAGTACCTTGCTGTAGCCGCCGCTCTTGGTGTCCTTGCCGCACGGCCACTCGTACTTCACATTCTGATCCATGTGGCAGGGCATGCTGCTGTTTGCCTGCACGGAGCCAACTTTCTGGGGATATGTGCCTGTGCGGCGATAGCGCATGGAGGCCTCGGCATTCTCGCCCGGGAAGAGGCGGGTGACACGAACGGGGATGACCGCCGACGTCTGAGCCTCCAGGCTGTCGGGAACCTCGCAAAGCGGCGTGAAACTGAAGAACTCGTTGTCGGGGAACGTCAGCTCAAGAGCCTCCGCACGGATGAGGCCGCGGTTGATGAGCACCGTGTTATAGACCAGACTCTGACCAAGTTCCATTGCCTCGAAGGGTTGTTCATCGACAATCATCTCCACAACAGGCTGCGGGACGTATGTCTCGAACGTCATCGTAGTGACAATCTTATACTCGTCAGTCTCGTTCACCTCCACCACCTCAAAGTCAATGGTGATGGCCTGGAAACTGAGGTTGACCGTCAGCTCTGTCGTCCGGGAGGGGTCTATGCTGATGTTGTTCTGATATCCATCGTGCTTGTCGGCCTTGACGGTGACGGTGTACCATCCAGCGGGGAGGTCGAAGGCTGCAAGGCCATCCTGCCCCGTAGTGCCCTCGGCAATGATAGCACCGCTGACAGGATGGGTAATCTTCACCTCTGCCCCACTGACGTGAGGAGCCTCGGCCGTATAGTAGGTGTTCTCGTCGCAGACATCAACCATGAGCTTGCCCTGGGCATCGCTGACGGGCTCCACGCTATAGGGCAGCGATAGACCTTGGCCGTTCTCGACATTCAGGGCGAGGCGTCCCGTGAGAGGCACGTTGAGCTTCATGGATTCGTCGGGCATGAAGCGGAGCATGACGGTAGCCTTCTCGCCCGGCTGGAGGGAGACCATCGAGAGGGGTGTCAAAGGACTCATCCAAGCCACCTCGGGCAAGATGAGGGAGATTTCACCCGTCGGGGCCGCACCTTCATTGGTGACGGTGAAGGCGTAGTCCGTCCAACCGCCCATGAGCATGGTGGTGGTGATTTCGCTCACGTTGGCGGTCAGCAGAGCAGTGGGATTGACGTTGTAGTACCATATAGTCAACTCCTTCATTGGCCCTTCGGCGGTGGCAATGCGCAGACAGAGTTCCTCGTATTGCTCGCCTTGAGTGGCAGCCTTTGGAGTGACGGCGAGATGCAGCACAGCCTTGCCGTCAGCCTCGAAGGTCGATACGCCGGTAAGCTTCACATCGAGATTGGGGTTCTTCGTCACTTGTGTAAAAGTAACGCCTGTGAGGGAAATGACACCCGGATTGCGGACGGTGATGTCGGCAACGTAGGTCGAATCGACAACAAAGGTTCTCCAAGCACCCCACGCATCGTCGGCGTCCCACCGCGGCCCCTCGGTTTGGAAGCCGCGGACATCGAACGTGCAGGCCGAGAAAGCCGCATCGTCGGGCCAGCTCTCAGGATAGACGGCTGCTGCCATGAAATGGCCCGTCCATCCCTCGTATGTCGTCCACGGATAGCTGAAGGCGCCATTCTCGTCAGTTACGACATTGAAGGTCTGGTCTCCTCCCTCGGCATTGCGGACAATCAGTTTCAGCTGGCTGAAGGCATTCCTTGCGCCAGCAATCTGCCCCGTGAAGCGTACGACATCGCCCACATCGTAGAGCGTTTTGTCCGTCGCAAGCGTGGCTGTATAGGGCGGTACTACCTTTATTAAATAAGAATCGGAGGCCGTATTGTTGTCGTAGTTGGTTTCTTTGAAGGCACGCGAGCCATTCACCCACGCCTGGGCAGTAACCTCCGTGACATAGTCGGTGACGGCAATCGTGGGCGTCAGTCGAAGCGACTGTCCGACAGGTATCTCCTGACGAGTACGGTACTCCCAATTGCCTCCCTTCCATGGCCCGGAGACAATCACATCCAAACCTGTCGGCATGGGCTGATTACCCTTGTTGGCAATGACGATAACCGCCTGCACCGAATCCTTCGCCTGCACCTCAGTAGGCGTAATGGAGAACTCACTGATATAGACGTCGGGGCCTGTGTTGGGGTCGTATTGGCTGTCAGGAACATTGCCGATGCAGAAGAGCACGCTCAACTGCTGTGTCTCGCTCGGAGCGATAAGACGGTCACGCCAGCACCAGCCCATGCCGCTATCGTAGTGGCCGTTCTCGATGTAGAGGCCGTTAATCTCGACAATAGAGTTTTCGTGGTAGAGGCCGAGGCCGAGGTCAGCCTGCTGTCCGCCATAATCCTGCCAGACATACATGGCGATGATGTTCTTCCCCTTGGGATTGAGGGCATTGACGGCCTGCTCATTGATGTCGCGGAATTCAAGCCAGTCCATCCAGGGCTCACCCGTGTAGGCTAGTACACCGTTGAAGTACAAGTCGCAACCGCCGTCATGAACAATGCGCATACGCAAATCCTTCAGATCTTCGCGGCTGACATTCAACGTCAGTTCCTTACGCATCCAAAGGAAATCACTACGCCAATCCGTTCCCGTTGAATGATTGGGAGCGAAAGGCGAGCGTCCCTCCTTCCAGCTGCTATCGTCGAACGAAGCGGTGTTCCAGTCGTCAGTGGGTTTCTCCATGGTGTATCGCCATGTATCGCCTCCCTGTTCATTAGTCTTGATAAACGTGGCATACTCATCCTCTCCCTCAACCGCACCGTGCCAAAGCCCTTCCTGAAGGCCGAGGGCGATGTCGAGTGTCTGTCCTCCCCAGCTGTTGTAGGAGTAGGCAGCGATGGTGTTGGTGCCGTGAAGGTTGAGAGCGGCAAGGGCAGCATCGCTGATTTCGTAGTCGTAGTAGTCGCTGTAGTATTCGGGGTTGCTGAAGGCAAGGACACCATTGATATAGACCTGATTGGCACCGTCGGCATTATGGAAAATCTTCAGACGGAGGAAACGGGCCTGCTCGGAGGTAATGTCGAGGTCGAAAGTACGGCGGAGCCAGATTTTACGGTTATCGCCCTCCCAAGGAGTGCGCACATGACTGCGTCCCGTTGTGCCGAAGCCTGCAACGCCCTCGCTCCAGCCGCTGTCGTTGAAGCCCGGAGCCGCCCAACCGGCAGCAGGCTCCGTAAAGGTGTAGCGCCACTTTTCCGAGACATCCTCGGACTCAGGAGCGATAATGGCCTGTGTGAAGTCACTGGGATTCCAGCGTGGGCAGGTATAATCGCCCGCGACAGCCCTGCCATCGGAATTCTGGCCATAATGGCCGAACCAGTAGCCATCCACATCGCTCACGCCCGAACGATTTTTAAATAGGAACTGAAGGGTAGCAGCCTCGTCAGGATTCAAGCTGCTGGCCATCTCCAAGCCGAAAGGAATGCCGTTTTTGTCGCGCACTAGTGTGATAGGTGCCAAGTCGTTATCGCCAAGGGACAGGTCGGCACGACTGCCCAATGAATAGGTGTGGGGCTTCTCATCGGTATTGGTCACATTGTAGACGACGCGGGCATACTCGCCCAGCGGCTCAAGGGTCACCTTCACATCCAGTCCGTGGGCTTTGCCCGTCAGGAATTCGTTGCGATACCACTGGTAATTCTCATCGTCGTCCATCCGCACGCAATCTTCCATGCGGGCGGTGTACCACTCTTTTATTTCACTTGTCCAGATGCCGTCGTCTTCATCATCCACATGGATGGCCGTAACATAGCCACCACCGCCAAATGTAGAGCTGTAATAGCTGTTATTGAACTTGCCCAGGATGTCAAACACGGCGCTGTCGTTCCTCACCCAGAGGTTGGTGGTGCCCAGACGGGAATACTCCTCAGGCAGGTCGCCGTCGGTGTAGATAATGCGCTGAGGGGCTTTCTGCACCTTTGCAGGAGCATAGCTGCGCGTAGGCGAATCCACACGAATGGTCTGTGCCGAAAGCGGAAGCAAGACAATCGTCATAGCCACGAGGCCAAGCATAAGCGATTTAAGGCATTGATTTTTCATTGGTAGCATGTTTAGTATCATATTCTTTGCAAAGAAACAAAAAAGAATTCAATTCTCCAAATTCCCAGCAAACTTTTTTCCGGAATATTACAGCGCTACGGCGGAAAAAAGTGCCTTTCAGAAAAACGTCAACAAAATCAGGAAGGTTGTCAACAATGTCAGGAAAACGACTGTCAACCGCATCAGGAAATAAGCAAAAAACTGTCAACCGAATCAGGAAAAAAATTGTTTCTTGTTTCATGTTTCATGTGTTTCATTTCCTCACGCGACGCGCGTTTATATATATATGGAAAGCGTTAATATGTTAATATAATATATTATAAATAATACTTAATACCTTTTATTACTTTTATTAAAACGCGCGTGCGTGAACACTTGTGAAACGATGAAACATGAAACAAGAAACAATTTCTGCCCGATGCATCGTGCGGTTTACGCACTGCGTTGTCCAGTTTACGCACTGCGCTGGCAAATTAACGCACTGCGTGCCGTATTTGAAGTGCCTCTCGCAGGTGTAACGGCGCTGCCATTTTCAGGGCGGATGGCAGGAAATCCGTTTTCGAGGGCGTGGGAGAGACTCAAGGCGCGTATCGGGCATTTTACCGCAAAAAAGCGGAAATCGAAAAAAAACGGCATTTTATGGAAAAAAACGGAAAAATGACTTGGAGGAATGAAATAAAAGATGTATCTTTGCAGAGTGTAAACTGATAATAAAAATCGATAGCTGAAGATTGAAGATATATGATACTTGAACAAGACAGAATCGTTAAAGTCAACATTGCGGAGGAGATGCGCTCGTCGTACATCGACTACTCCATGTCCGTCATCGTCAGCCGTGCCCTGCCCGACGTCAGGGACGGCCTGAAGCCGGTGCATCGCCGCATCCTATATAGTATGCTGGAGCAGGGAAACACCTCCGACAAGGGCTACCGCAAGAGCGCCCGAACGGTGGGCGACGTGATGGGTAAGTACCACCCCCACGGCGACAGCTCCATCTACGGCGCATTGGTGCGCATGGCTCAGGACTGGGCCATGCGCTATACGCTGGTCGACGGTCAGGGTAACTTCGGCAGTATCGATGGCGACGCCCCCGCTGCCATGCGTTACACCGAGGCCCGACTGGAGAAGATGGGCGAGGAAATGATGCAGGACCTCTACAAGGACACCGTCGATTTCCAGCCTAACTACGATGACAAGGATACCGAGCCTACCGTCCTCTCTACCCGCATCCCCGGCCTGCTCGTCAACGGTGCTACAGGCATCGCCGTCGGTATGGCCACCAACATGCCCACACACAACCTGGGCGAAGTCATCGACGGATGCGTCGCCTACATCGACAATCCTGACATCACCGTCGAGGAACTGATGCACTACGTGAAAGCCCCCGACTTCCCCACCGGAGCCTACATCTACGGCCTCAGCGGTGTGCGCGAAGCCTACGAGACAGGCCGCGGGCGCATCGTCATGCGCGCGAAAACAGAAATAGAGGTCACGCCCACGCACGAGAAAATCGTCGTCACCGAGATTCCCTATAACGTCAACAAGCGCGAACTTATCGAATACATCGCCGCCCTGGTGAGCGACAAGCGCATCGAAGGCATCAGCAATGTCAACGACGAGAGCGACAAAGAGGGCATGCGCATCGTCATCGACCTGAAACGCGATGCCAACTCAGGCGTGGTGCTGAACAAGCTGTTCAAGATGACCCAGATGCAGGCCGCCTTCAACGTCAATGCCGTTGCCCTCGTCCATGGACGCCCCAAGGTGCTGACGCTTAAGGACTGCATCCGCTACTTTGTCGAACATCGCCACGACGTCACCATCCGCCGCACAAAGTACGACCTGCGTAAGGCCCAGGAACGTGCCCATCTGGTGGAAGCACTCATCATTGCCTCTGACAACATCGACGAGGTCGTCCATATCATCAAGAGCGCCAAGACGCCACAGGATGCCGTCACGAACCTCATGGAGCGCTTTGAACTCGATGAGGTACAGGCCAAGTACGTCGTCGAGATGCGTCTGCGCCAGCTGACAGGCCTCATGCAGGAACAGCTCCACGCCGAGTACGAGGAGCTGATGCGCCAGATTGAATACCTCCAGCGCGTCCTCGAAGACGACGAGCTATGCAAGCAAATCATGAAGGACGAACTCATCGAGGTAAAGGAAAAGTACGGCGACGAACGCCGCACCGTAGTTGTGCCCGCAGCCGGCGACTTTAACCCTGAGGACTTCTATGCCGACGACGAGATGGTCATCACCATCAGCCACTGCGGCTACATCAAGCGTACGCCCCTCACTGAATTCCGTGCCCAGGGCCGTGGAGGCATCGGCATCAAGGGCAGCGACACCAAAGACGAGGACTTCATCGAGCATATCTACAACACCACCAACCACAACTATATGCTCTTCTTCACCGAGAAGGGACGCTGCTACTGGCTGAAGGTGTACGACATCCCCGAAGGCACACGCCAGAGCAAGGGACGTGCCATCCAGAACATCCTCAACCTCGAGGCCGACAACAAGATTACGTCGTTCATCAACGTGCGCAACCTCAACGACGCCGAGTTTGTGAACTCGCACTATCTCATCTTCCTCACGAAGTTCGGCACCGTCAAGAAGACCTGCCTCGAAGCTTATAGCCGTCCGCGCCAGATGGGCGTCAACGCCATCAATATCGAGGAAGGCGACCGTGTCATCAGCGTTGTCCTCACCGACGGACATCAGGAAATCATCATCGCCACCCGCGAAGGCAAGGCTATCCGCTTCCCCGAGGGCACCGTCCGTGCCATGGGCCGCACCGCTACCGGTGTACGAGGCGTCCGATTGGCTGGGCCCGACGACGAAGCCATCGGCATGGTAGCCGTCAGCGACCCTGAGACCGACACCGTGCTCGTCGTCAGCGAAAACGGCTACGGCAAACGCTCCATCGTCAGCGAATACCGCTATACCAACCGCGGCGGAAAGGGCGTCATCACCCTCAATGTCACTGAGAAAACCGGAAAGCTCGTTGCCATGAAACTCGTTACCGATGACAACGACCTGATGATCATCAACAAGAGCGGCACCACCATCCGCCTATCGATGGCCACCGTCAGCGTCATCGGACGAGCCACTCAAGGCGTCCGCCTCATTAACCTCGAGAAGCGAGGCGACACAATCGGCTCTGTCTGCGTTGTTGATACAGAGAAGGAAGAACCCGCCGAGACTGAAGAATCTTTAAACGCTGAGGAAAATCCGGAGTCTAATGAAAGACAAGAGAACGAAACTGAATAATTAACTTACTAAAAAATTGTATTACATCATGAAAAAGGTATTATTAACGATCATGGCCGCCCTCGTCACGTTGGGCACGGCCTACGCACAGGATGCCAAAGCTGACAAGGCTGCCGCAAAGGCGCTGAAGGCTGAAATCAAGGAAGCCAATAAGACGCTCAAGAAAGCCATACAGATCTTGACTTCCGATGGAGGCGACATCAACGAAGCCCAGACCTACATCAACCAGGCATTGGAGAACAAGCATACCGTCTCCAACCCTGACACTTGGAACACCGCCGGACAAATCCAGGCCAAGTTCTACGACCGCGAGAATGAGAAGATGTACCTCAAGCAGCCGTACAACGAAGACCTCTTCTTCGATGCCCTCAGCAAGATGTACACCTACTTCAACAAGTGCGACGAACTGGAAAGCCAGCCCAATGCTAAGGGCAAGGTCGTCCGCAAGTATCGTGATGCTAATGCTGAGCGCCTCTACGGCATTCGTCCCAACCTCGTCAGCGGCGGCGTTACCTACTTCAACAAGGACGACAACCAGAAGGCCTACGACCTCTTCTCGCAGTACATCGAGTCCGCCAACTATCCCATGCTCGCGAAGTACAACATTGCTGAGACCGACTCGTTCCTCACCGTCGTCAGCTACTACGCTTCCCTCGCCGGTATGAAGATGGAGGACTACGAGAAAGCCCTCAAGTACATCGATAATGCCCTCGATGACCCCGAAGTCGGCGAACAGGCCATGATGTACAAATGTATGTCCTACGCTAACATGGGCGACACCCTTACGTGGATTGAATGCCTCAAGGATGGCGTACAGCGCTACCCCAGCAAGGAGTATTTCTACAGCAACCTCATCAGCTACTACAGCACCCACAACAAGGACGCTGAGCTTATCGCTTTTGCTGATGAAATGCTCGAGAAGACAGGACTCCCCATCTTCTCCTTCGTCAAAGGCTTCGTAGCCCAGAACGCCAAGAACTATGAAGAGGCTATCAAGTACTACAAGGACGTCATTGAGAAAGACCCCAACTACACCGGCGCCTATCGTAACCTCGCAATCTGCTACTGCCAGATGGCACAGGACAAGAGCGACACCATCTCCAACCTCAACATGAAGAGCAAGGAGTACAAGGCCGGCATGGAGGAAGTCAAGGACTGGTATCGTCTCGCCCTTCCCCTTTACGAGAAACTGCGCGCCCTCGACGACGGCAGCGATCCCGACGTGAAGGTAGCATGGCAGAGCGGCCTCTACACCTGCTATTACATGCTCAACATGGGCAAGGAATTCGAGGAAATCGAGAAGCTGATGGGTCTTTAATCCCTCAGCTTCCCCACCTCACCGAACGAATCGTTTAACACAAGAGAGGATGTGTCTTTGGATACATCCTCTCTTATTTTCACACCCCCTCTCACATCTATGCCACAAAAAGAAAGATGTGCCCATGAAGGCACATCCTCTTTGTTTCGTTTGCCGCAATAGTCGGCGGCGGATACTGAATTAGGATTGTTGTTGATTAGTCCTCCGAAGGAACTTCAGCAGCAGGAGCTTCGGTTTCAGCAGCGGGAGCATCGAAACCGGGAACAGTCTGAGCGTTGGTAGCGCTTTCGTTGATGGCGCGCTCCATAACGGCACTGCCCTCAGAAACATGGTGCTTCAGGCCATAGGCTGCCGTAATACTAAGGACAACCATAATGCCGCCAAGCACCCATGTAGTCTTCTCCAAAAAGTCCGTCGTCTTGCGGACACCCATAATTTGGTTGGAAGAAGCGAATGCGGAAGCTAAGCCGCCACCTTTTGAGTTCTGGATAAGAACGATCACACACATCAGTATCGAAACGATAACGATAAGAATTACACTGATTAAGTACATTTTATTTTACCTTTTTTGATTGATTATTTCTAACTAATTTCTCTAAAAATCGAATTTGGTCTGCAAAGTAAATGCTTTTTTCTGGAAAATTCAAATAAAGTGACCGAATAATTGCAAGTGCACGGTCATATTTTTTTTGCTTGATGTAAATGCGGGCTAATGTTTCGGTCAAAAATTCAGGCTCAAGCTCCTCTTCGGAACCTTCAGAAGGCTCCATCTTTTCGGGCTTTTCGAGCGTTTCCAAGACATCAGCCGCATCAGTTTCTTGAGATGATTGATCGGCATCCGACGACAATCCGACTGTCGTCAAATAGTCGGTTGTCGTTGAGTCATCCGGCACAAGCGAATCGGATTCCATTGACACCGTCTGAAGGAAATCGTCTATCAAGCTCATCGTATGGTCAGTCGAAATCCCCTTTGCCTCACCTTCATCCGCTACGACTTCAGCCATGCTTGTTTGCATGCTCTCGCTCAGTCCGTTTACAAAGCGCCATAATTCGCGACGGTCAGCCATGAAAAAGACGGAACGGCAGAGCTCAGTATTGAAATCGGGGTCGTGAAGCAAATAGAGATTACACAGCAACAGCAGACGCGCCTTCTGGAAATAGGGATAGCGTGCGACGATGGTACGAAGCTGATAGAGAGTAGCACCATTCATCCGTTCAGGATGATTGATAAGCCCGTTGATATATTCCGTGTTGCCCATAGATTGGATTACCAGTTTGCCACAGTGGCGTTGAATATCTGTTCGACAATCTCATCAATCATTTGCTGGACGAGTTCTTCCTGCACATCGTTGAGCTGTTGGGTAGCATCGAATTCGCGCGTTGCCGAGAAGGATTTCTCAAAATCCTCCGAGTGATTCTTCGTGTTCTCAAAAGCTACCTTCACTGTCATCTTCAACTGCACCATTGCCGAGAAACCATCCGACGAAACCGACTTGTTGAGCTGGTCGTAGCCAGTTATCTCACCCTTCAGCATCAAGTCGCCATTGCGAGAAATCTGCTTAAGTTTCGTCTGACGGGCGTAGATATCGGTAAGCGAAAGATTGAACATACTCTCCATCGGACCCCATTGGAAAAGCGCACGATTGGCAAAGTTCTCAATGGTGATGGACTTCACCTCATTATAGTTAATGGATGCACCGTTGAACTTGTACTGGATGGTACACGATGCAAACATCAACAGCATGAAAAGCACGCTAAAGAGTATGGAACTTCTGGATTTCATCTATCAAAAATCACTTATTTGCAATGCCTTGATTTTACGATAGAGCGTACGCTCGGATATGCCCAAATCTTTTGCCGCATCCTTACGCCGTCCACGATGACGCTCAAGAGCACGACGGATAAGCTCACGCTCGCCATCTTGGATGGAGAGCGTTTCCTCAACCGTCTCTGCCTCTTCGCCTCCGATGGAGGAATGCTGGAGTCCCCCAGCGCCATTAATTGGAGCCCTGTATGGGGTATCTCCCACAATAGGACCAGAAATATCTATCGTGGTTGCCTTTGGCTCTGATGGGAACTCGGGTATAGGCATCTCGGCAGCCTTATCCTTCATCACGTTTATCTGCTCACGCAATTGTGCCACTTCAGCAAGAAGCTTATAAAGAAGCAGCCGTTCGTTGGCAAACAAACCTTCCTTTTGGTTTTCATCCACGCCATACCACACAGGAAGATGCTTTACGACAGGAGGAAGGTAGCTTTCCAGTATATCGGCAGTAATCTCGCGTTGTTCAGATAGCAGGGATATTTGTTCGGTAATATTCTTCAGCTGACGAACATTACCCGGCCAAGGATAGGCCAGCAGTTTCTTTTTAGCCTCCTCAGTAAGATGAATGCCTGGAGAAGTGTACTTCTCTGCGAATTCGAAGGCAAACTTACGGAACAGCAACTCGATATCCTCAGGACGTTCGCGTAAGGCAGGCACACGGATGGGAATGGTGTTGAGGCGATAGTAAAGGTCCTGACGAAAACGCCCATTAGCGATAGCATCCGACAAATCAACGTTCGTTGCTGCCACAATGCGTACATTCGTCTTTTCCACCGTCGAGGAGCCCACCTTTATATACTCGCCCGATTCCAACACACGCAACAGACGAGCTTGCGTAGACATCGGCAATTCACCTATCTCATCCAGGAAAATGGTTCCTCCATTTGCTTCAGCAAAGTAGCCGTTTCGTTCGCTTATAGCACCCGTGAAGGCTCCCTTCTCATGGCCAAAAAGCTCCGAGTCAATCGTCCCTTCGGGAATGGCGCCGCAGTTGACAGCTATATACTTGTTGTGCTTGCGGGCACTATTCTGATGGATGATTTTTGGGAAATGCTCCTTACCCACACCGCTCTCGCCCGTGATAAGCACAGAGAGGTCAGTTGGAGCCACTTGCAAAGCAACATCAATGGCACGCAACAGCTCAAGCGAATTACCGATAACGCCGAAGCGTTGTTTCGTTTCCTGTATCTTCTGCTTGTTCATTGCTGCTCTTCGGGGGTGTCGAGTTTCAGTTTGTCACTATCGTCACGTCTGTCAAAGAAGGTCTTACGCAGGGGATTACGATGCACGGCCTTCTCGTTGCGACGCAGACGGAAAACATCGATAGCCTGATAGATGGCGTTGCGGAACGAAGCCTCGGAAGCCTCGTTCTTGCCCGTGATGTCGTAGGCGGTTCCATGATCAGGCGACGTGCGGACAAGGGGTAATCCTGCCGTATAGTTGACGCCTTCGTCCATAGCCAAGAGCTTGAAAGGAATAAGTCCTTGGTCATGATACATGGCAATAATGGCGTCAAACTTGGTGTAAGCGCCGGAGCCCCAGAATCCGTCAGGAGAGAACGGGCCAAAGCAGAGAGCGCCCTCAGCACGAGCTTCAGCAATAGCAGGACTGATGACCTCCTGCTCCTCCTTGCCCAGCAAGCCTTCGTCACCCGCATGGGGATTGAGTGCCAAGACTCCGATTCGAGGGGATGAAAGAGCGAAATCCTCTTTCAGGGAACGGGACAAGAGAGTTATCTTTTCCTTCACAAGCTCCTTGGTAATCAGCGAGGGAACCTTGCTAACGGGCTCATGGGCAGTAACCAGCGCCACGCGCAAATTGTCCTTCACAAACATCATCAGCGCCTTGCTTCCCTCTCCTATTCGCTCTTCAAGGTATTCGGTATGTCCATTAAAGTGGAACGAGTCTGACTGAATGGTGCTCTTGTCAATAGGAGCGGTAACGAGCACATCGTAGCCCCCCTTCTTCCAATCATCCACCGCTTTCTCAAGGGCATCCAAAGCAGCCTTTCCAGCCTCTGCGGAAGGACGTCCAAGCTCCACCTTCACTTCCTCCTCGTTGCAGTTGATGACATTAATGCGTCCATCGACAACTTCCGAAGGATTGTTGATGATGGTAAACGTCACAGGTAAATCCAACGCCTTGCGATGATACGTCATAATCTTCGGCGAGCCGTAGATAATGGGCGTGCAGATTTCCAGCATCGTTGGGTCGGAAAAGGTTTTCAGGATAACTTCGTAGCCGATTCCGTTGACGTCGCCTTGCGTAATGGCGACTCTTATTCTCTGGTTTTCCATTTTTATTTCAAATAGTATAATGTCAAATCGTTTATCAATTGGGTTTCTCAGGTGAAACGGAGATTTCTTCAAGGCCGAAGGTGAAGTCCTCCACGTTCTGTTCGTTGGGCAGAGCAAGAGTGTAGAGGGTTGCTTCCATCGTGCGGATGAGGTTGCGTTTCAACGACTCAGGGGCATAGACAAATCCCTCGACAACTACCACACGGTTGTTGGCTACATCCACACGGCTATGCGCCACGAACGGGCCTCCCATCCTGTCGCCTTCGACGCGCCAGAGCCCACGGGCAATCTGGGCATACTCGCCATGCACGGTACCGTCGACAACATCCACGAACTTGTGCTGCGTGGACATGTAACTGCCTTCAGGGCCGCCTGGAATGTTGACTTTCATGACAGAGTCGCGCTTCTGCATGTAATATTCCAGCGTAAAAGTCTTGGGACTGGTGTAGGGATAGGTGTAGATGACAAAATTCATGTCCTTCGTTCCCCGATTGGTGGAAGCCCAGAAGAAATCCTTGCCCTCCTTGAACTTGTTGAGTTCCACAGGAACCCACACCGTGCAGCCAAACATCTGCTCCACCTTCTCCGTCACGGTAGGATTGTGAGTATCCTCAAGGTACTCCACCTGACGGTTGAACTCTGTGCGATTGAAGAAGTCCAGCAACTGCTGACCGTTCTTCCTCAAGAAGTCAGCAAGCTGGTCCTCGTCGTGCGCCTGCAGAGTCATCACCATTTGCCCACGCGCATAGACGTTGCGGGTAAACTTGAACTTTGCCGACGAATAGATGGTCTGAATGTCCGTCTGAATGATGTTGCGGAAGACCTTGAACATATTGCCGAAGTTCGAGGGGGCGATGCGCGTCATGCGGAACTGCCGCTCAGGCTGCGCCACGCCTGGGAGATCGGTATCAAGCACCTCGAACAAAGCGCGTCCCACAGGACGCTCCCATTGGGCGTCGTCCATCAGGACAAGCAGCTCGTAGGGCGCACCCCCAGCCTGAGGCTGAAGGGAAACAGTCTTCTTTTTCTTCTTGGCCTTATGCTTGACCCTCACTATCCTGCCCTTTCCCTCTGAGGAATCGGCATCTGAAGCGCTGCCCTTGGGCTGGCATCCACCCAGCACGAGCATTGTCGCTAATAGGAAGAATATCGTCTTTTTCATATCTTTATAACGTGTTTAGAATTTTCTGTTTTTTGCTGTACTCAACATGCCGCAGGCTGCCATCACGTCCTCGCCGCGCGAAGCGCGGATGGTGGTGAAGATGCCGTGCTGCGTCAGATAGTCGCGGAAGCGAATCATGCCGTCCATATCCGTGCCGTCGAGCGCCGTATCGGGGATGCGATGGAAGCGGATAAGGTTGACGCGGCATTGAAGCCCGTCAAGCGCGCGCACCAGACGACGTGCATCGCTGGGGGCATCGTTCACGCCGCGGAAGAGGATATACTCAAACGAGAGCCTGCGCTGCCCGCTCCAGTCGTAGCGGCGCAGAAGGTCTGTCATCTGCGTCATCGAGAAGATGCGCTCCGCTGGCATCAGGGAGCTGCGCACCTCGGGCGTAGGGGCATGGAGGCTGATGGCAAGATGACATTCCGTCTCGCGGATAAAGCGCTCCAGCGTGCCCTTGATACCAACGGTGGAGACAGTTATGCGGCGTGGGCTCCAGCCCATACCGGGTGTGGAAGTCATCAGCGAGAGTGCCTTCAGTACCGCATCGAGATTGTCCATCGGCTCGCCCATTCCCATCAGCACGACGTTGGTGAGCGACTCGCTGCCTGGGACGGCAAGCACCTGATTCAGAATGTCGCCTGCGCTCAGGTTTCCGTGCCAGCCCTGACGTCCTGTCATACAGAAGGCACAATGCATCTTGCAGCCCACTTGCGATGAGATGCAGAGCGTAGCCCTCTCGCCATCAGGGATATAGACTGCTTCCACAAAGCTGGATGCAACGGTCTTGGCAGGCTGACCAGCCTCTTCCGTCCGGCTGCGTCCCTTCACGGCAAAGAGGTACTTCACCGTGCCGTCGGAACTGCTGACTGCCTCTACGGGAGGATTGATGCCTGTGACGAAACGTGCAGAAAGCCTTTCGCGTGCAGCCTTCGAAAGATTCGTCATTTCGTCAATCGAAGCCACACGGCGCGCATAGAGCCACTCCATCATCTGCTTGGCAGCATACGACGGCAGCCCCTCATCGCGACAGACCTCTTGCAGTTCTGCCAGCGACAAGCCGATAAGGCTCAGTTTATTATCTTTCTCGTCGTCACACATAGGCGCACACGCATCCATTTTAGCTTGCAAAAATAGTGGAAAAAGGCCGAACGACAAAATTTATTCAGTATTTTTAAAAGAACGCGTGCATTAAGGACTTCCAAACGCAAGGAAAAAACCGGTTATCCTATTTGCTATTTTTAAAACTCCAATTGGAGGAGAATAACACTCCAATTGGTGGAGAATGAAACTCCAGCTGAAGAAGAATGAAACTTCAATTGGAGTTTTAAAACATTTGCTCAACCGGATGAAAAAAATCCCTACGATGATAAGACAACTTTTCCCCTTCCGATATTTCATATTCCAGAAAAAATGAGTATCTTTGCCGTCGAAAAAACGAATGTATGAAACCAAGAATAGACTGTTTTATCCCCTATGTGGACGAGGCGCAGGCTGCAGCCCTCAGCAGCGTGTTTGAAAAGGAGCCTTTGGTGGGCGACGTGGTATTCCTGCGAAACGACGACGAGCCCGAGGGCGCGCCCTTCATCCCCCTACATAAGGCTATGGCAACGAAGGCCGTCGTCAGCATGGCAAAGACTGCCCAGCAGGACTACCTGCTGCTCTGCACCCAATCCGCTTCGATTACGCTGGGGCATCGGGCTCTGGAGCGGATGGTGAGTGTGGCTGACGTCACAGGTGCCGCGATGGTCTATGCCGACAGGAACAAGGCTATCCCTGTCCCTACTATCGACTACCAGCAAGGGGCGCTGAGGGACGACTTCGACTTCGGCCCGCTCGTCTTGCTTCGTCGAAAGACCGTATGCGACTTCGTGGCCTCAAGGCCTGAGGAGCTGACGTTTGCCGGATTCTATCAGCTGCGTCTGTTCCTTTCGCGCAAGGGGTGCATCGTGCATATCCCTGAATTCCTCTATGCTGAGGTGGAGACTGACAACCGCACGTCGGGGCAGAAGCAGTTCGATTACGTCGATCCGCGCAACCGAGCCATACAGATAGACATGGAACGTGCCTGCACGGAGCACTTGCGGCATATCGGCGCCCTGATTGATGCCTCCACACTCCGCACCATCGACCCGACGGAAGGCGTTTTCCCCGTTGAGGCAAGCGTCATCATTCCCGTCAGAAACCGCGAGCGTACCATTGCCGACGCCATCCGCTCGGCCTTGCAGCAGAAAACCGACTTTGCCTTCAACATCATCGTCGTCAACAACCACTCTACCGACGACACACATAAGAAGATTGCCGAAGCAGGCAAGCTGGCAAACGGACAAGTCGTTGAGCTCATCCCCGAGCGTACCGATTTGGGCATCGGGGGCTGCTGGGATTTGGCTGTACGTCACCCGCTGTGTGGACGCTATGCCATCCAGCTCGATTCGGACGACCTCTACTCGTCCCCCAACGTCCTGCAAACCATCGTCGCCACCTTCCGTCGCGAGCGTTGCGCCATGCTCATCGGCAGCTACGAGCTCTGCGATTTCACCCTCCGTCCTCTGCCCCCAGGACTTATCGACCATAAGGAATGGACAGACGAGAACGGCATGAACAACGCCCTGCGTATCAACGGCCTTGGTGCTCCACGTTGCTTCTATACCCCCGTCATCCGCGAGATTGGCTTCCCCAACGTCTCCTATGGCGAGGACTATGCCGTAGGGCTTGCCATCAGCCGCTCCTACCGCATCGGACGCATCTACGAAAGCCTCTATCTCTGTCGGCGCTGGGAGGGCAACAGCGATGCCGCCCTCAGTCCCGAAAAGGTGAATCGCAACAACACCTACAAGGACTTCATCCGTACCGTAGAATTGAACTGCCGTCAGGAGTTAAGAATCAAGCGTTAAGAAGAAGTGGCAGATTTCTTTTCATCCCAACTGGCTGCGTGGCCTCTTGCCCGCGCGAATGCCGAGGCGCTGAATCATGTGCTTACGCGAAGGCTCGACATTCCCGGCTTCGAATGCCCTGTTCTTGTCCAGCACAATCCCGCGCGCATCCGCAGCACAGCTGCAAACGTAGATAAATCAACCCTGAGCGAACGCCCCTGCTTCCTCTGCCCGCAAAACCGCCCTGCTGAACAGGAGGCGCTCCCCCTTTGCGAGGGTTGGGAATGGCTCGTCAACCCCTTTCCTATTTTAAAAGAGCATTACACCATCGTCTCCACCCATCATCAGCCACAAACACTTCAAGGCGTTCTGCCCGTCATGCAGCAAGCGCAAAAGCAACTGGGCGAAGACTTCATGGTCTTCTATAACGGCCCTCATTGCGGAGCCTCTGCACCCGACCATCAGCACCTGCAGGTCGGGCGTTGGAAGGGTGTGCCGCTCGTTGAATACGTCATTTCCCATGCAACGGAGTTCTCTTCGCCTACGGAAATAGCTCCCTTGGGCTTCAAGGTCATCGTAAACGGCAACCTTCAATCTTATTCTGACGACGTCAACCTCATCTATGTTCACGGTCTTCTCCTTATTATCCCCAGAAGGAAACATCGCCCCGCTTGTTTCTTCCGCTCCGATGAGCATCAGCGTCTCATCAGCCCAGGCGCGCTGGATATGTGCGGCCTGTTGATAGCCCCTCGACGTGATGACTACGACAACCTCACCCCTGAAGAAGCACGCGACATCCTCCTCCAATGCGGGCAGCAGAAGGAGCCCACCATCAGCGTCGGCATCATGCGCGCGAAGGAGATTCATTACGAGCAGCACGACAACGACTTCACTCTGCACGGCGTCACTATCGGCAAGCAATTCCATTGGGAGCAGCAGGAGGAACAACGCTTCGAAGGTACTCTGCGCCTTGTCCCTGAGGAAAATGAGACGTGGGCCGTCAACGACATTCCTCTAGAGAAATATTTGAAGAGCGTCATCTCCTCTGAGATGAACCCCAAAGCCCCTCTTGAGTTCCTGAAGGCTCATGCCATCGTCTCGCGCAGCTGGCTCCTTGCCCAGTTGAAGAGACCCACCCCCAACCCCTCCCATGAGGGAGGGGAGCTTTCCCCCTTGCAAGAGAGCGAGGAAATGATTCGCTGGTACGACCGTGAAGACCATACGCTATTTGACGTATGTGCCGATGATCATTGCCAACGCTATCAAGGCCTTGCCCGCATTACCGATGCTGCCATCCGAGCCACAGCTGAGACTCGTGGACAAGTGTTGATGTACGAAGGCCACGTCGTTGATGCCCGCTTCAGCAAATGCTGCGGAGGCACTACGGAAGTTTACGAAACCTGCTGGGACAATACGCCTCATCCCGAACTTGCCTCCGTTAGCGACTACGATGCCGAAGACAACGCCTTCTGCGACACGCACGACGATGCTCTCCTGCGCACCATTCTCAACAACTACGACACATCTACCCACGATTTCTTCCAATGGGAAGTGCGCTACACACCAGAACGACTCAGCAATCTCATCAAGGAAAAAAGTGGCATTGACTTCGGCATCATTACCGACCTCATCCCCATCGAACGTGGTGTCTCAGGCCGCATCAGCAAGCTCAAAATCATCGGTTCCCATCGCACGCTCATCATCGGCAAGGAGCTTGAAATCCGTCGCATTCTCTCCCCCACCCACCTCTACAGCAGCAACTTCATCCCCACCCTCAAAGACGGCTATTGGATTCTCAACGGACGCGGTTGGGGACATGGCGTCGGCATGTGCCAGATAGGCGCTGCCGTTATGGCCTCCCGAGGTTACACCTGCAACGAAATCCTCCACCACTACTACCCCAACACCACCCTCGAAAAACTCTGGGAGTAAAAAGATGACGAAACAGAGAGAGACTGATTTCCGGATTCCTGTGGCGATGGCGACAGCCTTTGTTACCATTGCGCCACTTCAAGCTCGCCATGCGCAGGAAAACAGACCGAACATTGTCCTTTTCATGGTGGATGATATGGGTTGGCAGGATACGTCCGTACCTTTCTGGACACAGCGCACGCCACTCAACGCCACCTACGAGACACCGAATATGGAACGTCTGGCGCAGCAGGGAATGCTATTTACCCAAGCCTACGCCAGCCCTATCAGTTCGCCCAGCCGCTGCTCGCTGCTGACAGGAGCCAATGCCGCCCGCCATCGCGTCACAAACTGGACATTTCGAAAGAATCAAATGACGGATGAATCCGATGAACTGCTCTCTCCTCCCGACTGGAACTACAACGGCGTCTGCCAAACTAAAGGAACGCCCAACACATTCGTAGCCCGTTCTTTTGTAGATATCCTTCATTCGGCAGGCTATCATACGATCCATTGCGGCAAAGCACATTGGGGCGCACAAGATACACCTGGTGAATCGCCAACGCACTTCGGCTTCGATGTAAATATCGCAGGTCACGCCGCCGGAGGCCCTGCCACCTATTTGAGTGAGCGCAATTTCGGCCATGACGCTAATGGCAAGCCCACGGCGCAGTTTGCCATCCCCGGCTTGCAGAAGTACTGGGGAACAGGCACCTTCCTTACCGAAGCGCTAACGCTTGAAGCACTTGCAGCACTTCAAGAATGGGAAACGGATACGAAACAACGTCCATTCTTCCTCTATATGTCCCACTATGCTGTCCACATCCCTATTGACCGCGACATGCGCTTCTACGAGAAATACCGCCATAAAGGGCTATCGGAAAAAGAAGCAGCCTACGCCTCGCTCATTGAAGGGATGGACAAGAGCCTGGGAGACATCCTCGACTGGCTCGATCGTAACGAACTAACGGAAAATACAATCGTCCTCTTTATGAGTGACAACGGCGGTTATGCGACAGGCATAGAGTGGCGCGATGAGCCACTCTATACACAAAACGCCCCTCTGAGAAGCGGCAAGGGTTCGCTACTTGAAGGGGGTATCCGCGAACCAATGATTGTGCGATGGCCTGGCGTTGTCAGAGGCAACACGCGCTGCGATAGCTACCTGATTATTGAGGATTTCTTCCCGACGATTCTTGAAATGGCTGGCATACGACGTTATCGAGTGCCACAAACCGTTGATGGGCACAGCTTCGTATCGCTACTGAAGGGAAGCGGAAACCCATCCCGCAAACGCACTTTAATATGGAACTATCCCCATGTGTGGGGGAATCGCGGCCCAGGTATCGACCTCAATTGCGCCATCCGCAAAGGCGATTGGAAACTCATCTACTTCTACAAAACTGGACGGAAGGAACTCTACAATATCCGCAAAGATATCAGCGAAGAACACGACCTCGCAGCCGAACATCCCCACCTTGTTCGCCGCCTCTCCCGTCAGTTGGGCAAGCGACTTCGTGCCATGAAAGCACAGCGCCCTACCTTCCAAGCTACTGGAGAGCCATGCCCCTGGCCCGATGACAAATGAAAAGACAAACTCGAACAACACAGAATTGAACGGCAACGAAAAAAAATTGCTTTTTTTCTTGCATGATTGTTTTCAATTCACTATCTTCGCCCCGAAAAAGTAGTTTTCTTTTTATCAACTTAAAAATCGTATCATTACTATGGGTTACAAAATCATTGACGTAGAAGGTATCGGCCCCGTGTATGCTGAAAAGCTGCAAGCCGCCGGAGTAAACACAACTGAAGACCTGCTTGAAAAATGCGCCGCCAAGAAAGGCCGCGTGGCAATGGCAGAAGCTACAGGCATCAGCGAGAAGCTCATTCTGAAGTGGACCAACCATGCCGACCTGTTCCGCATCAAGGGCATTGCCGGCCAGTTTGCTGAACTGCTTGAAGCTGCTGGTGTGGACACCGTTAAGGAATTCCGTCACCGCGTTCCCGCAAACCTCCAGCCAAAGCTCGTTGCCGTTAACGAGGAGAAGAACCTCTGCAACCGCGTTCCCGCCGTTTCCGAACTGGAGAGGATGATTGCTCAGGCCAAGGAACTCGAACCGCTGATTACCTATTAAACCTTCTCTCTGCAAGATTGTCTATTAAGGGAAGAAGTTCAAGCTTCTTCCCTTGTTTTATAAAAATATTAAAAAAATGTTGGTAGTTCGCTGAAAACGCCGTACCTTCGCGGCTGAAAATAGTATAAACAATTTAATTCAAGAAAAAATGGCTTACATTATTACTGACGATTGCATCAAGTGCGGAACTTGTATTGATGAATGCCCCAACGAGGCTATCTCTGAAGGCGACACTAAGTACATCATCGACCCCGAGGCTTGTGTCGATTGCGGCACCTGCGCCGACGCTTGCCCCTCTGAGGCCATCCGTCCCGCCTAAAAAGAGTACCAAGGTCATTAAGACCGTAAAGTCAAAATCAAAAGAAAGTGCCCTGCTGACGCAGGGCACTTTCTTTATCATTCAGGAAACGCTTAAAGCGGCAAGACGTCACATCCCAAACATAAACCAGCGATAGAGCGCAATGGAAATAAAGACAATAGCCACCGTGCGAACCCACGCCGGGATGCGCTCCCAAGCAGAAAAGGCAACGGTAACACGACGATTCTGCGTAAGGTTTACCTTCATCGAAATCATCTGCTCGTAGCGCGCCAGATTAACGGCACGAAGAGTATATTCTCCTGCCGGCAACGTCAAGCGGTAGTTCGTTCCCTCTTTGGCGAAGAAGGCATCACGCTCGTTAATGATAATCTTTGAGTCGTCTTTACATTCTATCAGCAGTTTATACGTCACACCCTCCGCCTCGGTATTTTCATCACCATCCTGCTTTACGCGGAAAATGGCAATAGGTGTGTCAGCCCATTCGCCGCTGACAGGCAACGCGGCAGGCAACGCTTCGGCGGCCTCCTGAGCCTGAACGAATGCCAGCGACTCTGCTTCTGCACGGGCTTCGTCGGACATCAGCACACTCTTACGGATAAGCCGCGTACAACGGCGCCACAACCAGATGTCGCAGGCAATAAAGATTACGAATACGGCTGTGTAAATGCGGTTCTCGCCTAGCGTTTCCATCCAGAAGGCAAACGTATCGAACAGCCCGTGAGCCACAACGGGAAGCACAAGGCTGAGCACCATATAGCGCGTACGGTTTTCGGGATGGAATTTGCCCATCGAGAAGTAATAGCCCATGATGACGGCAAAGAGGAAGTGTGCAGGCACAGAGAGCAGCGCACGGCTGACAGCCGTCCCCATGGTTCCAGGAAGGACGTACATGATGTTCTCCAAACAGGCAAAACCCATCGAGATGAACACAGCATAGACGATGCCGTCGATGTATTCATCGAACTGAGGACTGCGCCAAATAAGGATGTAAAGGAACAGCCACTTGAAGAATTCCTCTGGTATGCCCGCCTCAAAGAAACTGACTTTCATACATTGCGCCAATCCGATAGGCTGGCCCGAAGGTCCGAAGGGCGACATCACTACCATAACGCTGATGGCGCTGAGCACGCCGTAGCGGAAGGCCTTGAAGAGCTGTTCCGTAGGTTCCGGCGCTTTCTTGTCCTTCATATAAATATAGAACAAGAGATACAGGACAGGCGCTATGGCGGCAAGGAGCTTAATTAACATCTTTGAAAGTTAAGGAAACAACAATCGGTTTATGCCTTAGGGGCGTCTTCCACCGCTTCGGCGGCAGG
The DNA here is from genome assembly GCA_002309805.1 of Bacteroidales bacterium UBA1189. GTDB lineage: Bacteria > Bacteroidota > Bacteroidia > Bacteroidales > Bacteroidaceae > UBA1189. The sequence continues at coordinate 67,260 of DBYJ01000011.1, read as the reverse complement.
CGTTGCCTCTTTCTTTGTGCCGAGGTACTGGGGCAAGTTCATGCCAGCAAGGTCGAAGAGATCGCCGAGAGGAGGTACGGATTTCATCAAGCCGCTGATGAAATTGGCTGTTGAGCCCTTGCCGTCCTCGCCCTTCGTACCATTGTCCCAGACGGTGACGTGATCGATGTTGATGCCCTTGACGGCTTCCACCTGCGTACTGACGAGTTCGGGCAGTTTGTCGAGCAACAACAGCATGTATGCTTTGTTGGCATCGCCGCCAGCAGCCTGCACCATCTTGTCGTAACCCTGAGCCTGCTTGGTAAGAATCTCAAATGAACCTTTACCCTGAGCCTCCATCTTGGCAAACAGAGCATCAGCCTCACCTTTTGCCTTTACGCGGGCACGTTCAGCCTCAGCCTCAGCCTCGATGACGATACGCTGTTTCTCCACCTCCTGCGGCACGATGACGTTGGCCTGCTGGGTGCTGCGCTCGCGCTCAGCACGGGCAAGCTCAGCCTCACGCTCTGCGGCGTATGCCTCCTGAAGGGCACGAGCCTGCTGCACCTTCTCGGCAGCCACAGCCACACGCAGAGCCTCGGCCTCCTTCTGACGACGCGAAGCGTTAGAATTGGCAATCTCAATCTGAGCCGTATTCTCACCCTGAACGGCTACAGCATTTGCTTCGCTCGTACGGATACGGGTATCACGGACAGCCTCAGCCTTACCGATTTCACCATACTTGTCCTGCTCGGCTACGCTGACCTTTGCCTCGTTGATAGCCTTTGCAGCAGCCTCCTTACCGAGTGCCTCGATGTAGCCGCTCTCGTCCTTGATATCGGTGACATTCACGTTGATAAGGCGCAAGCCAATCTTCTTCAATTCCACCTCCACGTTCTTCGAGATGGCCTCGAGGAATTTATCACGGTCGGAGTTGATTTCCTCGATGCTCATGGTAGCGATGACCAGACGAAGCTGTCCAAAGAGGATATCACGAGCCAACTCCTGAATTTCGTTGGCGCTGAGCCCCAGCAGACGCTCAGCAGCGTTGTTCATCGAATCACTCTCCGTGCTGATACCCACCGTAAAGCGGCAAGGGACATCCACGCGGATATTCTGCTTCGAAAGGGCATTCGTCAGGTTCGCATCGATGCTGATAGGCGTCAAGCTCAAGTAGGCATAGTCCTGAATGATAGGCCATACGAACTTACCGCCGCCATGAATACACTTGGCACTTCCGCCACCTGTCTTACCATAGACAACAAGAATCTTGTCGCTGGGGCAACGCCGATAGCGACGGATAACGGCTGCTACCATCACGAATACAACCACGACGAGCAGCATAATCAAAAAGAATGGATTTGTCATAATGATTTACTATTTTTTTATTTCTAATTTCTAATTCCTAATTCCTAATTTCTATATTTCTATATTTCTTCCACCTTGACGGTATCGGAATTGACAACCGCGACAATCTTTGCCTTCGCGCCTGTAGGGATAGCTGCGCTCTGCGCAACAGCCTCCAGTTCATGCACGGATCCGCGCACGCTCACCATCACCTTGCCCGAGCCTTCGCCCGAAGCAGGGATGCGGAGATAGACATCGGCAATCAGGCCGACGGTTTCCTCGATGTGGAACGTCTTATCAACTCCCAACTTCATTACCTGACGGATGATGATAACCCATACCAGCACAAACAGCAGACCCACGCCTACAGCTGCCAATTGAATCCACAACGACGACGGAATCAGCGATTTGAACACTACGCCTGCCCAGCCGTAGCCCAACAGGAAATTAACCAGGTTCTTCAGGCTGAAGAAACCCGAGATTCCCTCATCGGCATCCAGCCCGCCGGTATCTACATCCGTATCGTTATCCAACCCGACAAACGTCATTATCGTCTGAATCACAAAAACGATGCTGGCAACAATAGCCACACCCCAGAATACTTTCTGCGCCCCATCAAGGGCATTCCATGCTTCAATCATATGTTTTTACCTATTTAATTATACAACATTTTGTAGTTTTCAGAGTGCGAAGATAAGACTTCGTGCGCGAATAACCAAATTTTTTTTGCATTATCGCTCGCTAATTCGTATTTTTGCAGCGAAAAGAAGAAAACAGTCATTTTTATGCAGACTTCAATGATGAGCACGCTGCTCTCCATGCCCATCTTTCAGGGCCTGACGATGGACGAGCTGATGAAGTTGCTGGCGCAAGTACGTCCCGACTTCCTCCATTTCGAGGATAGCACAATCCTGCGTCAGGGCGAGCCTCACACCCGTTTGCTTTATGTGCTGCGAGGAAGCGTCGTCCGCGAGATGTCCGCCACCCAAGGGAGATACAACATCTCTGAAGTCATTGACGAGCAGACATTTATTGAAATCAGCAGTCTCTTCGGACGCGATACCGCTCTGCGCGCCAGCTATCGTGCCCAAGGCGAAGTCACGTTATTAGCCTTCGACAAAAGCTACATGTTCAACGTCTTCGGCCAATTCAGTATTGTCCAACTCAATATACTCAACCTCTATTGCGCCTGCGCCCAAGCCTTGAGCGAGCGGTATGACTCCCCTCCCCTCGGCGAAGACATCCACGCGCGCTTCTGCCACTTCGTCCGTAGCCAATGTGAGAACCCACGAGGAGAAAAGCAACTGAAAATTACCCGTGCTGACCTTGCCGAATATCTCGGTTGCAACCGTCGACGCATGTCCGAAATCATAGTCTCGTGGCAACGCGCCGGCCTCGTCACCATCTCCTACGGCTGCATCACCATCCCCGACCTTCCCCGCCTCATGCATTACGAGGAGCACACGACATAATTCATCCGTGCCTGTTTTTTTAGTCTTCAAACGGATAAGTTTCGTCGTATATATCGCTCAAAAGTTTTTCTTTATACAGCCAATGAGCACCAGGGGCGATGTGTTTTACCTTATATCCTTTTAGTTTAGCAGAAAGTGAACTGATTGAGGTTTCCGCTCCCTCATAGCAAACTTTCCGCTCTGAGATAATCGTGACGATTATTGATGGGTCATCTTTCCACGTCAGCACGTCGCCTTTCTGCATTCCCATTTCGTAGAAGTTGAATGCTGGGCGGTGAATCTGAGCCTTTACCGAAGCGGCCTTGTCGTCGTCGGTCAGGTCGTTTTCTATTTCGTCGCTCACTTCTTCGGTCACATCGGTATGGTGGAACAGTTCGAGAATAGCTTTGGCTTGTTCCACCTGAATACGGAAGAACTCACGGTTGGCGTTAATGCGTTGTGGCGCAAAAGCCGTGTGCAGGGCTTTCTCAATCTTAGCGCAGTCGGTTTTCTTCACCTTGCAAGCAAATTGGCACTCAAAGGGAACAGGAACGCCTGTTGTATAAAGTTCCTTCATTCTCCTTTCAATGTCTTCCTGTGTAGTCATGCCAATCTTCACAAGCCCTGGCATTACAGGATTGGTTAATAGATAAACAATTCCGTATTCCATAATCATTAAATGTAATTAAGCAAACTACCCTCTACTCTTTTTTGCTCGTTAGTTATAAACTTTTTCGTTTCTTTTCTAATGGAGCTAAAATCAAATGCATCAAGAAGATCATCCATCAATTTACTACCGTTAGATTTAACATCGTAATTACCTTTTTCTAATAAATACCAGACTCGTTTCTTCTCATCGTAGTAAAATGGTTCTTTTATCTCTGCTTCTTGATAACTCTTAATCCTTTCATTTAAACTGACATTAGTGTTTTTAGGAAGATACGAGTCTAATACCCATGCAATATCTTTGATAAGTGCTCTGAATTCCAAGTCAAATTTCTCCAAAAAGGTTTTGTACTCAATATCGGCTTCAGATTTATAATCAACGAGAGAAAACTCCAACTGCTCATAAGAAGAAATAGCATCTTCACTTATTTTCCTAATTTTCAGCAAAGTATCATTCACACATTCCTTAGGATAATGTGGAATAAACCCCAATTCGTATAAGTGCAATGACTGTATATAGCTTATAATTGACTGTCTAGCAGTAACAAGATTTCCTTTCGCAATTTGATATTCAATATTCCTTACTTGTAGGTTCCTATTCCTTTCATTTTCTTGGTGATTATCTCTTATTGTAAAGAACAAAATCACAAAAGGTATTATCGAACAGATATAGGATGCAAAGAATCCTAACCATCCATTAGATCCATCCGCAGTATATGAAGGGAATAGTGCTGGCGTTATGACGATAAAATTGATGATAACAGGCATTGCAATCATCAACAAAAGACACCACCAATTTTTTTTCAAAAAGTCTTTCATTTATAACAATTACAATATTACTTTGCTCCTTTCTTCCTATTACAATCCTTACACAACATTTGGCAGTTTTCGGCAGTAGTTATGCCTCCTTCTGCCCACGGAGTGATGTGGTCGCCCTCCATTTCTTCCAACTCAAAGTGATTACCGCAATGTGGGCAGATGCCTTGCTGACGTTCGTAGGCTTCGCGCTTCTGCTTTTTATCGAAAGTGCGGAAGCTGAGGTCGCGCAAGTCGCCGCTGAGGACATAGCTATAGATGCCCGACTTCTTCATGATTTCATCGTCTTCCATTAAGTCGTGGATGCGCTGCTCAAGTTCGGTCGTATCGTAAATCTTTTCGTGGTAGGTGTCATAAAGAAGTCCCCAATCCAAGCCCTTCATTTCCTTGCGATAATTGATGAACGTTGAGCGTACCCACGTCACAATGGCCGAGAAGTAAGCCCAAAGTTGGTTGGCATTGGCATCGTCCTTGTGCTTGGCCATATATTCACTTGTCTCTTTGATTCCTTCTCGACGAGCTGCCCAATGAAGTATGGTTGCAAGATAAGCCTGTTCGATAGCTTTGCCGTTCATCAAATCACTGCCCATCTTGTAGGCTGGGCATCCGTTCTTTGAGAAAAAGCGACGGGCATCACTGATAAATGGTCCGACGTAAACAGCATTTAATAGTTCTTGGTCGAGAAGTCTTTCACCCGCAATATTGATGACACGGAACCAGTCGAGTTTCTCTTTGTCTGTACCCGTGCAGAAGTAAACCGTCAGTTCGTAGTCGAGAAATGCATCTCTTTCATCGGGAGTCAATGAGGAAAAGAAGAGTACGCCACGCTCAGGGTCAACGATATTAAAATCATGGTAGCGGAACTCGCAGATGCTGAGTGTGCGCTGCTGGCCGTCAATCATTTCATACTCGTCATTGCCTACCACGCTCCAGTACATGATGTTGAGCGGGAAACCCTTCATAATGGTATTCACCACTGCCTGTTTCTGCTTCAGGTCATAACGGAACTCCCTTTGATACGGAGGGCGTATGTCAAGTCGTCCTCCATAGCCACGCACACCTTTGTCGGGGTCGTTAATGTAACCAGCCACAAGGTCACGCACTCGGATTGATTGCAATTTGATTTCCATACTCAGACAATTTCAAGTTGCTCAATAAATCTTTTGAAGCCAAAGTTGAATTCAGAACATTCCTTCAGCTCATCTGTCTTCTTCTTTTGTTTTAGGATATAATCGTATGCACTCTTTGCGCCATCGCTGTTCTTGTTGTCTGCATCAATGAAAAGGTCTTTGCCCTTGATTCCTTTGTTCACCATATTAACACAGTGATTTGTATTCACGCAATTCTTTTTGTTGGTATCCACAAAGGGAATAAGCCAACATTCTATTTCGTCGATACAAATCGCAAAGATCAGTTTGCTCTTGTCAAATTCCTCTGGCAGACGATTGGAAAGATTCTCTCGAATGTTTTCCCAGAAGGAGCCAATGTCAGTCAAATCATGTTTAACCCCATATTCCTCACAAACGTCCGTATCAATTTGAATGACAATATACTCAAAATCTTCTTTCTGTGCCTCAACTATGAGTTTCTTTTCTTTATCCTCAATATATTTCATCACCAACCCCCAGCCTCCAGGCCCTTCTTGTTTGCCGGTTTTTGATTGTTTGGGGTTTAACGGAAGAATCCATACATCCTGATCTTTCAAATAACGTGTAATGATATGGCGCAACACCCAAAAGTCAGACACACCTTCGCTAACGATTCCTATTTTCTTGCTCATGACGTTAGAAATTATCAGGTAAAGCACCAATCAAACCAGACATCCACAATTCTGAAAGTGACATCTTTCTGTCCTCACGGTATCTAACACGCTCAATTTTCGTATGACCATCAATGTCTCGACGACAAACAAACAATCGGACCTCGTCATCTGATAAATCCATCCCGTCCAGCACGAAAGGATTATGGGTGGTTAGGATGACCTGCTTTTCGTTTTCTTTTGTTGTCTTCACCAAATATCTTGTCAGGCTCTGGCATAGTCCAGGATTAAAAGATGTTTCAATATTGTCAACAGCAAAGAACTGAGGTGTGTCTTTACTGTTGAAAAGTGTCAGGAAGAACAACAGATACAGGAAGCCTTCGTTCGTACTTCTTTGGTCGAAATAATGCAACGAATCTTTTAGGTATTTGTCACCGATTGACAACTTGTATTCATTTGTTAGCAAATCGTCAGGAATATTAAAGCCGTCAAACCAGTCAAGCATCTTCAGCCCATCATTGATTTTAATAAACAAATCTTTGCCCTCGTTTTGATTACTGACCTTTTTTAGGTATTGAAATAATCCTTCACCTCTACTTCCTAACGGATAAGTAGTAAAATTATTAAAGTCTCGCAAGATCTTTTCTACAGGACGAAAGGCAATAAAACTTGAAAAAGAAGGCCTTTTAATATCTTGTTCGTCAAAAGAATTGTAGAGGTCTGACATTGTAACTGACTTTTTCCCCTTGTTCTTTGTTATAAAGTGCATAATTTTAATATATGTATCCATATTGTCCTGAATCATTGATTTGTATTTCTCAAAATCTTCAGGGCCTTTTGACATTTCCTTGATTTGTTCAAAAGCGATAACAACTTTTGGTTTATCTGTAATATTACCTCTATTCACCCACTTTTCTTCAGCGGATGAATACCCAATTATTGCACTTGTTCCTTTTTCATATTCATCACTATTTATGTCGATAGAAATCACAGATTCGTTTAAATCGTTTTCTGTATCATCAAAAGCATTCATCATAAATTGAGGCTCAGTCTCACGAATACTTCTATTATTTAAAGATTCAGCATCAAGCTTGTTTTGGCTTGCTGCAGATGCTAATGTTATCGCCTCTAAAATATTAGATTTGCCACACCCATTTGTTCCAATAATTACATTGAAACGGCCTAAATCAATTGATAAATCTACAATTGATTTGTAATTCCTAATTCTTAAATTGTCTATCATAATCTCAATTTATTTGCATTGAATAAAGTCAGTTCTTTCTTCGGATGAAAATTCGTTGATATGTCATTTTAGCATTGTCATTAGCATCCGTTATATATGGGATTTGTACACGCCAAGTTTTATCTGCCTTCTTATATTTTGCCAATTTCTCTGCCGTAGGAGGTCGAAAAAAAGTACATCTATTCTCTACCCACTCTATGTCATGGCTGCGCCAAATTATCTCGAACTGGTCAGGGTTGTATTTGTCGAGGAATGTTAAGGGAACGCCCATAACACCATCATAATCAAAAGGGATATTTTCTACTTTATTTATTTCAATTGCTTCATAGTTGTCGTATAAAGGATATTCCTCTGGTGTATAATGTTTATAAAGGATGAGGTCTTCATGACGCTCCTTATAATCAAGATTTGTAAACCAACGGACACCTTTAACGCGGATAAATTTTCTTCCTGTTTCATCTATACCGCAGCCCGAAGCATTCAATTCATAGCTATCAGGAACCCCAAATTTACGGTCTCCGCTGTGGATGCTTGGACCTAACCATATCTTATTCTGCATAATATATGGAAAGATTTCTCGATAATTTATGGCATTGACATTGCCTATTATCAAGAACTTCTTGTCATATTCCATCAACTGAGCCACATATTCGCGAAATAATGAGAACGGTGGATTTGTAACAACAATATCTGCCTGCTTCAGTAACTCAACACACTCACGGCTTCGGAAGTCACCATCGCCTTTCAATGGATGAATGCCGATTTCTTCTGGATCTGGAATGTTGTTTCCGTTCTTGTCACCATCATATATCAAGTATATGGCTTGTTCACTCTTGTTCTGACTGAACAAGTCCATATTTTGGCTTTTGTAGCAAGTTGTAATGAGCCGCCTCAACCCTAAGAACTCAAAGTTATAGGCAAAGTAAGTGAAGAAGTTCGATACACGCGGGTCATCGCAATTACACAATACGGTCTTGCCACGAAATTGCTCACGGTAATGACGCAATTCATTGTTGATGTCCTCCAACTGAGTGTAGAACTCATCTTTCTTTGCAGCCTTTGCAGCGTTCAGATTATTGTTTGCCATTCTCCTTTGTGGTGGGATTTTTTTCACGGTTGCAAAGATACTCTTTTTTATTGAATTCTATTTGTTTTTTGGGGAAAAAATGAATTATCTCTAGTAAGACGTTACATCTGAAAAACACATTCAGTAAAAAACATCAAAATCTTTGTCTTTCGTTAAAACGGCTTGCACATTCGCTTCTCAATGGAAAATCCCGTAAACATACAAAAGTGAGAGAGGGGGGACTTGGTGTTTTTGCAGACGTTGTAGAAATTCTTGCTTGTAGCGCTGTGTGTTCGTAGATGTATTCCACTAACAAAGTGGCCCCTACTGAGCGGTTTTCTTTTTAACCCGTCACGAAAGATTAAAAATTTGAGATTGAAAATTGAAGATTGAAGATTGAAAAAATCTTGTGTTTTTACTGAGAACACTGTGTTTTTATTCGAGATGTTAGTTATTCTTTGCTGAGATATACTGCCTGATTCTGACAATGAGCTGGCGGGCAGGAGTAACGTATGGTTGTAACTTTTCCTCGTCTGCTTCAAAAAAACAATTATAGTCTGCATTATCACGCATAATCACCACATCAGAAAACAGAGCCCCATCTTCTTTTGAAAAGAGTCCGCTCTTGACGTAATGCTCTCCAAACAATGCCATTACACCTCGATGACTTTTCACATTATATCCATCGTTTATCAATGAAGCTGTCATTGCATGAAACAAGGCATAATAAAGACGGTTTGCTGCTGACTCCCATTTTTTGCCATTCATGCAAAACTCCATATCAGAGAATGTGTTTTGCGCTTTCTCCAATTCGAGATTAACGATTATCTGATGTTCGTTTTCAGTTAGTCCCATAGATAGCTTTTTTATCTTCTTCTACATTATAGTAAAACATTGCATGAGGACCGTTGTACCACTCGTCCTTGGTATAGGCGTGAGGGCGGATGTCCTCGCCTATGTCCCAGCCCATTTCAACAAACGGATAGGAGTATTTGTTGAAGTCCTCGTGTGTCAGGCTTTTTTTGTCAAGCAATAGCAATAAATCCCAGTCGCTGTCTTCGTGGAAATCGCCTCGAGCACGTGAGCCGTAGAGATAGAGCGAACTGCCCTTGGGCAATACGCGTGCAGCCACCTGCCGGATGTTTTCGATAACCTTTGCGCTTTCCATTTTCTTCTTTTGTGGAGAACTTCGGCGACAAAGATACGATTATGCAAATGAAATACCAAATTTATTTGAGTATTTCTGAGCGTAAGTACCTAAAAGCCCCAAAGGGGATTATAATTAGTGATAAAAAGAAACAACGAACATAGCAGCGAGCGTAAAATCAAAAAAGGGAGAAGGATTTGTCTTTTTGCAAAGACATAGAACTACCTCAATAACGCTTTATTCTGTGCGCGTAGAGTTTGATTTTATTTTCGTAGAGTTTGATTCTAATTTGCCAGAGTTTGATTCTAATTAGATAGAGTTTGATTCTGAGCGGGCAGTATCAAATACGTTAAAGTTGTGACGGGTTAAAATGGAAACCGTGCAGCAGAGAGGTATTTGTTATAGGAAAGGATGTTTTTCAACCCGTCACTAACCTATATGGTTGTCTGCAGATGCAAGCAGAAGAAAAAAAATGTTTTTTTCTCTGTCATTTCTTTCATTCTGTCAAAGTTGTTGATTATAAGGGGAGAATAAGTGAAGGATAGTGAAGGATTATGACAGATTTTAGGCGTTTTCCACGCTTTTCTATATAGGAAAAGGATAGAAGTTATTTAGTATTTCGCTCGCTTCATTATTGTTTTTTTTGTTTGGTGATTTGTTCGTTCGTTTTTTGATTACTTTTAATCCCCTTTGGGGCTTTTAGGTACTTACGCTCAGAAATACTCAAATTTATTTGGTATTTCATTCTCTTAATCGTACCTTTAACCTTCGGTTTAAGATAGGCTGCGGCTCGGATAATTGCAAATAAATTTGCATTATCGCTCGCCTTGCACTATCTTTAACCTTTGGTTTTAGATAGGGGTCGCCTCGGAAAATTGCAAATAAATTTGCATTTTCGCTCGGCTCACCCTATCTTTGTCGCCCATGAAGTCACCACGCAATAAGACGATGACGCTAAGCGAGACTGAGCGGAAGGAACTGAGGAGACGGCTCTACTCGTTACGCCGTATGCCGCAGGGGTTTACCGATGTCACCATCCGTGCTGACTTACTGAAGGTTATCAATAAGATTCCCAATCATTTTGCCGACCTCATCATCATCGATCCGCCTTACAACCTCAGCAAGCGCTTCGGCACAGCTCAGTTCAAAGCGGGTTCTAACGACGATTACAGAGCCTACATCCGTTCGTGGCTGCCACGTGTTATCGAAAAGCTGAAGCCCGACGGAACGCTCTACCTCTGTGGAGACTGGCGCAGTAGCGTAGTACTCTACGAGGAACTACAACCCTTCCTGCATGTACTGAACCGCATCACCTGGCAGCGCGAAAAGGGACGAGGCTCTACCCATAACTGGAAAAACGCAATGGAGGATATCTGGTATGCCGTTGCTAACCCGAAGGACTATTGCTTTCACGTCGAAGCCGTCATGCAACGTCGACGCGTCATCGCCCCCTACCGGCAGGACGGCAAGCCCAAGGACTGGGAAGAGACGGACGAAGGGAACTTCCGCAACACCTGTCCGTCGAATTTCTGGGACGACATCAGCATCCCTTATTGGTCTATGGCTGAAAATACCGCCCACCCCACGCAAAAGCCCGAGAAGCTGATAGCCAAGCTCATCCTTGCTAGCAGCGAGCCAGGAGACATCGTGTTCGACCCCTTCCTCGGTAGCGGCACAACGTCCGTTGTTGCCAAGAAACTGGGCAGGCACTATTGTGGCGTGGAGATAGACGAGACTTACGCATGTCTGGCTGAGAAACGCCTACTCCTTGCTGACGAGGACAAGTCCATTCAGGGCTATGCCGATGGCGTATTCTGGGAAAGAAACACGCGGGCAGTCATTAAGAATTAAGAGTTAAGAATTAAGAATTAAGAGTTAAGAGTTATTTTCTAATGCCATAAAGGTAGGCAAGAAGCGCCATTTTGCCGCGCATGGTTTCGCGAGGCGTGAATTCGCCATTCACCCACATATAACGGATATTGAAGAAGCTCTCCTGCTGAGGCCAGCCACCCGTATACCAATCGGGATAGCAACGTCCGAGGATGACACGCGCATCGCCTCCATTATGGCCCGGACTCCACGTTTCCGTACCGTTGAAGGGCGTCTGACCTGGATGCGTGCCAGGCACTCCGTCGTTACGCCCTGTGGTATAACAATCGGTTATATGACGCTCACCCAATCCCGTCATCTCGACGGTATTGGAAGGATTGCGCCCCAAACCCCATCCAGCCTCGCTATACATGGCGCGCTCCAATTCCAGACGACGTGCTTTGCTGGTTGCCACATAATGAGCCATCATCACCAGTTGGAGGTTTTCGGACGTCTGCCAACGGGGGTCATTAGCGGTACGGCGCGAGGGACGAAGGGCGAGCTTGCTGACGTTGTTCTCGTCAGCATGAGCAGAAACGGATGCCTTCATATTTTCGTATAGTTCAGGATAGTGGCGCTCACGAGGACAAGTGAGATAGGCTGCCGTACCCCAAATCTGATAGTAGCCGTCACGTCCCTTATCGAAGATTTTCGACGAAGAGTCCTTAACTACACTCTCCTCAACCATGATGCGCTCCCACTCCGTATCGCCTGTAACATTATAAAGATAAGCAGCAGCCATCTGGCGGAAATCACGTCCTCGCATACGGGCGCTACCGATATCCTGCATGTCGTCGAGTTGCAAATCCTCCTGACGGCTGGCAAAACGGAATGCCTTGACAGCCTCCTGCGTGTAGTAGTCAAGCAATTGCTGGTGTTCCTCGTTATCTCCTGACTTGGTGCACAGGATGCGGAAAGCTTCTGCCATCATGGCGCAATTCGCAGCATTTGCCCAAGCAGCCATAGTGGTACATCCCGCTTGGAACATGATAGTCCACTCCTTCGAAGGATTCGTAACGCCCTGCGAGTAAGCCTCTCCGTCGCGGATGCTGAGGAAGAAATCCACCTCGTTTCTAGCCTCGTCCATGAGGTCGGGGATGGTGTTTCCACTTTCACGAATACCAAGATTGTCCTCTGAAAGTCGCCCATCCGTCAGCAGATAAGGAAGCAACAAGTCGTAGATGTTACTAACATGCGCCAAATGCCGATCCCAATCAAAAGCATCGGAATGTCCGCCACGCACCTCCGTGTTAACAGGGTTTCCAGGCAGGCGATACTGCCAGAAGAAGGACTCAAGGGCCGGCTTGAAGTGGGGTTCGTCCCAAGTGTCGCCGTGCATCTTCCACCAGTCAGGATGCCAAGGATGCAATTCCGTCAGATAGACGGTGAAACCGACAGGATCCACTTCAGGAATGAAACGGGGCTGACGAGGAACGGGGTTAACATGCTCAGGGTCGATAGGCTCGCCCAGACGCATGTAATAGTAGCCCCGCACGGAATAGCGGTAGGGCTGGAAATAAACTTCATTTCCGATATCGAAGTCCATGCTGCAACCCACATCCTCAACGACCAAGCGGTAGCGCCCTGCGCGGGATTCCTGAAAATCAATGTTCCAAACGTCCGAACCAGTCATATTCTTCTTATTGGCCTCCTGCTCGAAATCCGAGGCTGGCTTCCAAAAGCGTACATTGCCCACCTTGCGCCGTTTTCCTGTTTCCACGTTATAAAGCCATACCTTCTTTCCTTCGAACGACTTGTAGTAACGTTGTCCGCCCTCGCCCAGCCAGAGATAGAGGTCTGCCTCCTTCACCGTCTCGTAAGGGCTATAACCTAAGATATTCACGTGCACGGCTTCGGAGGGTGTCGTCCAAATATCGAAGCAAACTATAGCAGAAGCGACATCAGCCCCCACGCCCGAAGGAATGTCGACAGTATAGTTACATCCCTGCCGCATCGGCATGGGTAAACGGAGGAATATCCAATGGTCCAGTTCGCTGGTAAGCGTGTTGTCGGTATTCATGGGCTTTGATTTCCTCCAGGCCTCTGTGGCATGTTGCGTGCCGAATCCCTTGTCGTCAGCGGAACGGATTATCCAATCCCCTGCCCTTCCAGCAGCCTCGGCATCTAACCTTGCACCAAAAACCAGCAACGTGTCGTCACCCTCTGCAAATGAATGCCCCAGATAGGCGCTCGGCCCTGTAGCATCGTCGCGATAATGCACCTCCCCATCGCGGAAATGCACCATCAAATAATCCTTGTCAATTACCCTAAGCTCGACGAACTTAGTCGCAGACGCCTCCACGGTCAGCATAGCCAGCATTAGCATTAAAGCCCAAGATGAATATTTTCTCATAGCACGACGGAACGGATAGTTTAACGATGCAAATTTAACACATTTTTTTTTCTTACAAAAACGCTTCTCGAAAAACTTTTTCACGTCATAAAGATAATACCCCTTCCCCCCTTTGCGCGCCCCGAAGGGGGCAACGAGTACGTAGCCCAGGGCAACACCCTGGGTGCAAACGACAAAAGCAACTTTCGCCCTTGAAGGGAAAAAGCATTGTTATTGAAGGCTTTTGACGTTGTCTAATCATGTCGTCGCGACTCGGCAAACTATAGAGACGCGACATTCCGCGTCTCCCCGCTTGCCCTCGCTGCTCCGTACGTTTTCCCTTCAGGCCGTTAGAGGTATTCTTGCGGATAATCATATTCCCCTACGTTATTTTTTTATTCCCTTGCGCTAATTCCTCATTCCCCTGCGTTAATTTTTCATTCCCCTGCGTTAAGTTTTTATTCCCCTGCGCTGAGCTGCCAGCCCCTTTTACCCTATAAAAAATGTTGTCCGCTAAAGCCTCTCCGCTTTTGCAGATTTGCGATTTCCAGGAATAGCTGATTATTTAGCCAGGCAAAGCCCTTCGCCATCCGCTTCTCTGAATCGACAAAGTGATTGCCTGCGTTCCATTCAAGTATAGTGTTCACCCCTTGACGCTGGAGCAGCTCTTCCTGACGACGAATGGCGCTACCAACCTGCGCCATGATGGGGTTTTTGGCCTTTTCCTCTCTGTCGCCCAAACTGAGATAGACAGCCTTTGCAAACGGCCTCCTCTCTGCGGCGTATGCCATCCAGCTGGGGTACCATACGGATGGTGAGACGGCAGCGATTCCTTCGAATCTGTCTGTTTGATATCCTGCCCATAGCGCAAACAACCCTGCAAGGGAGTAGCCGCCAAGCAGGCAATGCGACGTGTCTGTCCCCTTCTGCTGGATCACAGGCAGCAGTTGTTCCGCGATGTACGCCAATGTGCTTTCAGCCCCATCGCCAAACGGAACCGTCCCGAACACAGGTTGAGCAACCCAGGGCGTAAGCTCCCGATTCCAATCCTCAATCTTGAAGGCTACCAGCGAGAAAGGTTCAGAGGACAATGTCCAGATGATGTCAACCTCTTGTTCCAACAAACGCAAGTCATGTTCATCTACGGGCTGAATGAGCAGATGCTTAGCTGAAGGCTGAAGAAGCAGATAGCACTCCCTGCCTGATATGTTGGTAGTATCAAAATTCATTATCATTCAAAAAAACACTTTAGATAGCCAGGTTATTTTCCCAGGAACTCGCTGGGAGTGAGGCCGGTCATACGCTTGAAGAAACGGGTGAAGTGGTGGGGGTAGTCGAAGCCGAGCAGACGCGAGGTCTCGCTGATGTTATGGCCGTTCATCAGCAGACTCTTAGCCTGGTTGATGACGTAGTTGTGAATGAAGCCGATGGCCGTGCCGCCCGTCGCCTTACCAACGATGTCGCCGAAGTAGCGTGGCGAATAGGCCAGCTCAGAGGCACAGTAGGCGACGGTGGGAAGGCCGTACGTCAGCTGACGGTTCTCGCGGAAATACTGCTGCAGCAGGTTTAGGAAGCGCTTCAGCAAGTCGTTGCCAATCTTGTCCTCGGCTGAGATCTGACGCAGGTAAATGCGATTGCTGTAGTCCAGAATCAGGTGCAGGTAGCCCAGCAGGATGATTCTGAGCGAGGGAGAGTCGGCATGGCCCATCAGCTCCTGCTTCATCTGGGCAACAAGCCGCGTGATGCTGAGCCACTCGTCAGGCTCCATTCGCAGCGAGTCATCAAAGAAATAAGAGAAGAACTGGTACTGGTCAATCTGATGTTCAAGCGGAGTGCCGTGCATCAGCTCGGGCGACCACAGCAGAGCCCACCCGCTCAGCGAAATGCGCTCGCCGTTGTCTTCCAGTCCGCCAATCTGCCCTGGTGCTACGGCAATGATGGAGCCGTCGCTCGCCTGCAACGTCTTCATGCCATAGGAAAGGTCCTTGGGAAACTGGCGCTGGATGAAGAGCCCATACACGCCGTAGTTGTTCAGGCTGTGCCGGAAAGGCGCCAGCTCGTCGTAGTGGACGATGCTCACCAGCGGATGAAGCACAGGGGCTTCAACAAACCGAGCATAGTCGTTAGGACTGTCAACTTTCAGAATCTTCCGCATATCGGTTGCAAATCTTTTATCTTATTGTTTTAACAGTTGTCTGGCAATATTTTCTATTACTGCCTCAGATGGTGAGTGCGTGGTGAAGATGGCGATATTGGCGTGGCATTCGGCAGATTAGACAATGTGCATTCCTTCAGCCACAGCCCATTCAATGGCAGCATTGATGTTGCCGATGATGTCCCTATAGTGCTTGGTGATGTTGTTCTGAATGTCGATAATGACAAGTGCTTTGTTATTCATCATTTACTCAATTACGAAACTACGTGGATAGAAATCGCTGTAGAAACGACCGTCGATAGCGGTGAACTTCAAGACGCAGTAGTTGGGATCGGTCACGCCGCCAGGGTAATACTGCTCATCGCCATCGTACCAAATCATTTCTTTCGAGGCGGCATCCGTCAGCACCTCCATCGTGCCCCGCAGCATCATGCCCATGAAGCCTTCAGCATCGCAGAAATAGATGCTTGCCTTGGGATTAGCCTTGTAATGGGCTACGCGGAGGGAGAAGGTGTTGGTGGTGAAATAGAAAATTTTGATACCCTCACGCTTTCGAGGTGCCAGCATGGCCTTTGTCCAAGGAAAACCATCTTGGTCTACGGATGAGATGTAAGCGATGGGCTTTTTGTCGGCCATCTGTGCAATAAGTTCTTTAACGCCTGCCAATGCGGGGTTAGCATTCATGACTTCATCGTTACTAACATCCAACGTTCGGCGCCAGCGCTTCAGATGGGGGAAATACGTTTTCATCTGGCCGATGTACTCCTCTTTGGTAATAGGTTTTTCTAACCCCTCATTAACGGTATTCACAAACTGCGCACAATGCTCAATCATCTCGTCCATCGTACAGTCCTGCAAGAATTTTCCATCCTTATAGCAGTACATGCAGTAATCTTCGTTCTTGCTTCCGTCGGCATTGGTGCCGAGAACATCGTTTGTGAGCGGCATGCCGCAGCTCTGACAGAATTTCATTTGAACTTCGTTCGAATTCTTGCGCGACTCGGGATAACTGGAGCAAGCTCCGTTCTCCTCTTGCTGCTTAATCATTTCATTTTCCATTTTCATTTTTTATCGTTATAAGTTTTTTTTCATATAGCCTGTTTCATATATGCTCGCGATTTTGGGCAACATGCCAAGCATTTCAAGCATGTGATGCAGTTATAAATATCTACTATCTCATCCCTCGAAACGTTTGTGTTCCAGCACACTCCTTTCAACGCTTTTTGTGGACATATATTATGGCAAATAGTGCAGCGATAGCATTTCGGCAACAGGATATTGTTTTTAGTAACCGTTAATGGTGCATTTGTCAGAACAGAACCCAAACATTGTGCAGATCCAAACTCTTCGGTAATGAATAGATTACTTTTACCAATATATCCGATACCACTAAGTACTGCAATGGTTTTATGTGGAAGGGCAGATGTTTTTGTATCAAAATCGAAGGTATTCTCTGCCATTAATCCATTATCAGATTGAGATAATGCCTTATAACCACTTGAAATAAGATTATTTGCCAATTTGTCAGCAATCAATCCAACCCTACTTTCAGTCTGTGCATATTCATCGTCTATAGTATGTATATAATTCGGAGTGTTACACACCATCTCAAGAAAATGCGGATTAATGGCAATTCCTATCAGTATGGCAAAAGGGAGTCCTCGGTTTTGCTTTATATCTAACATGGAAATGTCAACGAAATGAATAATATCCACATTTTCGTTTCTCAGTTGTTGCTCAATTTCTATGTTGATGTTACTCATTGAATGTACTTGTTATCTTAAGTTGTCAGAATACTTTTGATAACGCCCGCCAAAGAACCTTTTGGCGCAGACACTTTATGGCGGGCTTGTAATAGTCTATCTCCATTGCTTCGAGAGTATGCTTCAATTCGTCCATCAATTCTATTTATGCTATCATTTTTTTTTGCAAAGATACATAGAATAATTTAATAATGGTATATTATTGACTTTTATTTATAACATTCTGCAAAATTGGTATATAATCAGCCAATATATGTAACCCCAAAACCAGATTATGTCCGTACCTTTGCCATGAAATTCAAAAAACATAGAATGCGACAGATTCTTTTATTATTAACAGCGATGCTACTTAGCTGTTGCTCCGCGAACAGTGAACTGATGGCAGAGGTGACGTCAGATTCAGGCAAGACGCTGGTGGTATACTATAGTTACACGGGCAACTGCCGTGAGATAGTGAACACGTTGACCAGCCAGATTCAAGCCGACGTGCTGGAAATCCAGCCTGCCGAAAAGGGCCTGAAATACGAGGCCAACGGCTATGCCCTCGGCACCGAGCTGCTGAACGCCATCAAGGCTCATCCGAGCGATGCCTCCAGCTATCCGGCCATCGACCCTGTGACGACCTCACCGAGCAACTACCAGAACATCATCATCGTCACACCGCTATGGTGGAGCCAGATGGCAGCCATCATGCAGACGTACCTGTTCAACTACGGCCCGCAGATGGCCGGAAAGCACGTCGGGCTGATTGTATCGAGCCATTCGAGCGGCATCAGCGGCGTAATAAGGGATGCCGAGCGCCTGCTGCCCGACGTGACCTGGATGGGCGACGCGCTATGGATAAACGCCAGCAGCCACGCCCGCCGAGCCACGCTCGTAGCCGACTGGCTGGAAACGCTGGAATTCGCCAAAGAACAAACCCTGAATAAGATGCACATCACCATCGACGGACAGACACAGAGCGTGACGCTCACCCCCAATGTCGCCACGAAGGCTTTGGTCGAGAAACTGCAGCAGTCACCCATCACCATGACGCTCGCAAGCAGCGGTGGCTTTGAGATATGGGGAGCCCTGGGCTTCTCCTTGCCCACCAGCAACCAACAGACGACAGCCCAACCTGGCGACGTCGTCCTCTACAACGGCAGCAACATCTGCCTCTTCTACGGCTCGAACTCATGGAGCTATACCCGTCTGGGTAAAATTGACGGTCTGACGGAGAGCGAACTGCGCACCTTCCTGAAAGCAGGCGAAAGCCACATCAACGTCACGTTGTCGCTCACAGCCGGCACGACCGCCATCGACGGACAGACACAGCGCAAAGCGGGCGAAGAGAAGTATCACACGCTGAACGGCCAACATGCTGACAACCCCACGAAGGGAGTTTTTATTAAGAACGGTAAAAAAGTGATATTATGAAAAAGGTAATTGTAATTTCGACGAGCCTCAGACGTGGCTCAAACAGCGACATGCTCGCTGACCAGTTTGCCCAAGGAGCAAAGGCAGCCGGAAACGAAGTTGAGAAGATTTCGCTTGTGGGCAAGAACATCCAGTTCTGCAAGGGTTGTCTGGGCTGTCAGAAGCTGGGGCGCTGTGTCATCGACGACGACGTGAACGGCATCATGGCCAAGGTGTTGCAAGCCGACGTCGTCTGCTGGGCAACGCCCATCTACTATTATGAGATGAGCGGACAGATGAAGACGCTCATCGACCGAATGAACGCCATGTACGAGCTGGACTATCAGTTCCGCGACGTCTATCTGCTGACGACGGCTGCCGAAGATGAGGAGGAAACGCCAAAACGGGCCGAGACGGGCTTGACGGGTTGGACGGACTGCTATCCCAAGAGCCGCATGGCTGGGAAGCTCTTCTGCGGAGGGGTGAACGATGCCCGCGAGATTGAAGGGAGTCCCAAACTGCAAGAGGCATACGAACTGGGAAGAAACGTGTAATATGACAAAGAAGATACTATTCACAGCAGTACTGATAGGCGGGATGCTCGCAGGCTGCACGAACAACGAACAAACCAAAACAGAAGAAAATATGAAACAAGTGCTGAATCTGACGCAGGAGTGGGACAAGGTGTTCCCGCTGAGCGAGAAGGTAAATCACAAGAAGGTGACGTTTATGACCCAGTATGGGCTGACGCTGGCTGCAGACCTCTATACGCCTTCGGCGAGTGAAAAGTTAAAAGTGAAAAGTGAAAAGTTGCCAGCTATCGCAGTCTCTGGTCCCTTCGGAGCCACCAAGGAGCAGTCGAGCGGGCTCTATGCCATGCGGATGGCCGAGCGCGGCTTTGTGGCGCTGGCCTTCGACCCGTCCTATACAGGCGAGAGCAGCGGCGAGCCGCGCCGTACGGCTTCGCCCGACATCAACACCGA
>DBYJ01000011.1:0-47230 GCA_002309805.1 Bacteroidales bacterium UBA1189 | reverse complement strand
GGCATCGCCCTGAACGCCGCTGCTGCCGACACCCGCATCAAGGCCACCATCGCCTCGACGATGTACGACATGACGCGTGTCAGCGGCAACGACTACAACGACGCTTTCGACGTCGAAGAGGCACGTCACCGGAACCGCGACATGCTCTCCAGGCAGCGCCTCGCCGACCCCATGGCCATGGCGGGAGGCGTACTGGACACCGTGCCCCCTCAGGCTCCGCAGTTCGTTCACGACTACCACGACTATTACAAGACCCCACGCGGCTACCACAAGCGTAGCGGCAACTCGAACGACGGCTGGCGCGTCATCGGTACTCAGGCTTACGCCAACAGCCGTTTCCTCTACTATATCAACGAGATCCGCTCGGCCGTCCTCGTGATGCATGGTGCCGAAGCCCACTCGCGCTATTTCGGCGAGGCAGCCTATCACTACATGGTCGAGGGTAAGGCCGAGGGTTACAAGTTCGTTGGCGAGCCTAATCCCCATCCCGAGAACAAGCAGCTGCTCATCATCCCCGATGCCTCGCATTGCGACCTCTACGACGGCGGCTACACCGAACTGAAGGGCAAGGGCGAGCCGAAGAACATGATCCCTTGGGACACGCTGGCCGAATTCTTCAAAGAGAATCTAAAATGATTGGGTTAGAGGTTAGGGGTTAGAGGTTAGAGAATGTACAATGGATAGTTTTCAATTATCAATTATCACTTTTCAATTGCGCCGAAGGCGCTGGGCAATGGTTCTTTCCCTGTTATTAGCCGGAGCGGCATCCGCACAAGGCATAATAGATGTGCATAGCCACATCATCACACCTGAGTATGTGTCGGCTCTCGAACGGGAGGGACGGCTGATGGACGAGGGATTTCCCCTGCCAGGATACGACGTACAGACACACCTGAAGTGGATGGACGAAGCCGGCATAGCGACTTCTGTGCTGACATTGGCCGCTCCGCAGCCGACCTCTGCCGACGTCGTGAGAAAGGCCAACGAAGCTGCAGCCCAGATCAAGAAGAGCCATCCCGGCCGGTTCCTGTTCTGCGCTGCCCTCCCCTTGCCCGATGTCGATGCGGCCATCCGCGAGGCAACCTATACGCTCGACACCTTGGGCGCCGATGGCATCAAATTAGCCACTAATGTGGGCGGACAGTACCTTGGCGCTCCTGAACTGGATACGCTTTTCGCCGTATTACATGAGCGGAAGGCTGTCGTCATCCTGCATCCCCATCGCCCCGAACCCGTCAACCGCGAAGTGATGGCCCAGACCCCGCTCGCCATGCAGGAGTACCTCTCTGAGACCACACGTGCCGTAGCGAATATGATCAGCCGTAACGTGCTGGCACGCTATCGGGACGTCAAGGTGGTGGTGCCTCATTGTGGGGCCTATCTGCCCTTGGCCGTGCCTCGCATGAAATCGCTGACGCCCGTAATGCAGGCAAACAAACTTGTAGGCGACATCGACTGGGAGGCTAACCTTGGTGCCCTCTACTACGACCTTGCCGGGGCCCACTCGCCCGAGGTCATCCGCATGATGCTCACCATCACCACTCCCGAACACCTGCTCTATGGCTCCGACTATCCTTACGTAGCTCCCGAAGTGCTCACGCAGAGCCTCCAGAGGATGAAACACTACCTGACGACGGAGCCTGACCTCGCCCCGTTCCGCAAAATGATCCTTTACAAAAATGCGCATCAACTTTTCAATTAAGGCACCCATGAAAAAACTGTCACTTCTTTTGTCTTTTGCCCTGATGTCGGTCACGTTACCAGCACAGACCATCTTTCCCACACAGTTCGCGGCTCCCGCTGAGTTCAACACGGGAACCGTCCACATCGCTGTGCTTAGCCGCAGCGAACGGCAGATGACCACCAATTTCTTCTTTGAAAAGGGAAGCCGCAATTCGTGGCACTACCATCCCGGCGCCACACAAGTGCTGATGGTACTCCGCGGCGAGGCTTATTATCAGGAAGAGGGAAAGCCCAAGCAGCTGCTCCGTAAAGGCGACGTGGTGACAACGGCACCGGATGTGCGTCATTGGAATGGCGCCACCCCCTGGAGCGATGCCGAGTGTTTGACTGTCAGCGACATCGTCCCCGGCGAGCAGCATGCCGTACAACTGCGCAAAGTGACCGACGAAGAGTTTACAAATCCTATAACCTACGAAAATATGCTTGTCCGTATCGCAGAAATTGAAGTCTATCCGCAGCACCTGAAGGAATACCTGGAATTTGCGAATGAGGTTGACCGCCTCAGCGTTGAGCGTGAGCCAGGCGTCATCTGCCTGTTCCCGATGCAGAGTGCCGAGGATTCCACGCAGATTCGCATCCTCGAGATCTATGCATCCGAGGAAGCCTATCAGAGCCATTTGCAGACCCGTCACTTCCAGACGTACAAGCAAGGCACGCTCCACATGGTGAAGAGCCTGAAACTGCCCGCCATGAAGCCCCTCGACCCGGAGACAATGAAAATGATATTCATCAAACAAAGATAATATGCAAAAAACAATCATGCTGGCGTCACTTCTGATGATGACGCTGCAGACAAACGCACAGGATATGGCACTAACAACAAGACAACAGGCACTCGTGGCCATCGCCGCCACCGAGGCAAAGGGAGACATCGAAGGGCTGAAAGCAGCCCTGAACGAAGGATTCGCCGCAGGACTGACCGCGAGCGAGGCCAAGGAGGCATTGTCACAACTCTACGCCTACACGGGCTTTCCCCGCTCGCTGAATGCCCTTGGCGCTTTACAGCAAGTTATTGTCGAGCGTAAAGAAGCAGGACAGCGTGTGGATGCAGGCCGCGAGGCCGATCCGCTTCCGAAGGACTACGATGCACTCTCTCAGGGTACTGAAGTGCAAACCCGACTCTGCGGAGGACAGCCGTTCACCTACGCCTTCGCCCCTCAGACCGATTACTACCTGAAGGCGCACCTCTTTGGCGATATCTTCGCCCGCAACAACCTCTCGTTTGCCGACCGCGAGGTAGTGACCGTTTCGGCCATCTCTTCCCTACCCGGCTGCGAGCCGCAATTGCAGGCCCATGTGTCGGGCGCAAGAAACATGGGCGTTTCCGACGAAGCCCTCAGGGAGATACCGGCCCAGTTGGAAGCTAAGGTTGGCGCCGCAGAGGCCGAACGGCTTCGTGGCGCGCTGGCAGCCGTCTTGGGTGAGAACTATAGCCCTGTGCAGACGGTCGATTTTTCTGTCTGGCCAAAGGGAGAACCGAACACCGCCTACGCCCAGTATTTCGTCGGGAACAGCTATCTGGCTCCGATGGAGGGCGGCATGGCTAACGTCACCTTCGAGCCTCGCTGTCGCAACAACTGGCACATCCATCACAAGCAGGTGCAGGTGCTGATTTGTGTGGCTGGTCGCGGCTGGTATCAGGAATGGGGCAAGGAGGCCGTCCCGATGACACCAGGCACCATCATCGCCATCCCTGCCGAGGTAAAGCATTGGCATGGAGCCGCCCGAGACTCATGGTTCCAGCATCTGACCTATCACAAGGACGTGCAGGAAGGAGCATCAAACGAATGGCTGGAAGCCGTTACAGATGAGATTTACGACAAGCTGAAATAGACAGATTCTTAAAAAAAGAGAAATCCCAAGGTGATTATATCTCACTTTGGGATTTTTTTCTTAGATTTGCAGACACATTTTAAGAATCATTTAGCTAATACAAAAAACATGAAAGTTCTGATTTTACAATCCTCGCCACGTGCGAACGGCAACACCGCCTGGATGGCGGAAGAGTACAAGAAGGCTGCCGAGGCAGCAGGTCATGAAGTAACATTGGTAAACGTGTCAAAGAAGAAGATTGCCGGCTGTCTGGCTTGTGAGTACTGCCACACTAGGGGCAATGGCGCCTGCATCCAGAAGGACGACATGCAGGAACTCTATCCCCTGATGGCCGAAGCAGAGGCTCTGGTGCTGGCTGCTCCCATCTACTACTTCACGCTCAATGCCCAGATCCAGGCCCCCATCCAGCGTATGTACTGCGTGAACAAGCCTGCCAACGTCGTGAAGATGGCCCTTCTGATGTCGTCATACTCCCCAGGTGTTTATAACGGAGCCACAGCCGAATTCCGTGACATCTGCAACTACTGGGGTGCTGAAAACATGGGCGTTGTCACAGCCAAGAACGACGAACAGAAATCCGAGGAAACCAAGCAGAAAGTCGTGGCGCTGGCGGAAAAGCTGTAAAGCCTAAAGGCCAATCGTAATGATGACCGTTTTGCTTCTCTTGTGGGTAACCCTATGGATGCCGACTGCGTTTTCAGCGCATGAGGAACAGACTTGGCTGCCAGTAGAACTGAAGAGAGAAATCACCCATCCCCAGCCCATGACGGGACTGGTGTTGTGGCCCGAAACAGCACGGCGTCTTCATGATGCCTACGGTCAGGCCATTCAGCTCGAATTCTCCTACTGCCTGCCATCGAGAGTCGTCACGGGTTGTCGTGAGGACGGCACCATCGAGTACGACTGGAGCTGGTTCGACCGTGTGTTGGACGATGTTGCCAGTCGTGGGCATCAGCTTATCGCCCGCTTCCGCTACGAATACCCGTCGAACAGGGATGTAGACGGCCAGCGTGGGACGACGGCCGTACCTGCCTACATCAAACAACAGCAAGGTTATGACGAGACCTTTGCCGAAAACCCCAACAACGACGGGCCCACATGGTACGCCGACTGGCGCAATGCCGAGCTACAACGGTTCACGCTTCAGTTCTACACCGATTTTGCCCGTCGCTATGCCCACGACCCACGGCTGGCTTTCCTTGAAGTAGGTTTCGGCCATTGGTCGGAATATCACATCTACGGTACCCAGCTGGAACTGGGTAGGAACTTCCCGTCCAAAGCCTTCCAGAAACAGTTCTACGAACACATGGACACCGTGATGAAAGATATCCCATGGGCAGTATCCATCAATGCGGGCGACCGACGCTATTCGCCCGTCGTCGATGAGCCGACGCTGCAAGCCATGCATTTCGGCTCGTTCGACGACTCATTCATGCACAAGTCCCACGAGCTCATCAGCGGCGGAGGATTCAACGAGCGTTGCTGGAACGCCATCGGACAAGGCACACGCTGGCAGCAAGGCGTTTGCGGAGGCGAAATCAGCTATTACTCCTCCAACGACCAACGGAATTTCCTAAACCCCGATGGTCTCTATGGGCATACCTGGGCCGAACAAGCCGCCAAATACCACATCACCTTCATGATTTCCAACGATGCGCCGCGTGGAGACGTGGCTACTCCCGAGCGGTTCCGCGAGGGCTCTATGGCTACAGGCTATCGGTTTGTCGTTCGAAAATGTGAAACTGACGGATCTACCACTCGTCTGCACGTGGCCAACGAGGGTGTCGCGCCGCTCTATCGCGATGCGTGGTTTGCCATCGGCACCACTCGTTCAGCGACCTCGCTGCGTGGGCTGCTGCCTGACGAAGAAATCGTCGTAGAGATTCCAGCTGCCCCGCAGGCCGACGGAAGCGACATACAAATCGTGAGCGACCACATCCTGCTGGGCCAACAAATAGAGTTCGAAGCCAGATAGGGCGGGCAAGCGGGCAAATCACCCAGACTTCAGACTGCAGACGGTTCAAGACTAACAGACTATCAGACTAACAGACTGACAGATAAAAGACCTGCAACTGCGCCGTCCACGAAACATTCATCTGATAGTCTGTTAGTCTAAAAGTCTGAAAGTCTAAAAAGAGAGTCTGTAGTCTGTCAGTCAAAATACTTAAAGTTTCTTTGCCGGCCAGCCGAAGTCCTGATACATGGTGACGGCAAGACTATGCGCCTTGACATAGTCGGCAAGCACCTCGGCCCTTAACACCTCTCTTTTTTGTTCGTCGCTGTTGACGGCATGGAAAGCCTCATACCTCTCGCCAAAGATTTTCTGGGCTGTTGGCAAGTAATTGGAGCCGTCTTCCACTTGGTCGAAGCCCGTCACCTCGAAGCCCTTCTCCGTCTGCCTGACGTGCATCAGCCCAGGATGACTGCCCCCTGAAACACACTTCAGCGTGTCGCCCACCTGATTGTAGTTGAACACCCAGAAATCGCCCCACACGAGGATGTCCTCAGCATTCCGATTGTCAACGCCTACGATGCTGTGGATGGGAACACAATGTTCGCCCTTGGCATAGCGGCATCCGATTTCCTGTATCAGATAGCGGTCAATGGCAAGCAGGCAAGCGGTCTCCTGCGCGTTTATAAGCACAACCTCCTTATTCTCATACTGCTTGTCAAGAATGATGATGGAAACGGGCTGGATGCTGAACGATTGCTTTTCGCCCGTCCTTACCTCGTAGGAATAAAAGAGCGAATCGCCCCTTGCCTCAACCTTCAGGGGATGGATTTCAGTCTCTACGTCCGTCACAGGTAGCACTATGGCCAGCACGAACTGCTCCGTGAAGTCAATGGGAGTCGGTCTGCCCTCCTGCCCCATCGTCGTAGCCATACCGAAGAGTTTGTTGAACTCGGTTTCAGAGGTAATCTTCGGATTTATGGGTAAAACGGCCGAACCGTTCTTGAAGAAGTAGTTCTTCCCCACCTCGAAGGCGACTTCGACGCCTTCCGCGCAATTCTGAGCAGCCTCTTTCGGCTTGCCCGTGCAGGCAACAAAGGCCAGCAACGCTAAAAAAGCAAATAGACTTTTTTTCATGTTATAACTTGTTTTTCTTATACTTCGCTTTTACAATCTCGTATGAGTTCCGTGTCAATTCCTTCAGCAAATCATCAGGAGCTGTGTCAGGGTTGATGCCAATCCAATACTTGGGCGACATATTGAACGGCCTGGTGATGCAGCCGTTATTTGCCCGCAGCTCTTCGATGCGCTCAGGCTGGCATTTCAACGTGATGACTATGAAATGGTCACAATTAAAGAAAGAGAACATGTGGCCATGAACATAGAAGACGAGCACGCCACTGGCATACTTGAATGCCGTGAAGGGTAGTTTCTCCTCTACGTCAGCACCTATGGATAGGCAAAACTCGCGATAATCCTCTATATTCACTCAGAGTTGTCAAATTTCAATATTAGTCAATCTCTGTCCTTTTTGTTCTTCTCTTCTGCCTTATAGGAGAGAACCATGCTCAAAAAACCCAGACCATTTGAGAGTAATCCAAGAATCCTCGAATATGCAGGAACCTTAATAATCAACCAGACGACGAAGAGAATCAGGAATAAAACCGCTAAGCCCACCTGAAATTTTTGCCTTTTGTTCATCTCCTTTTTCTAATTATGGTTTAACGCATAACAATTCGACGACCCTCTTCAATTCTGCAACAAACTTTCAGCCATGCGCCTGCCGGCATCGTAAGCTTTCTGAAGATCCTGCTCCCAATGTTCGTCGCGATAGTGGCGCTTGGCCTCCTCGGAAAAGCTGGCCAATTCGTAGCGGTCGTAGTTCTTTACCTGATAGGTGTTGTAGGCAACGACGTGCTCCGGTTTGCCGAGAGCAATAGCTATGCAGGATTCCATCGAGCCGTAGCCCTGGCTGTTGTTCCGCTCAGGAAGGCCGTTCATTGTCTCCATCAGCACCACAGGCATACGCTTGGGGGCAGTCAGGCTATAGTTGTTGTACGAGAGCCAGGGGAAGGCCAGACGCTCCAGGAAAGCGCGCATCTGACCCGTCACGTCGCCAAAGTATATCGGCGAGCCCAGCACCAGCCCGTCGGCATCAGCTATCTCTTCCAGCACGGGCGTCAAGGCATCCTTGAACTTGCATACGTTCGCGGCCTTGCCCTTAATCTTGCACGCCATGCACGACATGCAGCCCTTATAGTTAAGGTCATACAGGCGTACAGTATTCACTTCAATCAGATTGCTCACAGCCCTTGCGCCTTCGGCAAACTTCTGCAACATCGATGCCGTATTGAAATTCTTCCGCGGACCTCCGTCGATAATAATAATCTTTTTCATCTTCGAGTTTCTTATGCTTTTATATATACTGAATGGGTTGAGGTTCCATAGCGTTTGATAATGCCCTCGGCGGCAAAGGCTTTCAGCTCGATGGAGGCATGGTAACGGCTCAGATGGGTGAGCTGCATATAGGTGCTGATGCTGATGCAACCGTGCGCCTCAAGGTGTTCCATAAGGAGAGTGCGGCGCTCGGCAGGCATGGGGACATCCCTCTCGGCATTGGAGGGGAAACGGTTCTTGGAACGGACAAAAGGCCCCTTAAGCTGCTTTATGAAAGAAGGCTTGGCAACAAGGTTCACACGACTGACGTGCAGGTGGTGTGGTTTCACCTGACGGGGTGAGGTGATGACTGGGGTGCGGCCCTCGTCGTCCTTGTTGCAGGCGATGCTGACGCTTAGCGTCCCAAGCCCCTCCAGCTCCACATGCTCGCTGGCATTAAGGTGCATGGCAGCATACTGCGCCACGGCCGCCATCATCCCCCTCAGGTCGCCAGCCGTGTAGGAAGTGGCTTGTTCAATCTCATCAACCAATTCGGCAAAGGAGATGGTTTTCAACGTGACAACCTGCGGAAAAATCCGCTCCGACTCTTCCCCACTCCCTGACGAACGGGGGAGTTTCTTGAAATCATATTCTATGGCCATATTCGTTGTTATGAAATAATTCTGTTCAAGCTGCGTTTATAAGCGTGGGCCACTTTTATATAAACATGGGGCACTCCTATTTAAACGCGAGGCTCTTTTATATAAACGTGGGCGACGATTAAAAATTGCATCAAACTTCCAGAAAATGGATACCCATCCAAGCGAAACGACGCTTTTATTCAGAAAAAACATAGTTCGTACTGCGTCCGCCTTCTCTACCACTCCGCAGGCATAGCGTGAAACAGGGATGTCTCGGATGCCATCAGTACTTGAAGCTGCTGCCTCCGACGAACTCGCGGAGGAGGGAGGTTGGAGGTATCTCCTTGTCGGGCACGGGGGTGAAATAGTGGATGAAGCGCAGCAGACGGTGGGCCTCGCTGTACTCAGGGCAGTTCTTGGGCACGCTGGCCAGCACGGGCTCGGCATGGAGGCGCAGCACGGCAAACTCGATGAGCAGGGCGCTGTTGAACATCACGTCGGCCTGTTCCTGATAAGGGAATATCCATTTCTCCTCGGCCTCGCAGACCTTGGGCCATTGACGGATGGTTTCGCGGGCGGTGAAAGCGCCGGCATTGTAGTCGCGGATGATGCGGCGCAGNNGCGTGGGAATCCAGTTGTGGTCGTCGAGGCTGATGCTGGTGAGAGTGCTGATGTAGATGCGGAACTTGTCGGCGTCGGGTATCTGGTCGGTGAGTCGGGGATTGAGGGCGTGGATGCCCTCGACGAGCAACACGGTGCCGGCATCGAGATTGAGGTGTTTGCCGAGGTACTCGCGGCGGCCCGTGACGAAGTTGAACTGCGGCACCTCAACCTCCTCGCCGGCCAGCAGGCGCAGCAGGTCGCGCTGGAGCGCGGCGTGGTCGACGGTGTCGAAGTTGTCGAAGTCGTAGCTGCCGTCGGGCAGCAGGGGCGTATCGACACGGTTGACGAAATAGTCGTCGGTAGAGAGGCTGACAGGCCGCAGGCCGCAGGCCTTGAGCTGGACGCTGATGCGCTTGCAGAAGGTGGTCTTGCCGCTACTGCTGGGGCCTGAGATGAGGACGATGCGGACAGGGTCCTGTTCGCGACGGAAACGGCGGTCAATCTCCTCGGCTATCTGGACAATCTTCTTCTCCTGCAACGCCTCGGAGACTTGGATGAGTTCGCTGGCCTGACCGCGCAGGCAGGCGCAGTTGACGTCGCCTACGTTGGAAAGGCCCATGATGTTGTTCCAGCGCAGATTTTCGGCAAAGACCTCGAATGTCTTGGGATGGGGCACGACGGGGGCCAACTGCGAGGGGTCGTTCTTGTCGGGGATGCGGAGTAGCAGGCCATCCTGATAGCGCTCGAGACCCCACACGGTGAGGTAGCCCGCCGAGGGCAGCAGTCGGCCATAGAAGTAATCGACGGTATCGCCCAGCGTGTAGTAATCGACATAGACCTGTCCGCAGGTTTCGATGAGCCGCACCTTGTCGTCAAACCCCCTCTCGCGGAAGATGCGCAGGGCCTCGTCCGTCTGCACCTCGCCTCGGCGGAAGGGAATGTCCTTGTCGATGATCTCCTGCATGCGCGAACACAGGGCCTCGATGGCTGCATCGGATACGCCGCCCTCTTTTTTAAGGACGCAATAGTAGCCGTTCGAGATGGGATGTTCAATATAGAGTTTACAACCCGGAAAAAGATCAGAAGCCGCTTTGTAAAGCACGAAACAAAGGCTACGGGTATAGACACGACGCCCGCTGTAGCTGGTCACATCGAGGAATTCCACCTCCTTATTATTATATACGCGAAACTTCAGCCCCTGCGACACATTGTTAACCTTAGCGGAAACAATGGGATAAGGATGTTCAAACTCAAACTCTGACAGTATCTCCAAGAGAGAACTACCCTCGGGGAAACTCTTTGAAGTGCCTGTGTTTTTACAGAAAATCTGCAGCATGGGATTAGATTGTTATTGTTAAGAATTAAGCAATTGCTCTTCCTCCTCTGGTGTAAACACGATGTTCTTGCGGGCCTGGAGGTTCTTCTCCAATTGAGCGACGGAACTTGCGCCGACAATAACGGATGTCACCTCTGGACGACGCAAGCACCATGCCAGAGCCATTTCAGCCAATGTCTGCCCCCGGCGGGCTGCCATCTCATTCAAATGGCGCAGACGCCCCATCAGTTCATCAGTCAAAACATCGGGACGAAGAAAACGGCTCTTCGTCATACGTGAGCCATCAGGTATGCCGCGAAGGTAGCGGTCGGTAAGCAATCCCTGAGCCAAAGGGCTGAAGGCTACAAAGCCCACACCCCGTTCGGCACATTGCGGAAGGATGTCCTCCTCAGGTTCACGGTTGAGCATACTATAACGTCCTTGATAAACCAGCGGGCGTACATGGCGCGAAGCAAGATAATCGTAGGCACGTGCAGCCATCTCAGCAGGATACTTGGAGATGCCCACATAGAGCGCCTTGCCCTGACGGACGATATCGACAAGTGTTTCCATCGTCTCCTCCAACGGGGTCTGAAAATCGGGACGGTGTGAATAGAAGATGTCCACGTAGTCCAATTTCATCCGATGCAGGCTTTGGTCAAGGCTTGCTATAAGGCTTTTGCGCGAGCTCCATTCGCCATAAGGGCCAGGCCACATGTCGTGCCCTGCCTTCGTGGCGATAATCAGTTCGTCGCGATGGGGACGCAGGCTTTCCATGAAAATACGGCCAAAGGTTTCCTCGGCACTCCCATAAGGAGGGCCGTAGTTGTTGGCGAGGTCGAAATAGGTGACGCCGTGGTCGAAGGCATAGTGGACAATCGACTTGCAGACCTCGTAGTCATCATTAGTTCCGAAATTATGCCAGAACCCAAGTGAAATCTCGGGCAGCAGCAGTCCGCTGGAACCGCACCGGCGATAGCCCATTTCCTCATAACGAGGAGCTGTAAGACAATAGTTTTCCAATATATAAAAGTTTTTAATATGGTTTATGGTCTATGGTCATAGGTCTATTGTCTTTAGACGGAGGAATATTTACCTATCTTAGTATTCGTCCCAGCTCTTGATGGGGATATCGTCGACGGTCAACGTACAGAACGCACGGATGAAGGCATCAGCCAAACGGGCATTCGTGATGAGGGGGATGTTGAGGTCAATAGCAGCACGGCGAATCTTGTAGCCGTTTGTCAGCTCGCCCGTTGAGAGGTTCTTCGGGATGTTGACCACCATGTCGATTTCCTTACGGTGGAGCATGTCGAGCGCCTGCGGCTGCTGATCGGGCTCGCTGGGCCAATGCACGAGCGTGTTCTCCACACCATTCTCGGCAAGGAAGCGCGACGTGCCGCCTGTAGCAAAAATATTATAGCCGTGAGCCCGCAATAGTTTGGCCGCATCAAGCATAGCGGCTTTCTGACGTGCTGTACCCGTAGAGAGCAGGATATTCTTTGCCGGAATACGCTGGCCGACGGAAAGCATGGAGGCAAGTATGGCCACAGAACTATCATCGCCCAGACACCCCACTTCGCCCGTCGAGGCCATATCGACACCCAGCACAGGATCCGCTTTCTGCAAACGGTTGAAGGAGAACTGCGAGGCCTTGATGCCCACATAGTCCAGGTCGAAGAGGCTCTTCTCGGGAGGATTGACGGGCAAGCCAAGCATCACACGGGTAGCCAGCTCGATGAGATTTATCTTGAGCACCTTGCTGACGAAGGGGAAGCTGCGCGAAGCACGCAGGTTGCACTCGATGACCTTGATGTCGTTGTCGCGTGCCAGATACTGGATGTTGAAGGGTCCGGAAATGTGGAGTTCCTTGGCAATCTGGCGGCTGATGCGCTTGATGCGGCGCACGGTCTCGACATAGAGTTTCTGCGGGGGGAACTGAATAGTGGCATCGCCGCTGTGGACGCCAGCAAACTCAATGTGTTCGCTGATGGCATAGGCAATGATTTCACCATCGCGGGCTACGGCATCCATTTCCACTTCCTTGGCGCCTTCGATGAACTTGCTGACGACTACAGGATGATCCTGGCTGACATCGGCTGCCAGTTGTAGGAAGCGTTCCAACTCCTCGGAATTACTGCAAACGTTCATTGCTGCACCTGAAAGAACGTAAGAGGGGCGAACGAGCACGGGGAAGCCGACACGTCCGGCAAAGCCGTTAATGTCCTGCAGCGAGGTGAGCTCGCTCCACTCCGGCTGATCCACGCCGATGCTGTCAAGCATAGCGCTGAACTTCTCGCGGTCTTCAGCATGGTCGATATCCTGTGCCGAGGTGCCGAGGATAGGAACACGCTGGGCATCAAGACGCAAAGCGAGGTTGTTAGGAATCTGGCCACCTGTGGAGAGAATAACGCCACGCGGCGCCTCCAACTCGATAACATCCATGACTCGCTCGAAACTGAGTTCGTCGAAATAAAGCCTGTCGGTAACGTCGTAGTCAGTACTGACGGTTTCGGGATTGTAGTTGATAACGATGTTGCGGAAACCCTCCTTGCGGACGGTATTGAGTGCCTGAACGCTACACCAGTCGAATTCCACAGACGAACCGATACGATAAGCCCCTGAGCCAAGGACGATGATACCTCGGTCGTCGTGGAAGAACTCCACATCGTGCTTCGTACCGTTATAAGTAAGGTAGAGGTAGTTGATTTGTGCAGGCACTTCGCCAGCCAGCGTATCAATCTGTTTAACAACAGGCAGGATGCCACGGCGTTTACGCTCAGCACGCACAGCCAGCACTCCTTCGTGATTGCCCAATGAAGTTTCCAAGCCCAAGGCACGGGAAAGCTGGAAATCACTAAAGCCTTGGCGTTTGGCCTTCACAAGCAACTCGTCGCTGAGATTCTCCAAGCCTCCGCAGGCATGAAGCTCGCGGCTCGTCTGCATGATACCCTCCAATTTGTAGAGGAACCAACGGTCTATCTTCGTGAGCTCATAAAGCTTATCAACGGAATAACCAGCCCGCAAAGCCTTACTGATAACGAAGATTCGCTTGTCGGTAGGCTCGCTGAGCGCCTTGTCAAGGTCAGGAATAACCAGCTCGCGGTTTTCCACGAAGCCATGCATCCCCTGCCCTATCATGCGGAGTCCCTTCTGAATGACCTCCTCGAAGCTGCGTCCGATGCTCATCACCTCGCCCACGGATTTCATAGAGGAGCCAATCTCCCTATCCACCCCGTGGAACTTGCCGAGGTCCCAGCGGGGGAACTTGCCGACGACATAGTCCACACTCGGCTCGAAGAAGGCGCTGGTGGTACGGGTGACGGCGTTGCGAATCTCCCAAAGACCATAGCCAAGACCAATCTTTGCTGCTACGGCTGCCAACGGATAACCCGTCGCCTTCGAAGCCAAAGCCGATGAACGGCTCAGTCGGGCATTGACTTCGATAACGTAGTACTCTTCGCTCATGGGGTCATAAGCGAACTGTATGTTACACTCGCCCACAATGCCCAAGTGGCGGACAATGCGGATGGAGAGCTCGTGCAGCTTGGTTACATCCTTGTTCGTCAGCGACTGAGCAGGAGCAATGACGATGCTCTCGCCCGTATGGATGCCAAGCGGGTCGAAGTTCTCCATCGAGCAGACGGTGATGCAGTTGTTATAGCCGTCGCGTACCACCTCGAACTCGATTTCCTTCCAACCCTTGAGGCTTTTCTCCACCAGAATCTGCGGAGAGAAAGAGAAACTCTTCTCTGCCAGTCGCACCAGTTCTTCCTCGTTGTCGCAGAATCCGCTTCCCAGACCGCCAAGGGCATATGCCGAGCGGATGATGACGGGGTAGCCGAGCTCGTGTGCCGCACGCTTGGCGTCATCCATCGTCTCCACAGCCTCACTTTTAATGGTGTTCACGTGGATTTCAGCCAAACGCTCGTTGAACAATTCACGATCTTCCGTATCAATAATCGTCTGTACCGGTGTACCGAGCACACGGACGTTGTATTTCTCTAAAACTCCGTTCTTAAACAACTGCACGCCGCAGTTCAACGCCGTCTGACCGCCAAAGGCCAGCAGGATGGCATCGGGCTGCTCCTTCTGGATGACACGTTCCACGAAGTAAGGCGTGACGGGAAGGAAATAAACCTTATCGGCAACGCCCTCGGACGTCTGCACAGTAGCAATATTTGGATTGATGAGCACCGTCTTGACACCCTGTTCACGCATAGCCTTGAGCGCCTGCGAACCAGAATAGTCGAATTCTCCTGCTTCGCCGATTTTCAATGCGCCGCTGCCAAGAAGTAAGACTTTCTTCGGCAGACGCAGGCCTCCCTGACAAGAACGCACTGGTTCCGTTGGCCATTCCCCTTCAGCCATAGCAAAGACGGCGTCCCAGTCGAGGGCACCACTCTTCGTCTCAGGGTTGAACTGGAAGCCATAGAAAGGTTTGCCGTCGCAGCGGATACCTTCGCAAGAGCCGTCGTGGATATTCTCAAATGTCACGCTCCACCCTTCAGGCAACGTGGCGGCATCGACGGCATAGCCGTGATTCTGCGTGGAGATATAGCAATGATTGTCTGCCAGACGACGTATTGCATGGTTATGCCCACGATGCCCGTAGGGCAGCGCCAGCAGCTGGGCTCCGGCAGCAAGAGCCAAGAACTGGCTTCCAAGGCCAAGGCCCACCACAGGCTTATCGCCCTGCAGCATCGTAGCAATGCGGCCGATGGTTTCAGGACAGAGCAACGGATTGCCAGGTCCGTTGGAAAGCCACAGGCAATCGGCCTCCATCGTATCAAAAGGCGCATCGAAGGGCACACGAGTAACGACGTAGCCCTTCTCGCGCAAAGCAGCAATTAGCCCTGCTGTACAACCAAGATCTACGACAACGGCGTGTTTTCCGTTCGCTTCACCCTTCGGAGCGAATTCTCTCGTTTCCGGATGCGACACGAGGGCTACCTCGTTCTTTTCTTCCAATTCAACAGGAACTATCTCTGCTCCTTCCGGCACAATCTGTCCCATCATCGTACCATGCTCGCGAAGGTACTGGGTCAGGGCACGAGTATCTATGCCACGTATGCCAGGGACGTTCTCGCGCTTCATCCAGCTCTCAAGGGTTTCCACAGCGCTCCAATGACTGTAGTGCTCACTCAAGTCGCTGACGATGAGCGCTGAAGCATGGATATGCTCCGAATCAAAGAGACCGAGGTCCTCGTCCAGCATCACTTCCTTCGAGGGAACGCCATAGTTGCCGATAATCGGATAGGTACAGACAAGAATCTGTCCCGTGTTAGCCGGATCCTGCAGATTTTCCACATAGCCCATCATGGCTGTGTTGAACACCACTTCACCTTGCACGGCTGTGGCTGCGCCGAATGCGATGCCTTCGAAACAGGCACCGTCTTCCAATATAAGAGTTGCTTTCATATTCAGTTGTGGATGTAGTTTTTCTCGTAGTAATCAATGTAAGCCATATTCACGCGACGCACGCCACCTGGTGTGGGATAGTTGCCGCTAAAGTACCAATCGCCCAAATGGTTGGGGCAAGCCGTGTGCAGTCCCTCCATTGTCTGATAGACAATCTCGAAGTCGGCCTTCAGGTCGGCTGGGCGCAGCAGCTCGGCTATCTTCACCGAAAGCTCATCGGCGGTAAAGGGCTCGTAGATGCTCTTTACGGCGTTCACCATCTGCTCCTTCGGCAGCGTCAGCTGACGTTTGCAGGCCAGATAGGTATCGGTGACGATGTTCCATAAGCCGCGTTCGCGCAGCAGGTCCATGGCGGCAATGAAGGCGATGAACTGGTCCATGCTCTCCATGTCGATGCCGTAGTAGTCGGGGTAGCGCACCTGCGGCGAACTACTGACGATGACGATCTTTTTTGGATGCAGACGGTCGAGGATGCGCAGGATGCTCTCGCGCAGAGTGGTGCCACGCACGATGCTGTCGTCGATGATGACCAGATTATCCTCATAAGGCACGATACTCCCATAAGTGATGTCATAGACGTGGCCGGCGAGGTCGTTACGGCTGTTGCCCTCGGTAATGAAAGTGCGGAGCTTGATATCCTTCAGCGCCACCTTCTCGTTGCGGATGCGCTGCAAGATGATTTTTTCCAAGTCGGCCTGCGATGGATTCGGCCCAAGGGCCAATATCTTATCAATCTTCTTCCGACCCAAATAATTCTCAAAAGCCTGCACCATACCGAACGAGGCGACCTCAGCCGTATTAGGGATAAAGGAGAAGACGGTATGGACGAGGTCGTTGTCGATGGCTTTCAGCACAGGTTCGAGCAACAGCTCGCCCAGCTTCTTACGCTCGCGGTAGATGTCCTTGTCGTTACCACGACTGAAATAGACGCGCTCGAAGCAGCAGGGCAGCAGGGCCTTCTGCTCCATAATCTGCTCCAGCGACACCTCTCCGCGGCTGTTGACGAGAAGTGCCTGGCCGGGCTGCAGCTCGTGGATGTCGTCGACCTCGATGTTAAGCGCGTTCTGCATGGCAGGGCGCTCGGAGGTGACCACCACCATATCGTCGTCGGCATACCAGAACGCCGTGCGGATGCCCCACGGGTCGCGGATGACGAACGATTCGCCACTACCCGTGACACCTTCGATGACGTAACCGCCATCCCAAGCGGGGCAGCAGGTACGGAGGACGTTGCGCATATCGACATTAGCCTCAATGTATTCTGTGATGTCGCGATTCTCGAGCCCTTTCTCCACAGCCTCCTGATAGACGCGCTCCACCTCACGGTCAAGCCTATGTCCCATAAACTCCAGAAGGAAGAACGAGTCGGCTGCGCGGCGCGGGTGCTGCCCCTTCTCGGTGAGCATATTGAAGACCTCGTCGTTGTTGGTCATGCTGAAGTTGCCGCAGAGCAGCAGGTTCTTCGCCCTCCAGTTGTTGCGGCGCATGAAGGGGTGGAGGTACTCCATTCCGCTCTTGCCTGTGGTGGAGTAGCGCAGATGGCCCATGTAGATTTCTCCTGCATAGGGCAGCCAGCGCTCGGCAAAGTTCGGGTCCTGGCACGTGCTGTTGTCGCGGTTGTTGAACACACAGCGGTTAGCCTTGCTGAACACCTCGGGGATGGCGTCCTTGCCCAGGGCACGTTCGCGGAAGATATACTCCTCGCCGGGCTGCGCGTTCATCTTCAGGCAGGCGATGCCTGCGCCCTCCTGACCGCGGTTTTTCTGCTTCTCCATCATCAGATAGAGCTTGCGCATCGGGTACATCCACGACCCGTATTTCTGCTGATACCAGCTGAGCGGTTTCAGCAACCGCATCAACACAATGCCACACTCATGTTTAAGTTCTTCCATATTATCCTAAATTATAAAAAAAGGAATTTGTGCAAAGGCACAAATTCCATAACTCCTTTTCGTCGGTGAAACAAGCGGCCCCGATAACAGGGGAAGAACATCTTTTACTGATATTCAATTGGGTACTCTTTAACCGCATTGTTTCTTTCTATTTTTCGCTGCAAAGATAGTGCTTTTTTTCGTTCAATGGCTATCAATTCTTCATTTTTTTTGCGGTTTTTTGAAAAAACTGCATTACCTTCGCGGCCACAATTCGTAAATCTTAATTTCTCAATAAAATGGATGCCCTTCTCAACGTAATAGTCATCATTGCCCATGTGCTCACCGTTCTCTTTGCCGCCAAAACCCATCGCTGGGCATGGCTTTTCAGCTTACTCAGTTGCGGCATAATGGCCTATTTTTTTGCTTACGACCGACTGGTAATGAGCAGTATATACAACACCTACGGTGCCGTCATGGCCATCATCGGCTTCTGCACGTGGAAACGTTCGCCCAAGGAGAACGAGCGCTCCATCCGCTGGACGAACCCACTGTGGACGCTGTTGGCTGTAGCCGCACTTACTACCGTTATCTTCCTCGTTGACCGCCATGTCTCCAACCACCCGTTCATCGACAGTACCTGCACGGCCATGAACATCGCCGCCACGTTCCTCCTCGTTCGCAAGGATATCAACGCCTGGCTGCTGTGGCTCATAACCGATAGCCTTTACATCGTCCTCGGCATTACCGACAGCACCCCGCGCTACATCCTCATCTACGGTGTCATGCTCGCCCTCGCCATCTTCGGCACAATACAATACATCCGCGCTTTCAAAAAAATTAGGGAATCCTAAGAATTCCTAGGACTCCCTTAATTGTTTTGATTGGTTTTTTAGAGTTTCCGAATCCAGATGTTGCGGTAGGAGATGGGTTCGCTGCGGTCGCCGTGGCTCTGCAGGCGGATGGGGCCGTCGCCATGAGCGCCGAACTGCGGCAGGCCGATGTACTCCGTCGTGCCGATGATGGTGGTGGCGTTCTGCACCAGCACGCCGTTGAAGAGGACCGTCACCACAGGACGGGTGCGGTAGGTCCCGTCGGCCTTGAACGTGGGCGCCGTGTAGATGATGTCATAGACATTCCATTCGCCCGGCTTGCGGCAGGGGTTCACGAGCGGAGCCGACTGCTTGTAGATGCTGGCAGCCTGCCCGTTCACATAGGTTTCGTTCTCGTAGCTGTCCAGCACCTGCACCTCGTATTTATCCTGCAGATAGACGCCGCTGTTACCGCGTCCCTGTCCGCTTCCGTGGATGTCCTTGGGAACCATCCATTCGATGTGGAGCTGGAAGTCGCCGAACGACTCGCGGGTGATGATGTCGCCAGCCCTTTTGTTCACCGTCATCGTGCCGTCAGGATTGACTTTCCATCCGGCATCGCCTCTGTCCGAGCGCCAGGCATCGAGGTTCTTGCCGTCGAACAGCACGATGGCATCCGAGGGGGCGGTATTGCGCTGGATGTCGCCCGGCGTGACCTTGGGCGGCTGAGGGGCATACAGCTCCGTCATCTCAGGAGCCATGCCCTTGGTGCGTGAATCACTATAGCCCTGAGGCTGATACTGCTGAGCCATGACGGCTCCGGCCATGCAGAAGCATGAAAGAAGGATAAGTTGTCTTTTCATTGTATTACATATTATAATATCTGGGCACAAAAATAACCCAATTTTTCGTAAAGAACAAATAATTCGCCTTATCTTTGCACAAAAATAGAGTTCATCCGATGTTGGCCATCCGTCATACCCTACGAACAGACATCCCTCGCCTGATGGAAATCTTCGCCGATGCACGCGCCTTCATGGCCGAGAACGGCAACGCCTCGCAATGGGGCGACGGCTATCCGCACGAGGAGGATATACAGAACGACATCCGACGGGGGGTGAGCTACGTGGTGATGGACGGCGATACCCTCGTCGGCACCTTTGCCTTTATCCTCGGCGAGGACCCCACCTACCGCGTCATTGAGGACGGCGCGTGGGCTGACGACCCTCGCCCCTACGGCACCATCCACCGCTTAGCCGCTGCACGTGGCGCACACGGCATTGCCGACGCCTGCCTCAGCTACTGCGAACAGCAGACGGGGCATCTGCGTGCCGATACACACCGCGACAACCGCGTGCTGCAGCACTTCCTCACCTCGCGCGGCTTCACCTATCGCGGCATCATCTACGTCCGAAACCACTCCCCTCGCCTCGCCTATCAGCGGTTAAGGGGTTAGCGGTTAGGGGTTAGCGGTTAGAGTATCTGCGCGGCGTGGTTCTTCGTATCCACCTTCTCGATAATGCGCGTCAATGTGCCCTGCTCGTCGAAGAGGAAGGTCCGACGGAGCGTGCCCATCGTCACCTTGCCGTACATCTTCTTCTCACCCCAGGCGCCAAAGGCCTGCAGCAGCTCCGTCGAGGGGTCGGAGAGCAGGGTGAAGGGTAGCGCGTACTTCTCCTCGAACTTCTTGTGCGAGCTGACGCTGTCCTTGCTGACACCCACCACATTCCAGCCCGCAGCCTGCAGGGCAGCGTGGTTGTCGCGTAGGTTGCAAGCCTCGGCCGTACAGCCGGACGTATTGTCCTTCGGATAGAAATAGACGATGGTCTTCTTGCCTATCAGGCTTTCAGACGTAACGATGTTGCCGTTCTGATCCATAACTTCAAAATGCGGCATGGGGTCTCCGATCTTTAACATGGCTGAATTTTTTTCTGTTTTTTACGTCCGCAAAAATACAAAAAGCATCCTTCTTTTGCAAACAATCGAAAGATATTCTATCTTTGCCCCCTGAAAAAAAATTCCCATCGTGATGTTCACACTTTCCGAAGCCCGAGCTCTTGTTCATCCGCGCGACCCTGAAAGCCATAAGGGGACATACGGGCACGGCCTCCTCATTGCAGGCAGCAGGGGTATGGCTGGCGCTGCTGTTATGGCGGCGAAGGCGGCGCTGCGGAGCGGCATCGGGTTGCTCACCGTCTGCACACCCGAGTGCAACCGTATCATCCTCCAGACGGCTGTCCCCGAGGCAATGGTCATCCCTTGCGGCTCGGATTGTGTCGACAGCCTTCCTGCCCATCTCTCGCGCTACTCGGCCATCGCCATCGGTCCTGGGCTGACGGCCAACGACACCACACGGCAAATGCAGCAGGCGCTGATGAAGAGCGCCAATGCACCTCTCGTCCTCGATGCTGATGCGCTCAATAATTTGGCTGCCTCTACTGCCCTCCTCTCCCTGCTCAGCGAAAAGGATATCCTCACCCCACACCTCGGGGAATACGGAAGGCTTAGCGAAGAATCGGCAGACACGTTTTCTGTAAGCCATCACTTATACCTTATTTTAAAAGGGCACCGCACGCACGTCTATTCCCCCACGGGCGAAGTGTCCATGAATACAACGGGCAACGCCGGAATGGCTACTGGCGGCAGCGGCGATGTGCTGACGGGCATCCTCCTTGCGCTTCGCGCTCAGGGATATACCGCTTGGGATACTGCTCGTCTGGGTGTCTTCGTTCACGGTTTGGCTGGAGATCTTGCAGCCTCTGCCCTCACCGAAATCGCTATGACTGCTACCGACCTTATCCGCTTCCTTCCCCAAGCGTGGAAGGAAATCGCTTCGTTTTAACCAATCATTCAGGTTTGGAAAACGCGTTGATACACGTTACCCAACGCGTTGATACACGTTGCCCAACGCGTTGGGCAACCTTGCTCAACGCGTTGAGCAAACAAAATAGTAGTGCAAACGAATAGAAAACGTCCTGAAGAATGCAAAAGAATAGGGCGGCTCAGAGGAGTCGCCCTATGAATTGGGGATATTGTGTAATCGAGGATTACTTAACCAAAACCTTGAGCTGCGCTCTAGCTCTTTCACATTCGGAAGAGCTAGAGCGAACTCAGCTCTTCTCTCACTTAATCAAGACCTTTGCCGTCTTGACGGTGCCGTCGGAGAGGACGGTGCGGATGATGTTGACGCCCTTGACGGGTTCGGCAATTGCCTGACCGCCCACGGTGAAGAAGCTGACGCTAACCACCTCGGCATCGTCGGCAACAGCGTTGCCCACATGGAGCCAATCGTCGCCCGTCAGGACGGGAACAAGCTCAATGAAGGTGTTGGAGAGCTGTTTCCAATAGTAGTACTTCCAGTTGCCGTTCGGATACTCTGAAGGATCCTCTTCAGGCAGGGTCGGGTCGAAGTTGTTGTTGTAATAGATGAAACCGCCCTGACCGTAATAGATGATCTGACCCTTCACCAGGTCAATCAAGAATGTGATAAGAGCTTCCTCTGAAGTAGTACTACGATAGAAGTAGGTGTACTTATCATCGCTATTCATCTGCTGCATCGGAGCGAAGGTGATGGTGTGAGCCTTACCATCGAACACACCCTTGAGCGGGCAACCCGTATCGTAGAAGTTGTTGACGATAACGCCATCCTCCGATTCAGGATCAGCCTCGAGGATGAACGGAACTTCCACAATGTGATGGTCATCCCAGTGGTAGTCATACTTGTAAACATATTCGCCCAAATAGTCCTTACGCTCAAGTTCTACCTCATTCGGATCGCCCACCGTAAAGAGCGTCCAGTCGGACTCGCCGTCGGTGTCGTCAGCATCGAGGTTGTCAATCGGGCAGGAACCCATCGACTGACCCCAGTCTTGCAGCATGTAGAGCTTACCGTCAAGTTCACGGTAGATCTTGAAGGCACCAGCGAGGTTGCTGCTCTCCAGGAATACGAACTCACCAGCTTCAGCAGGATCCTCCGTCGTAGCCATGCCTGCCCACTCTGTGGGAGCCTTCAGATAGACGTTGTCATCGACGAAGTGAATCTTATATGTACTGCCAGCACCGCTCTCAAGCTTGAAGAGGTTAAGGTTGGTAGCCGTCTCACCAGTAGCGGTGATGTTGCGGTAGTAGCCACCCGGGCTTCCGGCAGCGCTGTTCAGCTTACCGAGGTTGCCATACATGGCGAACAAATCGTCGGTGTTCAGCTGAGAAGCCTTGCTGATGGGATTCACAAAGACGTTGTAGGCCACAGGATCGGTTTCGTAGATGAACCAGTCGGATCCACCATCGGCATCGTCATTCTCGAAGCCTTCGCCGGCAATGGTGAAGTAACCCATGTGGCCGCTCCAATCCTGAAGCATGTACTTCTGGTCGGGTTCGTCGGTTTCAGTCGGACCAGCCCATACCTTGAAGGCATCGGCCAAGTTGGCGCTCTCCGTAAAGAAGAACTCACCAGCCTCTTCCTCTATGTTCGTGCCAGTAGTTGATGTCCATGAGGTAGGACGCTCAAGATAAACATCCTCAACCATGAAATGAACCTTGTACGTACCTTCTGTCTCACCAGGAATCACCTTGAAGACACCTTCCTTCATGGCCTTGTCGCCATAAGCCTTTGAGATACCGGCATAGAAGCCGCTGCCCGGAGCACCCTTGTCAACCTTATTTATGTTGCCGTAGAAGATGTAGTACTTGTTCGGGTC
This sequence comes from Bacteroidales bacterium UBA1189, assembly GCA_002309805.1. GTDB lineage: Bacteria > Bacteroidota > Bacteroidia > Bacteroidales > Bacteroidaceae > UBA1189. The sequence goes on along the minus strand of DBYJ01000011.1, from coordinate 23,967 downwards.
AAGCTCAGAAGCCTTCGTGATCTGCTTGCGGACGACAGCCGTTGCATCGGGCACGTAGTGATAAGGCACGGTGTCGATAACCATCTCGGTGGGCACCAGACGGCCGTTCTCACGAGAGATAAGGTCGAAGCTGAACATGCTCATCGGCTCGGGGAAGGTTATGCAGATGTAGTGCTCGTTGGTGCTCGGATCGCTTGACGAATAAAGCGTGTGCAGATAGGTGGTCAGGTCAGGAGTTCCATCTTCCTTGAAGTCAACGAGACCTTCAATGCTACCCTCAGAGGTTTCAAGAGCGTTAGTGGAGATATTATCCGCTGTAAGGAATACTTCCTCGCCCTCAGCATCGCGCAGGGTGAAGTGTGCCCAGTTGGTGCAGGGCCATCCGCCGCCTGAGTCACCCGTATTAGTGGCCACAGTAGTAATATAGATCTTCTCAATCGGCTCCGGCAGGAAGATGGTGGGCGACGTGTAGATGTAGTTGCCAAGACCTTCCATCTTGGTGAAGACGACTGCGCCGTTCTCGCCAATGAGGTGGATGGGGAGCTCAGTGGGAGTGTCAAGCTTGCTGTCCCAGAATTCCTGAATGGTTGCCTGAATGTCTGCCACGTATGTCTTCGTGTCTTCAAGCGAACCGAAGGTGCGGTTATCCACATCATCCATCAACTGAGCCAACTTGTTCTCGAGAATAGTCTTCTGAAGAACGGGATACATACCGTATGAGGTACCAAACTCTTCGTTCTCAAGAATCTCCGAAATCTCGTCGATAGCCATGTAGATATAAACCTGCAGGAAGTTCGAAGTAGCAGCATTCAGATCGCTGGCAGCCTTGAAGAGGTCTTCGCAGGGAGCGTCAGCACTCACAGCTTTTGCGGTAGCAAGAGCCGCTTCGAGAGCAGCTGTCTCACCGTCGTCGTAACCAGAGAAAGCCTCCTTGTTTGCAGCAAGAGCGCTTTCAGCTTCGGCGATAGCAGCCTCAACTTCCTTGTAAGCATACTTGCTGCTGATGGAAGCCTTGTAGAAATACATCTCGCGAGGTGCGGATGTGGTCTCATAGCCAACGAACGAAGCCTGGCTATTGGTGCTGTAGTGGTAGCCATTGACACCTTCGAGGTAGTGGGTCTCGGGGTCATAGGTGAGCTTGTTGGCGCTGCTGTAGTCAGCCTGCTCCTGGAAGCCGGCTGCACCGCCCACGAAACTGCCGTTGAGATAGTTCTTCAGATAGAAGGTACCGTCACCAGCATCAATCACCTGATAGATACAGTCGACATTGGCCTGACGACGAACGTGATAAGCCTTCTGGCCGCTAGTGCTGTAGTATCCGGGGATGCCGTTGGGAGCCACATAAAGATAAGTGCCCTCGTAGGCAGCAACGTTACCGTTGTCGCACATCACATAGAGACTACCCGGCTCGACGTTCTCGACCTGCTCACCCAATTGGAAGCCATAGTCGGCAAAGGGATCAGCTGTTTCGCCGCCCTTGGTAACGATGATTTCGCTGGGGATGTTGGCATTGTTGCTACGCTTGTAGAAGCCGAAAGAGAACGAAGTCATCGGCTCGGGAAGGGTGACTTCGAGCCAGTGCTCAGCGCCGATGGGTTTGTCGCCGTCGTTATCGCTGTAGCAGGTGTGGTAGTGGGTGCTGACGTCGCCGTCGCAGAGACCTGCGATGGAGCCGTCGCCCGTAGCCACAGCCTCGGTAGCATTAGCATTGAAGTTTTCGGCTGTCAGCTCTACCTGGTTGCCGGCGGCATCGTAGAGGTAGAACTCACCCATGGTGAAGAACACGTAGCCACGTCCACCGTTGGCACTGGTGTTGAACGCATCCTGCCAGCTGGTGTGGGTGACCGTGAGACGGAACGAGCTGACGGGCTCATCGAACGTGTAGGTGGGCGACACCCACTTCGTGAAAGCATTTGCTGCCGCAGTAGTCTGCTCGGGCAGGCCGTCGGCAGTGGTCAGCGTGAACGGGAATGTCTTGTTCTGAGCAAATGCAAAAGTTGTGCTCAGAGCGCAAATTCCGCAGAGAAGTAAATTTCTCAGTTTCATAAGCTTACTTTTTTAGTTAAACAATGAATAAATATTAAACACTTACTTTTTTCTGTCTAATGACCCGCAAAGATACTAACCTATTTTTATATTAGCAACTTTTTTCCCCATTTTTTCGCAGAAAAACGCCCTTCCTGCATGTTCTTGCAAGAATACGCAGCAAATCACGAATCCGTTTTTTATGTTACTGCGAGTAACTTAACGTTCGTTTAATTCGCTCCATTCGCCGACAATGAATAGAACGCTAAACGGGTGTTTTTCTTTGACGGCGAATTATTCGTATTTTACGAATTTTTGCGGCGAGGGCTTCGCTCGCCGAGAAACACGGGAAAACGCCGTTTGAAAGGAAATAAATTCGTTTCATTCGCTCCATTCGCCGACGAAGGATAGAACGTTAAAGGGAGCTTTTCTTTGACGGCGAATTATTCGAATTTTACGAATTATTGCGGTGAGGGCTTCGCACGCCGAGCAACATGGGAGAACGCCGTTTGGAAGGAAATATCTTCGTTTAATTCGAACAATTCGCCGACAAGGGAAAAAAGAATTAATGTTCAATTTATCGGCGAATTACACGAATTATTCGAATTTATTTGATGAGAAGATTACCATTTTTTGATTACATGGTATCCTCTCGAATTCCAACGATGCTTTGCCGAAATTGACAAGCAATCCAAGTTGAAGACCGCTTGCTTTTAGATAATTATATACTTGCGCAAAATGCTCGTCAGAAAAAGCAGATACGGCTTTGAGTTCTACAATTATCTTGCCGTAACAAACGAAATCAACTCGAAAATCCTTTTCCAATTCACATCCTTTATAATGAACACGAAATGTCATTTCGCGTTCGAAAGGTATTTTGCGCAACTGAAGTTCATGTTCAAAAGCTTCCTGATACAACGGCTCCGTAAATCCACATCCCAACACATTGTGAACTTCCATCGCCGCTCCAATAATATCGTATGATTCCTGCCGATATAAAACCTTATCACAAATATCAGGCATAATTGTCGGGTTATTATTCATCGGCAAAAAAAGAGTTTTTTAGCGGAGGCGGATGAAATCGCCGACGCGAGGGCTGTAGGTATAGATGTCGCCCTTATCCTTATTCATTTTATAAAGACGCTTCAGGCGGATTCCGTACATCTGGGAAATCTGATACATGCTATCGCCGTCCTTGACAATGTGAATGGCGTAACCCTTCTGGGCGCGAGCATTTTTACGGTGAAGGTAAATGATGTCGCCCTTCTCAGGAACGTAAGTTTTGTAGAGGTCGTTGTAACGAACGAGCTTGCTGCGCGGAATATTGAATTCATCGGCTATGCCCTGCATGGTGTCGCCCTGACGGACAATGACATACACCAAACCGTTTGCCAAATGGGGAATGTGGGGAGCCTCAGGAGTATAAGTAGGAGCATACTTCCAACTGTCGGAATCGAGACGATCGAGATTGTAAGACTCGATGATGTTGATGAGTTTGTCGGCGTAAGTGGAGCTGGTTGCATATCCCGCCATCTTCAACCCTCGCGCCCAAGCGACGTAATCCGTCGGATTCAGGCGGAAGAGACCGGCGTAACGCTGATGGGAGGTGAGGAAGATGGAGTGATCCTCATACGAATCGCGAACGGACTTATAAACGCGGAAGCAATCCTCACGCTGGTCGTCATCGTGATAGACCTTCCGTCCCGCCCAATCGTGGCACTTGATGCCAAAATGGTTATTGCTGTTGCGTGCTAGGTCGCTCTGTCCGGCACCAGATTCGAGCAACGCCTGAGCCAACGTGATGCTGGCAGGAATGCGGTACTTCTTCATCTGGTCAACAGCCAGCGACTTGTACTGATTAATGTACTTGACATATTGTTCGTTTTGAGCCGATGCCGAAAGGACGATAACGGCGAGAAGGAGAGTCAGAATCAGGCGTCTCATAGGGCGAAATAGGGTTTCTTATTGGTTTCAGCGCACAAAAATACAGAAAAATTCTGATATTATGCAAATGTTGCTCTATTTTTAACGAGTCTTTGCCCGTTTTAGATAGGGGTCGACTCAGAAAAGTGAAAAAAAAATTGCTTTTTCGCTCGGCTCACCCTATCTTTGCAAAAAATCTACGAAAAAACATGAAAGAGTTCACCCACGAATGCCACTATACGCTCTACGCTTTCGACGAGCTGGCGGAGGCCGATCGTCAGTTGGTGCTGTCGGCTCAGGAAGCCACTAAGCGCAGCTATGCTCCCTATAGCCACTTCCACGTCGGCGCCGCCGTTCGTCTCACCGACGGTACGATTGTCTTGGGCAGCAATCAGGAAAACGCCGCATTCCCCTCGGGTCTTTGTGCCGAGCGGACGGCCCTCTTTGCTGCCGGAGCACAACATCCCGAACAGAGCATAGTAGCGCTGGCGATTGCAGCCGCAGATGCTGACGGACTCACGTCCATCCCCACCCCGCCCTGCGGCGCTTGCCGGCAAGTGATGCTGGAGTCGGAGACACGCGCAGGAAGCCCGATGCGCATCCTACTCTACGGCACGCAGGGGACGTATGTCATCGAGGGCGTCAAGCAGCTTCTCCCCCTCACCTTCGACGGCAGTTTCCTGAAGGAATAATTCCCCGAGTATTTCAAAGAAAAAGAACCTCTTCTCCCTCCTTTGAATAAAAGGATATCCCTTATTGTATCTGTCAGGGAGGCCGTCCTCTTTTGCCACAATTGGCGGAAAAACGACGAGGAAAAGGGAAATTGTGGCATGCTGGCTGACATGGCACACTTTTTGCATAATGCAGGGCAGAATAAAAGATAAAAAATAAAAACAGAATAGCTATGTCAAAGAAAAACAAGAAATATATGAAAGAAGCAAAAGCTGAAGAAGCCCAAGAAATGAAAGAGGCTCAAGAGGCCAAAGAAACCAACGAAACCATTGAACCTGTTTCCGAAGAACCCGGAGAACCTGTCGAGGAGAATGCATCCAGCGAGGCTGGTGAGGCCGTTACGGAAGAGGAAAAGCTGCTGACAGCGTTGTCAGAAGCCGAAGCGAAGTACAACGACCTTCACGACAAATACCTCCGCCAAATGGCTGAATTCGAGAACTATCGCAAGCGCACGCTGAAAGAGAAAAGCGAGCTCATACTCAACGGCTCGGCTCATCTGATGACGGCCGTGCTGCCTATTCTCGATGATATGGATCGCGCGCTCGAAGCAATGAGCAAGACGGAAGATGCTGGCAACTGTCGACAGGGTTTCGAACTCATCGCCAACAAGTTCCGTACCACCCTTGAGCAAAACGGCCTCAGAGAGATTGAAGCCAAGGGCGAACCGTTTGACACCGACTACCACGAAGCCATCGCTATGGTACCGGCAACCGACGAAATGCCCAAAGGACAGGTCATCGACTGCGTGCAGAAGGGCTATAAACTCAACGACCGAGTCATCCGCCACTCGAAAGTGGTTGTGGCTAATTAAATAAGGAATAGACAAAATGGCAAAACGTGATTACTATGAAGTCCTGGGCGTCGCCAAAAACGCTACGGAGGAAGAGATAAAGAAAGCCTACAAGACGCTGGCAATCAAGTACCACCCTGACCGTAACCCGGGCGACAAAGTCGCTGAGGAGAAGTTCAAGGAGGCAGCTGAAGCCTATAGCGTACTAAGCGACAAAGACAAGCGTGCCCGCTACGACCAGTTCGGCCCTGAAGGCGTAGAAGGTATGGGAGGTGCCGGAGGATTCGGCGCCGGAGGATTCTCGATGGACGATATCTTCAGCATGTTTGGCGACATCTTCGGCGGACACGGCTTCGGGAGTGCCTTTGGAGGCGGTTTCGGCGGAGGGGGACGTCAGTCGGAGCGCGTCTATCGCGGCAGCGACCTACGCGTTAAAGTGAAGCTTACCTTGCAGGAAATCGCCTCGGGTACGGAAAAGAAACTGAAAGTCAAGAAATACGTCCCCTGTCCCGATTGTAACGGCACAGGTGCCGAGAAGGGCAGCGGCTCAGAAACGTGTCCCGACTGTCACGGAACGGGTTACGTCGTCCGCACGCGTCAGAGCATGTTCGGCATAATGCAGACACAAGCTGCCTGCCCGCGCTGCGGAGGCGAAGGAAAAATCATCAAGAACAAATGCCGCAAGTGCAGCGGTGAGGGCATTGTCTATGGCGAGGAGGTCATTACCGCCAAGATTCCCGCCGGCGCCACAAGCGAATACCAGCTTACCATGAGCGGCAAGGGCAACGCCGCCAAGCACAACGGCGTCCCCGGCGACCTATACATTCAGATTGTGGAGGAGGAGCCGAAGGAACTCATCCGCGACGGCAACGATCTCGTCTATAATCTAATGATCAGCGTTCCGCAAGCGGCACTCGGCGGACAAGTGGACATCCCAACCGTCACGGGAAAGGTGCGTATGACCATCGAACCCGGCACACAACCCGGCAAGGTGATGCGACTGCGCGGTAAGGGTTTGCCCGCCATCAACGGCTACGGCAACGGTGACCTGCTCGTGCGCATCAGCGTCTATATTCCTGAAGCGCTCAGCCGCGACGAGAAGAACACTTTGGAGAACTTGCGGGAGTCCGACAACTTCAAACCCTCCGAAAGCACCAAGCAGAGTTTCTTCCAGAAATTCAAGAATCTTTTTGACTAACAATGACCTACGAGGAAGCCATTGCTTACTTGTATCGATGCGCGCCGGCGTTTCACAACATAGGTGCAGGAGCTTATAAGGAAGGGCTGGCGAATACGCTTGCGCTGGACGAACATTTCGGTCACCCACATCGCAAATACCGCACCATCCATATAGGCGGCACCAACGGCAAAGGCTCTTGTTCTCATACGCTAGCTGCCATTCTGCAATCGGCAGGCTATCGCGTAGGACTTTACACATCCCCTCACCTACTCGACTTCAGCGAACGCATCCGCGTGAACGGCAAACCCATAGCAAAGGATTACGTTGCAGCATTTGTGGAGCGCGAACGTTCGTTCTTCGAACCCCTCCATCCCTCTTTCTTCGAGGTTACTACGGCCCTTGCTTTCCGTTACTTTGCCGACGAGAGTGTCGATGTCGCCGTTATTGAAGTGGGGCTTGGCGGACGGCTCGACTGCACGAACATCATCCGCCCCGACCTTGCTATCATTACCAATATCAGTTTGGAACATACAGCGCTGCTCGGTGATACGCTTGAAAAGATAGCCGGAGAGAAAGCGGGCATCATTAAGACTGAAACACCTGTCGTCATCGGCGAAACGCAACCCGAAACGCAACCCGTATTCCTTACCCGAGCACAAGCATTGAATGCCCCCATTGTTTTTGCAGATAATCCAGAAACTACAGAAAAATCGGAGTCTCTGGAGATGCAGCTCAAAGGCCCCTACCAAAAAAAGAACGCCCGCACCATCTTAGTCGCAGTAAATGTGCTGAAGCAGTTAGGGTATTCGCTTTCAGAGGAATACATCCGCGAAGGATTCGCCCACGTCTGCGACCTGACGGGGTTTATGGGACGCTGGCAGCAAGTGGGCACAAATCCCACAATTATCTGCGACATCGGGCATAACGCAGGTGGCTTGCAAGACAACATCCGTCAACTGAAGCAACAGCAATGTCGCACGCTCCGCATTGTATTGGGATTTGTGGATGACAAGGACATACGCCCCATTCTCAACGCTCTGCCGAAGGATGCCGTCTATTACCTTACCCAACCCAGCACGCACCGCGCGCTCAACAGCCACACGCTATTTGCCTTAGCTCGCTGTTACGGCCTTATGGGACGTGAAATTCCCTCCGTCGGCGACGCTTTCCTAACCGCTAAAAACGAAGCTGCCCCCGACGACTTCATCTTCGTCGGAGGCAGCAATTTCGTAGTAGCAGACTTCCTGCAAGCAATCGGGAAATAGGGCGAAAGCTTTCCCTATACTATCATGGGCTCGTCCTTCTCTGGGTCGTAGCGCCGAATGGAATTCAAAGCCACCTTCACCATTGCCGCGCCCATCGACATCAAGCGAATAGCCACATACTCCCCTTTTTCCGTCTTTATCAGCTCGCCGCGCATACCCGCCAGCGGGCCAACAAGCACTTCTATCGGGTCACCCGGTTTCAAGGGATTCTGCTCAAACAATACATCGTCGCTTGCATTCTCCACCATGAAGCGGAAGTCGTTCATCTGCCTTTCCGGTACGACGATAGGATTCCACGGGCCTCCTTTGGACATATAACCCGTCAATCCATTGATTTCGGGCAATAGTTTTACGCGCGTGTCCTGATCGGTAAAGATGAAAATCATGTGGGGGATGACCAGCTTATCTATCACCTTGATGCGGTCACTCCATTTGCGGCGCACCTTCTGAATGGGAAGGTAGTGCTCTACCCCCATCGCAGTCAGTACCTCCGCGACTTTCTTCTCCTGACACGACTTCGTAAAGCCGACGTACCAGTTCAGTTTCCGTTCAGCCACAGCTTACTCCAGCACTTTGATTTTGACGTTACGGAAGCAAACTTCGTTGCCGTGATCCTGCAAAAGGATGTGACCCGAAGCATGGTTGCCAAAGTTTGGCCAATCGCGATACTTACTATAGGCAACAAGGGCATTCCACATCTCGTTGTTGCGCTCATACTGAAGGATTTTCACTCCATTCAGCCAATGCTCCACGTGGTTGCCCATAACAACGACCATAGCGGTCTTAAAACCGTCGGCATCACTGAGGTTGTCCCAATCACCGTTGCGCGAGGGAATCAAGTCGTAAAGAGAACCCTGTGTACGATTGCCCTTTACGCCCAGCTTGGCATCGGGATGCAGCTCATCGTCCAAAATTTGGAATTCGCAGCCAATAGCCGAACCAGGGCCTTTGTTCAAACCCGGATCAACGAAATACTTGATACCGCTATTGGCTCCAGGAGTAATACGGAAATCGACCTTGAGGATGAAGTTGGCAAATTCGTCGATAGTAATAATGTCGCCTCCGTTGCCGGACTCTGCTCCATCAGCAGCCTCCACCGTGAGAATGCCATCGGCTATCTTCCAGCCGTAATCAGGGAAGTTGTCGCCGCGCGCGCTACGCCAGCCTTCAGTCGTTTTACCATCCCAAAGGAGCTTCCAGCCATCGGCCTTCTCCTTTGCGCTTAACGTATTGGGCTTGCTGTTTTTCAAAGCAACGGCTTCCGCGATTACCTTGTCACGCTCTTGTGCACACATCGCAGCCACGCCCTTGTGGGCATCGCATTTTTCCTTGCAACAGGCGTCTTTCTTCTGTCCGCAACAAGATGAAAGTAACAATAGTGAAATTACAGCAAAAAAGAATATCTTTTTCATTTTCTTTCTTTTATCATTAAAGCATTAAACTTATTTTTCACTTAAAGCTTGTAGAATTCCTCCCATCCCTTTCTGGGTGGCATGCCTGTGAGCAGAGCATTGGCGAAGGCATTGTTCGTAATGGTTTTTGTGCGGGCATCAAACTGAATCTTACTCTGCGTACGGATGGCAATGATGCCAAGGCTGAAGCACTGCGCCATCGGGCCGAAGATATGGAACGGCGAGCGCGTCTGCTCCTTCCCCTGACAAGCCAGCAGGAAGTTAGCGAAATGATTCGAAGGGCTCTTGGGCACTTCGGGCAATTTATCCTGCATCTCGCGAGCTACTGATTCAGGAATAATACGCAATGTGGAGCCGTGACTGCCACCGCGGAACGTGAGCGTCTTACTATAGATAATCTTGCCCGGGCTTAGCTTGGCATCTTTGCCAGGAACGTTCTGACCCGAAGCCGGAACGTCGCTCTGGTTGTTAGTCATTGAGCCATATCCTTCGGGAAGAGGCGGCAGGTTCTTTTCGCCGTCGTACCATGTAAGGTCTACGGGAGGCATGTCGCCACGCGAGGGGAAACGGAAGCGGAGCGTTGCCTCCTTGGGAAAGAAATAGTCGTTAAAATCCGTGATCTTCAGCGGCTCCACCTCATAGGGAAGTCCAAGTTCAAGGAATTCATGGCACGTATCAATGAGGTGTGCGCCCCAGTCGCCAAGCGCACCAAGGCCAAAGTCGAACCATCCGCGCCAATTGCCGGGATGATACTTATCGTTGTAGTCGTGGAAATGCGACGTGCCGTTCCAGACGTTCCAGTTCATGCCATCAGGCACGGGTTGTGCCTCAGGATAATGGTCGGTGTTGGGGTCGTAGGGATACCAGCGGCGCCAGTCGTTGAAGTGGGCATCGATGCGATAGACATCCTTGATGATACCCGCTTCTTTCCATGCCTTGAACTGGAAGTAGTTAGCCTCAGAATGACCCTGATTGCCCACTTGCGTCACCACCTCAGGATGACGGCGGGCGATGTCCATCAGCAGCTCCACTTCCTGGAATGTGCGTGCCAGCGGTTTCTCCACATAGACATGCTTGCCCATCGAAATAGCCAGCATACAAACGGGGAAGTGGGAGAAATCGGGGATGGCTACGCTGACCGCCTCGAACTCGTTGGAATATTTGTCGAACATTTCGCGGAAGTCTGTGAAGACCTTTGCATTGGGATGCTCGGCAATAGTTTGCTTCGACTCCTTGCTGTTCGGATCCACGTCGCACAGGGCGACAATCTCGCAAAGACCCGTGCGCTCCAAGTCGCCGATAATCTGGCGTCCGCGGTTGGCAATGCCCACACAGGCAAGCTTCACTTTTGCAGGCTCATCAGACGCTGCTTTTTTCTTCGTCTTCTTATCTGCAAGACGTTCGGCAGCGCTCACGGGAGACGTTGACAGCACGACTCCTGCCGTTGTCGCGCCCATCGCTTTCAGAAAATTCCTTCTTGACATCATGGTAATTAACTATTTAATGATTACTATTTTATAATCCCATTATAGGTGCGCTGCACCTCCTCGTAGCTCTGTAGGTTACCTACATCGTAGCGACGCCCGGGCATTTCCATCGCATGGACGGGAACCTGTTCGCAGAGCCAGGCAATAAAGCTGCCTGGGGCATCCGTACCGCAGCCTGCCTCTATGCCCTGCCCCACCCGTTGTGCATCGGCAGCCGTATAATAATAGAAAGGAGGACAAGCCCAATGCGTCTCGGGTGTGGGCGATTTCTCCGTCATACGCAGTACACGGTCATCTGCGTCAATAGTGACCACGCCACATTTGAGCAGTTTGGTATTGGAAGGCTCATAGTAGCGCATGATGCACGAAGTGCCCTTCTCCTGCGCATAGCGAATGAAGTGGGTCAAGCTGAAGTCCAGCACATTGTCACCAGCGATAACAAGATAGGAAGGGTCAACCTGTTGACTTGTTGACTTGTTGACTTGTTGACTATTGATAGCCAACTCTATATCGCGCACAGCGCCCAAGCGGGTTTCGTTGGTTTCCGTTCCATCATCAAGTATGGTAATGCGCTGTGGCTTCGTTGTTGCCCACGCCTCAAAGTGATGCGCAAAGCGATGGTTGGAAATGACAATGTATTCATCCACAGCGCCGCACGTGTCAATGTCATCCACGAGCCAATCGAGGATAGTGCGCTCACCCACCTTCAGGAGCGGCTTCGGGAAGTTCTCCGTCAGCGGATAAAGACGTGTGGCATAGCCTGCAGCAAGAATCAGACACTTCATCGGCACGTATGGTTTACAAGGATACGCCATCGGCGCTTTGGCAGATGTGAACAGAGAATTTCCCCTTCAGATCAGGGAATTCACGCAAGTAGGCCTCAGTCACCTTTTCGGTGATGCTTTCGCGGAAGGCAGGGTCAGTCAATGCCATGCAGCAGCCCTTGAAGCCAGCGCCGCTGAAGCGCCCGCCATAGATACCATCGGTATGCGTCATGATGTCATAGAGCGTCTTCAGTTCGGGCGAACCTGTCTCCCAATTCTCTATCGACGAGCGCCCGCTCTCGAAGCTGAGCCGTCCGAATTCCATCAGATCCCCCCGACGCCAAGCCTCTGCGCCTGCTTCCACTCGGGCGAACTCTGTGTACCAATGCTCAGCACGACGGCGCCACGTCTCAGGCAGGCGGTTCTTATACTGCTCATATACCTCGCGCGGCACCTCGCGAAGATTCGTCTCGCCGAACTTCCCATAGGGCAAACCCGCAAAAGCCTTGAGTGCATAGGCCGCCGAACGAGCCTCGTCAACCCTCATATTGAAAGCGCTGCCTGCAAGCGTGCGCTCCACGCCGCTGAAGAAAATCATAATGTCGTACGACGGCATAGAGGGATGGGTGGGAATGACTTCGTAGCTGTCGTCGAGCGTGTCGAGATAGAGGAGCTGATTCTTGCGGGAATAGATCTCGCAGCTCTGGTCGAGCTTACCGCTACTGACGCCCACGTAGTTATTCTCCACAGCCACAGCCATCTTGATGAGCTCAGGTGCAGCGGGTTTTAGGCCGTTGACGGCACAAAGGGCGCTGAAGAACGAGAGCGTCACAGCTGCTGACGACGAAAGGCCGCCGATAGGCAAGCTTCCCTCGATGACGCCACTCAATCCGCGTGTCAGCGGATAGCGCCTTCCGAGCTCCAGCGTGGCTCCACGCAGATAGTCCGCCCAGTCGCCCTGCCTCCGCTCCGGAACCTGAGCCACGTGCCATTGTGCCCGTTTGTCGAACTGAAGCGAGCAGAGCTCAATCACGCCGTTCTCCTTCGGGCTATAGGCGATGTGGATACCCTTGTCGATAGCCTGCCCCGTCACCTTACCCATATTATGGTCAGAGTGCGCTCCAATGGGGCAAATACGGTAGGGACAAAAAGCCAGCGCAGCCGCATCTCGGTGATATATCTTGTGAAATCTTTTTTCGCAATTCTTCATATACGTCTCTTTTGGAGTCAAGAAATAATTCTCTCTGTAATTGATTGGGCAAAAATAACTCCTTTTTCCGAAACGACCAAATAAAACGGGAAAGAATTGAAATAAAAGGAATTTTTTGCATTTCCTATCGCCCCAAAATTATTTGCCTACTCTGTGAGTTTATTTGCCTGCTCTGTCTATAAACACCGCCCCTGTTTATATAAACGCGCCCCCTGTTTATAAACATCGTCAAACTCAGGACAAACGCTTATAACAATTTTCATGAAAAAATGCTACATTGCTACATAAAACGACTATCATACTGTCATTTAGCCGATTATTCTATGTAGATATCCCCAAATGCTACATATTCCTACATAATGCTACATAAAAACCCAAGCCCCGTCGGCAAATATGTGACTAATATATGATAATTCGTGTCAAAAATCCCCACTATTTTCATCGCCCTTTCCCCCGAAATCGCCGAAAACCATGTAGCATTATGTAGCATTATGTAGCTTTTTTCCATTCCTACATAAGACAAACCGATGTAAATCAACAATTAAATCCAATTATGTAGCAATGTAGCATTTTTTCATACTTTCCGTGGGAAATGCTTCTCTCATGTTTTTTCTCTCGCCTTGCACTTCCTTTAACTCTCGGTTTTAGGTAGGCTGCGGCTCGGAAAAAGCAAAAAAACTGATTTTTTCTTGCTTTTCCTCTCGCCTTGCACTACCTTTGCGGTCAATCATTGGCATTATGCCTAAGTGTAGGCGCCAGTGTGACAGAGTGGAAACAATAGCGTTAGTGCTATATTCGGTGATGTCCTAGAACCTCGCAACTTCAAACGACAATCATATTCGAATAAGTACCAGCGCCTACGCGTTAGCGTGGGCTGGACTTATCTATATGATTGGGTCATGCGAGGACCTTAGGACATCGGTAAGGGCGGTTCACGCTTTTATCATGCCCTGAGGTCTTCGTCTGCTGACCCATATCTACCGAAAGATAGTTCTTTCGCCCCAAAGCTATAGTGTAGATATGGAAAACAATCCTGTCTCTTCCCTTTTCTTTACCAACAGAGAGGGGAATACATTAATGAAAGAGTTTGAGGGGATACTCGAAAACAACCCTCAAGTGAAGAACCTTGATGCTGTGGTAGGCTTCCTTCGGGCATCGGGCTATTTCTCCTTGCGTCCTTTCTTGGATGGCATCAATAAGGTCCGCATCCTGATTGGCATTGATGTCGATAAATACATCGCCAAAGCCAATCAGAAAGGCGAACTGTTCTTTGGCGCAGAGGAAGAAGTGAAGGAGGAATGCCTGAAACTGCTGAAAGAAGACATCGAGCAGTCGCACTACACGAAGCAAGTAGAGGACGGAATGCTTCAGATGGTGCAAGACCTCATAAGCGGCAAGTTGGAACTGCGCGCCCACCCTTCAAAGAAGATTCACGCCAAAATCTATATCCTCTATCCTGACAACTATAACCAGCATTGCTTTGGTGCCGCCATTACTGGCAGCAGTAATCTTAGCGGCAACGGTTTGGGCATTAGCGAAGAAATGCAATACGAGTTCAACGTCAAGCTGACGCAGTACGACGATGTGCAATTTGCCAAGAACGAATTTGAACTGCTATGGGAAGAGGCCAAGAATGTTCCCATTAATGCAGAAGACTATAAGGAAACGCTCGACAAAACCTACCTGAAAAGCGATGTGACTCCATACGAGCTTTACATCAAGATGCTGATGGAGTATTTCAGCGATCGTGTACTTGCTATTGACCAAAGCGACCCCTTCGACATGCCTGAGGGATATACGAAGTACGACTATCAGGCCGATGCCGTCATTGAGGGCTATCAGAAGCTGATACGCTACGACGGATTCTTCCTTGCTGATGTAGTAGGTCTTGGCAAGACGGTTGTTGCTACCATGATAGCCAAAAAGTTCCTTATTGAGAACGGGCCTGAGCATACGAAGATCTTGGTTGTCTATCCGCCAGCCGTAGAGCAGAACTGGAAAACCACCTTCAAGGACTTTGGTATTGATAAATACACCCGTTTTATCAGCAATGGCAGCCTCTCAAAAGTACTCGACGACGACAATTACGATTATTGGAATGCCGACGAATACGACTTGGTGTTGGTCGACGAAGCCCATAAGTTCCGCAATCATACCACAGGTGCTTTCAACCAGTTGCAAGAGATTTGCAAAATGCCTCGTTTAGAGACGGGATATATTCCTGGCTATAAGAAAAAGGTGATGCTGATTTCTGCCACGCCAATGAATAACACGCCAGCCGATATCTATTATCAGATATTGATGTTTCAAGACCCTCGCCATTGCACCATCGATGGTGTGCCCAACCTAACGGCATTCTTTTCGCCATTAATTCAAGAATTCAAGAAATTCCGCAAACAAGAGGACTTTGATCTGAAAGAGTTCAAGAAATTGGCCGAAAAGGTCCGCGACAGGGTTATCAAGCCACTCACCGTCCGAAGGACACGAACCGACATTGAAGGCATCGCGCGTTATAACAGAGACATGAGCGGATTTCCCAAAGTCGCGAAGCCCATCAAAAAAGAATATGAACTGAACGACCATTTGGCCAATCTGTTTGAGCGCGCCATGCACATACTTGATAGGGAGCTGAACTATGCCCGTTACCAAGCTATCGCCTATCTGAAGCCAGAAGCTTCTAATGGCCTTTACGACAATGCCGAACTCATCAGCCGCAGCTTGGCGGGCATTCGCAAAAACGGGTTGGTAAAGCGATTGGAGAGCAGTTTCTTCGCATTCAGAAAGTCAATTGAGAGTTTCCGTCAGGCTAATGAGAATATGCTTACCATGTGGAAGAATGATAAGGTTTTCATTGCCCCAGATATGGACATCAATCTGTTGATTGAGAAAGGCCTTTCCGAGGATGAGATAGAAGAGAAACTCAACGAAAAAGCAGAAGTAAATCCTAAGAATGCTGTTTTCAAGCGTGAGGACTTCCGACCTGAATACATCGACATGCTACACCAAGACCAACAGATTCTCGACGACATGTGGCTGGAATGGGAATACATCACAGACGATGACGATTCAAAATTCGCCAAGTTCAAAGAGCTCCTGAATCAAGAGCTTTTCAAGAAAGACCGGAATCCGGAAGGAAAGATTGTCGTGTTCTCTGAGTCTGTTGATACGGTAGAATATTTGGAACGTCGCATCAATCGAAAGGACGTCTTGGTGATTTCCTCTCACAATCGCAGTCAGTTGTTCAAGACCATCCGCGAGAACTTCGATGCCAACTGGAAAGAGAATAAGAACGACTACAACATCATCCTCACCACAGATGTGTTAGCTGAGGGTGTCAACTTGCATCGTTCCAATATTATCATCAACTACGATACCCCTTGGAACTCCACTCGACTGATGCAGCGTATAGGTCGTGTGAACCGTATTGGCTCAGCGGCAGGCATCATCTATAACTATGTGTTCTATCCCTCACGACAGGGAAATCAGGAAATCAAGCTCAACCAAATAGCCCTGAGTAAGATTCAAACCTTCCATACCACCTTTGGCGAGGATAATCAAATCTATTCCACTGATGAAATTATCGACCGCGACCTCGACAAGCTCTTCAAGGAAAGCATCAAGCAGGAACAGGAAGACCGTAATCTAGAACTACCCTTCTACGAAGAATTACGTGCACTCTATCAGCAGAATCGCAAGGAGTACAAACGCATTGAAAAGCTCCCCATGCGCAGCCGAACGGGGCGGGAAGCGCGTGAGATAGAGGGCGTAATGCTGTCTGATGATTCATTGGTGTTCCTCAAAACCAACTTCCGCAAACTGTTCTATTTAGTGGACGACCGGCAGGCTCGCGAATTGTCTGTGCTCGATGCGCTAAACTATTTCAAAGCCCAACCCGAAGAAAAAGCAGTACCACGAATCCCACAGCACCACGAGCATGTGGAACGCGCCTTGAAGGAATTCAACAAGACAAAGGAGCAGGAAATCCACGAAGAAGAGGCTAACCAAAGCCAGCGAAGCAACCTTGGTGCACAGGTGACAACGGCTGTCAGCTTGCTCAACAATATGCTTCCTCACATCGAGGACGGTGATATACGCCTGAAGATAATCCAATTGAAGGAATTGGCCGAACGAGGCACCATTACCTATATTGCCAAACGCCTCCAGCGCATTCAGAAGGACTTACAGCGGCAGGGAGGCAGCAAAGCCAAGCTCACCTTCGAGGATGCGCTGAAGCAAGTACTTGATATGGCCAATAAGTACAACACCTATTATCGCGACACCCAACAGGCAGAAGAGGAATCCATTGCTACCATTATTCTCTCTGAGAGCTTCCAGTAAATTGTTAATCGTCAAATCTTAAATACCATTATGGACTACAGACCTATTATCGAATCAAAATACCATCGTGAAAGTTGGCAAAGACTGCTTCATGACATCTTTGGCAGTAAGATTAGATTTTGGAACACCCCTTCGCCCGTTTCAACGAACAGCCCCTTTGCCAAGCAAGCCCTTTGGCTGGGTACTATCACGTTGTCGGACGAACAAACCATCTCCGTCTATGAAGTAGAACTGTCCGATAGCGTGGATATCGAGCGCAACCGCCGCGGCATCCGCGACATGCTGCTGACAGATTGGCGCAACAACGGGAATGCGGGTGCCTTCATGTTCTGCTACCGCCGTAACGAAAGCGTGCTCCGCTTTTCATACGTCAGCGAATCGTGGAACTTTGCTGAGGATGGAACGTATCAGAAGGAATCTACAGATACCAAACGTTTTACCTATCTCTTGGGGGAAGGCCATCGTAGCCGCACAGCCATTCAGCAGTTTGAGAAACTGCGTGAAAGTGCCCTCTCCCTGAAGGATTTGACGAAAGCCTTCTCTGTGGATGCAGTTAGTGATATGTTTTTCAAGGGTTACAAACAACAGTACGAGGACATCATCTTCTACGTCACAGGCAAGCGTATGGTGAAGGTTGCCAACAAATGGGAAGAGCGGCAGGAGGGCACTCCCAATGCCTACATCATGCAGCAGTTTGCCCGTTTCCCCAATCCGGAGAAGGCCGTGCGCGACTACGTGAAGAAGTTGATGGGACGACTGGTATTCCTCCAGTTCCTCCAGAAGAAGGGCTGGTTAGGTGTACCCGTCCATGAACCTTGGGGTAACGGCGATGCGGAGTTTATCCAAAACCTCTTCGCTCAGGCACCAGACAAAGACCATTTCATCGACAAGGTTCTCGAAGCGTTGTTCAACGATTTGAACTCCGAACGTACCCATGACCTTGCGTCTTCGGCCGTGGGCAGTCATATTCGCGTACCTTACTTAAATGGAGGCCTCTTTGAGCGCGAGGCAGCCGACGAAACGGAGTTTCCCCTGCCTGCCCGCTACATGCAGTCGTTGCTCGACTTTTTCAGCAGCTACAACTTCACCATCGACGAGAACGACCCCGATGATGCCGAAGTGGGCGTTGACCCAGAAATGCTGGGGCGCATCTTCGAGAATCTGCTGGAGGACAACAAGGACAAAGGGGCTTTCTACACACCCAAGGAAATCGTCACCTACATGTGCCGCGAATCGCTGATAGCCTATTTGCAAACGGATATGGAAGACGAAGCCACAAAAGAGGCTATCCGTCAGTTCGTCCTCACCCATGATTCTGCGGCACTTGGTACAAACGACAAGTTCCGTCAGCAAGTCGACGAAGCACTTAAGAACGTCAAAATCTGCGACCCGGCTATTGGCTCAGGTGCTTTCCCCATGGGCTTGCTGAAAGAACTCTTCCTTTGCCGTACAGCCCTTGAAGGCATCGAGCAAAGCAAAGCCGCAGCAATCAAGAAGCATATCATCCAGCAGAATATCTATGGCGTGGACATCGAGCGGGGTGCTGTGGATATCGCCCGCCTCCGCTTCTGGCTCTCCCTGATTGTGGACGAGGAAACACCCCAAGCCCTGCCTAACCTCGACTTCAAGATTATGCAGGGAAATTCGTTGTTGGAGCAATACAAGGGTGTTGACTTGTCTAAAATAACTGAATTGAAACAAGACAAAGTCGGAACATATCAAACTACCATGTTTGATGACATGCTCGACGTTCTTCGGCACGACCTTCGCAAAAAGCTCGATGAGTACTACAACTGCCCAGACCACAAGCGCAAGGCAGAACTGAAACAAGGCATAATTAATAATGTAAAGCAGCAACTCAAAGAACAAAGCATAAGTGTGGACTTTGGCGACCTTGACCTCTCCGGCAACAACCAATTCATGCTTTGGCATACCTGGTTTTATGACGTTTTCTCAAAAGGTGGGTTTGATATCGTAATTGGAAATCCGCCGTATGTTTTTGCAAGAAATAGCGAGGAGAAAGGAATGAGTCAAGAAGAAAAGGATATCTATTATAAAAAGTTTGCATTAGCTAAATATCAGATTAACCTTTATCATTTGTTTGTAGAACAAGGGGTATCTCTACTTAACAAGAAGGGAACGTTTGCTTTTATCATTCCTAATAATTGGATGACTATCAACACAAATAAAGACTTTAGAAAGTATATCCTCAGTAAATCATGCATAAAGATTACAAACTTTTATAAGAAAGTATTTGAAAACGCTGATGTAGATAGTAGTATTTTGGTATTCTGCAACTCTTGTGGTGACTCAACGGTTCTGCTTAAAGAAGCCGTCCAAGTAGATAAAATAGAAACTATATCGAAAACTACAAAGGAGAGACTTTTGTCTAACAAAGATTATATCATAAATATAGAGTTGTACAAAAGCAATTCTTTTGTCTCCATTATTGATAAGATTGAGGGCTTTTCTATAATGCTAAATTGCTTGTCAGATGTAAAAGCAGGTCTTAAAGCTTATGAGGTTGGTAAAGGTGTCCCTATTCAAACTAAGGAAATGAAGAAAGACAGAGTCTACCATTCTAAAATTCAAATAGATGAATCGTATTTTCGTTATATTGATGGGAACGATGTAAAAAGATATATATTAACTTGGGAAAGACAGGAGTATTTAAAATATGGAGAGAATCTTGCCGCTCCCAGAAAAAACTGGGCATTGTATTCTTCTCCACGTATTCTTGTTAGGCAAATACCTTCAAAACCACCTTATTGTATTAATGCATGTTTTACTGATGAAGTCATTTTGAATGACATGAACTCAATGAACATTATTAATATAAGGTGTAATCCACTATATTTATTAGCGGTTTTGAATTCCAGGCTAATATCATTCTGGTTTGCCCATAAGTTTGGAAAACTACAAAGAGGTTTATTCCCTCAATTCAAAATTAATGAGCTTGCTTCATTCCCAATACCTTCTTGCTCAAGTGAACAAGAAGAACAATTAACAGATCTTGCTAGAAAAATCATGTTTGCTAAAAAGAACGATTTTCTTGCTGACACCTCTGCCTTAGAATCCGAAATAGACCATATCGTCTATAAAATTTTTGGTTTGACGGAAAAGGAAATCAGAATTGTGGAAGGTAAATGATTCACAAAAAGACCTTGCATAATCTTTTTATATAATATACCATTTCTATTATTTTTTGAATTCTTCTGTGTCTAAGTACGCTTCGAATACACTTAGAATATAACTGCAATAAGAACTTATTAGATTATAAAAATCTTCTAATTCACTTGTTGTATATGCGCTACCTACTGAAGATGGAAGTTCTCGTCCATGTGCTATTTTATTTCTATTCTCCGCCAGTGTATCTAATCTTCCTCTTACACGATCTGTATTTATAACATCGGCAGATATTCCGAATGTTTTCCATATCGACTCCATTTGTTGATACTTTATATTCCCTGTACTTGTAGGAAATAGATGCTCTTCTATATGACAGGGGTGAGTAGTATTCATTTTAGAAAATAGATCGTACCTTTTCGTCCATTTCTTATCTCTTGAGTCAATAAGGCTATTACATTCTTTGTCAAAAATAAGTGAATAAAGGGTCGGCTTTAATGATGAAATATCACATCTTTTTTCGTTCAGCTTTGAAATACACCTCTGTACGACTGATGTTGCTGTATACTCTAAAGCACCATATAATGGAACAAAAAACAATCCTTTATATAGAGATGCGTTTTGTCTTGACGATTCCTGAACTTTTGCATAATCAAGTATAACTTTAGATTCCAAAAGCCTGCGAGTCGTTTCCGAGTCGATATCACTAAACATTCTCCTCAGAAAACTTTGATTTACAATAATCTATTCGTGAAATAACGCGTGACTTAGTGTTGGTGGCTCCAGTCACCAAAACGTTAAAGTCTTTATTTGATACCCATTCGTAAAAATAATTAAGATTTAAATCGCCTCCCCCCTTAATAACGTCAGCCGCCCCAACCGCAATCGCCTCAAATAAAACTATAGATGTAATATTTCGTTTACGTTTTTTAGAGATTCCGAATTCCAAATGATCAAGCTCCTCAAATACCTTTCGAAAAAGCTTTTCATTTACACTATAATCAAATTTTTTGCTAGCTTTGTCCATGTAATTGTTCAAAAAATCAACAACACTATGTTCAAAGGAATTACGATCATATAAATACGCAAAAAAACGAAGCACTAGTTCTTCACGGGTCCCATCCCCTTCTGCGGACTCTGTGACTCTAACTGCATGCTTAAAGTGGGTATCTTGTGCTAGTTCTTTTAGCAAGTCATTAAAGCGCCCTCTGTAAATACAACTTCTTATTTCTTGATCTGAGAGTTTTACGCCACCAGTATTTAATCTTTCGAATAAATCAAACCGCACAGACTTGTCACTTTTGTCGCTTAATGTAGTTAACTTTAACGGTTTTAATAAAAATTCAATTTGTAAAGAACGGGGAAGATCAGTAAACCTATTGCCTTCAAATGACTTTAATTTTTTCAGACCTTGTAATATTAAAGGATTTTCCTTTCCTATCTTAGTTCTTGCAATTGAATTAATTTCAGATGCGAAATTAATAATTGTACTTAATCTTTGCACACCATCAATAACTTCCCACGTCCCATCGTTATTTGTCGCCATAAATAATGCAGGAACTGGTATTCCTAATAAAATTGACTCAATTAGAATTGATTGCCTTTCTTCATCCCATCGAAACTGACGTTGATATTCTGGAGCGATATCAATAAGATTATCATTAACCATTGATATTAACTCCTTCACACTCATATCGTATGAATTGAAATCAACTTTTCTTTTTTGTTCGTTAAGCTCGGAAATGTCTGTCATCATAGAAGCTGGTAATTAGTAAAAACAATCACATAAAATCTATTATACCCATTTTTGTTGAAACGGGTACATGTATGTCCGTAAAATCAAAAGAGAGTTTGCCTTCTTCCTTCAGTAAATCATACATTCTTTTGCTGCGGCTATCAGAAGTGAGATAGTACTTGGCAGACTCGCATTCTGCTTGGACGAGCAACTTGACATCATTCTGGATAAGGATTCGGGCATCCACCTCAATAACGCCTTTGGCTTTTGCATCATAAAGAATTCTTGCGCACTCACCAGTCTTGCTGGCATGATAGGCGTTGAATGGAGAAAGAAGTATCTGCTGCAACGGAAGGTTTTCTATTTTGTCTTTTACACAAAACTCAGCCACAGCAATAGTACTCATGCGAATGAGATCGTCGTTTTCAAGGAAATAGCGGAAATAGCCGAGTGCGTTATCATGCAGTTCATTCGTCCTGTCTAATAAACGAATGACAAAGCCTGTATCACAAAAAACTATCTTATTGTCCGACATAACTTCCTTCCCTTATTTCATGCAAAAACTCATCGGCATCTATCCCCGACCAAACAGGGGTGGATACTGCAATTTTTCTTTCCAAGTATGCCATGTCGAACTTGGGCTCAAATCCCATCATTTCTATGAGCCTTAAAGAACTTCTGTCAATATCGCCTGTGATAATATTCTGCTTAGCTGTAGCCCGCACACCAAACTTGCGATACAACGGATTTCCCTCAATACTGGCAAGTATTTCCTTGTCAGCATCAATCATAATGAGGCCATCTTTCGTGTCAAGATGGATGTTTGACTTATTCTTCCCTCCTGCATCAACAAGCGTGCCATAATAGTAAACCTCGGCATCCGCCCACATATTATCTGTACGCTTAAAATAAGATGAAGGAGTGATATGAACAATGTGCTCTTTCGATTCCGACGTAGATATATCAACATTAAAGTTGTTTTGAATAGCAAATTTCTGCAAGCCTTCAAAAGCAACGGCAGTCCTTGCATCCAACTGATCAATAGAAGATGTACTGGCTACCAAAGCAAGAACCGATGCAAACTCTACAGCCTTTTGCTTACTCGTCGTAAAAATGTTGTTGACGGAGCCACTCTCTATATGATAGGTCGTTATCGGTCTTTCCTTTCTCTTATCAAGGTCAAGTAAAGCAATAGCATACTCTAATACACTTTGCATCAGAGTGATGTCATAATTCTCAGGAGTCAGCGCCTCTCCAGCGTATTTTCCTTCGATATGTATTGTTACTTGTCCTTGGTTTTGCATTTCCTTCATTTGGGCACAAAGATAGTGACTATTTCGATATTTACAAACAACTTGCTGTTTTTTGTACATATTTTTTTATAAAGAAGACGCGTGAAGAAGATGACAGGGCATCTTTCCCCTCCCCCTCGCGCGTTAATATAAGCGGGGGATGTACCATACTCCCGTACACTTGGTGTAAAATATCTTAAATGAACGAATTTTCTTCTTTTTGCTTTTTTGTATGAAGGATTACTCTTACCTTTGTAGAGAGAAAAGGGGCATTCATGCCTTATTAGTAACTTAAAAAGGAATATTACTATGGGACTTTTAGACGCATTGCTCGGAAATAGCGGGCAGGAAAAAAAGAAGAAGCAAAGCAATCCGTTCGGCGCGTGGGACGACTATCATCGTAATGCGTCAATGGACAGGGACAAGTACGGCTACAACCTTGATGACGACTATCGCAGCGACTCTGACAATATGACAGAGTCGGATTTCGACGACTAATGCCTCCGTTCTGGAAAAGAGCTCTTGAACGGGTGATTTTAAAGGGGCTTCTATCTAAACAGAAAGAGCTTCTGGCAAATTTAAAGGGCCTTCCGTCAAATTTAAAAGGCCTTCTGACAAATTAGAAAGGCCTTTTAACGGAATAGCGTTTAACTCTGGCGGCTCAGAGTTAAACTCTAAGTTTGCAGCG
>DBYJ01000020.1:86279-86570 GCA_002309805.1 Bacteroidales bacterium UBA1189 | reverse complement strand
ACTTCACGATAACCTTCTTGCCGTTCTTGATGACAAAGAGTTTGTCGGAGGGGCGCACCTTGCAGGGCACCTTGAAGGAGACGGCCGTGCCCTGCGGGACGAGGTCGACGGGCTGGAGATCGACACGGAATTCGTCGGGCGTCACATAGACGGCGCCCGTCGTGGGGCCGGTGATGAGGAGCTTGTCGCCCAGGTGGAGGGGCGTGGCCTCGATGAAGAACTCGGCGACGCCGAGACGGCTGTAGTGCTTGACGCCGTGCCCGGCATAGACCTTGCGCTCGGTGGCGTTGG
>DBYJ01000020.1:0-86243 GCA_002309805.1 Bacteroidales bacterium UBA1189 | reverse complement strand
AAGCCGCGGTTGAAGACGGTGGCGAGGCGGGCGTCCCAGGCATCCTTTCGGTCGTCGGAAAAAGCGCCGTCGATGACGCTGCGGATGGCCTCGCGGTAGCACTCCACAACGGTGCGCACGTACTCAGGGCCTCGCGCGCGCCCTTCTATTTTAAACACGCGTACGCCCGCGTCCATCATTTCATCGATGAAGCGGATGGTCTTGAGGTCCTTGGGCGACATGACGTACTTGTTGTCCACCTCAAGCTCTATCTCGCTCTCCTTGTCGTGGAGGAGGTAGGTGGCGTTGGCGTTGGCGGGAGGGGAGGATAGGCGGGCGACATCGTAGCCCCGGCGGCAGACCTGCATGCAGGCGCCTCGGTTGGCGCTGGCGCCCAGCTCGTGGAGGCTGAGGTAGCACTTGCCGCTGACGGCCATGCAGAGGGCGCCGTGGCAGAACATTTCTATCCGTATGAGCTCGCCCCGCGGGCCGCGGATCTGCTCGCGCTGGATGACGTCGTAGATGGCGCGTACCTGCGTGAGGTTGAGCTCGCGGGCGAGCACGACGACGTCGGCAAAGCGGGCGTAGAAGCGCAGAGCCTCGGCGTTGCTGATGTTGAGCTGGGTGCTGAGGTGTACCTCCTGTCCGATGGCGTTGCAGTAGCTCATGACGGCGACGTCGCTGGCGATGACGGCCGAGATGCCGGCGTCGTGGGCGGCATCGACAATCTGGCGCATGAGCGTCATGTCCTCGTCGTAGATGATGGTGTTGACGGTGAGGTAGCTCTTGATGCCGTGGGCGGCGGTGGTGGCGGCAATCTCGCGGAGGTCGGCGATGGAGAAGGTGCTGGCGGAGCGGGCACGCATGTTCAGATGGCCGATGCCGAAGTAGATGCTGTCGGCACCAGCCTGAATGGCAGCCGCCAGCGACTCGCGCGAGCCCACGGGGGCCATAATCTCGAAGTCCTTGATGGAGTAGTTCACAAAATGAGAAATTATAAAATTAGGAATGAGGAATGAAAAATTAGAAATTAGGAATGAGGAATTATAAAATTAGGAATGAGAAATTAGGAATTAGGAATGACGATTTGGTTTTCGCTGCAAAAGTAGCGAAAAATTCCCAATTCCTAATTCCTAATTCTTGATTTTTCTATCAATATCCCCAAGAGTATCTCTAACGGCTGTTCTGCAAGCGTCAAATGCTGTAAAAAATTCCAGCCTGTGGAATTTAAATTCCATTTGATGGAACTTTTTTTCCAGCCTATGGAACTTTTTTTCCATTTGATGGAATTTTTGGGGAAACTGATGCTATCTGGGCAGTTGCTAAGATGGGCTGAAGGAATTTGTGCGATAAAATGCGTAAACAAGCCGTGTGAAAAAAATGTTTTTTTATCCTTCATATCCTTCATTCCGTCAAACTTGTTGATTCTGAGGGGAGAATGAGTGAAGGAAAGTGAAGGATTATGAAGGATTTTCATGAAAAATGAAAAATGAAGAATGAAAAATGAAAAATAAGGATGAAGGATGAAAAATAGGGATGAAGGATGAAGTCGTAAATTGCCCCTGTCATCGGTAGGCTGCATACAAGACAATTTATTTTTCATTCTTCATTTTTCATTTTTCATTATTATTTACTACTTTTAACGGCCTTACGTCCGTTTAAGGTACTCCCGCTCGGAAATACTCAAATAAATTTGGTATTTCCCTCGCTTACTTGTACCTTTGCAATTGAATATGAAGATTGGGACGATTGATTTGGGCGAGAGGCCGGTGATGCTGGCTCCGATGGAGGACGTCACGGACGCGGCGTTCAGGCTGATGTGCAAGCGCTTCGGAGCCGACATGGTCTATACGGAGTTTGTGTCGGCCGATGCCCTTATCCGTGGCGTGAACCGCTCGGTGGACAAACTCCGCGTGAGCGACGAGGAACGCCCCGTGGCCATCCAAATCTATGGGCGCGACATCCCCTCGATGGTGGAGGCGGCCAAGCTGGCCGAGGTGGCAGGGCCCGACATCCTCGACATCAACTACGGCTGCCCCGTGAAGCGCGTGGCAGGCAAGGGGGGCGGCGCAGGTATGCTGCGGAACATCCCCCTGATGCTGGAGATGACGCGCGCCATCGTCAATGCCGTCCACATCCCCGTGACGGTAAAGACGCGGCTCGGCTGGGACCACGAGCACAAGATAATCGTAGAACTTGCCGAGCAGCTGCAGGACTGCGGCATCCAGGCCCTCACCATACACGGGCGCACCCGCAGCCAGATGTACACGGGCGAGGCTGACTGGACGCTCATCGGGCAGGTGAAGGCCAACCCCCGCATGCACATCCCCATCATCGGCAACGGCGACATCACCACCCCCGAGCGCGCCCTGGAGTGCTTCGAGCGCTACGGCGTGGACGGCATCATGATAGGCCGCGCCTCGTTCGGCTGCCCCTGGATATTCAGGGAGGTGAAGGAATATATAAGGTCAACGAGTCAACAGGTCAACGAGTCAACAGGTCAACGAGTCAACGAGTCAACGAGTGGCGACGAGGCCTGCATACCGCGTGTTGACTTGTTGACTCGTGGACTTGTTGACTCAGCGAAGCTGGAGATTCTCCGTGAGCAGGTGAGGGAGAGCGTGGCAAGGGCTGGGGAGTATGGCGGCATACTGCATATCAGGCGCCATCTGGCGGCTACGCCGCTCTTCAAGGGCATCCCCAACTTCCGCCCCACGCGCATCCGTATGCTCCGCGCCAACACCATGGACGAGCTCTTCGACATCTTCGACGAGATAGAAAAAACATTTTTTAGTTAAGAATTAAGAGTTAAGAGTTAAGAAAGAATGTCTTGTTTCCCGTATTCGAATATCAGAGCTATTTTTCTTAACTCTTAACTCTTAATTCTTAACTACCATAAACTCTTAACTAAAAGAAAAAATGAAACTATTGGAAGGAAAAGTCGCCCTTATCACGGGCGCAGCAAGAGGCATCGGCAAGGCGCTGGCTTTGCGCTTCGCGGCTGAAGGTGCCGACATCGCCATTACCGACTTGGTCTATAACGACGCTATGGCTGAGACTATCAACGAGATTGCCGCCTTCGGCACTCGCGTCAAGGGCTATGCCTCCGACGCGTCCGACTTTGCTGCTACGGAGGCTGTCGTGGCAGAGATTGTGAAGGACTTCGGCCGTATCGACGTGCTGGTCAACAATGCCGGCATCACCCGCGACGGCCTGATGATGCGCATGACCGAGGCACAATGGGATAGCGTCATTACCGTCAACCTCAAGAGCACGTTCAACTTCATCCACGCCGTCACCCCCGTGATGATGCGCCAGCGTGCGGGCAGCATCATCTCCATGAGTAGCGTGGTGGGCGTTCACGGTAATGCCGGACAATGCAACTACTCCGCTTCGAAAGCGGGCATGATAGGGCTCACGAAGAGCATCGCGCAGGAGATTGGCAGTCGCGGCATCCGTGCCAACATCATCGCCCCAGGCTTTATCCTTACCGACATGACGCTCCAGCTGCCCGAGGAAGTTCGTGCAGAGTGGGCCAAGCGCATCCCTCTGCGCCGTGGCGGTACGCCCGACGATATCGCCGGCGTCGCCCTCTTCCTCGCCTCCGACCTCAGCAGCTACGTCAGCGGTCAGGTTATCCAGGTCGATGGCGGCATGGCGATGTAGGGAATCGTCAGTGGATGAGAATCTTGCGACCCTGATGGATGTAGATGCCCTTGCCTGAGGCGGGGGCAGCGGGTGTGCCGAAGAGGGTGTAGAAGCCACGGGAGGTGCCCACGTCTGCCGAGTCGTTCTCAGGAAGGGCGACGGACGAAGGGTCGTAGTCCTTGCCCAGATAGGTGGCAGCAAAGGTTTCGCGGAAGACATCAACGGTAATCTGGTACCAGCCATCGGAGGCGATGGCCCACTTGTCGTCACCATCAATCTCGCTGGCGCGGGTGGAGGAGAGGATGGGCTCGTCCTGCGTGAAGGGATGGAGGCTGCGTGGTCCCCAGTCCTTCTGCGCCAGCAGCTTGAAGCGGCGCGGCTGCTCGTTGCCGGCGTATGCCTTCAGTTCGCCCGTCCACGTCCAGACGTTGGGGTTGGTGATGCTGCGGGTGAAGGGAAGCGCCATTTCCACATGCCACTTATCGGTTTGGCCGCGCGCGATGCAGCCGCCGGCGATGTAAAGCTCGCCCCAAGGGACGAACAGCTCGCCCGTGAGCGTCATCTTCGTAGGATTGAGGGTGAAGCGATAGCGGTTTTCCGTGAAGGGGACAACCCACTCGGCGCCGTCCTTCTCAGCCTGTGCGGCTGTCACGGACTTTGACGATGCCGTGCCGATAATGGAGATGTCGGTATAACGGGGGGCTGTATAGCGGGTGGTGGAATTTTCCGTAGCGGTATTGAGGATGCGGAGTGTGCCTGCCGTGAGAGAGCCGTGGAAACGGTAGGTGCCGTCGGGGTAGGGCTCCAGCTGCTGCGTGCCGCCAGGGACGGCCGAGCCGGTAATCCAGTATCCCTTTGTGGCTGTCTCATCGACATAGGGCGCATAGGTGTCGCTAAAGGCCTGCGCCTCGTAGCTGACGGGAGCAATCGTGGGTGCCTCGACGCGAAGCGTGACAGACGAGGCACAAGAGATATCGGAGAGGGTGACGACGATGGTGTGAGCCGTCTCGTCGTAACTATAGGAAGAGTCGGAAACGGCCTTTCCATCGAGAAAAACGGCTGTGGGAGCAGCTGCCATACCGAGCAGTTCGAGCGTGTAGGTACGGCTGTCGGGCATGCCTTCGAAAGCACCTTCGCGCGCGGCGATACATACTTCTACAGCGTCCTCGGTACGTGTTTGGCTGATGCGGGTGAAAGTACATTCGCCCTGTTTGTAGCGGTCGTTGTCGAAGGCATCTTCGTAGAGTATGCTTGTGCCGTCAGCCCCAGGGACAACGCGGAGGATGATGGACGACGGACGTTCCATGACGCTGTTCTGCGCAGGGTTGAGGGGGATGATGCTACCGGCGCGATAGAAATAAGGAATCTGGTCGAGGGTATAGCCATCGGTGAAGACGACTCCTCCGCGCACCAGATTATTCGCTGCCACGTCGTACCACAGCCCCTCGGGGAGCCAGGTGGTGCGATAAGCCAGCCCCTTGTTATCGATGGGCGAGGTGACGGGCGCTACAAGGATATCGGGGCCAAAGAGGTATTCGTCCTCGTAGCGATAGGCTTCGGAGGCTTCGGGCCATTGGTAGTAGAGCGGACGGCAGATGCCGACGCCCGTATCGTACGCCTCGCGCGCGGACGTATATATATAAGGAAAGAGAGCATAGCGCAGGACAACCGTCTCGCGCAGTTGGGGGAAGTTGGAGAATTTCCAGATGCGGCGCTCGATGTTGGAGGCGTTGGTGGCGTGGGTGCGGAAGATGGGCGAGAAGACGCCATACTGCATCCAGCGCAGGTAGAGCTCGGGGTTGTTGTCGCCGCTCTGCTGATGACCGCCAAGGTCGTGGCCCCAATAGCCGTAGCCTACGTTGGAGGCCGTAGCTGTGAAGTAGGGCTGATAGGCGAGCGTGGGCCATGTGGCATAGGTGTCGCCCGAGAAGCCGATCTGATAGCGATGGCTGCCGAGGCCGCCCCAACGATGGTAGATGGTGGGACGGCGGTCGGGACGGTTGAGGCGCATGTCCTCGAAGAAGACATGGTTGTGCCAGAAGGTCTGGCCAAGGCCGTCGATCTGTTTGTTGATGAGCCATTGCTGCCAGTCGAGCCACCAGAAATCGACGCCTTCCTCCTCGCGGGCACGGATGATGTCGTTGAACATGGCTTTGTAGAAGTCGTAGTCCTCGAGCTCCCAAGGGATGGTCTCGCCCTTGGAGGGGTCGCGGCCTAGGTCACGGCTGAGGACATCGTAGAACTCCTCGTCGTTGTCGATACCATCGGCAGGATGGAGGTTGAGGGCCACGCGCAAGCCGTGCTTGTGCATCCAGGTGATGAGCCCTTGGGGGTTGGGGATCAGTTTCTTGTTCCACGTCCATCCCGTCCAGCCAGCCGTATGCCAGTCCATATCGAAAATCATAACGTCGAGAGGAATCTTATTGCGCTCGATGTCGGTGACAATCTGCATGAACTCGCTCTGGGTGTAAGCCCAATAACGGCTGTACCAATAACCGAACAGGTAGGCGGGCGGGAGGGGGATGCGTCCAGCCACACGGACGAAGTCGCCAAGAGCGGCCGTGTAGTCGTGGCCGTAACCCAGGAAGTACCAGTCGTAGGCACCTGACTCCAACGGCTGTGCCACCCAGTCCATGCCTCCGTCCTCCTTTGGCTCCATAGGGAAGGAGCGGCTGCCATCGCCACGCGTAGCAGCAGGCGACTCGTCGATGACGGCCCATCCGCTGCGCGAGAGGATGCCCTGCTCAAGTTTGTCGCGCTGGGTGTCGCCTGCCACATTATCCAATGTGCGCTGCGTGCCGCGCAGGTTAAGGGCATCGTCCTTGCCCGGATACCAGATGACCTCCTGCCCATTCAGGGTAAAGGTAATGCTGAGATTCGCAGGCGATTTCTGGGCGGGGTTCGGGCGAGTACCCTCCTTGTAGCGGAGCGTGAGTGCCGAAGTGCGGAGGATGAGATAGCCGTCCTCGCTGGTGGTCGTGAACTCGGGTACGGGCAGACGACGGTTGACAACGGTGAACGTGGCGCGGTCTTCGAATGTTGACGTCGGGCTGTATTGGATACGAATCATCTGTGGCGTAAGCACGGTGAAGCGCATCTTGCCGCTGGTGATGACGGCATCGGGGTCAGCCACGGGATTATTCTCAGCCAGCGCCGCAAGGGCGAAGAGGCAGAAGAGGGGGAGGAGGAGTCTTTTCATTTCCTTTGAATTGAGAATTAAAAATGAAGAATGAAAAATGAAAAATAAATAGCTTGGGAAACGGAATACTGCATACAGGACATTTTATTCTTCATTTTTCATTTTTCATTCTTCATTAAAAATGGTCTTCATTTATCATTAAAATGGGAGGCAGGCACGGTAGCCTGCCTCCCAGGGTTTCGGGTTGGGAAATCAGTTTCCCTTTGGTTTCTACTTAATCAGAACCTTGCGTACAGTGCCGTCGCCCATGCGGACAATGTTGATGCCCGGACGGAGCTCATTGACACGCTCACCACGGAGGGTGTAGATGCCCTCAGGAGCTGCGACAGGAGTTTCCTCCTCAACGACTTCGATGCCGCTGATGTCGTTGGTGAACTTGCCGCCCTTGAAGATGACGACCTTGTGGTCGGGATCAAGGACAGGATGCTCATCCTCGCCAATGTTCTGACGCCATACGGACTCGAGGTTGTTCTCGCCACCGCCAAGGAGGTAGCAGAGTTCGCCGCTGGCCAGCATCTTATCGCTGAAGGCCGTGGTTCCGCTTTGGCCGCCCATGTCGTAGCAGTTGGTAGCAGAGAGGCTTGCGAAGCGGGCCAGAGTCTTGTCGCCATCCACGCCGACGACTACACCGCTGCTGTAACAGTTGGCAATCGTAGCATTACCGAGCCAGCCGCTGAGGCCTGCACTCTCGTTGTTACCGGTGATGTTACCAGTATTGTAGCAGTTGACCATTTCGAGAGCGCCACGGTTGCCAAAGTTCACACCCAGCACACCTCCGGCGTTCTGGTTGGCGACGGTGACATCGGCCTCGTTACCGCAGTTGAGAATCTTCACGTCGCCGCTCTTGGAGATACCGCCAACGAGACCTGCCGAGTAGCGGCTACCGTTGACGAAGCAGCTCTTGTCAATGGTAACGTTCTTGATGACGGCTCCACCGCCGATGACGCCGAAGAGACCGAGGTTAGCGCGGTCGGGCTGGTCAATCACCATGTTGTAGATGCGATGACCCTGACCGTCGAAGACGCCGCAGTAAGGAATACTAAGGTCGAGGTTTCCGCTAGAGTCGTCCTGACCCTCGTAGTAACCGATAGGCTCGAAGTCAACATCTGCAAGGTCGATGTCGCCCAGCAGGATTGCACTAGCTTTCTGAGCCACGGTGCTCTGGACATCGAGTGAGAAGTTGAGCAGCTGCTGGGCAGTGCTAATACCGTAGGTACCGCAGACGGCGCAGATGCCGCTCTCTTCATCAAATTCGTGGTCGCGCTGGATGACCTCGCCGTTCTCCTCGTTGGAGAAGGCCACATCGCCCGAAGGAGTGCCGTCGCAACGGAGTTCACCCGTTGCGTAGACCTTGGCATGGCCTTCGCTGAAGGGCACTGGATAGTCGTCCTCGCCGAGAGTCTGGTACCAGTTCTCGCCGCCGCTGACCAAGCCGTTGAGCAAGAAGGCAAGTTCGCCACTGGTAAGGGATTCCTCTTCAAGGACAGTACCCTGATTAGCCTCGACGAAGGTGTAGATGTTCTCGGTCTTCGTGCCATCGTTGCGCCAAAGGTTCTTCAAACCGTCGTCGTCAGCACCACTGACGAAGCCGGTGTTGTAGCAGTTATGGATTTCGGAAGCCGTGCCGCACCAGCCGCTGAAGGCTGCGCTCTCGCGTCCACCGATGACGTCGCCCATGTTGTAGCAATTCGTGATGATGAAGGCGCACGCGCTGCTCATGCTGACGCCGATGAGACCAGCGGCATTCTCCTCAGAAGCCGTGACGCTGGCCTCGTTACCAATATTGGTGAGATGGATGGTACCACCGCCGTTGGAGCCGCCGACGACACCGCCGACGAAGCGGAGACCGTTGACGTAGCCAGAGGCATCGATGACGAAGTTGCGGATGTCAGCACCGTCAGCAATGACGCCGAAGAGGCCGACGTACTCCTGATCGGGCAGATCAACCACCATGTTGTCGATGTAGTGCTGCTGACCGTCGAACTTACCCTGGAACGGGCTGGCCGTCGTACCGATGGGACGCCAATCGATGCCTGCGAGGTCGATATCGTCCTCAAGGACAGCGGTGGCTGTAGGATCGCGCTGGACAACACCCGAGAAGAAGAGAAGTTCTTCGCCGTCGGTGATGTGATAGATGCCGTCCTCGCCAGGCTCCAGATAACCTTCCCGAGCCATACCGCAGTGGATGCAGATGCCGTTCTCGTACTCGTGCTCATCCTGCTCAAGCTCACCCTCCGTGTTGGAGAAGTGGAAATCGTCCTTCGGTGTGCCGTCGCAGTTCAGCGAGCCGGCAGGATAGACGATGCCGTGGCTTGCGAAGGGCACGGGGAAGAGGTCAACGCCAATGGTCTGGAACCACTTGGGATTGTCGGTTGACTTACCGTTCAGGTAGTAGCACAGATTGCCGCTGTAGAGGTCTTCCTCCTCAAAGCTACCGATGCCAGACTGCGAAGCCATGATGTCGTAGCAGTTCGAGAAGGAGGTGCTGCCGCCGAAGCGTGCGAAGGATCTGTTGTTGCTATCAACACCCACGACATCGTAGGTGCCGTTGTAGCTGTCGGTAACCTTGGATCCGTCGCCAAGCCAGCCGCTGAGACCAGCACTTTCGGTGCCACCAGTAATCTCGCCCATGTTGTAGCAAGCATCGATGAAGAAGTTGCAAGATGAACTCATGCTGACGCCGATGATACCACCTGCGTTCTGAGCTATACTCGTGACGGCAGCCTCGTTACCAACGTTGGTGAAGTAGGCGTTACCGCTGCCGTTGGAGCCGCCGGCGACACCACCTACAAATGCTGCGCCTGTGAAGGAGCAACTGCTGTCGACAATGAGGTTGCGGATGTCGGCACCGTCGCCGAAGATACCGAAGATACCAACGTACTCTTGCTCGGGCAGGTCAACGACGAGGTTGAGGATACGATGCTCCTGACCGTCGAACTTGCCTTGGAACTTGCAGTCGGCATTGCCGATGGGCACGAACGTAGTGATGCCGCTCATGTCGATGTCGGCAGTCAGCTTGGCGTTGATCTTACCTTCGCCGCCGTTGACCTTGCCAGCGAACCAAGCAAGTTGTTCGCCCGTGCTGATGACATAGTAGTCGTCAACCAGCGGGCAGAAGTCGTCCATGCCGGCGCCGCAGTGGATACAGATACCGTTTTCGAACTCGTGGTTGTCGCGTTTCAGCTCACCCTCGGTGTTGCTGTACTTGGTGCCAGGCTTGGGAATGCCGTTGCAGGTGAGCTCGCCGATGGCGTAGACCTTCTTGTGGGTCGGGTCAAAAGTAGGATATGCATCCTCGCCGATGTTCTGGTACCAGGCATCGGTGCCGAGGTCGCGGTTGAGGTAGTAGGTGAGGGCACCATTGCCAAACCACTCAGAGGTGAAGTCGGCCAGCGTGTAGGCATCCTTCTTCATGTTCTCCTCGTTGAGGTCGAAGGTGTTGGTGTAGTCGCCGTCGCCGATACCGCGGCCGAGGCTCTGGTTGCCGTCGCCGTTATCCAGTTTACCCGTGTTCCAACTACTGATGACTTTACCGTTGCTGGCGAACCAGCCGGAGAAGATACCATTCTCGTTACCACCACTGACATTACCTGTGTTGTAGCAGTTCTTAATGGTAACCTTGAGGGCTCCACTGGAGTAGTTACAACCGACAAATGCCGAGTTGTTACCGTTGGTGGCAGTGACGCCTTCGACGTTGGCTTCGTTACCGCAGTTCTCAATGAGCAGTTCGCCTTCGCCGTTGCAGTAGCCTGCTAAAGCAGCACTCTTCCTGTCGCTCTTGAACGAGCAGCTGCTGTCGATGATGAGGTTGCGCACCACAGCGGGGCCGAGGACCTTGAAGAGACCGGTCTCAGTCGTCTCCGTGTTGTTGATGACGAGGTTCTTGATGCGATGGAGCTGGCCGTCGAACGTGCCCTCATAGAAATAGGAGGAGGTGCCGATGGGCGTCCAGGCTACGTCCTTCATGTCGATGTCGCTGATGAGCTTCACGTTGACGTCGTTGCGTCCGCCGTTCACCAGGGCAGAAATCCACTGCAGCTGGTTGGCGTTGCCCACCTCGTAGTAGCCATCAACAAGGTCGCAGTAGGTCTCGTCGGCGGCGCCGCACTTGGTGCAGATACCGTTGACGAAGGTGTGGGGATCGACCTTCTTGCCGTCGGTGTTGCTGTAGCTGATGTCGCCCTTGGCGGTGACACCGTCGCACTCGAACTCACCGACCACATAGACCACAGCGTGGGTGGCATCGAGGGTAGGCTCGGCGTCTTCGCCCAGCGTCTGGTACCAGTTGATTTCCTTCTGGTCGCCGTTGAGGGCGTAGGTCAGGGCACCCGTGGCGAACCACTCGTTGGTGAAGCCTTCGAGGGTGTTGACAGCCTTTTTGAAATTCTCCTCATTGAGGTCGAAGCTGGCGGTATAGTCGCCATCGCCGATGCCGCGGCCGAGGCTGTTGTTGCCGTCGCCGTTGGTGAGCTTACCGGTGTTGTAGCTGCTGATGACCTTGCCGGCGCTGGCGAACCAACCGGAGAAGATACCGTTCTCCCAGCCGCCGCTGACGTTACCGGTGTTGACGCAGTTCTTGATGATGACCTTGAGGGCGCCGCTTGAGAAGTTGCAGCCGACGAAAGCGCTGTTGTTGGCAGCACCGCCCTCGACGTCAGCCTCGTTCCGGCAGCCCGTGATGGTGAGGGTGCCTGAGCCGTTGACGCAGCCGATGAGGGCAGCGGAGCACGACGAGGAGGTCTTCAGCACGCACGACTTGTCAATGATGACGTTCTCGATGTTAGCAGCAGCGGCCACACCGAAGAGGCCCTGCTCCTTCACGTCGCGGGTGGTCATGTTCTTGATGCGGTGGAACTGTCCGTTGAAGTGGCCGGCATACTTGTGGTCGCCGTTGCCGACGGGAATCCATTCCACGCCTGCGAGGTCGATGTCAGCCGTCAGCAGACCGCCGAGGATTTCATCGCCGTCGTTCACCCTCTGGGCAAAGACCTGAAGGTCGTCGGCGTTGTTGATGGTGTAGTAGGGCTTGCCCCAGAGGTGGAGTTCGCTGTACTGCATGTAGGCACCTTCTTCCTTCGTGGCGTGAACCGTGAAGCGGAAGTACTTGTACGTCTTCGAGGGAGCCTCCAGCTGGAAGTCGAACGGGGTGAAGTTGACGTCTTCCAGCACCTTGTCGTTTGTGACGACCTGAAGGGTGTCCCAGTTTTCCTTGTTGTTGGAGCCTTCGAGCGTCCAGTCCAAGGGGTTACGGCCGGTGTACGACGCGTTGTCGTTGGCCGTGATGATGGTGTAACCGGTCAGGAACACCGGATCTGACGCTTCGATGGTCACGAAGTTGGGCATGTCGCGCGTGCCGTACTTAGTGTCCGTCTTACCGTCGCTGGCATCGGCAAAGCCTTCGTTGCCGGCCTTGGTGCCGTCGATGGCGGTGTACGCGACGCCTGTTTCAGGGTCAACGTACTGAGCACTTACATTCAAACAGGGAAACAGCAAGGCAGCTCCCAGCAAGAATGCACTTAATCTTGATTTTCTCATGATGTAAGTTTTTTTAAGTTAAACAATTAGTAAAATAATTTCAGTTGTTTTTCACGTTTGATAGGGTTGCTTTCGTTGCAAAGATAAAGCCTCGTGTTGGAAGTTCCAAATTTTTTTTTCTGTTTTTTGGCGTTTTTTCTCCTTATTAGTAAAATAGAGTGGAAATGTCGATGGCGTCGGCCATCACGCGGTAGCCCTCGGCATTGGGGTGGAGGTAGTCGTTTTCAAAGAGAAAACGCTCGTCGAGGCGGATGCTGTCAGCTGTGCTGCGCACAACCCTGTCGAAGTCGATAAAGCCGTCAAGGCCATGCGACGTGCGTACCCAGGCGTTGAGGTGCTGGCGACCCAGCTCGCGGTCGGGGGTGTAGTAGTAATGTCCTTTGAAGGGGGTGACGGTAGCGCCATAGACGCGGATATCCTGCGCGTGGGCCTCGCTGATGATTTGTTCGAAGACGCCGATGATGCTGTCGGCTGTGGCGATGCCGTCACCTTCGTTGCACGTGCCCAGGTCGTTCACGCCTTCGAAGAGGATGATGTAGCGCACGCCCTGCTGCCCCAGCAGATCGCGACGGTAGCGCGTGCTGGCGGTGGGGCCGAGGCCGCCCTCGCGGACAACACAGTTGCCGCCCAAGCCGAAGTTCAGCACGGCCACGCCGTCAGTCTTGGGGTCGGCCAGCAAGCGGCGCGAGAGGTTGTCCGTCCAGCGGTCCTGCTGGTTGGTGGTGCTGCCGCGCCCGTCGGTGATGCTGTTACCCAGTACCGCCACAGCGCATTGCTCGGCGCTGCTGCGCTTGACGTCGAGGGCGTTGATGACGAACCAATGGTTGGTCGGCACAGCCTTCGCCCAATCCGTCTCTGTGGAAGGTAGCAGATAGGAAGTCGTGCGCGAGCCCGGGTGGGCGGTGACGATTGTGGAGGAAATCTGTCCGAAGCGCAGGGTGATGGCAACGTTCTGGCGAGGATTCAGGGGGAACCTGATGGGGTCGGACGTGGCCCTTTCACCCGCCTTGATAACAAGGTTTTCGCTGCCGCCGAAAGTGACGCGGCGGACGGTGCGCTCGTCCTGCAGGTACGTGTCGCCTGCGCTGGAGGCACAGGCCAGCTCCACGCTGGTAATTTCGGCATCGGACGTGCCGTGTTCGTTCGACAGCCGCAGTCTGACAACATCGCCGCCGATGGAGACCTGCACAATCTGGCGCAGCGTATTCCCCTCAAGCCCAGGAGCAGGGGGCAGGTTGTACGGTTCGGCCAGCTGCACGGCGGTAGCCCACGTGGTGACCCACGCCTGTCCGTCCTTGGCAGGAGAGGTGCAGCCTGCTGCAGTCAGCAGAATGCCGACAGCCGACAGCAGCAAGTAATGGAGTTTTAACATTAGGTTTTTCATGCGGCAAATATATACATTCTTTTTCATCTGTCCAAATCCAAACGTAAAAAAGACACCTTAAAAAAGGTGCTTTTAAAATCACACCGCTCAGCGCAGCAGGCTGGCAGCGTGACAAAAGGAGTTTTTATTTGCCCAACGCGTTGAGCCACGTTACTCAACGCGTTGAGCAACGTTACCCAACGCGTTTTCCAACCTGAAAAGCCACTCGTTGGGGCGTCGGTAGGCTCTGTGTTGGTTGTCTTTCGTGTGCATCTGACTACCGGCACCACCGATACCCCTTGGAACGAACTATTCTTATCTTGAAAGAGAGTGTTAGGTGCCTTTTTTGTAAAAAAAGACGGGTTGGGATTTGGAGAATAGCTAAACTCTTCATACCTTTGTATCGTCATAACAAAATCCTTTTCCTATGAGAACTAATTGCAAACAAATGAGCTCCTTCCCGCTGCTTGCTATGGCGCTGTGCTGCGTCCTGCTGGCTGCGTGTTCTGTTGCTCCCCCTGCCTCGCAGGAAGTCAGCAACCCCCTCACCTACACCGACATCCCCGACAACGACGTCATCCGCGTGGGTAAGGACTACTACATGGTGAGCACGACCATGTATTTCTGCCCAGGTGCGCCCATCATGCACTCGCGCGACCTCGTCCATTGGCGCATCGTCAACTACATCTACGACGTCCTGGCCGACGACGACACCTATAACCTCCGTAACGGCCGTAATGCTTACGGCAAGGGTCAGTGGGCCACGACGTTGCGCGAGAATAACGGCACATTCTATGCCCTGTTTATCGCCAATGACCAGCGCAAGACGTTTGTCTATACGACACAGGACATCCAGAAAGGCCCTTGGAAGCGTCACGCCGTTTATAATCGTGCCTTCCACGATGCAGGCTTGCTCTTCGACGATGGCCATGCTTACGTCGTCTGGGGTAATGGCGACCTGCGCATCACCGAATTGGAACCTGACCTTAGCGCCATTAAGGAGGGCGGCGTTGACCAGCTACTCATCGAGTCGCCGCGCGAAGGTTGGGGACTGAGGGCCGAAGGCGCTCACTTCTACCACATCGGCGACTATTATTACGTCCTCGAAATCGACTGGCCGAGCGGCCGTCCGCGCACCGAAACCTGCTGGCGCAGCAAGGAACTGCTGGGCCCGTATGAGAGCAAGGTTGTTCTGCAAGGTCCCATTGGCGGACGTGGCGACGGCGTAGCTCAGGGTGCCATCGTCGATACGCCCAACGGCGACTGGTGGGCCATCATGTTCCAGGATCACGGCGCCGTAGGACGCATACCCACTCTGCAGCCCGTGAACTGGGTGAACGACTGGCCTGTCATGGGCGATGGAGGTGTGCCGTTGGAAAACTTTACTGCCGCGCTGCGCGAGGACTTAGCCGGCAACTTCGTCTGGGACTCCGATGAATTCGACCCCAAGCCTGCCAACAAGTTTGCTACACCTCAGCCCCTGCTGACCGACGGCAAGGCGTTCCTTTCGCCTGTCTGGCAATGGAACCACCTGCCCATTGAGGGGATGTGGTCGCTGACAGAGCGCGAGGGCTGGCTGCGGCTGCGCTCCACTACCGTCACGGACAATCTGATGGCTGCGCAAGGCACACTTACCCAGCGCACAGTCGGCCCGCGCTGTATTGCTGAAGTGCACCTCGATGCTACGGGTCTGCAGCCTGGCGACCGTGCCGGCTTGTGCGCCTTCCAGAGCAACTATGGCACCATTGGCGTGGAGGTCGACGACAGCGGCAAGCGCTTTGTGACCGCCATCCTACGTCGTCCTGGCTTCCGCGGCATGCCTGAAAGGCTGGATACGCTCACCCGTGTGCCCATGCCCGGCAACGAGGTGTGGCTGCGCGTGCGTTATGTCTTCACCCCGCAGATTGACAATACGCCCAATGGCGACAGTCCCCAGGATGCCGACCATGCCTGGCTGGCCTACTCGTTCAACGGCACCGACTGGACGATGCCCACGACCAGTTTGGCCATGCGCTTTACGCTCGATCTTTTTACGGGGTATCGTTCCGCCCTATACTGCTACTCAACGGCAGCCCTTGGCGGACATGCTGACTTCGACTATTTCCACCAGTGGACGTACTAACTTTCAGACGCCTGTAACCCTCTCGCCAAGTTGCTTGGCGAGATTCTTACGGGCTTCAAGAAGTTCGTTGTATTCCTCCATCACCTGACGGCTCTGTTCAGGACTGCCCGCGATGGCAGGGTCTTTCAGACGGGCGAGCGTCTCCTTGAGCTCGCGCTCCACGATGGCCATCTTATAGTCGTTGAGAAGGTGGGGCACTACCTCCTGTATGGAGGTGCTGCCTTGGAAGATGCGACTCAGTTCATAACGCTCGCCAATCAGTTCTGTAGCCAGCGAGCTGATGCGGCTATCGTTGTGGCGGAGGAAATAACGTGAGGCTGAAAAGCCAGGGTCGGCACGGTGCTGCAGCAATTCCTCAGCCATTTGTAGTAACAGGGTGTCAGAGAACTGCAGTCCGTCATACGCCATATCACCCAAGATGAATTCTGCCACGCTAACAGGTATTTCATTTCCGTCTTCGTCGGCATCGTAGCAGATGGTTTCCTCTCCATGCCGCACCAGCTGCTGCATCAGCAGAAGTTCCTTTTGCTGCAAAGGATCCGCAGTACTGGTGAGAGATTTGACCGCCAAGGAAGGATCCATTGTCGGATAGGCAGGAGTGGCCTGAACGGGCTGGATCGCTCGTCCGCTGGGGCTTTCTTGGCTAACCATTTCCTCCTCTGGTTGCTGTGTATCGTCTGTCTGCTCTGGCGTCGCCGTCGCACGTGCTTCAGCATTGGCGGCATCTTTTTTGGCTTTTTCCTTTGCCTCCTTGCGCAGCTTGTCCACCTCTGAGATAATGATTCGCTCGTCCGTCCGCAACATCTGACTGCAAGCCGTGATGTACGTCGAGCGGACAATCTGCTCAGGAATCTTGGAGATACTGGTCACAATGTCCTTGATGAGGCCAGCTCGCTTGAAGGGGTCATCGCCCACCTCAGCCAGCAGCAGATTGGTCTTGAAGCGGATGAAATCGACTTCCTGCGCATCGATATACTGGCGGAATTCGTCAGCCGAATGGGCACGGGCAAAGCTGTCAGGATCCTCACCATTTGGCAGGAGTACTACCTTGACGTTCATCCCCTCTTCAAGCAACATGTCGATGCCGCGTAGCGAGGCGTGTATGCCCGCGCTGTCGCCGTCGTAGAGGAC
Organism: Bacteroidales bacterium UBA1189; assembly: GCA_002309805.1. Taxonomy (GTDB): domain Bacteria; phylum Bacteroidota; class Bacteroidia; order Bacteroidales; family Bacteroidaceae; genus UBA1189. The sequence goes on along the minus strand of DBYJ01000020.1, from coordinate 69,266 downwards.
GGTGATGTTCGACGTGAAGCGGTGTATCTTCCTGATTTGTCCTGTCGTGAGCGACGTGCCGCACGAGGCGACAACATTCTCAATGCCCGTCTGATGCATGGATACCACATCGGTATTGCCCTCTACGAGGAAGCACTTGTCCTGCTTGACGATGGTGCTCTTGGCCAGCCAGATGCCATAGAGTTCGTTGCTTTTCGTATAGACGGGCGACTCAGGCGAATTGACATACTTGGCCACCTTGGCGTCCGACTTCATGATGCGTCCGCTGAAGGCGATGACTTTGCCCGATAGGCTGTGGATGGGGAATATCACACGGCCATGGAAGCGGTCGCGCAGGCGTCCGTCTTCGTAGGCATAGGCCACACCTGCCTCCACTAGCAGTTCCTTTTGGTAGCCCTTGCTGAGGGCATCCTTCACCATGGTGTCCTGCCCTTCAGGGCAATAGCCAAGCTGGAATTTGTGGATGATGTCATCGCGGAAGCCACGCGAGCGGAAGTACGCCAGACCAACAGCCTTTCCGCCGTCAGTCTCCCAAAGCTGGCGCTCAAACCATTTGCAGGCCTGCTCGTTGATGATGCCGAGGCTCTCGCGACGGCTCTGCTGCTGTCGTTCCTCAGCCGTCAGCTCGCGTTCCTCGATGGGAATGCCGTATTTATGAGCCAGCCAGCGCAGCGCCTCAGGGAAGGTCATCTGCTCGTGCTCCATCAGGAAACGGGCAGCATCGCCGCTCTTGCCACAGCCAAAACATTTGAAGATGCCACGCGCCGGATTGACGTTGAACGAAGGTGTACGCTCGTTGTGGAACGGACAGAGGCCGATGTAGTTCGCCCCCCTGCGGCGCAGGGTGACGAAATCCGACACGACTTCAAGAATCTGGGCCGTATCCAATATGCGGTTTTTGGTGGCATCGTCTATCATGCGACTGCAAAAGTACACTTTTTTCTGAAAACGGAGAATGAAAACAAAAACTTTTACTATCTTTGCTGCGAGAAAAAAATATCGGACAATTTCACCTTTTAAAATAATATCATCATGAAAAGATTTTCCCTGCTGCTTGGGGCATTGGCGCTTATTGCCATGTCCGCATTTGCTGAGTGGTCGCCTGCTGGCGACAGAATCCGTACGCCGTGGGCTGACGAAGTTAGCCCTAAGAACGTCCTGCCTGAATATCCTCGCCCCATCATGGAGCGAGCCGACTGGCTGAACCTCAACGGCCTTTGGGACTATGCCGTCACGGAGCTTGGCGCTTTGAAGCCTACCACATTCGACGGACAAATCCTTGTGCCGTTTGCCATTGAATCGTCACTCTCGGGCGTGGGTCGCGCTTTGACGGAAAAGGAGGAGCTCTGGTACAGCCGTACATTCACCGTTCCTTCAGGCTGGAAGGGCAAGCGTGTGCTGCTCCACTTCGGCGCCGTTGACTGGAAGGCCGACATCTGGGTCGATGGCACTCGCGTAGGCAGCCATACAGGAGGCTATACTCCCTTCACGTTTGACATTACCGCTGCCCTCGAAGGCACAAAGACTCACACCCTCGAGGTGAAGGTCTGGGACCCCACGAACAGCAGCTACCAGCCTCGTGGCAAGCAGGTGCATCGCCCCGAAGGCATCTGGTACACCTCTGTCAGCGGTATTTGGCAGACCGTTTGGCTTGAGCCTGTGAACGAGCACTACATCACCGACCTCCGCATCACGCCTGACATCGACCGCCACACCCTTACCGTCGCCCCCAGCCTCAGTTGTGCTGCCTATGCCGACAAGGCCGTGGTCAACGTCTATGACGGCAAAAAACTCATTGCCTCTGCCAAGAGCATCAACGGCGAGCCCCTCGTGGTCAACATGCCTGCCGATGCCCATCTCTGGAGCCCTGATGACCCGTTCCTCTACACCCTGAAAGTTGAACTAAGCAGCGTGGGCAAGGTGGTAGACCGCATCGACAGCTATGCCGCCATGCGCAAGTACTCCACAGGACGCGATGCCTCTGGCTATATGCGCATGATGCTCAACAACAAGCCGCTCTTCCAGATGGGTCCGCTTGACCAAGGCTGGTGGCCCGACGGCCTCTATACCGCTCCCACGGACGAAGCGCTGCTCTATGACGTCATCAAACTGAAGGAGATGGGTTTCAATATGATTCGCAAGCACGTGAAGGTGGAGCCTGCTCGCTGGTACACCCATTGCGACCAGCAGGGCATCATCGTCTGGCAGGATATGCCCAGCGGCGGCGAAGGCAATCCCCGTTGGCAGAACCACAATTGGTTCAATGGCACGGAGTTCAACCGTACCGCTACGTCTGAAGCCAATTACCGCAAGGAGTGGAAGGAAATCATAGACTACCTTTACAGCTATCCTTGCGTAGGTACATGGGTGCCCTTCAACGAGGCTTGGGGGCAGTTCAAAACGCCTGAAATCGTGGCCTGGACAAAGAACTACGACCCCACGCGCCTTGTCAACCCCGCCAGCGGTGGCAACCATTATCCCTGTGGCGATATCCTCGACATGCACAACTATCCCGAGCCCAGAATGATTCTCTTCGACCCCACGCGCGTCAACGTCTTGGGTGAGTACGGCGGCATCGGTCTCGCCCTCGAAGGCCATCTCTGGGTGCCCGACCGCAACTGGGGCTATGTGCAGTTCAAGACCTCCGACGAGGTGACGGCAGAATACGTCAAGTACGCAGGTATGCTGCTCGACCTTGTCCGCCAAGGCTACTCTGCTGGCGTTTATACGCAGACGTCCGACTGCGAAATAGAGATTAACGGCCTCCTCACCTACGACCGCAAGGTCACGAAGGTCGACGTCGCCAAGGTCGCAGCCGCCAATCGCGCCCTCTGCCGCTCGCTGGAGTAATCTCTTTTTGAGCGAAAGCAAGGGCGGTACAGCTTTCATGCTGTACCGCCCTTCTTTTCTCAGGCTGTCAGGCCTTAGTTGTTTCTCTGCGGCCTATCGCCACGGGGACCGCCCTGACCACCTTGGCCGCCACGCGGGCCGCGGTTGCGCATCTCCTGCTGCATCTTCTCATACTTGGCAAACTGGTCCTTGGTGAGGATGCCTTTGATGGTGTCGTTCTGAGCCTTCTGGCGCTTCTCCATTTCGGCGCGGAAGTCCTCGCGGCTGCCCTGCGGACGCTCGCCCTGCTGCATCTTAGCCCATTGCTCCTGCTGACGCTTTGACTCGCGGAGGAAGTAGTCGAGGAGAGCCTTGTCCTGCTTCTCGTTGGTCTGGCAGGCAGTCTTGATACGCTCGACCTGGCGCTTTGCCATGTCTTCGGGGTTGAACTGGCGCTGTCCGCGCTGCTGCGGCTGTGCAAAGGCACATGTGCTGATGGCTAAAGCCATGATTGCAAAAAGAATCTTTTTCATTTTAGCGGTTGTTTTTAATGGGTGAATAAAAATGTCATACGCATTTATGACGCGCCCCGTCGGAAAAAGTTTAATTTCTATTCCTTATTTTTCATTTTTCATTCCTCAAGCCGTTAAAGCCCTCTGGCCTTCAGCAGGCTGGAAGCATCGGGCTGAGCCATGCCGGTAAAGTCTGTAAACATCTGCATGAGGTCGCCCGTATTGCCTCGGCTCAGGACTTTGTCGCGGAAGTCCTGCCCCGTCTTGGGGTTAAGGGCGCCACGCTGGGCAAACACATCTGCCACGTTGACAGCCAGCACTTCCGTCCAGAGATAGCTGTAGTAGCCAGCGGCATAACCTCCGCCCCACACGTGGTTGAAGTAGGTGGTGCGGTAGCGTGGAGGAATCTGCGGATTGAGCAGTCCCACCTGTCGCAATGCCTCTGTTTCGAAGGCAGCTGCCTGCTCGAGCGAAGGCACTTTGCCTGAGGGCAGCATGTGCCATGCCAGGTCGAGGCAGGTGGCAGCGAGGTTCTCACCAAGGGCATAGGCTGTCTGGAAGTTGATGCTCCTCAGCATACGCTCCTTCAGGTCGGCAGGCATGGGCTCACCCGTTTCGCAATGGCGGGCAAAATGGTCGAAAACCTCTGGGATGGTGGCGAATGACTCGTTGAATTGCGAGGGGAGCTCCACGAAGTCGCGTGCGACGCTGGTGCCGCTCAGGCGATTGTACTGGCAGTCGGAGAGGATGCCATGCAGGGCATGCCCGAACTCGTGGAACATCGTCGTCACCTCGTCCCACGTTAGCAGCGAGGGCTTCCCTTCGGGCGCCTTGGCGTTGTTGCAGACGTTGAAGACAATAGGAATCTGGTTCCATTGGCGGCTCTGCTTGGCGAAGCCGTCCATCCACGCTCCGCCTCGCTTCGTCGGGCGGCGGAAGTAGTCGCAGTAGAATAGCGCTTTCGTCTTTCCATCCTTGTCGATGACCTCGAAGGCCTTCATGTCGGGGTGGTAGAGGGGGATGTCGGTACGTTGCTTGAAGGTGAGGCCGTAGGCGCGATGGGCGGCATAGAAGACGCCGTTCACCAGCACGCTATCCACGTTGAAGTAGGGCTTCACCTCGTCGTCGGAAACGTTCAGCAGCTCCTTCTTCATCTTTGCTGAGTAGTAGAAGCGGTCGTAGGGCTGCAGCTGGAAGTTCTTGCCTTCGGTCTTGCGGGCATACTCTTCGATGGCCTTCGTCTCGGCGTCGGCCTTGGGCACATACTGGGCGATGAGGCTGTTCAGGAAGGCATAGACGTTCTCTGGCGTCTTGGCCATCGTCTTTTCCAGCGAGTAGGAGGCGTAGTTGGGGTAGCCCATTATCTCGGCCTGCTCGGCACGCAGCGAGGCGATCTCTACGACGAGGGGATAGGTGTTGTACTTGTTCGTTCCGTCGGCGCGATAGATTGAAGCCTCGTAGACCCTGCGGCGCAAGTCGCGGTTGTCGAGGCTGACGAGGGGCGCCTGCTGGGTGGTGTTGACGATGACGATGGCGTAGGGTGCCTTGCCTCCGCGGCTCTCTGCGTCCTTGGCGCATTGGGCGATGTCGGCCTCGCTGAACCCTTTCAGCTCTTCCTTGTTCTTTACCCACACGACGGCCTCGTTGGTGGCAGCCTGCAGCAGGTCGCCCCATTGCTGCTGCAAGTCTGTGATGCGCAGGTTGATGGCCTTCATGCGCTCCATTTTCTCCTCAGGCAGCAGGGCTCCCTTGCGCACGAACTCCTTGTATATCTCCTCCAGCAGCTTCTTGTCCTCGCCCTGGAGCGTGGGGTATTCCTTGTCATACACCTGGCGTATGCGCGCGAAGAGCTGTTTGTTGAATGAGATTTCGTTCTCCAGCTCCGTCAGCATGGGCATCACCTTCTTCTCCGTCTCCCCGATTTCGGGCGTCTTGTCGGCCTCCGTCAGGGCGAAGAAGACGCGGCTCACGCGGTCAAGCAGCCGCCCGCTCTCCTCGTAGGGCAGGATGGTGTTGGCGAAGGTGGCAGGTTTCTTGTTGTCGACAATCTTCTGGATATTGTCGCGTTTCTGCTGTATGGCAGCCTCGAAGGCCGGCAGGTAGTCCGTCGGCTGTATCTTGCTGAAGTCGGGTGTGCCGAAGGGCTGCTGGCTCTCCACGAGCAACGGGTTCTCACGCTGCGCCTCTTGGCAGGCGCTGAACGGCATCATCATAGCCGCACTAATGGCAATGGTCATAAACGTTTTTTTCATATTCTTGGGATTTGTTCTTTTTGTGGGTGCAAATATACACAAACTTCTGCACCCGAACAAAAAAACCTTGAAATAACTGTGCCTTGTCAGAATTTGTTTTCCCCCTCGGAAAATCGCCCCAAGCCCTGTTCTTTTTTAAAACTCCAATTGGCGGAGATAAAAACTCCAATTGTAGGAGAATGAAACTCCAGCTGTCGGAGAATGATATTCCAATTGGCGTTTTAAATGATTCCCTTGTGTTGCGGGGTTAGTGCAGTTCGATGACTTCAAGGTCGCGGATGTCGGCATCAGCGAGGGTGAAGCGGACGAGGGTGCGGACGGCTTGGATGCCGTAGACGCCTGCGGCGCCTGGATTGATGTGGAGAAGGCCGAGCGTTTTGTCGTATTTCACCTTCATGATATGGCTGTGCCCGCAGACGAAAAGGCGAGGGGGATTTTCAAAGAGCAGGCTGCGGACGGAGGAGTCGTACTTGCCTGGATAGCCGCCTATGTGCTTCATCAGCACGTCGACGCCCTCCACCGTGAAGCGGAGCACCTCTGGATAGCGGAGGCGGATGTCGTAGCCGTCGATGTTGCCATAGACGGCGCGGAAGGTGACGGGCAGCTGCTCGAAACGGTCTGCCAGCTCAGCCGAGCCGATGTCGCCGGCGTGCCAAACCTCGTCGCATTCGCTGAAGTAGTGGGCGTAACGGTCGTCCCACCAGGCATGCGTGTCAGAGAGTAGTCCTATGCGCGTCATTTCCCTGAAGGGCGGAATTCATCGACGAAGCGGATAATCTGTTCAGCTGTGCCCTCGATGTCCAGGCGGCTGCTGTTGATGCAAAGGTCGTAGTTGGCAGCTTCGCCCCATTTGCGCTGGGTGTAGTAGTTGTAATAGGAGGCGCGACGGGCATCGCCCTTCTCTATGAGCGTCAAGGCTTCAGCGTCGGAGATGCCGTCGTGCGCAGCATAGCGCCGCACACGGTCGTCAAGGTCGGCTGTGATGAAGATGCTGACGTGGCTGGGGACATCGCGGAGGATATAGTCGGCACAACGGCCCAGGATGATGCACGAGGGTTCGCGCTGGGCAATATCGCGGATGACGTCGCTCTGCACTTTGAAAAGCGCGTCGCCCGAGAGGGGGTTGTTGGCAGAGTTCTCTCCTATGCCATGGCCCGTAGCCGCGCGACTGCCGAAGAGGAACGAGCGGAACGAGAACTTCCGGCTCTCGTCGGCCTGCTCGAAGAACTGGCGATGGAGTCCGCTCTGCTCGGCAGCAAGCTCAATGAGCTTCTTGTCATAGACGTTGATGCCGTAGTGCTCGGCTATAAGTCGGCTGGAGGAACGTCCTCCGCTGCCCAATTGACGACTGATGGTGATAATCATGGCGATTTTATTTACTATTTTACAATTTACAATTGACTATTGATTTAACGATTTGATTTATTTACGATTTGCAATTTAGTTTCTTATTTTAAAGGCTGCGCGAAGTGTAAATTATTAAATAATCCAATTGAAAAATAAATTGTAAATTGTAAATCGTCAAATCGTAAATTATTGGGGGAGCATTTTCTTGAATTTCTTCATCTGCACAGCCAGCAGGATGAAGCCCGTGATGCACGAGACAAGGTCGGAAGCGGGCATACTGTACCACACGCCGTCGAGGGCGGGCTTCCAGAACGTGGGGAACCACAGCAGGAAGGGGATGAGGAACAGGAACTGCCGCGAGAGGGAGAGGAAGATGGCCTTCCAAGGCTTGGCGATAGCCTGGAAGAAGTTGCCGATAACCATCTGCGAGCCGATGAGGGGGAAGATGTAGGCGTTGATGCGCATGCCGCGCACGATTTCCGTCAGCAGCAGCTCGTCGGTAGTGAAGATAAGCGCCGCATAGCGGGGCAGGAATTCGCAGACGATGAACCCCAGCGTCATCGCCGCCGTAGCCCAGAGGATGGTAATCTTCAGCACCTTCATCACACGGTCGTAGCGCTCGGCGCCATAGTTGTAGCCGGCGATGGGCTGCATGCCCTGATTGAGTCCCATGACGAGGGTGACGAAGACGAACGTCACCTTGTGGATGACGCTGTAGGCTCCCACGGCGTAGTCGTCGCCATACGAGAGCAGCGAGCGGTTCATGAAGATAACCACCGTGCAGGCAGCCAGATTCATCAGGCAGGGCGAGATGCCGATGGAAAGAATCTCGCGGACAATACGTCCCTTCAGGCGGTAGATGCCCCGATGGAGGTGGAGCAGTTCGTTCTTATTCGTGAGGATGCGCATTTGCCACGTGAGCGACACGCATTGGCTCAGGATGGTGGCAATGGCGGCACCCTTGATGCCCAGGTTCAGTCCCCAGGGGAAGATGAAGATGGGGTCCAGCACGCAGTTGAGGCCGACGGTGAGGATGGTGGCCTTCATGGCCTTGTCAGGATGTCCGGCGCTGCGCAGGATGGCGTTGAAGCCGAAGTAGAGATGGGTGAAGACGTTGCCCAGCAGAATCCACACCATATATTCGCGGGCATAGGAGAGCGTATTCTCCGATGCGCCGAAGAAGAGCAGGATGGGGTCGAGGAACGAAAGCGTCACTACCGCCAGCACCACACCCACAATGATGTTCAACGAGAAGGCGTTACCCAGAATCTGCTGGGCGCTGCGATAGTCCTTCTGCCCCAGGCGCACGCTAATCATCGTCGAGGCTCCCACGCCCACCATCGCGCCGAAGGCTGCCGAAATGTTCATCAGCGGAAACGTCGGCGCCAGTCCGCTCAGGGCCATCGGCCCAATGCCATGCCCGATATAGGCGCTATCCACAATGTTGTAGATAGACGATGCTATCATCGCCACGATGGACGGAATGGCATATTTCGCCAGCAGCTTGCTAATCTTCTCTGTCCCCAACTCTGTGGGCACCGCTTTTCCTGTCATACTATTTCTTTGCGTTTTTTCTGTGTGCAAAGGTAAAAAGAAAATATGATATTCGCAAAAAAACGGGGAAAAAAGGAACGGCTCTAATGGTGCTTTTGCCCTTCGATTGCAAAGCTACAAAAACGGCTTTTTTCATAACAGTTTCCCCCATCTTTTTCATGTACTTGTATGGAGATTGTTTTTATTGAATGATATATTGCATGTTGATTTGTGAGAAAAAGAGGGATTTTATGATTTGAGGCAAAAGTCGGGATGTTATCAGTAAATTCCTCTATGAAATAATTCTCGGATAGAGAAAGATTCAGAGTGGGCGCTGTGTAGATAGTGTAGATTTGTGTAGATATTTTGGCTATCTACACGGCATAATATGAAATAAATCTGCGGATTAGGTCAGTTTGTGTAGATATGTAGATATTTTTCAAAATTCTTGGAAGGATTTTCTTCTGGCGTATAATGATTTTTATAAACGCTGCCCGTGTTTATATAAACAGGGCCCGTGTTTATAGACAGAGCAGGCGAATGGAAAAATAGAATAGGCAACTACGCCGCCAGAGCAGGCAAATAAATTGCCAGAGCAAGCAAATAAACTTTGTTATTCTTGCTTTTTCGCTCGCCTTGCACTACCTTTAATCCTCTTCGAGGCTTTTAGATAGGCTGCAGCTCGGAAAGACCCAAATAAATTTGGTCTTTCGCTCGCCTTGCACTATCTTTGCAAAGTTTAATTCCTCAGGAATGGAAACTCTGACCCTGTTTGAACTGAATGAGCGCGTGCACGAAGCCATCGCGGAAGGGCTGCCGGACGAGTATTGGGTGCGGGCCGAAATGAGCTCGGTAAATGTCAATGCCGCAGGGCATTGCTACATCGAGCTTGTGCAGAAGCATCCCTCGGGCTCAGGCATGGTGGCCAAGGCTCGGGCTACCATTTGGCGGGCGCGCTTCTGTATGCTGAAGCCTTACTTCGAGCAGGCTACGGGACAAGCGTTTACTGCCGGCATCAGCGTGCAGTTGCTGGTGACGGTAGAGTTCCACGAACTTTATGGCCTCTCCTTCATCGTCGAGGACATCGACCCCACTTATACCCTGGGCGATATGGCTGCGCGACGCCGCGAAATCCTTTTGCGATTGGAGCAGGAGGGCACCATCGACCTGAACAAAGAGCTGCCCATGCCCCTCGTGCCGCGACGTGTGGCTGTCATCTCGTCGGAAACGGCTGCGGGCTATGGCGACTTCTGCCATCAGCTGGCGACGAATGCCTACGGCTTCGTGTTCTCTCTGGGGCTGTTTCCCGCTGTCATGCAGGGTGATGCCGTAGAGTCGACGGTCATCAGCGCCCTCGATGCCATAGCTGCCGAAGAGGAGAAGTGGGACGTGGTGGTCATCATCCGCGGAGGAGGTGCTGCCAGCGACCTTGTCGGCTTCGACACCTATTTGTTGGCAGCTAACTGCGCCCAGTTCCCCCTGCCCATCCTCACGGGCATCGGGCACGAGCGCGATACGACGGTCCTTGATGCCGTCGCCCATACCAGCGTCAAGACCCCTACTGCCGCAGCCGAATTCCTTATTAGCCGTATGGCTGAGGCTGCCGCCCAGCTCGAGCACCTTACCGATTCGCTTGCCGCTACTGTCGCTATGCGAATCACAGCCGAGAAGCAGCGCCTGCAGGGCCTCACCCTTCGCCTTCCCGCTGCCTTTGCCCTCCGCAAGGCTAACGAAACCAATGCCATCACCCTTCGCAACCAGCGTTTGCTGACAGCCGTCAGCACCCTGATGGCCGAGCAGCGTCATCGCCTCGAAGTTGCTGAGAAAGTTCTTGCCGGAGCTAATCCCGACGTCATCCTCCGTCGTGGCTACAGCATCACCTATGCTCCCGATGGCCATGCTGTCCGCCACGCCTCCGAGCTCCGCGAAGGCGACATTCTCCTCTCCCGCTTTGCCGATGGCGAAGCCCACTCCATCGTAAAGATTGAAGATTGAAGATTGAAAATTGAAAATTAAAAAGATATGACCTACGAAGAAGCCATCCGTCAGCTTGACGACATCGTCCACCAAATCGAAACAGGCGAAATGGGCATCGACCAACTTACTGCCCAACTGAAACGCGCTCAGGAGCTTATCACCTTCTGCCGCGACGTCCTCTACAAAACCGATGAGGAGGTGCAGAAACTCCTCCAACCCGAAGAAACCAAGAACTAAAAAAAGTATGTCCCCTATGAAACGCCCGCTAAACATCAAACGTTATTCGTTCAGTTTGATTTATTTTTCATTTTTCATTTTTCATTTTTCATTCTTGTCTGCTCAGTCTGCCGACGAAATCCCCAGCCCCGTCATTGGGGGCTTTCACCCCGACCCCTCCATCTGCCGCGTGGGCGATGATTATTATCTCGTCAATTCATCGTTCCAGTACTTCCCAGGCGTGCCTCTCTATCATTCCAAAGACCTCGTCCATTGGGAGCAGATAGCCAACATCCTGAGCCGTCCCTCGCAGCTTGCCCTCGACGGCGCTACCTCGTGGACAGGCATCTATGCCCCCACGCTCCGCTATCACGACGGCGTCTTCTACATGATTACCACCCTCGTGGGCGGCAAGGGCAATTTCATCGTCTCTGCCACCAATCCTTACGGCCCTTGGAGCGAGCCCTGCTGGCTGCAGCAAGGCGGCATCGACCCCTCGCTCTATTGGGAGGACGGAAAATGCTATATGGTCAGCAACCCCGACGATGCCATCTGGCTTTGCACCATCGACCCTGCTACAGGCCGTCAGCTTACCGACAGCCGCCTCCTCTGGCGCGGCACAGGCGGACGCTATCCCGAAGGGCCTCATCTTTATAAAAAGGATGGCTACTACTACCTGCTTATTTCCGAGGGAGGTACTGAGCTTGCCCATTCGCTCACCATCGCCCGCAGCCGCAGCATCGAAGGCCCTTACGAGCCCAATCCTGATAACCCCATCCTCACCAATTGCTGCCAAAAGGGACAGACCAAGAGCGTGCAGGGCACAGGGCACGGCGACTTCGTCCAGGCTCCTGATGGCTCATGGTGGCTGACCTTCCTTGCCTATCGTCAATTCGGCGGCATGTACCATCACCTCGGGCGCGAGACCTTTCTCGTTCCTGTGGAATGGCCCGAGGGCGGTTGGCCTGTGGTGAATGGCGGCGAACCTGTTGATACCGCTCACGTTGCTCCTCTCCAGCGCCTTTTCACCCAGCCTTTCACCCATCCAGCTTGGGTGCACATCCAGAATCCCGTCCCTGCTAAATACGAGTTCCTCGACGATGGCACGTTACGTCTCCATGCCGGACGCCCACTTATGGAGAACAATCAGCCTACCTTCATCGGCTGCCGTCAGGAGGCTGCTAACATAGTGGCTGAAGTGGATGTCACCCTCACGCAGAGTGCTGCCCGCGATGAAGCCGGACTCTCAGTCTATCAAATCAACGATGGCTACCAAAACCTCTGCGTCTGCCGTTTCGGTAAGGGCTATTCCGTAAAGCTGGAGGCGCGCCTGAAGACAATGGTCGATACCCAGATGCGCATGATCCGCTCTGACCATGCCCGTTTGCGCATCACCTCCGATGGCGATGTCTATACCTATCAATTCTCTGAAGACGAAGGAAAGACCTGGCAGACCGTCGGTAGCCATAGCTGCACGCTTGTCGGTACCGAAGTCGCAGGCGGCTTCACGGGTGTTGTTATCGGCCTCTATGCCGTCGGCAATCCCGACAGCTACGCCGATTTCCGCCCCGTCATCGAACCGTGATGTGCAGGCAGCTCTGCTTGCGCTCAAATTTCACGTAGCAACGTTTCTGCTCGCGCAGGTCATAGACCGTCTGCATCAGCAGGCTGCGCAGCTTTTCGTCGCTGGCGGCATGCTCCTCTGGCTTGTCGTAACGGACGTAGGTGATATCAATAGTGGTGCCGTAGCAATGGCATGAGTTCTCTGTGGCGTTCACGTTTTGTTGGGACAGACGTTTTACGTCCTCGGCTGTGCGCGTCACGCTGGTAACGATGATGCGATGGTGGCGGTTATAGCCACGACGATAGAGCGAGTCCTGGAATGCCCTTCCGATATCGTCGAGTAACGTAGCCATCTTGGGCACTACCCATGGCACGGAGTGTGTCAGACGGTCCACCTTATAGAGGTCGTTTGTGCCGATTTGCACCATTCCTAATGTTTCAACGTTTTCACGAGTGACTGTGCCGCGCACGCCGTTCTTGATGGCTGCCTGCAACTGCGTCTCCTGTAGGTCGCCGAAGACTGAAGGCCAGTTCCGCTCTCTTTCGCGATGATCCTTGTAGCTGTCGTTCCATGCGTGACGGTCGTGTTTCCGGCTTCGTTCCTTGCCGCTGCCGCTGAACACACGCACGCCGCACACCACCAATCCTATCAGCACCAGCGCTACAATCACCAAATGCACTATCGCTTTCGCCTTTTCGCTCCTGCCTAAGTCAGTCTTCATTCTTCCTTTTTTCTTCTTCTTTCCGAAATCCGGCGCTGTCTTCTTCTAAAACTGAGCTTTGATGAATTCTCGCTACTCCGTAATCTCTTCCAAAGCTCCCGTCACGGAATCAATAATGAATCCTCTCACCACGACGTCCCATGGAATGAGGGGATGAGTCTTTATGGTTTCGACGGTTTTCCGTACGGAAGTCGGGGTATCCTTGAAGCCCTCCAGCCACGAATCGAGGTCGATGCCGCACTTGCGGATGACATCGAGCGTCTCATCCGTCACGCCCCGACGAGTCATCTCCTCGTGGAAGTGGCTGAAGCTCATGTGACAGGCTCCGCAATTGGAGTGGGCGACGACCATGATTTCCTCCACCCCTAATTCGTAAATGGCGACGATGAGGCTGCGCATGGCAGAGTCGAAGGGCGAAATTACCAGACCACCGGCATTCTTGATGATTTTAGCGTCGCCGTTCTTCAGGCCGAGGGCTGCTGGAAGCAACTCCGTCAATCGGGTATCCATACACGAAAGCACAGCCAGCTTCTTATCGGGGTACTTGTCCGTGAGATACTTTTCGTAGCTCTTCTGAGCAACAAAGGACTTGTTGTATTCGAGAATCTGGTCAATCATGGTGCGTGGTTATCTGATGATGAACTTTCGGCCGTTACGGATGTAGAGGGTGGCGGGCTGGAGATCCTGAACCCTGCGTCCGAGCAGGTCGTAAATGGGAGCATCGGCTTCGGCATTCGTCTCCTCGTCAACGGGGATGACGTCAATGTCAAGGTAGTCGTCGAGGTCGCCAACCAGCGTACCGTACTCGGCCCAGGCGGAAGCCTTGTAAGCTGCCAATGCGCTGGCATAGACGTGGATGACGGGCTTGCTGGAGAAGAGGTACGAACTGACGTTTGGAGGCGTCGTGGGCTTGACGTAGGCATGCTTGACGGCAGAGCTATAGAAGACGCCCTGCGACATGGTCTTCACCTTTGCGCCGACGGTGACCGTACTCAGCTGCTTGCAGTAGGCAAAGGCATCGCCGCCGACGGAGGTCACTCCATCGGGGATGACGACCTCCCTGAGGCCGGTATTGGAGAAGGCGTTGGAACCAATCTTGGTGATGCTCTCAGGCAGGCGGAAAGCAATGAGCTTCAGGCAACCGCTGAAGGCTTTTTCGCCCAGCGTGTTGAGGGAGGTGCGGTAGCTCTCGTAATAGGCTGAGCCGCCGGACAGGATTTTGGCATCGGTGAGGTCGATGGCAGCAAGATGGCCTGAGGCGTTGAGTTGACGCAGATACTTGAAGTCCGTGCCGTTGAGGAGGCCTCCGATGGTGGCCTTGATGACGGTAGCTGAAAGTGAGTCGGCCAGCGTTCCTGAGGTTTCAAGGGTGACCGTTTCTGCGCCGCTGCCGGCATAGGTAACCTCGTGAAGGGTGCCGTCGGCATCAACGGAATAGATTTTGAAGTCATCGCCCAGGCTGGTGGGAATGCAGAATGTCAATGAGTTGGCTGCGCTCAATATCTTTTCTTCGTTGTCGAGGACAAGGAATCCCACGCCGCCTTTACCCTCCATGCCATAGATGGAATCGGCCTGCAGGTAGACGTAGTTAGACGGTTCACAGCCGCCGGGAAGGAACGTGGTGAACTGTCCCAGATCGCCGCATTGTCCCACCTGCTCCGAGTCGCGCCGCTTCTTGCCCGCCGTAGTGAGGAAACCGGTCGTCAGCACATAGTCCGAGCGATCCTCGATGAAGGAGAGGGTGCGGTTCTTGGGATATTGGGATATCTCGGCGAGCGTCTTGTCAATGTCGCGCTGGCGGACGGTCATCGTGTGGGCACCGTAGTCCTCGATGCTCAGGTTGTTGAACGGCTCGAAGAAGCCGTAAAGGGTGAAGAAGTCGGTGAGGTCTTCCTGTGCCAGTTCGCAGACTTTGCGGACGAATTTCAGGGAGCTGTTGTTGGAGTTCTTCCACAGCGTCATGGGGTCTTCGCGGAAGGCTTTGAACAGCTCGGGATAGAACGACGTGTTCTTCTGTGCCTGATGGAAGTAGAGATAGAGCTGATAGTACATGCGGAGCTGGCTGTTCACGTCGCGGATGAAGTATGGGGTGCGATGGGCATATTCGTCGGCAATGGTGGAGAGGGGCGAGCCAACGGAGGTGACCATACCGTCGAGATAGCGGACGACATTGGCAAACAAGTTGTTCGACACCTCTGTACCACCCTCCAGATTGATGAAATGCTGGTTGTTGTGGCCACATTCATGGCCTGCGCACCAGTCGTCCATTTCCCAGCGGATCATAAAGGAATTCTGGATGCAGTCGACGGAATTGTACGAGGTGCGGTAGGGAGTAGAATTGGCATAGCCGGCGTCACCCTCCTTACCCTCGATGGCAAAATTGGGGTTGTTGTAGTAGATGGGGAAGATGGCTTCGCCGCCGGTGAGGCAGTAGGGTGAAGCTGCCCGCTGGCCTGAGGCGACGGAGGCACAGAAGCCCATCAGCTCCTTCTGCCAGACGGTCAGGCTGTCGAACCAGCAGATGCTGCGGTCGATGGATGACGGCCAGACCTTCTTGTAGGTAGTCTTCTTGAAGTTGAAGAGTGCTTCGCCGCCCTTGATGGTGAAGAGTTCGTGGGTCGCACGGGTGAGGAGGCTGCGATAGTCGGTGTCGCTGTGGCGGGCCACATCGTAGTAGCCGTTCACGGTGCCGCCCTCGATGTGGATTTTCAGGTCGGGCCATTCGCTGAGCGTCTTGGTCATCGAGCGCGTGTCGGCCGTATAAATAATATAAAAAAGAGCGTTTTTGCTGCCATCGACAATGTTGAGGCCCTTCTTAAGCCGCTGGCCGGCCTTGGCTTTTGTCACGAGGTCGTTGCCCACGCAGCCAGCGATGTAGAGGGTGGCATCCTCGGCGACGTCCTCATCAACGAAGACATAGAGTGGGTCGAGGTCTTTGGTGTAGATGCCGGTGGGGTTGCCCATGTACGAGCCTCCGCTGCTGCCCATCTTGTCGTTCCAATAGGTGGCGTCGCTGAAGGCGTTGTAGCTGTGGATGCGGAAGTCCTTCTCGTAGGTGGCCCAGTCGTCGTTCTTCAGCTTGATTGCGATAGCAATCATGAAGGAGGGCATTCCGTCCTCGGTCATCGAGGCGGTCAGCTCGTCGTCGGACATGTTGCGGTACTCGGCTTTCAGTTCAGTGCAGGCTGCATCCTCGAACCATTTTTCGCGCAGGTTGTTGACGATGGAGGCTGAGTCAGCCTCCTGCGGGAAGTAGTTCTCCAGTTTGCCGACGATGGTGCCGTACTCCTTCCAGCTTGAAGCCTTGTAGTCGTCGAGCGCATCGGAATAGACGCGGATGGTAGGACTTGAAGAGAAGAGGTAGGCGGGTGTGCTGGGGGGTGTCATGGGCTTGACAAAGGCACGTTTGACGGACGAACTGTAGAAGACGCCTTGGTCGAGCCTGGTCACGCGGCTGCCGATGATTACCGTGTCGAGCGAGCCGCAATAGGCGAAGGCATCGCCGCCCAGACGCGACACGCTGTTAGGGATATCGATTTTCTTCAAACCTGAGCGGGCAAAGGCATTGCTGCCGATGGCAGTCACAGAAGGGGGCAGGACGACATAGCGGAGTTTTTCGCAATCGACGAACATCCGCTCGCCAAGGACGTCGTTCTCCGTCTTGTAGTTTTCGTAATAAGCCACGCCGCCGCTGACGATGCGGGCCTCGGAGAGGTCGAGCGACGTCACTTTGCCATCGACCACCAAGTTGCGGAGGTATTTGGCATCGGAGCCGTTGATGGAGCCCGTCACCTTGAGCTCAGGATCGGTTTCCTTCAGAAGCGAGGAGAGTGTGCCTGCATGGACGACGTTAACCACCGTCTCAGCCCAAACACTCGTGGAAGTAAACCCGACAAGAGTTGCCAGAAGCAACCCACGCAATCCTATGAACGATTTCCTTTGCATAGCTGTATTTGTTTTTGGCTGCAAATTTCCACATTTCATCTGAAATGTGCAAACGTTTCCTCACAAAAAACCGCCCGACGGTTGTTTCTTTCGCAAAAAACGGCTATTTTCGCAGCCTGAACCAAAAATATTCCTCCGTATGAAAACGAGACTCCGCCCCGCCTTCCTGTTCCTTGCCTGTTGGGTACTCACTTGTGCCTCTGCTTCAGCTGCTGAAGTGAAGATGAAAATCAACCGCCGCTACCTAAACTTCCCCATTTCGCAGCGTGCCGAAAGCCGTCAGGCAACCATCAGCGTGGGAGGCAAAGTACTGTGCCCTTTCAATATCCGTCTGGCGGAGGGCGAGCCTGACTATTGGGTGATGCAGGACGTCAGCGAACTGCGCGGAAAAACCATTGTCATCACCTTCGACGGCAGCGAACAAGCCCTGCAGCGCGTCTATCAGGCCGACACCTTCCCTGGCGAGGAAAGCCTTTACCGCGAAGCCTATCGGCCACAGTACCATTTCACCACGCGGCGCGGATGGATGAACGATCCCAACGGTCTGGTCTATGACAGCCGACGGGGAGAGTATCATCTATTCTACCAGCACAATCCCTACGAACGCGAGTGGGGCAACATGCATTGGGGTCATGCGGTGTCAGACGATCTCATCCATTGGCACGAGCTTCCCGATGCCCTTCATCCCGATGCCCTTGGCACCATCTTCTCCGGCTCGGCGTGGATGATGGACGACGGCACGATGACCGTCCTCTATACTGCGGACAGTCCAGAGGCGCAGCGGCAGTGCATGGCCGTCAGCGCCGATGGTGGGCGGACATTCACGAAGTACGCGAGCAATCCCATCGTTGATTCGCACGAACGCTGGCAGAGCCATGACACGCGCGACCCCAAGCTCTTCCGCTACGACGACCACTGGGTGATGGTGCTGAACGAACGCGACGGACACACCATCTACACCTCGCCCGACCTCCGCACATGGATGCCCCAGAGCCACATCACAGGTTTCTGGGAATGCCCTGAGCTGTTCCGGCTGGGCGATACGTGGGTGATGTGGGGCGCCTCGGGCACGTACATGATCGGGCAGTTCGACGGCAAGACCTTCACCCCCTCAGGCCCGAAGATGATGAACCTCAACGGCTCGGCCTATGCGGCCCAATGCTTCAACCAGATGCCCGGAGGAAGGGTGGTGAAGATGGCGTGGGGGCGGATTGGGTTCCCCGACATGCCCTTCAACGGCTGCATGCTGCTGCCGCAGGAACAGATGCTGCGCGACACCCCGCAGGGAAAGCGGCTTTACAGCTATCCGGCAGCGGAGTGCGAGCGGATTTTCACGAAAGTGCTGGATAAGACAAACCTCACCTCCCGTGAGGCCAACGAACTGCTGCTCCCCTGGCGCGACAACGATTGCCTGCGCATCAAGGCCACCCTTCACCTCACCTATGCCACGGACATCTCGCTGCGCTACCGCGGGCAGAAGCTCCTCGACTACGATATGAACGGCAATCGCCTGCAGGGCGAGTTCTACGTCAATCCCTTGATGCCTGCTAGCATGGACATGGACGTTGACCTCTACGTTGACCGAGCGATTGTGGAGGCGTATGTCGACGGCGGCGCCTTCAGCTACTCCTTCCAGCGCGATGTGAAGCGAAATGGTGACGAGGGCTACCAGTTCCACGGCAACCAGCTCCAGATCCTCCGCCTCGAAGTCTTCGAGCCGCGCTCCATCTGGGAGGCTGAGTCTGTCCGCTGATACACCCGCACATAATCAAAATAGGTCTCGTACGTATAGGTTGTGTCGGCCTTTACTGCCCACGAGCCGTCGCCCACGCTCTGGTTCAGAATCAGGTAGAAGGGGTGGTCGAAGGGCCATTGGCCGTTCTCCAGCGCTTCCTCGTTCTTTGCCTTCGGATAGCGCCCGGTTTCCTTCCCGTCCACCGTCCAGATGAAGAGGCTGTCCGTCCATTCCAGTCCGTAGACATGCCATTCGGCGACGCTCATCTCCTCGTTGAAGCCATGCTGGGGGTTCGATTGGTTCCCCAGATGATACGTCCAGTGCGAATGGATGGTGTGGTAGGCCCTGTTCTCGGTGTTGATGCTTTCGAAGATGTCGACCTCGCCTCCGTATGGCCACCATTTGGCAGGCGGCTGGGGCATCATCCATGCAGCAGGGAAGTTGCCTGCGTGGAGATTGGTCTTCAGGCGGATTTCCACCTTTCCGTACATGAACGAGAAGCGGTCTTTCGAGTGCATTGCCCCCGTGAGCATGGGTGCGCGGTCCCTGCGTCGGTCAGGGTTGGGGATGGCTCGGCAGAGCAAGGCCCTGTCCTGAATGTAGGCCACCTCGTGGGCATCGCTTATCCATCGGCTCCACGTGGCTCCCTCGCGCGGGCAGGGACTCCATTTTGTGGAGTCAGGGGCCGAGCCGTCAGGCAGGTCGAACTCATCGCTGAAGATCAGTTCGTACTTCCCCTTCTGTGCCTGCATGGCTGCCGGCAGCAATCCCATCAGTAGGGTCAGTAGGGCGGCTCTTTGGAAAATACTGTAGGTAATCATTCCTTCTTCAGTTCGGGGTAGCTGATGCGGGTGTGATAGATGGTGCGGAGTTTCTCCTTGAAGACGGCCTTGACGGTCTGGATATCGCGGTAGGTGAGGGGGCAGTCGCGGAAGCAGCCTTCGGCGGTCTGGGCATCGATGATGCGGTCGACAAGGGCGGCGATACTCTCCTCGGTGTATTCCTTCAGGCTGCGTGACGAGGCCTCGACGGCGTCAGCCATCATCAGGAGGGCGGTCTCGGCCGTGTCAGGATTAGGCCCAGGATAGGTGAAGAGGCTCTCGTCGACAACCTCGCCCGGGTGGGCATTGCAGTAGCTGATGTAGAAGTACTTGGCCTTGCTGCGTCCGTGGTGGGTGCGGATGAACTGGCGGATGGCCTCGGGCAAATGGTATTTCTCGGCGAGCTTTAGGCCATGGTTGACGTGGTCGATGATGATTTGTGCACTCTGGTCGAAGGGCAGGTTGTCGTGGGGGTTGTTGCCGGCCTGGTTCTCGGTGAAGAATGCGGGGTTCTCGAGCTTGCCTATGTCGTGGTAGAGGGCGCCGGTACGCACCAGCTGGCTGTTGGCGCCTATGCTGTTCGAGGCAGCAGCAGCCAGGTTGGCCACCTGCATGCTGTGGTTGAACGTGCCCGGAGCCTCCTCCGAGAGCGTACGAAGCAGCTTGCCGTTGATGTTCGAGAGCTCCACGAGGGTGACGTTGCTGGTGAAGCGGAAAACCTTCTCGTACATGTACATGAGCGGATAGGTGAAGAGTAGCAGCAGGGCGTTCACGAGGAAGCGGATGTACATGGTGCGGTTGATCTCGCTGAGGCTGCTGAGGGCGATGAGCTCGTAGCCGAAGAAGACGACGCAGTAGGCGAGCAGGACGATGAACGTGCTGCGGAAGAGCTGGCTGCGCTCGGTGAGCTCGCTGAGGCTGAAGATGGCTGCCAGGCCTGCCATCAGCTGCAGCAGCACGAAGAGGTAGGGCTCGGGCACGATGAGCGAGGTGATGAGGACGATGACGAGGTGGGTGACGAAGGCCGTGCGCGAGTCGAGGAAAACGCGGATGATGAGGGGTGCCATCACGAAGGGGATGACCATGACGTCGACCGTGTTCACCAGTAGGGCTGCCACCACGGGGAACAGTGCCACCTGCGTGGCGAGGAAGAGGTAGCAGTTGGGCCGGCGGACGTAGTCCTTGCGGTAGCGGGCGAGGTAGACGATGAGGGCGAGGATGAGGAGTGTGACGATGAGGATCTGGCCGAAGAGGGTGAGCTCGCTGCCGGCGCTGTCGTTGTGGCGGTTCCAGGCCTTGCGGTACGAGAGCAACGTCTGGTAGGCATCCTCGTCGACGATGTCGCCGTTGCCGATGATTTTTTGTCCTGCCTGCACGAGACCTTTGTTACGGGGCACGGCGTCCATGGCGTCGGCGCGGGCCAGGTTGGTCTTCTCCTGCTCATAGGTGAGGTTGGGGCGGATGTAGGCATTGATGTTGCTGGCGCGCAGGAGGGTGATGCCGTAGGTGGAGGAGTCGGCCTGCATGACGGCGTCGTAGGCTTGGCGTACGCTGCGCAGGGTGCTGACGTCGCGTTCGCTGGCGCGGTTGGCGATGATGACCTTGATGCGGCTGACGCTGTCGCGCTGCAGCGATTCCAGGTCGTCGGTGGCGATGATGCCGTCGCGGTAGACCTCCTCCAGCTTGCCGAGGACGGCATAGTAGATTTTCTTGTCCCTCAGGGCGGTGGAGATGTCGCCGGTCTGGAGCCGGCTGCGGTTGGCGGAGTCGAACGAGTCGGTGACGACGGTAACGACGGAGGGGTCGAGGGTGTAATAGGGCTGTACGCGTGCGGCAGCTTCGTCGCGCTCGCGCTTGAAGACGTCGTCGGTCTTCTCGACGGCAAAGTCCCACGCTGCCGTCAGTTGGGCATGGCGCCACGGCTTGCCGAGGGCGAAATCGTAGGTGAACGACTTTTCGCGGGGGAAGCAGAGGATGATGAGGGCCGTGGTGGCGAGTGCCGTCAGTACCCAGCGGATAATCTGTTTGGCTCGTTGATTTTTCATAGGTCGTGGCAGCCGGTTTGGCGGCTTTTGCGCACAAAGTAAGGAAAAAGATAGGAGAAAGAAAAGGAAAATCGGGAAAAATGCGTACTTTTGCCCCCAAAATCATAAATCGTCAAACCGTAAACCGTAGAATTGCTATGAAAGTCAGAGTCCGTTTTGCTCCCAGCCCCACGGGTCCGCTCCACATCGGAGGTGTCCGCACGGCGTTGTATAACTATCTGTTTGCCCGCCAGCACGGCGGCGATATGGTGTTCCGCATCGAGGACACCGACTCCAACCGCTTCGTCCCCGGTGCCGAGGAGTATATCCGTGAGGCGTTTGCCTGGCTGGGTGTCGGCTTCGACGAGGGCGTGGGCTTCGGCGGCGAATACGGGCCTTACCGCCAGAGCGAGCGCAGGGAGATCTACAAGGTCTATGTCCGTCAGCTGTTGGAGAGCGGGCGGGCCTACTATGCCTTCGACACCCCTGCCGAACTGGAGGCCAGACGTGCCGCGCAGCCTAACTTCCAGTACGATGCCACCACGCGCATGGAGATGCGCAACAGCCTGACGCTGCCCCGCGAGGAGGTGGAGGCACTCATCGCCGGCGGGCAGCAGTACGTCGTCCGCTTCCTCATCGAGCCCGGGCGCGAGGTCCACGTCCACGACCTCATTCGCGGCGAGGTGGTCATCAACAGCAGCATCCTTGACGACAAGGTACTCTACAAGAGTGCCGACGAGCTGCCCACGTACCATCTGGCGAACATCGTCGATGACCATCTGATGCAGATCACCCACGTCATCCGCGGCGAGGAGTGGCTGCCCAGCGCACCCCTGCACGTGCTGCTCTACGAGGCGTTCGGCTGGCAGGACACGATGCCCCAGTTTGCCCACCTGCCCCTGCTGCTGAAGCCCGAGGGCAACGGCAAGCTCTCGAAGCGCGACGGCGACCGCCTGGGATTCCCTGTCTTCCCCCTTGAGTGGCACGACCCCAAGACGGGCGACGTCAGCTCGGGCTACCGCGAGAAGGACTACCTGCCCGAGGCCGTCATCAACTTCCTTGCCCTGCTGGGCTGGAACCCGGGTAACGATCAGGAGCTGATGACGATGGACGAGATGATCCGCCTCTTCGACCTGAGCCGCTGCAGCAAGGCTGGCGCACGATTCGACTACAAGAAGCTCATCTGGTTCAACCACGAGTATATCCTCCGCCGCGACGATGCCGACATTGCGCGCGCCTTCCGGCCGATGCTGGAGGAGAAGGGCGTCGATGCCCCGCTGGAGAAGGTAACGGCGATGGTCGCGCTGATGAAGGGGCGCGTGAACTTCATCCACGAGCTGTGGGAGCAGGCCTCCTACTTCTTCGTCGCCCCCACGGAGTACGACGAGAAGTCGCTCCGCAAGTGGTGGAAGGAGGGCGCGTGGACGTACGTGTCGGAGCTGTGCGATTTCATCGCTCAGGCACCTGTCTTTGACGGTGCAGCCCTTGAGCCGCAGGTGATGGAGTGGATAGCCTCGCGCGAGTGGGCCGTGGGCCGTGTGATGAACTCCTTCCGAATCACGCTGGTGGGCGCTGCCGTTGGGCCCCACATCTTCGCCCTCACCGACTTCCTTGGCAAGGACGAGACCCTGCGCCGCGCCCGCCGCGCACTGGAAATCTTATCGAAGGAATAGTTTATAGTTCGTAGTTCATAGTGCATAGTTCAGAGTCTGGAGTTGATTCTGAAATGTAGCACTGTAGTGTGTAGCGCCAGACTTGTAGAGACGCGGCAGGTCAGTCGTCGATGTGTGCCACGATGGTACCCCACGGATCCTGTCCTTCGCGGATGTAGCCGTCGTCGTCGATGTTGTAGAGGATGGTGCCCCAGGGACCCTGCCCCTCGCGAATGTACTTGCCGTCGATGTTGTAGAGGATGTCGCCCCAGGGACCCTGTCCCTCGCGGATGTACTGGCCGTCGATGTGTGCCACGATGGGGTTCCACGGGCCCTGCCCCTCGCGGATGTAGCCGTCGTCGTCGATGTAGTAGAGGATTTCGCTCCACGGACCCTGTCCCTTGCGGATGTATGCCATAGCTGTCGGAGGTTTTTGAAGTTAAACGTCGTGCAAATATAGAGTGTCTTTCCGGATGTTCCAAAAAAAAAACGGGCGAAACTTTCCGCCGTCCACTGCGTGCAGGGGAAGTTAAAAACTTATCGTCAGTGCCAGCTCCGTCTGATAGCCGTTCGTCGTGGGACGAAGGGTTATCTCATTCTTGAACAGGGAGTTGAAGAGGCGCTTCTCATAGGGGAGCAGCCACCAGCCGATGCGCGCCCCGAGGATGCCCATACCGGCTCCGGCAATCACGTCGGTGAACCAGTGGTAGTCGTGGTAGATGCGCATGACGCCCACGCCCGTGGCAACGGCATAGGCTCCAACCGCAATCCAGGGGTGCTCCTGACCATATTCAAGGCGTACCAGCTCGGCTCCCATAAACGCCGTTGCCGAATGGCCCGAGGGGAAGGAGTTGAAGTACTTTGGATTGTCCGTGGGGTTAATGGCGTCGGCATTTCCCGTGGCTACATAGCGGTAGTGGATGCCTGGGCGGATGGAGATGACGTTCCGCTTCAGCAATGCCCACGTGAGGCCTGCCGTCACCGCGTAGGAGGTGGCGGAGAGCATCAGCCTGTCCACAGTTCTGTGCTCGGCGCTGACACCCAGCCAATCCAATGAGATAGCTGCCACACCAGGCACATACTGCACATAGTCCTCAAAGGGAAACTTGTCCTGCCCGCCGAGGCTGTGGACGGCATCCTGAAGCTCGTATTTCCATTGCTTTACGGGCTGGAAAAGTCCAGCAGTCCCCGATGCAACCAAAGCCCCAGGCAAAATCAGCTGAGAAGGAGAGAATTTCGTTTGGGGCTTGTCTGAACAGCTTCCGGAATAATTGGAAAAGCCGGATAATCCGGATTGCCCGTTTTTTCCTCCCAGGCTATCCGCTCTCTCCTGTGCCGATATCCCCAGAGAGAGCAACGCCAACAGCACGATAAACCACCTTCTTTTCATCCCTTTCTTTTTTACAGGCTCTGCATGTCGTTGAGGCGCTTGTAGTAGCCGCCGAGGGCTAGCAGCTGTTCGTTTGTGCCGCGCTCGACGATGGCTCCGTCCTGCATGACGCAGATCTCGTCAGCACAGCGTATGGTGCTCAGCCTGTGGGCAATGGCTATGGTGGTGCGGCTCTTCATCAGCCGTTCCAGAGCCTCTTGCACGAGCCGTTCGCTCTCTGTGTCGAGGGCCGAGGTGGCCTCGTCGAGGATGAGGATGGGCGGATTCTTCAGGATGGCGCGGGCAATGCTGATGCGCTGACGCTGGCCTCCGGAGAGCAGACAGCCACGGTCGCCGATGGAGGTGTCGTAGCCGTCGGGCGTTGCCATGATGAAGTCATGGGCGTTGGCAATGCGGGCAGCCTCCACAACCTGCTCCTTCGTCGCGCCCTCCACGCCGAAGGCAATGTTGTTGAAGAAGGTGTCGTTGAAGAGGATAGCCTCTTGGTTGACGTTGCCGATAAGCGCCCGCAGGTCGCGTACGCGAACGTCCTTGATGTTGGTGCCGTCAATCAGAATCTCTCCTTCGTCCACGTCGTGGAAACGGGGCACGAGGTCGACGAGTGTCGATTTGCCTGAGCCGCTCTGACCCACCAGCGCAATGGTCTTTCCCTTGGGCACGCTAAGGTTGATGTCCCGCAGCACGGGCCGCCCCTCGGTGTAGCTGAAGCCCACGTGGCGGAAAAGGATTTCACGCTCAAACGTACGGAGCTCGTGGGGCGTGGCGGTCTCGCGGATGGGGTTTTCGGCGCTGAGAATCTTATCCACACGCTCCCAGCAGCCCAAACCGACGGGGATGTTGTAGTAGGCCTTGGAGAGGTCCTTGATGGGGTTGATGATGTTGTATAGCATCACCAGATAGTAGATGAAAAGGCTGGCATCCATGGTGGAGCGGTTGCCCAGAATGATGAGCCCGCCTCCCCAGAGGACGATGACGATGATGGCCGTGCCCAAGAACTCGCTGACGGGGTGGGCGCTGGCCTGACGTACCGACATGCGCACCATCGAGCTGCGATAGCTGTTGTTGACGTCGCTGAACCGCCTCTGCATTTTCTCCTCAGCCAGAAAAGCCTTGACGATGCGCAGCCCTCCCAGCGTCTCGTCGAGCTGGGCAAGCAGGGCGCCCCAAAGTGTCTGCGTCTCCTTCGATTTCCGACGAAGTTTGCGGCTGATGAGGCCCATCACCCAGGCAATGAGCGGACTGACGGCCAGCACGAAGAGCGTCAGCTTCCAGTCGATGCAGAAGAGCGTGGTGAGGGTGACAATGATGGCAATGGGGTTCTTGATGAGCATGTCGAGCGAGTTGGAGAGGCAGTTCTCCAGGCTGGAGATGTCGCTGCTCATGCGACTGATGATGTCGCCCTTGCGCTCCTCGCTGAAGAAGCTGAGCGGGAGACGGAGCACCTTGTCGTAAACCATCGAGCGCATATCCCTGACAATACCTGTACGGAGGGGAATAAGCGTGGCTGCCGAACCGAAGTAGCAGGCGGTCTTCAGGGCAGTAAGCACGATGAGCATCACACCCGACATGATGAGCACCCACAGCGCCCCCTTGTCGGCAATGAGCTCGTTCATGTACCAGTAGAAATTGTTCTTGGCGGCGTCGATGATGTTTACGCTGCCCCACGGGATGAAGGTGTACGTCTCCTGACTAACCTTGAAGAGCGTCTGCAGGATGGGTATGATGAGGGCGAACGAAAAAACGTTCAGCACCTGAGCCAGAATGTTCAGGATGAGGTTCCACACCAGATAGCCCTTATACGGCGGCAGGAAACGCTTTATGAGTCGGATGAATTGCTTGAGCATAGGTCGGAAGGTAGGTATTTCCAGCGGTTATGCGACCAAAGGTAGTACTGCGGAGCGCTGTCGATGGTCTGTTCCAGCTGGTGCATGTATTGCTTGGTAAGTGAAAAATCCTCGTTTTCATCGGGGAAAATCTCCTTGAAGGTGACGGTGTAGTAGCCTCGCTTGACGACCTTCACCTCGCCATAGAGGAAGTGGGCGCCCATGCGTACGCCGATGCGCTCGCTGCCGGTGATGAGGGCTGTAGGCTGCCGCAGGAAGTCCGTCCAAACGGTATGGTGCTTCCTGAGCGGGCGCTGGTCGGCAATAAGTCCGATGAGGGGTTGGCGCCCTTCGTCCATCAGTCGGAGCAGGGTGTGGTAGGTCTCGTTCTGCGGCATGCCGATGGAACTGAAGCGGTCGCGGAGCTTGATCATCAGGTGGTCCATTGCCTTGTTGGAGAGCGGGTGATAGACGTGGCAGGTGGTGATGCGCTCGGGTGCCCAGAGGGGGAAAGAGGCGAAATACTCCCAGTTGCCGTAATGCCCCAGATAGACGAAAAGGGGCTTGCCGTCCTCGCTGAGCTGGTCAATCAATTCCATGTTGGTAAAGCGAAACCGCTCGCGCACCTCCTCCTCGCTGATGCGCAGCAGGCGGATGGTCTCCACGACGTAGTCGCAGAAGAAGTGGTAGAACTTCCGTTCGATTTGCTTGATTTCTTTCTTTGTCTTTGTGGGATAGGCCGTTGTGAGATTCTTCCTCACCAGTCGGCGCCGATAGCGAATCACGTGATAGAGCAGGCTTCCCATTCCGTCGCTGAGCACGTATAGGACGCG
The DNA here is from genome assembly GCA_002309805.1 of Bacteroidales bacterium UBA1189. Classification (GTDB taxonomy): domain Bacteria; phylum Bacteroidota; class Bacteroidia; order Bacteroidales; family Bacteroidaceae; genus UBA1189. Next base: position 42,092 of record DBYJ01000020.1, on the reverse strand, counting down.
CAGGGGCAGCCGCGGCAAGAGAGTGAGAAGGAGGGTCAGCAGGCTCATGGCTTGCCGTTTTCCTCTTCCTTGAACCATCCGGCGTACATCAAGTAGCCGTACGCGATTTTCAGATTCAGCTCCTTGTTCTGTTCAGGGTCAACTTTCTTGATGAACTTGGCGGGCACGCCTCCCCATATCTCGCCCGGGCCAATCTGCGTGCCTTTCAGCACGAGGGCTCCGGCGGCTACAATGGCACCCTTGCCGACTACCACGCCGTCGAGCAGGGTGCTGCCCATGCCGATAAGGGCAAAATCCTCGATGTCGGCACCATGGATGGTGACATTATGCCCGATGGAAACGTCGTTTCCTATCGTGATGGTTGACTTCTGATAGAGGGTATGGAGGACGGAGCCGTCCTGAATGTTCACTCGGTCGCCGATGTGAATCCAGTTGACGTCGCCGCGGACAACGGCATTGAACCACACGCTGCATTGGCTGCCCATCACCACGTCACCCACGATGGTGGCGTTCTCGGCAAGGTAGCAGTCTTCTCCGATTTGTGGGGTGAAGCCCCTGACAGATTTAATCAAAGCCATATTCTTGTTCGTTTTTCAGTTTTCCGTATTGTCGTCAGTATCTTCGGCTGAGCCGATTTCTTCATTTTCGCCGTTTTCATCGGGATTGTAGTCTTCGTAGGCCTTTTCCTCGGCGGCATCGACGATGACATTAGCCTCCGTCTTGTTCTCCTCTTCTTTCTCCGCGGCTTTCTCATTTCCCAAATCATCGGTTACGTTGTGGAGCATCTCATCGACGGGGTCGAAGGACAGTTCCTTTTCCTCGCGTGCGGCAAGGCGCTCCTCCCTTTCGATGAGCCGCTGCTCGGAAATCTCGTAGGCAGCCGAGCGGATGTCCTCCAGTACCTGATGCTTGTTGCGGATGTTGGTGAGGGCTTCGAGCGAGGCCTGCTGGTGGCTCTCCTTCTTCGTGTAGCCCTTTCCTTGTCCCGCCTGGATGCCGCAGATGATGATGGAGCTGTGGAACAGCGTGCCCTCAGGGGTGTCCTCCTCGCCATCGAGCATGAAGGTGTAGTGGTAGTGGTATTTCTGGCACCACTCAATAATGCTGCTCTTGTAGTTGATTTCCTTCGTAGCCAGCTCTTCGATGTTGAACGGGGTGCTCTTGGCGTTGAAGATGCGCTTCTCGATGAAGCGGTAGCAGTAGTCGTAGCCCCTGTCGAGGTAGATGGCTCCCACGAAGGCCTCGAAGGCGTTGCCCGAGATGGAGCAGTTGTGGGATTTCCTCATGATGTTCTGTGCTGCGCAGATGAGGCGTTCGAGGCCAATCTCGTGGGCTATCTGGTTGAGCGTTTCGCGCCGCACCATCATGCTGCGTGCCTTGGTGAGGAAGCCTTCGTTGCGCTTCGGATATTTGTGGTAGAGGATGTCCGAGGTCACCGCGCCAAGGATGGCATCGCCCAAATACTCCAGCCGCTCGTTGTTCTTGCCCGTATAAACTCCTGTCTGATAGTTGATGGAGCCGTGCCGGAGTGCCTCGTGATAGATGTCAAGGTCGTGGGGCATGAAACCGAGTATCTGCTGCAAATCGCGGCAGAAGGGTTTTTCACGGCAACGAAGGAAACGTATCTTATCGGACAGGGACATGCGGCAGCGATGCGGGTCTTATTCGTATTTTCGGAAGAGGGCACAGGCATTCTGTCCGCCGAAGCCGAAGTTGTTGGTGATGGCGGCGCGGACGGGGCGCTTCTGGGCCTTTCCGAAGGTGAAGTTGAGGCGGTAGTCGATGTTCTCGTCGTTGTCGCCTTCCTCGTGGTTGATGGTAGGCGGGACGATGTCGTTCTGTACCGCCAGTATGGTGGCAATGGCCTCGATAGCTCCAGCGGCACCCAGCAGATGACCCGTCATGGACTTCGTGGCGTCGATGTTGAGTTTGTAGGCATGCTCGCCGAAAACCGTCTGAATGGCTTTCACCTCGGAGATGTCGCCCATGGGGGTCGATGTTCCGTGGGTATTGATGTAGTCGATATCCTCGGGCTGCATGCTGGCTTCGGCGAGGGCAGCCCTCATGACGTTGGCAGCACCCATGCCTTCGGGATGGGGAGCGGTAACGTGGTAGGCATCCGCGCCGAGGCCTGTTCCAGCCAGTTCGGCGTAGATGTGGGCGCCGCGAGCCTTGGCGTGCTCCAGTTCCTCAAGGATGAGGATGCCGGCGCCTTCGCCAAGCACGAAGCCGTCGCGGCTGGCGCTGAAGGGACGTGAGGCCCCCTCGGGGTCGTCGTTACGGGTGCTGATGGCATGCATGGACGAGAATCCGCCGATGCCCGCGGGGCTGATGCACGATTCGGCGCCGCCCGTCACCATCACGTCGGCCTTACCATAGCGGATGAGGTCAAACGCCTGTGCAAGGGCGTAGGTGGAAGAAGCGCAGGCTGCAGCCGTGGTGTAGTTGGGTCCGCGCAAGCCGAAGCGGATGGAAATCAGTCCGGCGCACATGTTTGGCACCATCTTGGTGACGAGGAACGGCGAGAAATGAGGGCCCTGCTCCATGTTGCTGCCGTAGTCGTAGAGTTGTTCTTCGAAGGTGCGTGTGCCGCCGATGCCGACGCCGATGACAGCGCCGATGCGGTCGAGGTCTTCCTGCTCAAGGACGAGGGCCGCGTCCGCCATAGCCTCTGTTGTTGCCGCTATGGCAAAATGGGCGTAGGGGTCAACCTTGCGGTATTCCTTGCGGTCGAAGAATGCCTCGGCGTTGAAGTCCTTCACTTCGCAGGCAAAGGTGGTCTTGAAGAGACTGGTATCGAAATGGGTGATGGGTGCGGCGCCGCTCACGCCTGCCAGAAGGTTTTCCCAGTATGTTTTCACGTCATTGCCGATAGGCGTTATTGCGCCCATTCCGGTGACTACTACACGACGAATTTCCATTTTCGAGAATAAAAAAGTTAGGGATTATTAAAAGGGTATCGCGCGTGCGCGCGAGAAAAATAACTGAGCCTTGGACGCGCGCAGACAAGGGCGTGCAGTTCAAGGCTCAGCACAAGGGGAGAATTATTCCTTATTGCTCAGGATGAAGTTGACAGCGTCGCCAACGGTAGCAATTTTCTCAGCCTGATCGTCGGGAATCTGAAGGCCAAATTCCTTCTCAAGCTCCATAATCAGCTCAACGGTGTCCAGGGAGTCAGCACCCAGGTCGTTGGTGAAGCTGGCCTCTGCGGTCACTTCTGATTCATCAACACCAAGTTTATCAACGATGATAGCTTTTACTCTTTCTTCAATTTCGTTCATAGTGATAATTAATTAATAGTTTTACAAAAAATCGCGCAAAGGTAAGCAAATAAATTCTTATCCTCCAAATAATTTAGCATAAAATAGGCTTTTTTTGCGCATTTGCTGTGCATTCGAGCCGTTTTTTACCACTCTGTCAGTCGCATGTCGCCCTTCTTGGCCAATGCTTCGTGCATGGCGAGGGCTGCGTGCAGGTTGTGGGGTGTCTGTCCTTTGCCTGCCATCTTCACGTAGTCCCAGAGGAGCTGCTTGTAGTCGGGATGGACGCAGTTTTCAATAATCTCGTGCGAGCGTTCGACGGGGCTTTTGCCGCGCAGGTCAGCGATGCCCTGTTCGGTGATGAGGACGTTGACGGAGTGCTCATTATGGTCTACGTGGCTCACCATCGGCACGATGGCGCTGATGCAGCCACCCTTCGCTGTCGAGGGGCAGGAGAAGATGCTGATGTAGGCGTTGCGTGTGAAGTCGCCTGAGCCGCCGATGCCGTTCATCATCTTTGTGCCGCCCACGTGGGTGCTGTTGACGTTGCCATAGATATCGGCTTCCAGGGCGGTGTTCATGGAGATGAGGCCCAGGCGGCGTGCCACTTCGGGACTGTTGCTGATTTCGCTCGGACGGAGCACCAGCTTGTCCTTGAAGAAGTCGATGTTGTCGTACACTTCCTGCAGGCATTCGTTGGAAAGGCTAAGTGAGCAGGTGCTGCCGAACTTGCAATGTCCTTCGCGGATGAGGGCGATGACGCTGTCCTGAATCACCTCGGTGTACATCTGGAAGGCGGGTACGCCCGGGTCTTCGCCCAGGGCTTTCAGTACCGCGTTGGCTACATTGCCCACGCCGCTCTGCAGGGGCAGGAAGCTGCTGGGGATGATGCCGCGCTTCATGTCTCCAATGAGGAACTGGGCCACGTTGTGCCCGATCTTCTCGCTGATTTCGTCGGGAGCGGTGAATGCACGGGCCTCGTCGGGCTTGCACACCTCTACGATGCCCACGATCTTTGCGGGGTCAACCTGCACATACTCTTTGCCGATGCGGTCTGAGGGGGTGTAGATGGGGATTTCCTTGCGGTAGGGTGGGTCGGCAGGCTCATAGACGTCGTGAAGTCCCTTGGGTGCCTTGCCGTACTGTGTGTTCAGCTCGATGATGATTTTGTCGGCCAGACGGCAAACGGTAGGCGATATACCTACGCCTGCTGTCAGCCAGATTTTGCCGTCGTCGCTGACGTCGCAAGCCTCGATAATCGCCACATCTACACGGCCCATGAAGCCGTAGCGCAACTCCTGTGCCATCTGGCTCAGGTGGATGTCGTTATAGGCAATCTCGCCGGCGTTCACAGCCGTGCGGAAGTCCTTGTTGGTGGTGTAGGGGGCGCGGTAGCGGATGGCCTTCGCACGGCTCAGGATGCCGTCCGTGCTCTCGCCCGTGCTGGCTCCTGTGAAGATGCCAATCTGGAACGGGCGGCCGGCAGCGTGCTCAGCCTCAGCAATCTTTGCAATTTCAGGGGTGACGGCTTTCGGAGCACCAGCGGGCGTGAAGCCTGAAAGTCCGATGTTCATACCGTGCTTAACGTAGCGTGCAGCCTCAGCTGCGGAAATAAATCTGTAGGACATGATACTATTTTTTATTAAAACCGAATTTTTGATGCAGTTTTTTCAAAAATCGGCGCGAAGTTACAAACTCTTTTCCAAACGCCCAAACACTTTCGCCCTATTCTTCAACCACAAGCGTTTGTTTTCCCTTTTTCCCCTCTCTTGACGACTTATTTTGCGAAAAAGAGAAAGATGACGGAAAACTATTGCAATTCTTCCTGCTCGTTTATATCTTTGCAGCGGAATAAATAAAAAGATGTATTCTGTACGATGAGAAACAAGCATGTTTTCCTGATGGCTTTGGGAGCTTTGATGGTTGTGGCTCTTTCAGCCTGCCAGCCTTCAGAGCCGACGACGCCACCCACAAACGAAGAGATTGACCGTGCCAAACTGAAGGCTATGGATGAGACGTTTGCCAGCCAATGGACGTCCGACGAACGGGCGGCGGCAGCCAGCGCTGCCGGCCTCAAGTATCTGAATGAGGTGGAAAAGGAGGTGTTTTACTACCTGAACCTGATGCGCACAAACCCGCCTCTGTTTGCTCGCACCTATGCTGCGGAGTACAACGGTGATACGGGCTGGGTGAAGGGCTATGCTTTCGACGAGCGCAAGGAGTCGCTTCTGAAGGAATTGGAGGCTCTGGATGCCATGCCTTTGCTGATGCCTGACGACGAGCTCTACGACTCGGCTGATTGCTTTGCCACGCAGGGCGGAGCGTTGGGCAACACGGGGCATGACCGAACGGGAACGACGTGCGAGGCTGATCCCGCAATGGCTGAGTGTTGCGATTTCGGTAACTGCGCCACAGGGCTTGCCGTCGTCATGCACTTTCTCATCGATGCAGGAGAGTCGAACGCCAGGCTGGGGCATCGCCGCATCATGCTTGACAAACGGCTGTGCCGCATGGGCGTTGCCATCCGCGATCATGCAAAGTTTCCGAAAATGGCTGTCCTCGACTTCAAGGGAGGAGAGTAATACTGTTTTTTCAGAAAGCCCATTTCAGGCCTACGCAGGGCTGGCACAGGAAGCCGTGCGTGCCGCGATGGTTGTAGCCGAGCACCAATTCGCCGCCAAGGTTGAGGTGGGGCGTAATGTGCATCCACAGCTGGGGCTGCGAGTGGATGGAGAAGTGGTCGTAGCCAATGCCGCCCTGTTCTGTCAGGTACTCCGTGTTGTTGCCCCACACGTCGATGAAGCCGTCGAAGGTCAGTCCCCTCAGCCCAAAAAGGTTGTTCACGTTCCACGTGCCGGTTAGCTTCAGGGGAAGGTCGGCGCTGCCGGAGACGATGTAATGGTCGTACATCAGGGCTATCCCTGCCGTACGGCTGAACGTGTCGTTGTGGAACGCGTACTTGGCGCCGATGCAGGCCATTCCGCTACCCATGCCGCCGAAGCTCTTGAAGTCCAGCTCCACGTGCAGGCTGAAGTTGCGCATCCGCGTCTGCTGCCAGAAGTTCAGCCCCCGCTCAAACTCAAAGTAGCTGTCCATACCGATGCTTGTATGGCCGTTCGTGCGCTCGAAGTTGTAGTAATGGTCAATAAAGAAATAGGTGTCGCCCCACGCGTCGCCCTTGTACATCTCTACCGTCGAGAGGGGGCTCTCGACGCAGTCATACAGTAGCTGGATGTTCACTTGAGCCGTGCAGAATAACGTGGAAAGTACGGCATATAGCGTAAGGATAGACTTTTTCATACGACTTCACTTTTGGAGGATTCTTCCTTGTTTTTTCAGTTTTCGGCTGCAAAAGTAGGCAATAAAACCCATATCCTCCAAATTTTTCCTTCATCGCCCTCTTGAAATCCGCCAGTTTCGTCCCATTTGCCGTTAAAAAGAAGGGGTTGCAGACGATACTGTTTTTTTGTAAAGGAAATCCCCGCTACCTTCGCAGGCAACGGGGACGTGTGATGCATCTATATAAAGAGTAAGCTTCTATTTTGTCAGAATCATGCGCTTGGTGTCAACGACGTTGCCGTCGGCAATGAGGGAGTAGAGGTACATGCCGGCATCGAGGCTGCGGGCAGAGATGGTGACGGAGGTCTTGCCACGACCTTCGACGAGGTACTGGTCAATCTGCTTGCCGCTGAGGTCGTAGATGTAGATCATGGCGTTAGCGACGCCCTCGGCTACCGAGCAGGGGATGACGGTATTCTCCGTGAAGGGGTTGGGCGTGTTCTGGAACAGCTCAGTCTTCAGGCCGCGCATGGCAACGGCTTCCACAGGAGTGACGTTTTCTTCGCCGATGCCTGCCGCCTTGCGGGTTTCCTTCAACTCAGCCTTCAGTTCCTGGATGGCTGTGACAAGAATGGGTATCAGCTCCGTAATGGAAATGCCCAGATGGGAGTCGCTTACATGATAGATGAGGTTGGGGAGGACATCCTGAAACTCTTCGGCGACAAAGCCGAAGTGGGTGTGGGTAAACGTCTCCTCGTCTCCTTGATACAAGTAGATAGGATTTCCATTTTCATCTTCGTCAATTTTGGGGTTAACGAGGTTGTACTGAACGGGATTCAATCCCAAAACGATTTCCAAGGTGTTGGGAATAGTCTCCGACAAACTTTGGACATTGGTTCGCTGGTTGTTGTCGCCGCCGCTTACCAATTGTGCATTCATGGCAACAGACAGAGTGGCTGCCAACACTACTAATACTAATCTTTTCATAATGCTTACTTTTGTTTTTATGGGTGAATAAATTATTGTGAATTTTCAATTTTCATGATCAGGGCAGGAGCGGGCTATTCTACAAGCACTTTCTTTCCGTTGCGGATGAGGATTCCCTGGCGTGTGGATTCCGCCGGGCGGCCTTGCAGGTCGTAGTGGCGCTCGGCATCGGCAGGCTCGTCCGTCTCGGGGGTGCTGACGGACGTCATGTCAAACTGGAATATGTGGGCGCCCTCGTAGTATTCCCACGTGAAGATGGTGAGCTTGTCATCTGGCCTGTAGGGGCCGATTTTGAAATCGACATAGTGCAGGTCGTAGCAGTCGCACATCCATGTATAGCCGGCCTGGACGGTTTCCAGATAGATGTAATCGTCATGAATCTCGTAATAGCAGTAGTGCCTCATGCAGCACGTGTAGGTGAGCCAGCCCGTGATGTGCAGGCTGTCGCCTTCGGTCTTGACGGAAAGGGTGGGTTCACCTTCGCGCCATTTGTAGTCATCTTTATCAGGGGTCGGAATATAGACCATGCCCCTAGGGACGTCAAGGGGGGACTCCCTTACGGTGAAGGGAACCACATAGGAGGCGAAGTGTAGTTTGTCGGCTTTGTCAACGGCCGAAAGCACTATTTCATAGTCACCGGCATCGAGCATTCCGAGCGAAATGACAAGGTCGTCGTTAACATACATGTCATAATCGACGGCGGAATAGATGGGGGTGTTGAGGTAGAATTTGTTGCCCACAATGCTGTCCAGATGAAGGCTGGAACCGGCGTATGGTAGTCCGTCCCAATGTACCATGAACTCTATATTCAATCCCGTAAAGAGATAGTCCCGACGGGTGGCGTCAGGGATGTAATCATCGGTAAGATCTCCATTTACCCATGGCCATTCGGGAACGATGAATTCAAAGGGGGCTTCCTTGGGCAGGAAGTCCGAAACGCTTGGGGCATCCACGCTGAAGGTCGTGTCGGCGGATAGCATGGGCATGATGCCGTCTGTATCCACGACGTCGAGATGAACGGCATACTTGCCTGCTGCCAGCCGCCCAAGCGGGGTTGAGGCCACCACGTCGTCGTCGTTTCGTTTCTGGCTCGAATAGGTGCCCTTTAGGAGTATGACGTTTCCTTGGGTGGATACCACGCTCTGCTGATAGTCACCCCCTGCCAGTCCCGTGATGCGGCAGACGACATCGACGTCGTCGTTCTCCTTCGGGTCTTTCTGGCCTGTGACGATATCCGTCTTGGGCTGTTTCTGGCGGACAAAGGAACGGACTTCTTCGCTGTCTGTCTCCAGGAAAGGGAGATTCATAGAAGAGGACGTATAGTCGGAAAACCATACAAGATCGCCGATATATCCCGTCACGCGTATGTAATAATAGTCCTTCGTACAATCGGCGATGGAAACGTCCAGGGCGTACAGATTCATCTCCGCCGAACCGTCGTCCTCGTGAACGAACTCCAACACGATGTCGTGCCCCACAATCGTATAGTCCAGCCGTGTGGACGAGGTCACCCAGTCGGTAAAGAATCCCTTTACCTGAAAGCAGTTCTCCGAGAACGTGAAGAGGAAGCAATTATCTCCTACCGAGCAATCGTCATGCTTGATGGATCCGCAGATGTCGTTATCGCCATCAAACAGATTTTTCTCCGTCAGGCTGATGCTTCCCGTGATGCTGTCCGTATCCGTGTCGCCCACACCTGCCCTTGCGCTCAGCAGGGACATTCCGACAAAGAGGAAAAATAGTGCGACTTTTTTCATGATTCCATCGGTTTTCTGGTTTTTCTGGTGCAAATTTAGCCCCAAAAATCGGTCCCCTCCAAATTTTTAGCGTGACAAAAACGTGACATTTCACTTTTTTCGGGCGGAAAGGAGTTTTTTTGTTTTTTCGGAAGCATGTCCGCGCCCAGCAAATGCGCACAGCCTAAACAGACGGGGGGCGTTGCCTCGTCAGACGAGGGCGCTATCCCCACAGCCCCTTGCTCTGCGCACACAGAATCAAACTCTGGCAAAATAGAATCAAATTCTACCGACGGAACATTAAACACCTATTCTTTCTTTTCTCTTAACACGAATATCCACGAATTATCCACGAATTTATTTATGACATATTTATGGTCATTCATGGTCATTCGTGTTTTCTTCAAAAAATTATTCGGCGTGCGAAGCTCCACGCCGCAACGCCATTCGTTCAATTCGCCCAATTCGCCGTTCTTTTATTTTTTTGTCGGCAAATGATCCGAATTATGCGAATTTTCTGTTCATTCGAAACCACCTTCCCATACTCTTGTTTCGGCTATAAGGCCTGCCTTCTCGTCAGGAAACCCCTTCCAATTGACGTTTTTTCCCAAAAATCCGAAAAGGCTGTTTGTGCGCAAGGAGAGGGTGCAACCATCGGAATAAGGGGGTCTCACACGTTTTTGAGGCCTTTTAGAGCAGGATTTAGAGGTTTTCTTTCCCTCTTTTAAGCCTTGAAATGAATACGCTCAAGGAACAGCGGGATTGCACTCGGTTGTCTTTCTTCCTTTTAGAGGAGGCAAAACCAGCCGAGCGTTTCAGTTTCAGTTGTTTCAGTTATTTTTTCGAAGGGTGTACTTTTCCTTTTTTCATCCATTTTCTATATATAATATATTAATTATTAATTAATTATATATAATAGAAAGGATAATTAAAGAGATAGACTACCCTCAAAAAAAACTAACTGAAACTGAAACAACTGAAACGCTTTCCACGTTAACTTTCTCTCCTACAAGGCCTTTACTAAGAAAAGACGCTTCATGCCGCGTCTCAGGGAGTCATAGCAAGACTCCCCCCCCCCGAAAGGGCGCAACGAACTGCCGCGCGAAATGGCGCCCGAAATTTCGCCTCTGGGCGCGTCGGGGGCAAAAGGTGGCCGTACGCCACCCGCCGCTTCTCGCGCGCGTACGCGCGAGAAAAAGGCGCAAAATCGAGGCGGCACAAAATCCCCCCGCTACCTTCGCAGGCAACGGAGAGATGGTGATGCATCATATCGAAAGAGTAAGCTTATGATAATGTTCCGTAGGACGGATTTATGCATTCTCGTTTTCCTTCCAGTCTGAGGGTTAGCTGGCCGCCACATCTTCATTAATTCTTGTGCTTTGCAAAAGCGCCGAGGTTGATACTTATGCCGCCGTAGAGGGCGTGGAGCGAGCCGACAGCATAGACCTCCAACCCTTGGACAGGCTGCACGAAAACTCCGAGGCCGAAGTTTATGTAGTGGCGGCGTGTGCCGGGGGTGACAATATAGGGATGATAGGAATTGGTCACAGCATAACCGAAATGATGGCCATAGGTCTTTGAGACATCCGTAACGCCTGCGTCTGTCTGGCAATAGCCAACGAGGGGCATCACCCTGAGCCAGGGAAATATGGGCAGTTGGTAGCCGACGTTGGCGAGGAAAGCCGTGGAGTCATTGAACAGATGCCCATCCCCCAGGCGGACTTTACTATGCTCGTGTGCCGGGCCACCACTCAAGAAGTCCAGATAGACGCCGTTTACGTTTATGCTGGGGCCCCAACCGAAATCACCATAGCGCGTATTCCATCCGACCAAACCCATGTTGACGCCCAATCCGCACCGCCCTTTGTTTTCTGACAGATCGAACCACCCGGCATTGGCGTTCATGGCCAATACCATCAATAGTGTTGTGAGAATGCATCTTTTCATATCAGAATCCTATGGCAACACCTAAAGTCATCAGTCTCAACTTTGGTGAGCCGAAATCTGCCTGAACGGGTTCTAAAGTGTTTTTTTCATTTCTTATTGTTACTGCAGCAAGAAATTAAAGGAGACGGAGAGGCTGAGGCTTGGCATCCAGCCGATACCCCTCATGTTGGCATAGCTAAAATAGGGGCGGAAGCGAAGCGAGCCGTATTCCGATGCAGAGCGTCCTCCAGCGAAAAGGCGTACATTTGAGCTCAGGATGACATCGGCAATCAGTCCGGCTTCAACAGTAAAACTATTTACTTCATTAGAGGTATTATGCCCTGAACCGTCGTCATATTTCTCCCCGTCGTAGAAAGATACCCCAACCCCTGCGAAGGGATAGAGCGAGAGGCTGTTGGTGCGGAGGGCATTATAGCCATAGTAGAGTTCGGCGCTTCCGGATGTGACCTTTTCATTCTGATGGATGGGGCCTTCTTTGGTATCAAGGTAAACGTTGCTATGGCCAAAGCCTTCGATGCTCGCCGAAAGCCCGATCATCGATTTGCGGATGGGGAAATCCCAGCCCCAGGTGATGCCATGTGTGGGTGAGAACTCGCCGCGGATGGGGGCACGAAGGCTGTAGCCGACAAACATGCCTATGCCGGATCCCCTTGGGGTGATGGAGGCAGCCTTAACAGGGTCGAATTCTCCCTCCTCCTCAAGTTCTTGTTGCACATTGTGATAATAATCCTCAACGGCGGGGAGGATTCTTCCTGAATCGGTTTTCTCATCAAGTTCATCCATGCGTTTCGACAGTTGCTTGTAGTAGAAGCGGAAAAGGTCTTCAGAGTCACCCGAGAAGTTCGCGCTGCTGTATTCCTTTGTGGCTTTGCGGCAATAGAGTTCCGAGAGGTCGAACAACGTCTGGTTGTAGAGCAGATATCCATCCGTACGAACACTATCAACGGCCCAGGAGTCATAGCGGTCCACATAGGTGAAGTACTTGACGAAGTTGTACGTGGTCTTCCCCTTCTTGACCTCACCCAACTTCGAACCGTAACTGAGGCCGAGAGCGCCTCTTGCAATTGATTCGTCGGGAGTGCCGAGAAAGTCTTCCCAGGTGAGGTCTCCCTCTTCCCAAAGATGTCGGCTACTGGCATAGTCCTGTGCCGTCAGGTGCAACGGCACGAACGTAATCATCACGAGCCAGAAGATGCGGTTTGAGCGTTTTGTTTTCATTGGAGAATCAGATTAAAATGCGATGCGGAAGCTCATGCCGGCATTTAGCGATGCGGGTATGTGCATGGCATACTCTGGCTGTTCGTAGGTCAGCTGTGGACGGGCGCCAACCGACACTCCGCCTCCCACGTTGAACATGGCAAAGCCGTTCTCGCGATTCACGGCCTTCGCTCCTTTCACGGCATCTACAATAGACCAGATATTATTGGTTATACCCCATACAAGTCCTGCAAGGAACATCCATGCTCCTGTCTCCTCCTTGATAAGGTACTGACTGTTTCCTGTCTCGTTGTAGCGTGTGGCATTGGTGAGGAGGGACCGGTAGCCTCCGTACATCAGCGCATACGAAACCACAGACTCGCCTAAGTCAATCCAACCGCCTTGATTATTGCCGTTGTAGAACTGGCCAACACCAGGAACCAGGAAGGAGAGAAATCCCGCCAAAGCAGGAGATTTTTCATGTTCAATGTAAACGACCTGCGGCTGGACGTCTGCCTGAGCCGATGCCGCAACTTGCTGCGCCAATGAAGTCGCTTCTGCCGTTCGTTCCTTGATGTCGCTGGCGGCAAAGATGAACGTTGATCCGTCAGCTGTCTTTACGGCAATGGAATCATTCAGTTCGCCAATCACAGCGCCTTTCACTATGGAACCGTTCTTTAAGTGAATTACCTCCTGCTTGTTCTGGCCGCACACGACTATGGCACACAACAAGAAAGCCATCATAAAAAGAAATCTTTTCATAATGATAATGTATAATTGAGCCGCCTAAGCGAATCAGAATTTATACCGCAAGCCGATGAGAAGTACGCCCTGCTCGCCGAAACCTAATTCGCCAAAGCCGCGGAAGTGAGGGCTGCCGAAGTCCATGCCGACGAGCGTCACATGGCCATTGAGATGCGCCGTTGTCTTGGCTTCGTCGCTACGCGAATAACTGGCGCGCGTGAGTTGCACGTTGCGGATTGTGGCGCCGAGGGCTACTTTCGAGTACATGCCGAAGTACTGGCGGCGAACCCAGTCGAGCTTCACGGCAGGCAGGAACGACACGTAGTTGCCCTTCGTCTCTGCTATCATTCCGCCGCTGCTCGTGTTGGAGGCCTTTATTCTGCCATTTCCATAGATGAACATGCCGCCCACGCCGAGCCACGGCTTGGCGCGATAGAAGTATTCAATAGAGTAAGGGCCGTGGAAATTTCTTAGATCGTACGAGACGCCATCCTGCTGCTCCAACTCGGCTACAATCTGAAAGATGTCGATAACATTCGACGTGGAGACTGCGCCCGTGCTGATGGCCACCTCGTGCTTCAGGTCGGCGTATGCATCTTGTCCGTTCACACTCAAAGTAGCCATCATGGCGGCTACGGCCAGAAATAGAATCTTTTTCATAATACTACATTCATTACTTATTAAACTATTTTATTGGATAAGAATTTTCCTTCCATTTTTGATATAGATTCCTTCTGTTGCGTGGCTGACGCGATGGCCTTGGAGGTTGATGATAACGTCCCCAGCACCATCGATGGAGGTCACTTCCACGCTCGTCGGCGTTACTTTGAACGTCAGCGTTGCCGAGAAGGGAGGCATTACGTCGTCCATGTCCTTCACGTTGATCACTATCGTATAGTCCCCTGCTGGCAATTGGCCGAGTGGAGTTGTGGCTTCCACGTCCTCGTCACCCTCCGCCTGGCTCGAGTAGGTGCCGTCGATGTAGATGACGTTGCCCTCTATGGAGCTTACATGCTGCTGATAGTGTCCGCCAACCATGCCCCGCACGCGGCATACCACATCCACGTCGCTTTTTTCATTCGGATCCTTCTGCCCAGTAGAGATGTCCGTCTTTGGCGGTTTCTCGCGCACAAAAGCACGCACACCATATCCCTTGTACGATGTCTCGTGAAGCGTATAATCATCCACGATAGCCGTCTTGCCTGAATAGCCAGTAAGGTAGATGTAGTAATAATCCTCATTGCACCCCTCCATGGCCACATCCAACGTTAGTGGCTGCATATCCACTACGTTGTTTCCCTCCTCGTCCAACTCCGACACCATGTTCAGGTAAATGTCGTGGCCGTTTATTGAATAGTCTAGTTTAGTCTTGTAATTGGGATTTCCTGCATAATAGCCACTAATGGAAAGAACACTTTCCTGAAGAGAAAAGATAAAACAATTATTATAATCAGGAATGATGGACTCTGTGTAATTACTTTGCCCTAATTCTACACTATTCAAATCATCTTCAATATCAAAGTTTTTCCAGTAATCAGCTGCTTCATAGGCTTCCTTGCAACCAGAAGGAACGTGTAGTTGGCCATAGGTTAAAAAAGTGTTTTCTGAAACACGTGGCGGAGTCGGGGCATAACAGGTGATGACATCTAAATGGGGACATTGAAAAGCATAATCTTCGATGGTGGTTATGGTTGGGGGAAGTGTAATGGAACGGAGTTGGTTGCAGTCGGTGAAAGCACTTCCTCCGATAGAAATAACACCTTCAGGGATACCAACAAACGTCAGATTTTTGCAGCTGCGGAAAGCATAATTCCCGATACAGGTGATGCCCTTAGGGAGGTCAAGAGAACGAAGGCCGGAATTGTAACCGAAAGCTCCGTCCTCAATAGAGACAACGGCTTCTGGGATGATGATAGTGGTTAAACCATCGCAACCGGCAAAAGCGTGTGATCCGATGCTGGTTATTCCGTCTGGGAGGTCAATGGAGGTTAAGCTACAGCATTTATAGAACACTTGTCTTTCAATTTTTGTTATTCCCTTTGGTATGTTGATAGATGCCAGGCTGCTGCATTGGGCAAAGGCCATAGGCCCTATTTCCACAACACTTTCAGGTACGTCAATAGTTGTAATCTGATCACAACCAAGAAAAACTCTTTCTCCTATGCTCACAAGCTGTTGTGGAAGTTTGATGGAGTTAAGCTTTGCGCAGCCATCGAAAGCCCCAAATCCCAAAGAAGTACATCCATCGGGAATGATGACCGAAGTCAGGGAGGTGTCAAAAAAGGCCAATTCTCCAATAGAAGTAACCCCGCTGGGTATATTAATGGTTTTTAAGCTTGTACATCGAGCAAACAGGTAATCTTCAATGAGGGTAAGATTCTCAGGAAGAGTAATGGATGAAAGACAGAAGCATTCATCGAAAGCGCCTTCGCCAATGGATGTTACGCTATTGGGCATCGATACCTGGGTTAAGTTATAACAATTCGTGAAAGCGCTTTCCCCAATAGAGGTTATACTGTTTGGGAGATACATTTTCTTCAGGCTGGTACACCATCCAAAGGCAAGGCTGCCAATGCGGGTAACGCTATTCGGGATAATAACGGAAGTCAATTCTTCGCATGCCTTGAACGCATAATCCCCCACACGGGTTACATTGTACGTTACTCCCTCGTGTTCTACAACTGATGGAATAATGATGTCCCCTTTATAAGCACGAGTCCAACTATCCTTGGGGACAACAGACACGTTCCCTTCCTCTTCCTTAATATACTCGTAATAAATGCCGTCAACCTCGAAGTCGTAAGCCGACATGAACGTGACACAGGCTAATAGGGTCACTATCATAGAAAGAGCTCTTTTTTTCATAATTCTATCGGTTTCTTGTTTTTTCTTGGTGCAAATTTAGGGATGAATTAAGGTATCCTCCAAACTTTTTGTGTGACAAAAACGTGACATTTTACTTTTTTTGTATGAATGGGAGGGATTAATTCGTGACAAGAATTGTTCGTTGTGACAGAAAAACTCCGATGAAATGGGGAAAAATTTTAGATTGAAGATTGAAAATTGAAGATTGAAGATTAAGGATGGAGAATTGAAGATTGAAAAAGAAAAATGAGGAAGATTAAGGATGGAGAGTGGAAGGGTTTTTCTTAGGCGTTAAAGAAAAGGGTGCTCCAGTCGTCGCCAACCTTGCTGCGGATGCGGCTCTTGCGCTTGCGGAGTACGGTGGGGTTGCTGCGCTCGCATTGGGCGATGAGGTTGGTGCTCATGCCGAGGTAGGAGTAGAGGCAGTAATAGACTTCGTCGAGGTTGAGCGAGGGGCAGTCGTTCTTCAAATCGACCATGACGTCGGCAAAGCAGTCGGCTAACGTGGCGCGGAGCTCCTTGTTCTGTTCAAGGGTCAAATCCTGCCCCTTGACTTCGAATTCGTTGAGCCGTTTAGCCCAAGGGGTGAGGAAGAACGCCTGACGGCTGAGGGTGCATTGTCCGCGGCGCAAGTCGAGCAGCTGCTGGTTCTCCTCTGGGGGTATGGACTGCATGCTCTCCATCTTCTCCTTCTGCCGCAGGATTTCCAGACGGGCCTTCGAGAGCAGCTGCTGGAGACGGATGAGGCGGTTTTTCTGGTAGCGTTCAATCAACAGGAACAGGGTGGCTACGATGAGCAGGACGAAGACGAACGACGAGGCCAGCAGGGTGGTGAGGTGCTCGCGGCGTGCCTTTTCGCGGCGCGACTGCATCTCCATCTCGTGACGGCTGTTGAGTTCGGCAAGCTCCGTGCCGTTCCATTGCCTCCAGGCCGAGTCGGCCAAGAGGGTGTAGCGCTCCATATAGTAGGCCACAGAGTCGGGATGTCCGAGCTGGAGGCTAAGGGGAGCCATCTTGCGGCAGATATTGGCTTGGGTGAAGAGTTCCTCGTCCTCATGAAGGGCGCGACGGAAGCAGTAGGCTGCGGAATCGGCTTGCCCCAATCCGAGGTAGGCGTCGCCCAACACGCTATAGACGGCGCCGAAGGTCTTGCCGCGCAGACAGTCGTAGGCGTGTGCCTTGGCTGTGGGGTAGTCCTCGCGGAGGTAGCAGCAGAGCTTGGCGGCCTCGAAGTGAGCCTTCTGCTTCAGCCCTTCGGCGGCACGGGGATGGCGGATGAGGCGCTGAAGGAGGGTGTCGGCTTCGTCGGCTGCGCCTCTATTAATAAGGGCGCGCGCGATGTGGTAGTTGTTGACAAGCGTGTCGCGCTCCGACACGGCAGGCGAACGGCCGAAACGGCGATAGGCTGCGAGGGCATCGTCAAACATGCCGCGGTTGGCGTAGTGGTGGCCAAGGTTCTGGCAGCATAGGGCATAGTAGCGCGAAGTGGTATCGGGGAAGAGGGGCTGTGCCGTCAGGAAGGCTTCGACGGCACCAATATCGTCGCCCTGTTCGGCACGGACGCAACCCAGCGAATACCACGCCATGGCAGCATGATAATGGGGACGACGCGGACGGCCATAGTAGTCTGTGGCGATGCGGATGAGCGAGTCGGACGTAAGGGGGACAAAGCACTTGTAGTCAGCCTGTGTGCGGAGGATGGCGTAGAGAGCCGCCTCCTTTTTTGATTGAAAATTGAAAATTGAAGATGGAAGATTTTTTCCAGACTTCTGACCAGCCTCTTCCGCAGGATAATCTTCAATTTTCAATTTTCCATCTTCAATCTCCGCGAGCAGGGCGAGGGCTTCGCGGGGATAGGTTTCCAGCAGTTCTTCGGCAGTCTGAAGGCTGGCTATGGTGTTCGTATCTCTGTGTTGACAAGAAACAAGCAGCAGAGGCAGGGTTGCCGCTGCTGCTATAAGGGTTCGGATGATGGTTTTTGTCAGGGTCATGGTGTCTCCTTTTGTCGGTTTCAGGGGCAAAAGTACACCATCTCTCCCTTACGCTCCAAATGTTTTGCGTGACAAAAACGTGACATTTTTAAAAAAGTTAAGAGTTAATAGTTAAGAGTTAAGAAAAATAGCCCTGACTCTCGGAACGCTGCATGCAAGACATTTTTTCTTAACTCTTAACTCTTAATTCTTAACTAAAAAAGATGCTCTTAACTTCCTGTCAGAACTGCATTTCGCGCCAAGTCTCGGCGGCCTGCTGGGTGGCTGTGGTTGCAGGAGTCTGCGCTTTGCGCATCTTCAGCTGGGGCGCACGTGTGGAGACGTTGCGTTTGAGACGATCGGATAGAAGGCCGAAATTGATCACGCCGCCCGTCTCCTGCATCTCCTTCAGCAGGTAGTAGGTGAAGAGGCCGTGTCCCTGCTCGGGATAGCCCTGTGCGGTCTCGTTGCCCTGTGCTGCGGAGAAGACGACGACGGAGCCGCCGCCCAGTTCAGCTTCTTCAGCCTCGATCTCCACGCCGCGCAGGCCGTCGGTAACGCCCTCGTTCTCGCGGTTGACGCCGCTGAAGCAGGCATCAAGGAATACGCTGGTCTGATGGAAGGCAAGGTCGCCCAGTCTGGAATAGAAGGCGTCAAGGGCGATGCCGCGCTGGGGGCTCGTGCCGCGAACGTCGGTGGGCAGGATGTAGGCCTTGTTCTTGTTTTTCACATCGGGCACGCCGTGGCCGGCATAATAGACGATGAGGTTTTTCTTCTCACGGTCGGGGATGCGCTCCACCCAATCCTCAAGCTCTTCCTCAAGAATCATCTGCTTAGTGGCATCCTCGGTAAGATGGATGTTCTGGGCGGGAATGCCGAGGGTCTTCTGGCAGTATTCGGCAAAGACGCGGGCGTCGTGGATGGCGTAGGGGACGTCAGAAACAAAGCGGTAGTTCTGGTTGCCGATGATGAGGGCGTAGGTGTTGTTGCGGGCGAAGTATCCCTGAGGAATGATGGAATCGACGCCGGAGGTCATGTAGTCGTAGTCGATGTCGAGGACGCGGCCGGCAGTAAACTTCTCGACGATGGCGGGAGCAAAACCATACTCGGCAGCATTACCCGCATTAATGTATGTGGGCAGACGGCGCACCTCGCCACTATAGAGAGCGTGGCGCACGCGGTTGTTGATTTTCACCTCGTTGGCAAAGACATGGCGGCCGAGAATGGCGGTGGGGCTGAGCTCGACACTCTGCAGGTTGGTGCAGGAGACGAAAGCCTGGTCGGCCACACGGCATTGATCAGGGATCTTAAC
Source organism: Bacteroidales bacterium UBA1189 (assembly GCA_002309805.1). Classification (GTDB taxonomy): domain Bacteria; phylum Bacteroidota; class Bacteroidia; order Bacteroidales; family Bacteroidaceae; genus UBA1189. Next base: position 22,795 of record DBYJ01000020.1, on the reverse strand, counting down.
GCTATTGAGCGATGTGCAGCGGGCGAAGGCGATGGTCTCGATGCTGCGGAGGCCGATGGGCAAGGAGATGTTGCGCAGGCGTGAGCAGCCGAGGAAGGCTCCCCAGCCAATCTGGACGACATCGCGACCAAGGAAGACGACTTCCTGGAGATTCTCCATTCCGGCAAAGGAGCACGAGCCGATACGGGTGATACCAGAACCAATCTGCACCTTCTTCACATCGAGTTTTTTCTTTGTCCATGGGGCGACGTTGCGCTTCATGTCGTAGTCGGGGATGGCCACGAAGGCACCTTCCTTGCTGGCGTTGACAATGGTGAGGGTGAGACCGTCGAAGGCCCATTTGACATCGGGGCCGCAGTTGCCCTCAGTCTTGTAGATGGACGACTTTGCCCAACCCGACGGCAGGCAGAGGAGGGCGGCGAAAAAGAGAACGATATACTTTTTCATAGTTTTATATTTTTGTTTCTAATTCTTAATTCCTAATTTCTCATTCCTAATTCTATAATTCTTCATCACATTCTGAACTGGATGTAGAAGCGGGTGAATTTGGAGTTAAAGCCGTTGCTTTCGGTACCGAAGTCGCTGGTGTTGAGCGGCTGATAGCGTGTTGAACCCGTACGCTTCTCGAAGCCGATGCCGAGAGCCTTCCACGACATGCTGGCGCCATACGAGGTGTACATGCCATGTCCCCAAAGGAGCTTGAGGTTTTCGGCCATACCCGAATGGTCTGAGGACGTACTCGTGTTGGCATCTGCTTCCTTATTGTTAAGCATATAGATAATGGATGCCTGATAGCCCACATGATAATAGACGTTGAACTTCAGGTAGTGGATGGGGTCATAGTTCACGTAGTTGAACGGGGCGATGGTAATCGAGGGGCCCAGGGACATGCCATAGCTGGCCTCGTACTTCTCCAGGCGCCAGGGCACATAGTAGAAGCTCTTTACCTTTCCATCTACGGTTTGTTGGGTTTTCTGGCTGCTGTCGTAGAGGTATTGTCCTGAGCCAGGCTTGTAGTGGTTAGCTGTCAGGTCCAATCCGGTGTAGTCGAGGCAGATCTGCACGGTGTTGGCAATAGGGGTCTTGTGGAGCGGGTAGTTGCGTCCCTTCTGGAGGGTGAAGCTCCAGTCGGCCGTAGAACCCCTGAAGGGGCCTGAATACACCTTATCAATAGGATGCCAGGGAATAAGGGTGGCTTCCTTGTTGTAGGCGATGTTGAAGAAACCTCGACGGCCCCAGACGTCAGCATAGTGCATTTCGCGGGTGTTGCGCGTGGTCACGTCCTGTTGTTCCTTGATAATGTCGTCGATGGTGACGATTTCTGTGGAGTCTTCTTTCAAGTCGATGTTCAACCAACGACCATCCTCATTCTCCACTTGGGCAAATGCCGTCAGCCCCGACAGGCATGCAGCAAATAGCAATAATCTCTTTTTCATACTATATTAATTCCTAATTTCTAATTTCTAATTGAACTTCGTTCTTCCTCTGTCACGACTCGGCAAAATGAGCAAGCTCTTTTGCTCTCGCTGCTCCATCGGTTTCTAATTATTTTATTTTGTATCTATTCCTCAGCATCTTTGTTGGTGATTTTCACCCAACGCGTCTCAACCACCATTTCGCGGTCGGCCTGCTGACTTTTCCTCAGCCAGTCGCGGAACTCGCGGGCACCAAGGGTATTCAAATGAAGGGCATCATCTGCATCGGTATCGTTGGCTTTGGTGAAGGGATTGGGCGAATAGACGATGACGATGCCGTCCATCTCAAACGCCTGTTCCGTCGTCATCTTGATGTTGTAGGGGGCTGGAGGGGTGCTCGTCTTGTCGAAGAAGGTATAGCTTTTTCCACCCTTCACTTCGAAACGGCCGCTGGTGTCGCCTCTGTAGGGTAGCAGGCAGGTAGTCTCGCTGCTGTTGCTCTGTATCAGATAGGCTGCGACGTAGCCGTTGGCGGGCGAACGGAAACGAACGTAAATCCGCTCACCATTGGTGAATGTGGATGCCTCCACCTGCCTGCCGTCGTTGTCCTTTAGGATGTCCCATTTCAGGTTCGTCTTTGCCTGGGCAATCTCGCGGGCCTTGCCCCACACCTCGGCGGTGAAGAACAGCTCGCCTTTGATGTACTCTACGGTTATTTTAGGGTCACGGGTGTCGCCCAACCAGTCGCCGCGCGACATGGCTTCGGTATTCATCCAGAAGTACGAACTCTCCACCGTTCCTTCTGCCCCTGTGGACGAGAGGTTCGTGTCGATGATGTTCGATGTGATGCTTTTGCCGAAGGCCTGCTCGATGGCGTCAGTCTTGGCCCATTCAATACAGCGAAGCTTGGCTTCTGTAAGCGTGATATTCTCGTTTTCGCCCACGACATAGGTACCCTTTCCGTGAACATTAACTACCTTCTGAGCTACAGCCGTGAAGGGTACACACAGCATCAGCATCAGTATAGTTCTTGTGGCATTTTTCATAGTCATTCTTCTTTTGCCCGCAAAAATAACTACAATTTTTTATTTTACAATGAAAAAGGGAGAAAAAATGTTGCGGAGCGTCTCTACCTGGTCCAGTTTCTCCCAGGTGAATAGCTCGACGTCTATATCCCGCGAACCTTTGTAAAGGTTCGTGAAGTGTTTGTGGACCACTTGCGGCTGACGGCCTACATGACCGTAGGCAGCCGTTTCGGTATAGATGGGGGCGCGGAGCTTCAGCCGTTCCTCAATAGCGTGGGGACGGAGGTCGAAGAGCGTGGGGATGCGCTCGGCAATCTCGCCGTCGGACAGACTGACGTGGCTGCGGCCATAGGTGTTCACGAAGATGCTGACGGGCTTGGCTACGCCGATGGCGTATGAAATCTGGACGAGCATCTCGTCGGCTATGCCTGCTGCCACCATGTTCTTGGCGATATGGCGGGCGGCGTATGCGGCACTTCGGTCGACCTTGCTGGGGTCCTTACCGCTGAATGCTCCGCCTCCGTGGGCTCCTCGTCCGCCATAGGTGTCAACAATAATCTTGCGTCCAGTCAGCCCCGTGTCACCAGCAGGCCCGCCAATCACAAACTTTCCCGTCGGATTGACGTGGAGTGTATAGTGTCCGTCGAACAGGGCTGCCGTTTTGGGGTCGGTAATCTGAGCCTTGACGCGCGGAATCAGTATCTCCTCCACATCGCGGCGGATGGTGGCCAACATCGTAGCGTCGGCAGCCTCCTGCGTCTCCTCGGGCGTGTCGGTGAGATGCACCCAATCGTCGTGTTGCGTGCTTACCACAATAGTATCGATGCGGATGGGCGTGCCGTCATCGGCATACTCAATCGTCACCTGGCTCTTGGCGTCAGGCCGCAGGTAGGTCATTTCTCTGCCTTCGTGCCTGATTTCGGCCAACGTGCGCACGATGCGATGAGCCAGCCAAAGCGGCAGCGGCATGTAGTCTTCCGTCTCCGTGGTGGCGTAGCCGAACATCATTCCCTGGTCTCCTGCCCCTTGGTCGAGCGGATTGTTACGCACGACTCCGCGATGGATGTCAGCACTTTGTTCGTGGATAGCGCTCAACACGCCACACGAGTCCCCGTCGAAGTGATAGTCGCTTTTCGTGTAGCCAATCTTCTTGATGGTACGGCGTGCCACCTCCTGTAGATCTACGTAGGCATCCGATGTCACTTCGCCTGCAATCATCACTTGTCCTGTCGTGACCAGCGTCTCGCAGGCTACCTTCGAGGTCGGGTCGTAAGCCAGCAGTTCGTCCAGTATGGCGTCCGAAATCTGATCCGCCACTTTGTCAGGGTGTCCTTCCGACACCGATTCAGATGTAAACAAATATCCCATTTCTTTTTACTGAATAAAAAGTTAAACCATTCGTTACCAAGAAACGGGAGAAATCGTGCACGTGCAAACAGCGGCGCAAGCCGACTGCCGTTTTTAGCATTTTTTTCTGAGGTTGCAAGCAGCTCAAATCTCTCCTCATTTCTTTTCGGCTGCAAAGGTACGGATAAACGAATGAAAAACCAAATTTATTTGCGTTTTTCTGAGGGGGTTTTTCTAATACCGCCCCATTGGAGGAGAATTAAAGTATCTTTTTGCTGACCCAACGCGTTGAGCCACGTGTACCAACGCGTTGGGCCACGTGTATCAACACGTTGGTACACGTGTATCAACGCGTTTTCCCTATCTTGATTTCCTCAGAAAGGAGCTGTTGGGTGAGGGGCCAGAGGATGTCGGGGGCGATTTCAAGGAGAGGGCGCCAGACGAATTCACGCTGGAGGATAAGGGGGTGGGGTACGTCGAGGCGTGTGGTATGGATGATTCGGTTGCCGTAGAGGAGAATGTCGATGTCGATGGGGCGGTCCTGGTATCTCCGTTTAGATGGGCTGGCCGTCGTCTTCTCTGAGGTCGTCTTGTGCTTTCGGCCGAGCCGGCGCTCGATACGTTGGGTAACGTCAAGCAAACGGGTGGGGCTGAGGGAGGTATCGATGGCAACGACCATGTTAAGGAACTTGTGCTCGGAAGCAAAGCCCCAAGGTTCCGTTTCAAGGATGGAGGAACGGCTGACGACAGTTCCTGCCTTTTCAGCTAAAAGGATTAGGGCCTGTTCCAGAAGTGCGGCCCGGTTGCCTTCGTTGCTGCCCAGGCCGAGAAAGACGGTGTTTGGCATTTTTGTATTGATAATGGACAACGAAGTGGATTGTCCATTGTCCATGATTAGAGTATCAGCATGGCATCGCCGTAGGCGCCAAAGCGGTAGCCTTGCTTGACGGCCTGTTCGTATGCCTTCATCACGACTTCGTAGCCGCCGAAAGCGCTGGCAATCATCAGCATGGGCGACATGGGAAGATGGAAGTTCGTAATCAGGGCGGTAGGAAGCGTGAAGTCGTAGGGAGGGAAGATGAACTTGTTGGTCCATCCTTCGTATTCCTTCAGCAGTCCGTCGGAGCCAACGGCTGTCTCCATGGCCTTCACTACCGATGTGCCTACGGCGCAGATGCGATGGCCGGATTCTTTGGCGCGGTTGACGGCCTCGCAGGCTTCGCGCTCCACAAACATCTGCTCGCTGTCCATCTTGTGCTTCGTGAGGTCTTCGACATCGATGCTGCGGAAGTTGCCAAGTCCGATGTGGAGCGTGACGAAGGCGTGTTCGATGCCCTTGATTTCCATGCGCTTCATCAGTTCGCGGCTGAAGTGAAGGCCTGCTCCAGGAACGGTGACAGCTCCTTCTTTAGCGGCATAGATGGTCTGGAAACGTTCCAGATCGTCGGGCGTGGAGGGGCGATGGATGTACGGAGGAAGGGGAGCAACGCCGAGCTGATAGAGATGTTGCTTAAACTCGTCGTGTGTGCCGTCGTAGAGGAAACGAAGGGTACGGCCTCGCGAAGTGGTGTTGTCGATAACCTCGGCCACCATCGAGTTGTCCTCGCCGAAATAGAGCTTGTTGCCTATGCGGATTTTGCGGGCAGGGTCAACGAGAACGTCCCACAGGCGCATATCGGGATTAAGCTCGCGCAGCAAAAACACTTCGATGCGGGCGCCCGTCTTTTCCTTGTTGCCGAACAGACGAGCGGGGAATACCTGCGTGTCGTTGAACAGAAAAACGTCATTTTCATCGAAGAAATCGATGATGTTCTTGAACAGGAGGTGCTCAATTTCGCCGCTTTCGCGATGGACAACCATCAACTTCGATTCGTCGCGATGGTAAACGGGTTCCATGGCAATGCGGTCCTCAGGCAGTTTGTACTTGAATTGGGAGAGCTTCATATACTAATAAGGAATAAAGGTTTACGAATTAGGAAGGGTAATCTTTCCCTCAAGCCAATGGGGGAAATCATCGAGGACGATGCAGTCGTCGACTTTTATATCGCCGACGCGGGTACGGCGAAGGGCTGTCAAGTGTGCTCCGCTTCCGAGGGCTTCGCCGATGTCGCGGGCAAGGGCGCGGATGTAGGTTCCTTTGCTGCAGACCACGCGGATGGTGATGTCAGGTAGGCTGCAGTCAAGCAGTTCAATCTCATCGATAACGAGTGTCTTGGGCTTCAGCTCCACGTCGCGTCCCTTTCGGGCCATATCGTAGGCGCGCACGCCGCCTACTTTGCAGGCCGAGAATGATGGGGGAATCTGTTCGATGGTGCCCACAAAACGGCTCAGTACCTCCTCCACCATCGCGCGGGTGATGTGCTCCGTGGGGAAGTAAGCATCAATCGGTTTCTCCAGATCGTACGAAGGGGTGGTAGCCCCCAGACGCAAGGTCGCCACGTACTCCTTGGTATGAGCCTGAAACTCCTCGATGCGCTTTGTGGCCCGGCCTGTGCAGACAATCATCACCCCCGTAGCCAGCGGGTCGAGCGTGCCGGCATGACCAACTTTCAGTTTCTTCACTCCCAGGGCACGGCACAACTGCCACCTTACCTTGTTCACCACGTCGAACGAGGTGAAGCGGTAGGGCTTGTCGATGTAGAGTATTTCGCCGTCCTGGAAATCCATTTTTTAATGAAAAATGAAGAAAAAGGTATCAGGCCGCTAACTGAGAGAATATGATGGTTGCGATGCCGATGATAGCGCAGTAGAGGGCAAACCAGATGAGCTTGCCGCGGCGCACGATGTTAATCATCCATTTGCAGGCGGCACATCCGGCAAGGAAGGCGGCGATGAATCCGACGGCCAACGCCCCGAGGGAGATGTTTCCGCCCAAGGTGGCCTCGGCGCCGTCCGTTATCATATCCTTCACATCCAGCAGCGCCTCGCCCAGAATGGGAGGGATAACCATCAGGAACGAGAACTGGGCCAGCTTCTCCTTCTTGTTGCCTAACAGCAGTCCTGTGGCGATGGTGGAGCCTGAGCGGGAGAGGCCCGGCAGTACGGCCAACGCCTGCGCGATACCGATGACGAACGCGTGGAGTGGCGAAATCCGCTCACGTTGGCGGGGCTTGGCAAAGTAGGAGAATGCCAACAGAGCAGCCGTCACCAGCAGGCAGCAACCTACTACGAGCAGGCCGGAGCCGAAGATGGCCTCCACCTTGTCCTTGAAAAAAAATCCCACTATTGCAACGGGTATCATCGAGATGAGGATGTTGACGGCGTAGCGTGTGCCCTCGTTCCATTTTCCCTTAAAAAGGTCCTGGAAAATCCACACGATTTCCTTCCAGAGGATGAAGACCGTGCTGAGTACCGTAGCCACATGAACGGCGATGGTAAAGGCCAGATTGTCCTCGCCATTCACGCCAAACAACGCCGAACCGATGGCCAGATGCCCGCTGCTGCTGATGGGCAGGTATTCCGTAAGTCCCTGTACGAGACCAAGTATCAATGCTTCAAACCAACTCATGGTCTATCGGGGATTAGGATTCGACTTCTTGTCCGTTGTCCTTCTTTTTCGGACGGTACATGATGGCGAAAATCATAAACACAAACCCGATGAAGCAGATGATAGGGGCAACCTTGATGCGACGGGCGTTGAAGATGGCGGGGTCGAAGGCCGTCTCCGTCGAGCTGGCGCCTGTCATCAGCACAAAACCGAAGATGATGACGACCACAGCAGCAGCCATCAGAATGTAGTTGATTTTCTCAAACGTGAAGTTCTTTTTCATATCGTAGTGTCACAAATTCCTAACTCTTAACTCTTAATTCTTAACTCTTAACTCCTTAAATGTAGTACAGGTCTCCTGCCTTCATGCGGAGGAAGCGGTTGATGGAGATGCGTGCACAAGTCATGGTGATGAGGATGCCGAACACCATGACCCCTGCTGCCACGATGGCTATGGACTTGATGTCCACCAGCTCCATGACGCGTGGCTCGTACTTTATCAGGAAATAACCGCCTGCTGCCATCATGGCGAGGGCAAGCAGCCCCGAGGCGAAGCCAATCCAGAAATTCCTCACCATGAAGGGGCGACGGATGAAGCCCCAGCCCGCTCCCACCAGCTTCATCGTGTGGAGCAGGAAGCGTTGCGAATAGATGGTGAGCTTGATGGTGTTGTTGATGAGTGCAAAGGAGATGAGCAGCAACGCCAGCGCCAGCACAAGCAGCACAAAGCTGATTTTGCGGATGTTGCCATTCAGGTTGTTCACCAGTTCGTTGGGGTAGCTGATGTCCGAGATGCACGCCTCGTGGCGCAGGCTCTCGCCTATCCAGCGCAGGCTGTCGGCGTTGGCATAGTCGGCCTTCAGGCGGATTTCGAGGCTGGCTGTGTAGGGATTGAAGCCGAGGAACTCCGTCGGGTCGACGCCCATGAGGGTGGTCTCCTGCTGCAATACCTCATCCTTCGAGATGAAGCGCACCTCCTTGGCGTAGGGCTTGGCGCTGACGCGCTTCACCAGCTTATCCACATCCGACGGAGATGTGCCGTCGTGGATGAGAGCCGAAAGCTCCAGATTCTCACGTACATAGACGGACAGGTTGTTGGCCGTCAGCATGAAAAACGCCACAGTCCCCAGCAGCAACAGCACCAACGAAGTGCTGATGCAGGCTGTGATGAACTGCACATCAATGGTATGTTTTTTCTTCTTTTTCCCCATAATCGGCTGCAAATATAGTACAAAGCAAGCGGAAATGCAAATTTATTTGCATAAATCAGCATTCAATCCACCATTTTCAATTTTCAGTCTTCGTTTTTCAATCTCCAATCACACTTCTTCGCCCAAAAGTGTGGCGGAGCTGCTCCCTGTGATGCGGACGTTCACGAAATCGCCGATGCGATGTGTGCCCTTGTCGAAGACCACCATCTTGTTCTGCTCCGTTCGTCCGCATAGCTGCTCGTGCGAGCGCTTTGAATAGCCTTCCACCAATACTTGGAACGTCTTTCCCACGTCGCGGCGGTTGCTCTCGGCAGAAAGTTCGTTCTGTAAGGCGATGATTTCGTTTAGGCGGCGTATCTTGACGTCCTCGGGGATATCGTCGGGCAGATGACGGCTGGCATAGGTGCCCGGACGCTCAGAGTACTTGAACATGAAGGCCGAGTCGAAGGCGCAGAGCCGCATCAGCGAAAGCGTTTCCTGATGGTCCTCCTCCGTCTCGGAGTGGTAGCCGCAGAAGAGGTCGGTGCTAAGGCCGCAGTCGGGGATGATGCGGCGGATGGCATCAACGCGCTCCAGATACCACTCTCGCGTGTACTTGCGGTTCATTAGCTTCAGGATGCGCGAGCTGCCGCTCTGCACGGGTAGATGGATGTGCTTGCAGACGTTGGGCGCCTCGGCAATCACGCGTAGGGTATCGTCGCTCATATCCTTCGGATGGCTTGTGGTAAAGCGTATCCTCATCTCCGGTACCGCCTCCGCTACCCGCCGAAGCAGGTCGGGGAAGGACTCTCTACCCGCCTCCCCTCCTTCATGGGAGGGGCCGGGGGTGGGTCTCCAGCTGTTCACATTCTGCCCCAGTAGCGTCACCTCCTTGAAGCCCTTGGCTTGCAGGTCGCGCACCTCGTTGAGGATGCTCTCCACGTCGCGGCTCCGCTCGCGCCCACGGGTGTAGGGCACGATGCAGTAATGGCAGAAGTTGTTGCATCCGCGCATGATGGAGACATAGCCCGAGACTCGCCCTGTGCAGATGCGGGCGGGGATGACGTCGCGATAGGTCTCTGTAGTTGAAAGTTCGATGTTGATGGCCGCCTCGCCCCGCTCGGCCTGGGCTATCAGCGCCGGAAGGTCGAGGTAGGCATCGGGCCCTGCCACAAGGTTGACGTGATGATTGGCGATGAGGTCGTCCTTCACGCGCTCGGCCATGCAGCCTAATACGCCGATAATGAGCCCCTTCTTCCGCTTGCGCAGGGCGTTCAGATTCTCCAGGCGTCCCCATATCCGTTGCTCCGCGTTGTCGCGGATGGAGCAGGTGTTGAGGAATACCGCATCGGCCTCCTCCAGGGCTTCGCAGACCTCGTAGCCCGCCATTCCCATGATGGAGGCCACCACTTCGCTGTCGGCTACGTTCATCTGGCAGCCATACGTCTCAATAAACAGTTTCTTCATGCTGCAAAATTACGCATTTCCTCCGAAAAACAGGCAATAAACGTCCATTTTTCTTTCTTTTTTGCCCATTCTTTGGCTAAAAAAACTTAAATAACGCAAAATTATTCTTAAAATCACTCTTTACCGCTTGCGTTATTCACAAAAAAACATAAACTTTGCACCGCTAATGTAGAAAAGACATTACAAGTTTAGGTTAAGATTCGATGGAAAGGGTCGCTGCGAAGCGCCCCTTTTTCTTTTCATGTCTGTTTTTTTCCTGTCTTTCTCGCAGCGTTAAACGTTGGCAAAATAGAATCAAACGCTAAAAATTTAGAATCAAACTCTGGCAAATTAGAATCAAACTCTGGCAAATTAGAATCAAACTCTGGCGGCACGACGTTAAACTCTATCAGCAGAAAGGTCTGCCTATTCGTCAGGACCCCCCTTCAATCTGTGGTTCAAACAGAGGTTTTCGGAAAAAAGTGATAGAATATCCGCATTTTTTATTATCTATCATGTAGATGAGCTTCGTACCTTTGCAGCGTGAAAAATACACCATGAATACTATCAATATGGAAGAAAGAAAAACAATGAACAGGCGCGAAGCGCTGAAAAGGATGGGTGCCCTCGTAACGGGCGCAGCTTTTACGGCAACGGGGCTGTCCTCTTTTACCGTCTCAAAATCGGATAAAAGCGACGAAGGGAAAAAACGTCTCGTATTCTATTTCACCGCTACAGGCAACAGCCTCTATGTGGCACGCGAACTGGCTGGCGAGAAGGGCGAACAACTGAGCATACCTCAGGTTCTGAAAGGCGACAACCTGACATTCGAGGCCGATGAAATAGGGCTTGTCTTTCCTGACTATGCGGCATCGGCTCCGCTGATTGTACGCGACTTCATAAGCAAGGCGAAGCTCAAAGCATCGTACATCTTTTCTGTCATTACCTTCGGCAACTTCGCAGCCAATGTGGCCGAATGGTGGAACGACTACTGCAAGAAACAGGGCGTGACATTAAACTATGCCAATACGCTGCTGATGGTTGATAATTATCTGCCTGTGTTCGATATGAATGACCAGGTGAAGATTGACAAGCATATCCCCGAAAACCTTGCCACCATCAAGTCAGACCTGAATGAACATCGTCAGTTTATTAGTCACCTTGAGCGGATGAACGACCAGATGCAGGGCTGGCTGGACAGATTACAGGCTGAACATTTCCCCATGGAGGCCGAGCGGCTGCTGAAGCTGGATGCCGCGAAATGCATCGGCTGCGAGACGTGTGCAGCCGTTTGTCCGCACGGGAATTTCAAGTTGATTGATAATACGATAACCTTCAGCGGTTCGTGTGAATACTGTCTGGCCTGCGTACATATTTGTCCTCAGAAAGCCCTCACGCTGGCTCGGGGCGAGCGGAACTCCAATGCCCGCTACCGTAATGAGCATGTGTCGGTCAGGGACATCAAAAAATCCAACAACCAGCAATAAATAGCGGCATCATACCGAAGAATTCTGAAAAAAACCGTAGGCATTTGACAGCCTTTCGGAATTCTTTTGTATTTTTGCGGTCAAAGATGGAATTTGACCGCCCGCATATTATTCTCGCCGCCTCGCTGGACGGCATCGGCAAGGACCAGTTTGCCGGGTACTTGGCCCATGCGTATTGCCATGAGGGGACGTGTACGTTTACCTATAACGGCAACACCCTTAAGATGGAAAAGGGGGACTGCGCCATTATCCGTCGGGGCGACTTGGTGTTAGGCACCATGCATAGCGAGGACTGCCGGATAGACGTGATTTATGTCACCCCTGAATTTATCGAGATTTCCACCCCTCCGCACAGCAATTACGGGATGAAGGGCTCTCTTGCCTTGTTCAACAATCCCATCATGCACCTGACCCCAGAGCAGCAGAAGGTTTGTGCGCTTGACTTTGACTTCATCAAACGACGTCTTTCCCTGACTTCACACAATTTCCTTCGCGATGCGATGATCAATGCCATTCAATGTATGATTATTGATTTCTTCGACTTTCATACCACGCTTTATGGCAATGAAAAACTCTCTTCGCATTATACAAACTTGATGAATCGGTTTATGGGACTGTTAGATAATGGGGACTACCGGCAACATCGCGATATCTCCTATTATGCAGACAAACTGTTCGTCACGTCCAAGCATCTCTCTGAGGTTTCAAAGCGAGTCAGCGGCTTTCCTGCCACATATTGGATTAACCGCTACACAATCCTTGACATTAGTCGTCATCTTCGTAACCGACGTGAAACACTTGCCCAGCTGTCCGATCTCTATGGATTTTCCTCCCCCAGCTATTTCAGTCAATACGTGCAAAAATACCTTGGTGTAAAACCCATCGACTTATAGAGAAAACCGTTAGGCGGAAAAGTCCATTCGGCCTGCGAAGCCTGCTCTGTGATTTCAAGTATATCCGTTATTCAGGTTCGCGCATATCTTTATTTAAAAAGGAAAGAGGGCGCGGCTTGCGCTGCGCCCTCCAAGGGATAGGGTTGATTCCCCAGCTTAGGCTTTCACCTCTGCGTTCTTGACGGTCTTCTTCATCGTGAGGCGGGCGATGGGCGCTGCCAGGAAGATGGAGGAGCAGGTGCCGAACACAACACCGAGAATCATGGCGAAGGCAAAGCTCTTGATGGTGTCGCCACCGATGAAGAGGATGCAAAGCAACACGATGAGGGTGCTGACGGAGGTGTTGATGGTACGGGCCAAAGTGCTGTTGAGCGACTCGTTGAAGAGCTGCGTCAGCTCGCGCTTGGGATAGAGCTTGCGGTTCTCGCGGATACGGTCGAAGATAACCACCTTATCGTTGATGGAGTAACCGATAGCCGTCAGGATAGCGCCGATGAAGGTCTGATCGAGCTCCATCGAGAAGGGCAGCACGCCGTGCAGGAGGGCATACATACCGAGAATCATAGCCGTATCGATAACCAGAGCGCTAATGGCACCAACGCTATAGGCGACGTTGCGGAAGCGGAGCAGGATGTAGAGGAAGATGGCGATGAGGGCCAGGATGACGGAGATGATGGCTCCGCGGGTGATGTCGCTGGCGATACTCGGGCCGACCTTCTGACTGCTGATGATGGAGCCGCCGGCGCGGTTCTCGTGGTCGATGAAGGTGTTGAAGGTAAGATCCGGGCTGAGGAGCTTGCCGTTCTTCAGGGCATCGAAGAGGAACTGCTCGATCTGGGTGTCGATGTCGTCGTCGCTATCGTTGATGCGGTAGTTGGTGCTGATGCGGAGGGTCTTGCCGTCGGTGCCGAGGGCGATGACACTCAGGTTGGCGCCACCCACCTGATCCTGCAGCAGATTGCTGACCTGCTCGGGCTGCACGGGCTGCTCGAACTGGACGGTGAAGTTACGTCCGCCGGTGAAGTCGATACTGCGGTCGAAACCACGCACGCCGTAGGCAACTGCGAACACCACGAGCAGGATGCCGAACACGATGAAGGAGGTCTTGCGGGCACCCATGAAGTTGATGTGGGTGTTCTCGGGCATGACCTTCTTGGCAAACGGAGTGGTGAAGGTGAGGTTCGTGAGCTTGTCCTTGTTGAGGAAGTGCTCGTACACCAGACGGGTGAGGAACACAGCCGTGAAGAACGAGCAGACGATACCGATCATCAACGTCGTAGCAAATCCGCGGATGGGGCCTGTACCGAAGACGAACAGGATGATACCCGTGATGATGGAGGTGAAGTTGGAGTCGAAGATAGCCGAGAAGGCGTTCTTGTAACCATCCTTCAGAGCGGCCTTTACCTGCTTGCCGGCGCGAAGCTCTTCCTTGGCGCGCTCGTAGATAAGCACGTTGGCGTCAACAGCCATACCCAGGGTGAGCACCATACCGGCGATACCTGACATCGTCAGAGCAGCCTGGAACGAACTGAGGATTCCGAGGGTGAAGAAGAGGTTGAGCAGCAGGGCGCTGTCGGCAATCAGACCGGGAATCCATCCGTACATGAGGCACATGTAGAATATCAGGATGACGAAGGCGATGAGGAACGACCAGATACCGCGCTGGATGGACTCGGCACCCAGCGAAGGACCGACGACGTCTTCCTGGACAATCTTGGCGGGGGCGGGCATCTTACCGGAATTGAGCACGTTGGCAAGGTCGCGCGTCTGCTCGGGGGTGAAGTTACCCGTAATCTGCGAGTTACCGCCTGTGATTTCGTTCTGGACGTTGGGGGCGCTATACACGCGGTCGTCAAGGACGATGGCCACGGCGCGGTTGATGTTGTTCTTCGTAATCTGAGCCCAGCGGCGGCTGCCCTCGGTGTTCATGGACATGCTGACGCTCGGACGGCCGTTCTGGTCGTAGTCGTCACGGGCGTTGACGATGACGTCGCCCTCCAGAGGAGCACGTCCGTTGCGCTCGGTCGACTTGATACCGTAGAGTTCATAGACCTGTCCCTTATCGTCCATGGCGCTGACGCCCCACTTCAGACGGAGGTCCTTCGGGAGGATGCTCTGCACCTCCTTGCGGGCCAGGAGCTCGTCGATGGCGTCCATATCCTTATGCTGAGCCAGGCCGATGACGGCGCCGTTGTTGCCGTTGTAGAGCTGAAGCATGCTGAGCAGCGGGTGCTCGCGCTTCATCTGCTCGTCGCTGACGTTGTCGGTCTTCTTCTCTGCTTCGTCGCCGGTGAGGGTGGAGAGGTCGAGGTCTTCGTCGGCCTTGTCGGCAGCGGGCTCAACGGCCTCGTCAGCAGGAGCTTCAGCAGCCTCTTCAGACTGAGCGGTCTCAGCATCGCCGTTCTCATAGGCCAGCGCGTCGCGCAGACGGGCATCGGCAGCCACGAGGGACTGATAGACTTCGGCAGCGGTATAGGTCTCCCAGAATTCAAGGTTAGCGCTTCCTTGAAGGAGGTTGCGGACGCGCTCGGGTTCCTTGACACCAGGAAGCTCAATCATAATGCGGCCCATGGCACCCTCCAACTTCTGGATGTTGGGCTGGGCAACGCCGAAGCGGTCGATACGGGTGCGGAGCACGTTGAACGAGTTGTCGATGGCGGCCTGCACTTCAGCACGCAGCACGGACTCGACGTCCTTGTCGGAGCTCTTCGTATTGATTTTGTCCTTCAGCTGCTGCGTGGCAAAAATCTCAGCCAGCGAGCCTTCGGGGTTGATTCTCTTGTACTCTTTGATGAACAGGGTGATGAAATCGTCGTTGCTGGTAACAGCCTGCTTGGTAGCGGTAGCGAGAGCGCTCTTGAACTTCTCGTCCTGCTTATGGTCAGCAAGAGCGTCGACCACGTCGGGGACGGAGACTTCCAGAATAACGTTCATACCGCCTTTCAGGTCAAGACCCAGACCGATGCCGTTCTCGCGGCAGGTCTTGTAGTCGAAAAGACCCAGATAGACTTTCTCATTCATGATTGAATCGATATAAGCCGATTCACCTCCTGCATAGTTGGCAGCCTTTTTCTCGTGATGGCGTGCCACAAATGTGAAGGAAAGGTAGAACAGACACACAAGTGTGAGTAATACCGCAATGATCCTTACAAATCCTTTGTTTTGCATTTTTACTTGTTTTTTTAATTATTACTTTTTATTATTTCCTTATTATTTTTTGAAATCGGGGCGCAAAGATACTACATTTTTTTGCCAATTCAACCATTTGAGGCGAAAAAATCGCTGTTTGAAAGGCAAAATTGTCAGTTTGCCGCCCAAAATGGGGCAAAAAACGGAGAAAAACCGGCAATTGTCGAGAAAAAGTGGGGATTCGCCGCACAGAATTTTTGCTGCGTTACGGCTTCCGGTAGACGAAGTAGGAATAGATGGGGTAGTGGTCCGACTCCTTGATGGAACGGTCCACCTTGCAGCGGTAGGGTTTCAGATTGGGCGAAGCCAGAATGTGGTCGATGCGGAAGAACATCTTGTTGCGGTTGTAGCTGAAGCCGAAGCCGTTTCCGCTGAGCGTGTGGGCGTCTTTTAGAAGGCGGGTCACGCGGTAATGGGAGTAGCTGATGGGGGTGTCGTTGAAATCGCCGCAGACGATGACGGTACGGGGAGTCGTGCCGTTGCCCAGGGCTTGTTCGATATGCTTGGCGAGGCTGTCGGCCTGAACGGAGCGCTTGGCATTGGCTTCACGCAGTTTTTTCAGCAGTTCTTTGGTGCCTGAGGTTGGCAGGTTCTCTTTGGGATGGTTAATGATTTCCTCGTAGAGGTTCTTGTCGTCTTCGCTTAGCGCAAAGCTTTGTAAATGGCAGTTAAAGAGAGTGATGGTGTCGCCCTTTACGTCCAGCGTGTATTCCGAGTAGCAGTTGCCCGAGCCCGGGAAACGGTGGTTCTTCAGCGATAGGATGGGGTATTTGGAGATGCAGCAGATGTCCCGTGCCTCCCTTGTACCTCCGTGCGGCATGCGGTAGGTGCGGTAGGGGTAATCCTTCATCCATTCGGCATTCTGGTCGTATTTCTTCAGGTGGGCTTCGCTGGCTTCCTGTAGGCAGATGATGTCGGCCTTGCTACGGGCGAGGTATTGGAGGATGGGGTTTTTCTCGTCGGCACCGACGCTGAGCACGTTGTACGAAAGGATTTTCATTGCTACCCGCGGCGCGCGGATGTCGGATAGGTTAAGGGGGAACATCGAGTAGATTTGTGAGCAGCATACCAACAACGTCACCAACGACAGCCAACAAAGGCGCTTGTAGAACAATAGCCAGAAAATCAGAAAGGCCGCCACAATCCCCAACGCTATGGGAAACGCCATTCCTGCCAAGGAGATGATGGGCAGCTTCTCGGCTGGAATCTGCTGGCTGAAGGCACACAAGATGAACACTCCGCAAGCGAAGATGTTAACCAGCAGCAGGGGATAAGCCCACAGCTTCGTGTACCATTTCATCTTCTTTTTCTGCCTTTTCATCGGTCTATCTTCCGTTTTTGCCTTGCCTCGTTCATCGGTTTGAAGCGTCAAACAGCTTCTTTTTCTCCTCAGCTGTCAGTCCGCCGTAGCCCGATTTCTTGATTTTCTCAAGGATACGGTCTATCTCGTCCGACTGCTGCTTCTTCGTCTGGTTGTAGGTGTAGTCAGCCTCATGGTCATTCGTGGGGGATTCTGCCGTTTTTTTCCGCTTTTTCCCCGATGAAAAGGCCTTTTTTTGCTTCTTTGGCCGGATTCGTGTGCGGTAGGAAGCGGGACGGAAAAGCCCTCCGATGAAATCGATGCAACGGTTAATCCATTCGGTGATATCGTGCCCTTTGCTCAACGCAGCCACGAACCCCCACCCGGCAAGTGCTCCTCCCAAGTGGGCGATGTGTCCTCCGGCGTTATTGGAAGCGATGAGTAGCGTATCGATAAGCACGGTAATGACTGCCAGCCATTTCATGGAGATATTCCCGAAGAACAGGAGCCGGAGCTGGTAATTCGGCTCCTTGATGGCTGTGGCTACCACAATAGCCAGAATGGATGCCGAAGCCCCCACCAATAACGCTTGGGAAACTTGCGACGTAAAGAGCGGGAAGACATTATAGGCAATGACGTACAGAACGCCTCCTGCTAGACCGCCAAGGATATAGAGGCCTCTCAGATGCCGGGCGGAGAAGAAGTAGAGGGCAATCTGTCCGAACCAATAGAGCCAGAGCATGTTGAACACCAGATGCCACATCCCTCCGTGCATGAACATATAGGTGAACAACGTCCAGGGGCGTTGGGCCAGGAGCGGAAGCGACGCCGGAAGCGACAGGAAATCCAGCCAACCCCCATCGTCCACCTTAAACAATAGAAGAATTACCTTTGCCAATGCAAACAGCAGGAACAGCACCACGTTGATGCCAATCAACTGTGTCACAATTCCGCCGCGACGGAAGATGCGCCTTACGTCATCGATAATTCCAGCCATTGGTGTCCTTGTTGTTCTTGCGCCAATAGAGTATCAGCGCTAAACCGAAAACCATACCTCCCAAATGGGCGAAGTGGGCCACGTTGCCAAAGCTGAAGATACCCTCCAATAGCTCAATGACCGTATAGCCGATGACCATCCATTTGGCCTTGATGGGCACGGGAATCGGGATAATATACATGGGCATATTGGGGAACAGCATTGCAAAGGCAAGCAGCAGGCCATAGACGGCACCTGAGGCGCCCACGACCGACTGCATCTGCGGGATGACGCCGACGAACTGGAGCAGTTCCTGCGTCAAGCCTGCTCCAAAGCCGCAGACCATATAATAGAGGAGGAACCGCCTCGAGCCCCACACATTTTCCAGGATGCGTCCGAACATCCACAGGGCGAACATGTTGAAGAATAGGTGGTCGAAGCCTGCGTGGGCAAACATATAGGTGAACAACTGCCACAGGCGGAACAGGGGCGAGCCTGCATAGTAGAGAGCCATCCATCCCTCAAGTGGGAATTTCAGCGCGGTCTGGGGAAGAATCCATTCGGCGAAGAAAACAAGGCAGTTGATGATGAGGAGATTCTTTACTACTGGAGGGAAATTCTTCATAACAATTCAAATTCTCGGCAAAAGTACGCAATTATTCTTAAGAAATGACTACTTTTGCGGTCAATTTAAGAAAATATAATACAATAACGTTCCTAATATGATAGAACAAATCCTATCCAGCCGCGTCGTCGATGCCGTGAAGGCACTCTACGATGCCGATGTGCCCGTCTCCATGATTCAGCTTCAGAAGACCAAGAAGGAGTTCGAGGGGCATCTCTCCTTAGTCACATTCCCCCTCTTGCGCACCTCCCGCAAAAGCCCCGAGCAGACCGCGCAGGAGATTGGTGCCTGGTTGCAGGAGAACGAGCCGATGGTCAGCCGCTACAACGCCATCAAGGGCTTTCTCAACCTCACCATTTCACCCGCTTTCTGGACCAGGCTACTGTCCAATATCCACGCCAATCCCGACTTCGGCACCTGCAAGGCCGAGGCCGATTCGCCGTTGGTGATGATTGAATACTCCTCGCCCAACACCAATAAGCCGCTCCATCTGGGCCACGTCCGCAACAACTTGCTGGGCTATGCCTTAGCCAACATCATGGCTGCCTGTGGCAACCGTGTGGTCAAGACGAACATCGTCAACGACCGCGGCATACACATCTGCAAGTCCATGCTGGCTTGGCTGAAGTATGGCAATGGCGAGACCCCTGAGTCGTCCGGCAAGAAGGGCGACCATCTGGTTGGCGACTATTACGTGGCCTTCGACAAGCATTTCTGTGCCGAGGTGAAGGATTTTTTGGAGCACGACCCCGAGGTACTTGCCATTACCGACCCAGACCCCGACCGTCAGGCCGAGCTGCGCAAGGCTGCTGCTGAGGCCAAGAGCCCTCTGCTCTGCGAGGCCCACGAGATGTTGGTCCGTTGGGAGCAGGGCGACCCCGAGGTGCGTGCCCTTTGGGAGAAGATGAACAGTTGGGTCTATGCCGGCTTCGACGAGACCTACCGCAAGATGGGCGTCAGCTTCGACAAGATCTACTACGAATCGCAGACCTATCTTGAGGGCAAGGAAAAGGTGCTTGAGGGATTGGAAAAGGGCATCTTCTACCAGCGCGAGGACGGCTCCGTGTGGGCTGACCTACGCCCCGAAGGACTGGATGAAAAGCTCCTCCTCCGCAAGGACGGCACTAGCGTCTATATGACGCAGGACATCGGTACCGCCAAGCTCCGCTTCCGCGACTATCCCATCAACAAGATGATCTATGTCGTCGGCAACGAGCAGAACTACCATTTCCAGGTGCTCTCCATCCTTTTGGACAAGCTTGGCTTCGAGTGGGGCAAGGACCTCGTCCACTTCTCCTACGGCATGGTGGAGCTGCCCGAGGGCAAGATGAAGAGCCGCGAGGGTACCGTCGTCGATGCCGACGACCTCATCGAGCAGATGATTGGAACCGCACGCGACATCTCCCGCGAGCTTGGCAAGCAGGACGGCCTCAGCGAGTCCGAGTCCGAGGACATCGCCCGCATCGTCGGCTTAGGCGCCCTCAAATACTTCATCCTCAAGGTCGATGCCCGCAAGAATATGCTCTTCAACCCCAAGGAGAGCATCGACTTCAACGGCAATACCGGTCCCTTCATCCAGTATACCTACGCCCGCATCCGCTCCATCTTGCGTAAAGCCGAGGCGGAGGGCATCTGCTGCTCGTTGCCCGAAGGGCTTGCCTACGAGCCTTCGGAGAAGGAGCAAGACCTCATCCAGCAGCTTGCCGACTTCCCTGCCGTCGTCCGTCAGGCCGGAGTCGACTACAGCCCCTCCAACATAGCCAACTATGTCTATGACCTCGTGAAGGCCTTCAACCAGTTCTATCACGACTACAGCATCCTCAGCGCCGAGACCTCCGAGGCCAAGACCTTCCGTGTCGTGCTGGCAGCCAACGTCGCCAAGGTCGTCCGCGTCGGCATGGGCCTCTTAGGCATCGAGGTGCCGGAGCGAATGTAGGGTTTTTCGTTTAACGTTGAAGGTTTAAGGTTTAACGAACACGTCCTTCGATTTTTTATTAACGATTAACGATTAACGGGGTTGGCAAAGCAGAAGTTTTACGTCGTCTGGAACGGGCTGGAAACGGGCATTTTCACCTCGTGGAAGGAGTGCGAACGCCAGGTGAAGGGCGTGGAGGGGGCTAAGTATAAGTCCTTCGACACCCGCGAGGAGGCCGAACGCGTCTACGCTTCGCCGCCATACGACTATTTAAAGGTCAACAAGTCAACAGGTCAACAGGTCAACAAGCGGCATGCTCCTGAGGCCGTGCTGAATTCCTCTGCTCTTGCTGCCGATGCCGCCTGCAGCGGCAACCCCGGGCCGATGGAGTATCGGGGCGTCTATATCCCTACCGGTCAGGAAATCTTCCACTACGGCCCTGTCCACGGCACGAACAACATCGGCGAGTTCCTGGCCATCGTCCACGCTATGGCGCTCATCGTCCGCGAGGGCTGGCAGATGGTGGTCTATAGCGACTCCCGCAACGCCATCAAGTGGGTCAACGAGGGCACTTGCAAGACCCGTCTTGCCGTCGATGAACAGACGCGTCCTCTCTTTGCCCTGATTGCCCGTGCCGAGGCGTGGCTTGCTGCCCATCCTGCCCCCAAGCGCCCCCTCCTCTATAAATGGGACACGGACAACTGGGGCGAAATCCCCGCCGACTTCGGCAGAAAATAATGTTTTTATGCGACATTCGTCTGAACTCCTGCAACTCCTGAACTACTGAACTCCAAAAGAGCAATAGACTATAGACCAAGACAATAGACCATTTTATAAAATTATGAAAAAGTTCTCTTTCCTTTCATTTTTGCTTGCTGTGCTGGTTTGCAGCTGTGCGCAGCACGATTTCACCCTCCAGGAGGGCCGTTCCGTCACTTTGAAGGGCGATTATCAGGATTTCACTCTTACGGGTGAGGCCTTCCTTGCCCCTGGTGCCTCGGGCGTCATCCTCTTCCATACCGAAGCTACGGGCAAAAAAGGCTACGAGGTGGCTCTCCACAACGGCCCCATCGACGGCACGCTCAAGACCGGCTCGCTCACCAGCGTCCGCAACCTCTACCGCTCGCTGGCTGCCGACAGCACTTGGTTTCCTTTTGAGATCTCCGTCATCGGCAAGACCATCCGCTTCGCCATTTGTGGCACATCCGTGGTCAGCTATACCGAGCCCGAAGCCCCCTACCGCATCGCCGCATTTGCCAACAGGGTGTTGGGGCACGGACAGATTGTCGTCCGCTGTACCGAAGGCTCGATACAACTGCGCGATGTCCGCGTAGTCGGAGGGCCGAAAGCCGATGCCGACCATTCACAGCGTGTTGACTCGTTGGCTTGTGGGCTTGTTGACCCTATTGACGAGCAGCACGACCGCATCATCCGCCTCCAGCAGCAGTTCTTCCCCGTCATCGACTACCACGTCCACCTGAAGGGCGGCCTCACCAAGGAGCAGGCTCATGCCATGTCTATGGCCTACGGCATCAACTACGGCGTGGCGCCTAATGCCGGCGAGGGCGGCGTGGGACGCATGCTTGCCAACGACAAGGAGGTCTATGAATACTACGAAGAAGTGAAGGACCTGCCCTTCCTCTGCGGCGTGCAGGGCGAGGGACGCCGTTGGACCACCACCTTCTCTCCCGAGGCGCTCGGCATCTTCGACTACCTCTTCACCGATGCCATGACTATCCGCGACCAGGCCGGACGCATCGTCCGCCTTTACCATCCCGAGGAGGTCATCCGCGACGGGCTCAGCGACGAGGAGTATATGGACGTCATCGTCTCCCAGACCGTGAAAATCCTCACCAACGAGCCTGCCGACATCTACGCCAATCCCACTTATCTGCCCGACGACATGCAGCCCCGCTACGACGCCCTGTGGACTGACGGGCGCATCAATCGCGTCCTCGACGTGCTGGAGCGCTACCACATCGCCCTCGAAATCAATCCCCGCTATCGCATCCCCAGCATGAAGATTATCCGTATGGCCAAGGAGCGCGGCCTCCGCTTCACCTTCGGGACGAACAACGTCGATGCCGATTTCGGCCGTCTGGAGTACTGCCTCGATGCCATCGAGCAATGTGGCCTCACCCCTGCCGACATCTGGTTCCCCTCCATGAGCATCCGCTCCACCCGTCACGCCGTCCGCTACGAATGATGCGCCCCCTTGCTCTGCGCGCGCAGAATCAAACGCTGGCAAAATAACATCAAACGCTACGGAAATAGAATCAAACTCTGTCGGCACAACGTTAAATGCCCACTCTTTTTTCTTTTTCTCTATAACACGAATGCCCACGAATAACCACAAATTTTTCATGAATTAATTTTTGGATTATTCGTGTTTATTTATGGTCATTCGTGTTTTAAAAAAGAATCCATTCGGCGTGCGAAGCTCCACGCCGCAACACCATTCGTCAAATTCGTTCCATTCGCCGACAAAAGAACATTACAC
>DBYJ01000027.1:24020-67357 GCA_002309805.1 Bacteroidales bacterium UBA1189 | reverse complement strand
CGCTTGTCCGACGCATCCGAGGGAAGCACCTCCTTCACCAGACCGTCAAGCTGGCGCGTCGAGCCCTTGTCCATCGTCAGGGAAGAGGACGTCAAAGAAAAACTCTCCACATGACGCCTGACCTCAACCTTCAACTCGGCCTCTACACCAAGAGCCTTGCCATCCCTATCATAAGCCAAAGCCTTTATTGCATAAGTACCAACCTCTGCTTTCTCACTTACTTTCAAAATATTCGCAATAGTACCCCGTGAAAACACGCTTTGATCATACTCCAAACGTATTTCATAATAAGATGCCGCTTCTGCAGGCGTCACCAAATAGGAAACATCAACTGTTTCACCTGCCCATACAATCTGCTCGGGTTTCTCAAAGGAGATACTGTTCAATGGATAAATAACGTTTATCTTAATTCGATAGGCTTCCGCATTGAGGTTCAAATCTTCATTCTGAATACGAGCACCCACATAAAGAGCTTTTTCCACATACTTATTGACTGTTAACAGATCACCTTCTGTTGAGAAGAAATCCACATAATTACCCACATTCCACGTCGTTTCATACGAAGAAGGGATAGAAGCGGGTGAGCCATCGGAAGAAAAGAAAGAAACCGTAAACGTATTAGCAAACGATATTGACTGTCCTACTTCAGCTGTTATTTCCGTAGGTGACACCTCTACCTGAGTAGGAATAACCAACTCTACTTTGACTGTATTGTCTATTGAGCCGTAGGAGGTACCTTCCTTGAACGGAAATGTCGTTACTATAGTTTCTTCTATCAACTTTGCGCTCTGAATGATATATTCCGAAGCAGAGTAGGTGTCTTCATTTATACCCCCTACTTGTGCAGGTGTCCGCTTGGAAACGCGGAATTCTATGTTTCCTTTGGGAGCGTTCTTCAATTTCAACAAGAAACCTGGCCCACCTGCAGGAGAAATAGCTTGACAAGCCACAGGGCCAGCAACACGTTGTCCTTTCACATAAGCCGACAAACCATATTGGCTATATTCATCATAAGATTCCAATTCTTCCCCGTCCACAAACAAACTTGCGTAGACCTTACAGACAGTAGGGTCTATCACTTTGACACTTGTCCAAATAGAAAAAGAAGGGAAATTGATATATCTTCCACCCAAATAGGCTTCCCACATGTCAGTCTCGGCTATACCCTTAAGCACATTTTTTTCTACATTGATGTATTCAGCACTATTACCGAAATCCCATTCAATAGTCGGATTAAAAGGAATGGAAACCTTATCATTGAACGATGCGTCTCCATTGTCAGGAGAATAATAAATAAGCGGCAACAAATCCTTTTCCTCATCCACATTGATAGAGATTTTTTCAGGAAAAGAAGGATAGGAAGGCACAAAGTCCAATGTAACGAACGACATACTTTCATCCTCAACTGAGCCATAAGCGCCATTCTTGACAGTAAGTCCGCTTACTCCAGATGGAAGCACTACATCTTGTATGATATATTCACCATCACATGTTTTAGCAAATTCCGAATCATACCAAATCCCATTATCATTACTTCCATCATCAGGCGCTGTAACGATAAGGTGCATTTCGATAGTCTTGCCAATATTCGCTTCACTTGTGACTACTGAAATAGGAAAATAGATTATTCGCGTCTGTTTGGGAGTATAGAAAACAGTACATTCCTCTTGACGGCCGCACTCCTTGCCATCCACATAAGCCACGACCTTCAAATTTCTGTACACTACGGACTCATATCGTGGCGAAAGGTTTTGGCCATACACACTAACCTGGGCATTAACAATAGTTTTAACATCGGCGGCATGGCTTATCAAAGCCATAATACCCATTATAATAAACAGGAAAACAAATCGACAAGTCTTCATAAGGGCTATTTGTTTTTGGTTTTTTATCAATATTAACGGGTACTTTTGCAAGAAAAGACGCACAAAGTTAAGCAAATATTTAAATAAATAAAAGAATATAAAAGAAAAAATGTTAAATAAATTAGGAAATGGACGGAGAAAAGGGTGAGCGCATGTTCTGCACCACCAAGGAAACCGTCAGCGACATCACCAACCAATACGGCTATGACAACGACTGCTGTCTCACACGCGTGTTCAAGTAGTGAAAACCCGAAAACACAAAAAAGAAGGATAATAAAAGCAAAGGGGAAGGATAGTGCGCCTGACAGGGATCGAACCTGCACGAATTGCTTCACTGGATCCTAAGTCCAGCGCGTCTGCCAATTCCGCCACAGGCGCAACGAAAACCGCGGCGAAATTAGTGCTTTTTCGGCAATCAGCCAAACAAAAGCGTTAAAAACAAAGAAAACTATTGTTTTTTCTAACGGAAGTCTCTACCTTTATCCCCCAAAAGAGACAACTCCTTAATCGTTAAACGTAAAAAACCTTACCTTTATGGCCTTTTCCCTTCAACCTCTCCCCTATGCACAGGATGCTCTGCAGCCCGTCATCTCTGCTGAAACGCTTGCCTTGCATCACGGCAAACATCTGCAAGCTTACGTAAACAATCTGAATGAAGCAATCCCTGGCACACCTTTCGAGATGCTTTCGCTTGAGGATATCGTTCTGAAGTCCGAAGGCGGAATACTGAACAATGCTGGACAAATCCTCAATCACAATCTCTATTTCGCCCAGTTCCGCGCCCCGAAGCAAGGCCCGAATCTCCCCACGGGAAAACTTCTTACAGCCATCGAACAAGCCTTCGGTTCCTTTCCCGCCTTCCAAGACCAATTTGTCCAAAAGGGCACTACCCTTTTCGGCTCCGGCTGGGTTTGGCTTTCAGCCGACAAAGAGGGCAAGCTCCACATTACTCAAGAAACAAATGCCTACAATCCCATCCAAAAGGGCTTATGCCCCTTGCTGACGTTTGATGTTTGGGAGCATGCCTACTACGTGGATTATCAGAATCGGCGTAAAGACCATCTTACCGCCCTTTGGCCCCTTATCGATTGGGATATCATTGCCCACCGATTCATCCTCGAATAAGCAAAAAGAACAACCTTAAGAGAGAAAACGACATTTTTTTCAACCAAAAGCTATTGTACCAAACGGGTTAGGACAGCTTTCCCAACGCGTTAAGTAAGGTGTCCTAACCCGTTAGTACGGGTGCCCCAACGGCTTTGGATGATAAAAAAACCTTCGTCTGGCGGTAAAGAAGAAAGATTTATCCCGCTCCTTGCAGTAGCAATGAGGCGATACGAATGATGGTATCAATGCCGCGCTGTTTATCGGTATTGAGGATGTTAACAGAGACATCTGGGTCGATACCAAACTCGGTGTGATTCATGTCGGTATCATACATAGGAGCGGAGGAGTAGCGCAGGCTCCAACCGTTGGGCAGTTCAGTGCTCATGGGCAAGCCAGAGCCGCCTCCTGTACGGTCGCCAACAATCGTCACCTGCGGCAGCAGGCGCATATTACGGACGAAATCGTTAGTAGCGCTATACGAACGGCGGTTGCAAAGCACACAGACAGGCCTATCCCAACGAAGCAATGTGGTATCGGGGTCGATATAGACAGGCTTCGGCTTGGAGAAGGCATCGTGAGCCGTACCCGTCTTATGGGAAATGTAGCCGACAAGCGTCTTCTTCTCCATAAATCGAGCCGTCAGGTCCTGCGCGAGCGTCAAATCGCCGCCCCCATTATCACGTACGTCGATGATAAGCCCCGAACAATCCTCGAAATAACGGAAAATCTCCGTAATCAGCCTTTGCGAGAAGCTGGTGGAAAAAGAGCCAATATACATATAGCCAATTTGTTCCGGCAGACGGACGTAGTAGATGCCGCTTGAGTAGTAATAGTTATCCCCGAGGACTTTCAGCATCAGCTCGCCATCGAAATTATGCGGATAGTCGGCATAGAACGCCGTATAGCGGGAAAGGCCGTAATCCCATATAAGGTTCGTGTGCCCGTCGCGCAGCTCGTTCACCATAGCGGAAAGCACGTCGAAGAGCTGACGGTTTGTCAGACTGTCGTTTACCAGACTGGCATAGCGCTCGTGCACCTCGTTCCAGTCAAGGCCGTACTCGGCCTTCTTATAGTCAAAGAAACAGTACTTTTCATCAAGTAACTTCCACAACGCCTCAAAATTCTCCGTAGGGGAAGAGGTGAAATCCTCCCCCCTCACACAAGAAACAAGGCACACAAGGCTGGCACTAATAAGGAAGATAATCGTATGCTTTTTCACGGGGATAGATGACATAAGAATTAAACACGAAGCCCACGCCAAGACGGAGTGAACGGAGGGCGAAACTATTGGTTGACGTGCGGTACTGATAGCTGTCGCTTACCATCGAAAGGCGAAGGATGCTATGCGGCAAGGTCATGTCGGTAGTGAGGATATGGCGCATGGAGAATCCGTTATGGGGCGAAACGAAGTGGACTGTACCCGCAAAATGCTTGAGGGTAAAGATTTCGTAGTAAGACTGCGAATACTGAGGGGAGAATACTGCCCCCACGAGCGGCATATCCACTTGGTACGATGTCCGAACCGGGATACGGAAGATGCGATACCGCACCTCTGCCATTCCCATACCTCCGATGTGAAGGCCCAACTTGACGTTGGCAGGATTGTTGGAATTGCGTGTGTTATAAATCATGCCGAAACGTCCCTGCCATTCAGGGCCGGCATAGAAATCCACAGGCCCTAATCGTCCGATACGCCATGCCCACGCATCGGAAAGCGCCTCGTCCACCACGAACGAACTGCTGCTGGAGCCCGCTACGGCAAGCCCCACAGAAGTGTCGGAGATGGATTGCAGGAAAAGGTTCTCGCGCCCGGCTGAGCGTCGCCAGTTCTCATTCAGGAAACCTAACTCAAGCCCCATGTAATTGTTGGGAGACAAATAGGAATCGAAGCACGTGGTAATAAGGCCCAAGTTGAGCGTAGCGCCTGAGCGGACAAAGCGCCCCGGCTGCAACACATCTGCTGCCAAAGCCGACGAATCTGACAATTCTGCTTTCTCTTGTGCAAAGGCACAAAGCGGCATCAGCAGCAAGAACAGGAATAACTTGAATAAAGGTTTCTTCATACCGAATGGGGTTAGAATAACGTGAATTGGCCATCCTCTGAAACAGATGCCTCCGTTCCTTCGTCAGAAGAGGGCGCTGAGCCGTCAGATAAGGGCGTTACGGATTCAGAAGAAGCATCTGTTGGAGATATTTCAGCGGGCTCTGGAACTTCCGTTTCTTCCGGCTCGGGGAAGCGTAAGGGCTCTAATTCCTCCACACTCGCGATGCTGAATTGCGACACTCGTCTGCCACGCGCCTTCACGCTCTTCACATCCACAAACTGCTCTCCGTCAATCTCCAACGGCGCGCGATGGGCATCCGGCTCACCAAAGGTAACGAGGAAGCGAGGATAGACTTGTTCCGAAAGACAAACCAAGCGGCTCTCCTTCCCCTCGCCCAGCAAACTGCACTTGCGGTTGCTGGAGTCGAACATGAAGCGCTTCAGATAAAGATAGCCCTTCTGCGTAGCATCGAAGAGCAGAGCCGTCCACACCTTTGCGGAGTCGTACTTCTCAATAATCAGTACGTTTTGGTCATAATGGTTATTCTGATCAAAATCTGTGGTATAGTAATCACCATTGTCCAGCACGACGAGGATACGGTCGTCGTTCTGGAATTCACCCAGATAGTCGCCGTGCCCGTCGAAATCGAGACGCAGGATATCACGGTCGAACCACACTTTGCGCCCTCCAAGCGTCGAGCCTCCATGCGACTTCAGCCCCACCTTCGTCACCTCCAGACGAGTCAGCAGGTTGCCCATGCTGCCTCGCCCCTTAATAGCAATCTCTGAGAAGTCCTTGTCCATAAATTGACGTTTCAAACGGGGATTGGGCTTGAACGACACCTTGATGATTTCTGCCTCGCCGTTGGGGTTTGCGGTAAAGTAGACAACACGGCTGCCCGGTTTGCCCTGCGTCAGGTCGTACTCCTTGTCCCGAAGCAGTCCTGTGGCAGCAAAGCGCTTGATGTAAAGCGGACCGTTCTTGCCGTCCCGATAGACCACG
Source organism: Bacteroidales bacterium UBA1189 (assembly GCA_002309805.1). Classification (GTDB taxonomy): domain Bacteria; phylum Bacteroidota; class Bacteroidia; order Bacteroidales; family Bacteroidaceae; genus UBA1189. The sequence goes on along the minus strand of DBYJ01000027.1, from coordinate 61,338 downwards.
TTGTAAATAGTGCGCTTGTCGTTCTTCTTGAACAGCCCCACCCAGAGTACGCCCGTACCCACGAACATCTTCTCCGCCACTTTGACAATCTTGTAACGCCCATCCTTATAGAAGAGGATAACGTCGTCGATGTCCGAGCAGTTGGTAACGAACTCGTCCTTCTTGAGTGACGTACCGATGAAGCCTTCTTCGCGATTGATATAGAGTTTCTGGTTGGCCTCTATGACCTTGGCAGCCACGATGTTCTCGAAACTGCGAATCTCAGTACGCCGCGGGAAGGCCGGGCCGTACTTGTCCTTCAGCATCTCAAACCAGCGGATAGTGACGGTAGTCATGTCTGCCAGCTCGCGGTCTATCGCCTCCATCTCGGCCTTGATGCGGGCAATAAGTTCATCAGCCTTATCCTTGTTAAACTTCAAGATGCGTGCCATCTTTATATCCATCAGCTTCAAGATATCGTCTTTTGACACCTCGCGGATGAACGTCGGGTACCAAGGCGTCAGCCTTTCGTCGATATGCTCGCAGGCAGCATCCATGTTCTTGGCATTCTCAAATTCCTTGTCCTTATAGATGCGCTCCTCGATGAAGATTTTCTCCAGCGAGCAATAGTGATACTGCTCCATGAGTTCATCGCGACGTATTTGCAGCTCCTGACGAAGCAGTTCGAGCGTGTTATCAACTGAGCGACGGAGCACGTCGCTCACACAAAGGAACTGCGGTTTCTGTTCGTCGATGACGCAGCAGTTGGGCGAGATGCTGACCTCGCAATCCGTGAAAGCATAGAGGGCATCCAGCGTTTTGTCGCTGCTAACGCCTGGGGCGAGGTGAACAAGGATTTCTACTTCGGCTGACGTGGTGTCGTCGACCTTGCGGATTTTGATTTTGCCCTTCTCGCTCGCCTTCAGAATTGAGTCGATGACCGTACTGACAACCTTTCCGTAGGGGATTTCACGTATCGCCAGCGTCTTGTTGTCTACCTTTTCTATCTTCGCGCGCACGCGCAAAGTTCCACCCCGCTCTCCGTCGTTGTAACGGCTCACATCGATGTAGCCTCCCGTCTGGAAATCGGGATAAAGCTGGAATTCCTCGCCTTTCAGGTAGGCGACGGCTGCATCGCAGATTTCGTTGAAGTTATGCGGAAGTATTTTTGACGAGAGGCCGACGGCAATTCCCTCAGCCCCTTGTGCGAGCAGTAGGGGGAATTTCACGGGCAGAGTCACTGGCTCCTTGTTACGGCCGTCATAAGAGAGCATCCACTCCGTAGTCTTGGGATTGAACACCACTTCCAGCGCAAACTTGCTCAGCCGGGCCTCAATGTATCGGGAGGCAGCTGCAGCATCGCCTGTCAGCACATTGCCCCAGTTTCCTTGGCAGTCAATAAGCAACTCCTTCTGCCCCAGATTCACCAAAGCGTCGGTAATGGATGCATCGCCATGCGGATGGAACTGCATGGTGTGTCCCACGATATTGGCAACCTTATTGAAGCGCCCGTCGTCCAGGCGTTTCATGGAATGCAGGATGCGGCGTTGCACAGGTTTCAGTCCGTCGTTGAGGTGAGGAACGGCACGTTCAAGGATGACGTAAGAGGCATAGTCAAGAAACCAATTCTTGTACATGCCGCTCAGTTTGTACTTCTTGTCAGGCTCCCCACTATCTGCCGGAACATGATAGGATGAATGGGTGCTGCTTCCGTCATCCATTGTCTCCATTTCGGGGGTCATTTCATCCTGAATACCGTCTAATTCCTCGTTTTTTTCGTCGTCTTTCATGCTAAATTGAAATAATCTTTGCAAAAATACGAACTTTCCCAGAAAAAATCACTTACTTTGCACTCCAAAATTTCAAAAAAGAAGAAAAATGGCACAACAAGAAGATGTTTTCAAGAAAATCGTATCGCATTGCAAAGAGTATGGATTCGTTTTTCCCTCCAGCGAGATCTACGACGGACTGGGCGCTGTCTATGACTACGGCCAGATGGGCGTCGAACTGAAGAACAATATAAAGAGCTATTGGTGGCAAAGCATGGTGCTGTTGCACGACAACATCGTGGGCATCGATTCCGCCATCTTCATGCACCCCACCATTTGGAAGGCCTCGGGCCATGTGGATGCATTCAACGACCCCCTTATCGACAACCGCGACTCGAAGAAGCGCTATCGCGCCGACGTCCTCATCGAGGACCAGCTGGCCAAGTACGACGAGAAGATTGAGAAGGAGGTCGCTAAGGCCCGTAAGCGCTTCGGCGACTCGTTTGACGAGGCGCAGTATCGCGCTACCTCGAAGAACGTCCTCGAGCATCAGGCCAAGCGCGATGCTCTACATACCCGCTATGCCGCAGCCATGAACGCCAGCGACCTGGATGAGCTGAAGCAGATTATCCTTGACGAGGGTATCGTCTGCCCCATCAGCGGCACACGCAACTGGACGGACGTACGCCAGTTTAACCTCATGTTTGCCACCGAAATGGGCAGCACGGCTGACGCCAACATGAAAGTCTATCTCCGTCCTGAGACGGCACAGGGCATCTTCGTCAACTACCTCAATGTGCAGAAGACAGGGCGCATGAAGATTCCCTTCGGCATCGCTCAAATTGGCAAGGCCTTCCGTAACGAGATTGTCGCCCGTCAGTTCATTTTCCGCATGCGCGAGTTTGAGCAGATNNCAGATGGAGATGCAGTTCTTCGTCCGTCCGGGCAGCGAACTGGAATGGTTCCCCAAGTGGAAACAGACGCGTATGCAATGGCATCAGGCTCTTGGCTTCGGCGCCGAGAACTACCGTTTCCACGACCACGACAAACTGGCCCACTATGCCAACGCCGCTACAGACATCGAGTTCCTCATGCCATTCGGCTTCAAGGAGGTGGAGGGCATCCACAGCCGCACCAACTTCGACCTCAGCCAGCACGAGAAATTCTCAGGCAAAAGCATCAAGTACTTCGACCCCGAGCTGAACGAGAGCTACACCCCGTTCGTCATCGAAACCTCCATCGGCGTGGACCGTATGTTCCTCAGCGTCATGTGCGCCAGCTACAAAGAGGAGCAGCTTGAGGGTGGTGAGACGCGCGTCGTCCTCGCCCTTCCCCCTGCGTTGGCTCCTGTCAAGCTGGCCATCCTGCCCCTTGTCCGCAAGGACGGACTGCCTGAGAAGGCCCGCGAGATTTTCGACGAACTGAAGTTCCACTTCAACTGCCAGTACGACGAGAAGGACTCCATCGGCAAGCGCTACCGCCGTCAGGATGCCATCGGTACCCCCTACTGCATTACCGTCGACCACGACACGCTAGAGGACAACTGCGTCACCCTGCGCAATCGCGATACGATGGAGCAGGAGCGCGTTCCCATCGCCGAACTCGACCATCTGCTTGCCGACAAGGTCAGCCTTACCTCATTACTCAGGAAACTGAAATAAGCTAAAACCTTGAACTAAAGCTAAAACCTATAACACTTTTGACATGAAGCATACAAAAACTTTTTTTCAAGTTTTAGTCTTAGTCTTTAGTCTTAGTTCCTTTTTCTCTTGTCAAGAGGCAGGGGAGGTTGATGAATACGATAATTGGAAGGCGCGATGCGAGGCTTATATCGACTCCATAGCCCGAGTAGCAGCCTCTAATTCCGATGGAAAATGGAAGACTTTCCGCTCATTTACCCTCGTCGGCAAGGACGTCGACGGCAAGGATGCCGATTGGGGCACAGAGAACTACGTCTATTGCCATGTGGAGCAGACAGGCAGCGGAACTACCCTCCCCTTCTTTACCGATACCGTTTGCGTCAACTACCGCGGACGCCTCATGCCCACTTCCGCTCATCCTGAAGGGTACATCTTCGACCAATCGTTCAAAGGGGAAGTGAATCCCCAATACAACATCCCCACGAAGTTCGGAGTCGGCGCCCTCACTATCGGCGTGAGCACAGCTATCCAGCAGATGCACGTGGGCGACGTCTGGCGCATCTACATCCCTGCCACCTTGGGCTACGGCAAGTCCGACCAAAAGAACAGCAGCGGCATCCCCGCCTACTCTGCCCTCATCTTCGACATGAATCTCGTCGAAATCATCAAGCCGTAGCCAGACATTTTTCGTAGCGTAAGCAAATATTTATAAACAGCGCCCGCGTTTTTATAAACAGGGGCGCTGTTTATATAATCAGGGGCCGTGTTTATAAACAGAGCAAGCAAATAAAAAAACGAAGAAGGCAACTGATGAAACAACGAGAGCAAATAAGATAAAAAACGAAAACTTCTAGGGTAGCGGCAAAGGCATAAGGAGAAACAAGAGGAAACGTAGTATTCCCAAAACGGAAAACATCTGCGCAAAACTGCTCAGTCACAAGCCATGCTCGAGGACTTATTGGGAAACCCTTGCGCGCTTTTCTTCCTCCCATAATTCCCAAAAAGCACGCCTGCGACTGGGAAATCAAGACAAAAATGAACTTTTTTAAAAGTTTTCCACAAAAAAACCGAAAAAAGTTTGTACGATACAAACACTATGATTACTTTTGCGGAACTAACGGAAAAGTATACCAAAGAAAACCCATTAATCCCACAATCCGCACATGGCAGGAACGAACATCGGCGCACGACCCTTCATCCGTTGGCAAGGAGCAAAGAGCCAGTATCTCCACATACTCTCGCAAGCCCTTCCCGCCGATTTCGCCACCACCCCCGACGTTACTTATATTGAGCCTTTCGTGGGTAGCGGCACCATGCTCTTCCACATGCTGCAGACGTACCCCAACATCACGCGTGCCGTCATCAACGACAACAACCTCGACCTGATGCGCGTCTATAATACCGTCCGCGACCGAGCTTCGGAACTCGTAAGCGAACTGAAGCGGATTCAGAAGCAGTTCCTCTCCCTCGACGAGACGAAGCGCAGCCATTACTTCGACGAAGCCCGCGAAGAGTTCAACGAACGCCTTGCCGACGGTATACGCCACGCCGCCCTGTTCATCTTCCTCAACAAGACGAGCGTGGGCGGACAAGGATTGAAGTTTCACGCGGCCCGACGCTACGACATCTGCGAGGAGGCCGTCCTGCTGGCCGACTCTAAGGTGCTGAAGGACGTCAACATCCTCTGCGACGACTATGAAAAGACCTATAACGAGGCATGCGGCAACACCTTCTTCTTCCTCGACCCGCCCTCGGAAAGCGCCAGCAGCACATCTCCCGCTTGGGACAGCCGCGAGCAAATCCGTCTGAAGAAATTCTGCGACCTGCTGAACTTCCGCCATTTCGACTGGATGCTGACGGGAAGCGACTGCCGCAGCAAACGCCTGTCGGCAAACGGCGTGGAGCAGCTCTACAGCAGCTACGACGTGCAACGCATTTGGTCGCAGCAGGCCATCAAGGCCACGCCCGAAAAGCGCGAGAAGCAGCAGCCTGAACTGCTCGTCCGCAACTTCCAGCGCGAAATCCTCTCCTTGCGCAGCCTCCAGAACACCCAGCTCTCCTTCGCATTCTAAGTGTCACGTTACGCAAAAGAATCGCATAAAGAACATTAGGACGGGAACTTCATTTTCTGCGCTACTAAAGTAGTAACTAACGAACCACCTGAACAATGAATAAGCAAACCCCCATCGCCATTCTCTTCGTTCTGCTCGCCCTTGCAGCATGCACTCCAAATAAACCGCAAAGCTCGTCAGCCCTTCCCATGTGGGAGCGTAAGAGTGCTCCTGCCGTTATTCAGGGACGGTATATTGACTGGAAACTGGGCGACACGGACAAACACCCCGGTTTTTGGGAAAATCATGAATCGCTGAAAGGAAATGGTCCTGAAATCACCACCGATTCCATCGCTGGAACATTCACCTTCACATGGGACATCTGCTATCCGCTGAAACATGAATTCACCAACGGATTGTCTATCATGCTCTTTCCGGGCGACACCGTCAAGCTGGATTTCAACAGAGCCGCTTTTGCTGCATACGAGGACTACAAAAAAGAGACGCCACGCGACAGCATCACCACCGAGAAGTTACGTGAGCTCTGGAACAAAGCCGTCCATATCGAAGGAGCAACCTTTGAACTGCCCCTGCCCGTTCAAATGAAAGACATAGAGCTTAGCTATAGTCGCGAATGTGCTACGGCTCACTATCATGACACCTTCGATGAATGGCGCGAGGTGTGTTGGAATGAGTTTCAGGAAGTTGTGAAGCAGTTGGATTCACTCGAACTCACAGAACAGGAACGGGAATACCAAAGAATGATTATTGAACAGGATTACTTGAAAAAACTGAGAGATTACTCGTTCACGAAGAAGATTTGGAACTTAACCAAGGACAAGGACTCATTGGACATGTTCAAGCAGCAATTCACCTTCCAAGACCCTCATGCCCCCGAACTGACTTACTACCGCAACGCACTCGGTTTCTTCGCCTGCTTGAATAACATGTTTGATGAAGGAAGGCTTTACATCCAAGCCAATGGGCTGGAAGATTCACCCTTAGGACGCTGGTTCAAGGAACTGGACGAGGCCAAGAAGGTGATGACGCGCGTGAAGGCAGGTCAGCGAGTGACTGAAAGTGAAATGAATGCCTTGTCACCCGAGTTCCAAGCGCAGATACGCGAGGTGCAGGCGGAAATGAAGAAGGAGAACGCCAACATCAAGGGCACATGGCGCGACTTGCCAGAAGGTGAGCCTCAGGAGTGGCTGCCGAAAATCGTTGCCGAGCACAAGGGGCGCATCGTCTTCGTCGACTTCTGGGCCACATGGTGCGGGCCATGCCGGATGGGAATGGAAGCGATGGAAAGCGTGAAGGAAAAGCTGCTGGAACGCGGAGTGGACTTCGTCTACATTACCGACACCAGTAGCGAGAGCAACGAGTGGACGAAGTACATCAGAAAGCACGCAGGCGACCATTATATCGTTCCCAAGGAGAAGGTGGAGGCCATGCAAATCCCCGACTACGAAAACGCCATTCCCCATTATCTCATCTACGACCGCGAAGGCAAACTCGCCAAGACCAACGTAGGCTGGCCTGGCTTGGAAGAGATGATGCAGGAATTAGAGAAAGTAAAATAGCGCATTCGTTCAGGATAAAAACACTTTTGAAGAGGACACTCGTGTTTACCCAACGCGTTGTGTAACGTTACTCAACGCGTTGTACAACGTTGCTCAACGCGTTGTGCAAATAAAAGCAGCAGACGAACAGACTTAGATTATAAAAGCCTCGTCTTCATTCGGTCAAAGAGATTTGCTATTTCAGGATGCGGAACTTGCCGATGAGGGGCAGTTCGCGGGCTTTGCCTGTGACGGCGTTGATGATGCCGAGAATGGCAAGCAGGGCAACAAATATCTGAGCTATCGTGAAAACCCAGCCGATATGGGGGAAGGTGGAAAGGAATACCAAGATGATATAAAGGATGAAGAGGATGATGCCCTGATTGGTGTGGAAGCGGGCATACTTGCTGTCCTTACCTGCAAGAAGAGGGACGATGAAGAGGATGCCGAGATAGGCGAAAAGGGAGATTATCTTGTTGTTTTCCACGTCTGCAGCATCGTATTCGGAGGTGCTATCGGGCGTGTCCATCACCTTCTCGAAGCCTTCCTTGGCCTTGCCGCTATACTTGTTGAAGGTTTCGTCGTCCTTGAATTTCTCGTAACCTTCTTTGGCTTTGTCGCCGATTTTCTCGACGACTTTCTTTGCTGCCGCGCCAAGTTCCCCAAGAGCTTCGCTAAGATCGTCAGCCATATTCGCAGCCTTCTGCTCGAAGTCCGGTTTTTTGTCGGGTTCAGGCTTTTCGTCTGACGCCTGTTCCGAGGTTTCCGACTGAGGCTCGGCAACGTCCTCTTCTTCAGGATCAGGCTCAGAGGATTCAGCCACTTGTTCTATCACGTCTTCCAAAGGACTGCCACAGGAGGTGCAATAACGGTTATCATCGGCAAACGTCAGGCCGCAACGAGGACATTTTTTCATAATCAGGAATTATCAAATTAGGAATTGGAAATTGTCAAAGCAGATGTTGTTTCGAGAGTTCAGAGACGACAAGTTCGAGTTCATCGTACCAAGCCTGACCGAAACGACGAATGAGAGGCTCACGAAGGAATCGATAGACGGGGATGCCGTCCTTTTCGCCTTTGATGACGGCGGCTTTGCAGATGTCCCATCGATTGTAGTTAAGGGCATAGTACTGGCCGAAATGGCTGACGCGGATGGGATAGAGATGGCAGCTGACAGGCTTCTGGAACGAAGTGCTTCCCTCGCGCCAGGCTTTTTCTATGGCACAAAGGGTCATTCCGCCTTTTTTCATGCCAAAAACGCAGTCCTTTCCTCCCACAATAGAGGTTACAAGATCGCCCGTAGGGTCGGTATAAGCCACGCCCTGACGAGCAATTATAGCGCGAGCTTCAGGGGTAAGATCGTCTTCGATGTCGGGCAGAAGGGATTCTATCTCGGCAATCTCGTCGAGCGTAACGGGCGCTCCTGCGTCGCCCTCTATGCAACAAGCGCCCCTACAGGCATCGAGGTCACAAGAGAACTTCTCCCTCAGCACATCGAATGAGACTATGACATCACCTACCTGAACCATGTGGGTTTTGTTTAACGATAAACGTTTAAGGTTTAACGAATACGCCCTTCGATGCCCTTGCGCCAGCCTCGTTAAACGTTAAACCTTAAACGTTAAACCAATTATGCGTCGATGTTGGCATAAGTGGCGTTTTTCTCGATGAATTCGCGACGCGGCCCGACGTCCTCGCCCATCAGCATACTGAAGACGTAATCGGCATCGGCAGCATTCTCGATGGTGACCTGCTTGAGGAGACGCGTTTCAGGATTCATGGTGGTTTCCCATAGCTGGTCGGCGTTCATCTCACCCAAACCTTTGTAGCGCTGGGTGGTAATGGCGTTCTCGTTACCACCACCATACTGGTCGATGAACTGCTGACGCTGAACATCGGTATAGCAGTATTCCTTTACCTTGCCCTTGGTGCAGAGGTAGAGAGGAGGTGTAGCGATATAGAGGTGCCCACGCTCAATCAACTCAGGCATGTAGCGGTAGAAGAGCGTCATGATGAGGGTGTCGATGTGCGAGCCATCGACGTCGGCATCGGTCATGATGATAACCTTGTAGTAGCGCAGCTTATCGTAGTTGGCTTCCTTGCTGTCCTCGGGATTGAGGCCGAAGCGGACGCCAAGAGCCTGAATGATGTTGTTGACTTCCTCGTGCTCGAAAGCCTTGTGCCACATGACACGCTCGACGTTGAAAATCTTACCTCGGATGGGGAGGATGGCCTGGGTAAGTCGGCTGCGTCCCTGCTTAGCCGAACCGCCTGCAGAGTCGCCCTCGACAATGAAAAGCTCGCAGTTGGCAGGATCCTTGTCGGAGCAGTCTGCCAGTTTGCCTGGCAGTCCGCCTCCGCTCATAGGGTTCTTGCGCTGGACGCTCTCGCGGGCCTTGCGGGCGGCAATACGAGCCGCAGCTGCCAAAACGACCTTATCGACAATCAGCTTAGCCTCCTTGGGATGTTCTTCGAGATACTCGCTGAGGGCTTCGCCAACTGCCGTCTGTACGGCGCCCATCACCTCGCTATTTCCCAGCTTGGTCTTAGTCTGTCCCTCGAACTGAGGCTCGGCAACCTTAATGCTGATAACTGCCGTCAGTCCTTCACGGAAATCCTCGGGGGCTATTTCCACCTTGGCCTTCTCAAGGGCCTTGCTATCCTCAGCATACTTCTTGAGAGTACGTGTGAGGGCAGCGCGGAAGCCGGCAAGGTGCGTACCGCCTTCGATGGTGTTGATGTTATTGACGTAGCTGTGAAGATTTTCAGAGTAGGAGGTGTTGTACATAATGGCAACCTCGATGGGTACGCCGTTCTTCTCCGTATTCAGGTAGATGATATCGTCGAAGAGGTGGATACGGCTGCTGTCGATATAACGGACGAACTCACGCAGGCCCTCTTCGCTGTGGAAGACTTCGGTACGGGTGTTTCCTTCGTCGTCAGGACGCAGGTCGGTAAGGGTGATGGTAATGCCTGCATTAAGGAAAGCCAACTCGCGCATACGGGTGGCGAGGGTTTCGTAGTTGTATTCCCAAACGGTAAAGATGGTACGGTCGGGCCAGAACTGCTGACGGGTGCCGTGAAGGTCTGTGGTGCCGATTTCGGTGACAGGCGTTGTAGGCTTGCCACAAGAATACTCCTGCTGGTAAATCTTGCCGTTGCGGAACACCTGCGTAATCATCTTCGACGAGAGTCCGTTGACGCAGCTGACGCCGACGCCATGAAGACCGCCCGAGACCTTGTAGGAGCCCTTGTCGAACTTACCGCCTGCATGGAGGACAGTCATGACAACCTCGAGGGCCGACTTCTGTTCTTTCTCGTGCCAGTCAACAGGAATTCCACGTCCGTTATCCTGCACGGTTATGGAGTTATCGGGATTAATAAAAACTTCAATATGGGTGCAAAAGCCCGCCAAAGCCTCGTCGATAGCGTTATCGACTACCTCATAGACAAGATGGTGGAGTCCCTTCGTACTGATGTCGCCAATGTACATGGCAGGGCGTTTGCGGACGGCCTCAAGGCCTTCGAGCACTTGGATGTTTTCTGCGGAGTAGTGTTCTGCTCCTTCTCTGATCAATTCTTCGTTGTCAATCATTATTGTCTTTCTATCGTATAATCAAACTGTTAAGCGATGGCCAATGGGGCTCTAGTCAAAAATCGGACAAAGATACAATAAAAATCCGATACGCGCAAATCTTTTTAATATAATTTAAATAGGTACGCGCACGCGCGATAAAAAAGTCAAAGCCATGATGCTATGCCACGCTGCGATGTTTCTCCACATAAAGTCCGTAGAGCAACACGACAAGGAAGCAGAATGCCGGCACGAGATAGCTGGTATTGATGGAAGTGGCATCGGAGATGACGGCCTGAAGCGGCGTCAGCAAAGCGCCACCCAGAATGGCCATGATTAGCCCCGAAGCGCCAATCTTCGCATCGTCGCCTATGCCGTCAAGGGCAATGCCGTAAATAGTGGGGAACATGAGGCTCATAAAGAGGCTGATGGCTATCAGCGCACAAACAGGCAGCCAGCCCATGCCCTGCGTAAGGACGACGACAAGCGAAAGCACAATATCTGCAATAGCAGCCACAACCAACAGGCGTGATGGGCGGAAATACTTCATCAGCCAAGTGAAGACGAAACGACTGGCGCTGAAACCGATGATGGAGATGAGGTAGATGACGCTTCCCGCTTGCTCGCGAATGCCGAGCTCGCTCATTGCCAGACGGATGGTGAACGACCAGACGCCAATCTGCGCCCCCACGTAGAAGAATTGCGCCACCACGCCCATCCAGTAACGCTTGTTATTTGCCAAGCGACGGATCGTAGAGCCCGACTTGGGATTCTCATCGGCTATGGATGCCTTATCCGTCTTTGGCATGTGCGACAACAGCATAATCACCAGCACAGCCAACAACACGAAGCCCAGCGTCATGTACGTCCCTGTGACAGCGCCCAGTTCGTGAGCCTGAATGGCCTCAAGCTGCGCCTCACTCATGGCAGCACGGGCTGTGGCATCGGCACTATTCAATTCGGCCTGAATGAAAAACGTGCTGAGCAGAATGCCCGTAATAGAACCTAGCGGATTGAACGCCTGAGCCACATTCAGACGGCGCGTAGCAGTCTCAGGAGCGCCCATGGACAGGATATAGGGGTTTGCCGTAGTTTCCAGGATGCTGCATCCGCCCGCCAGGATGAAGATGGCGCCAAGGTAGAACGTATAGCTCGCAGCCTTGCTGGCAGGGAAAAACAAGATGGCTCCAAGAGCATACATGAACAAGCCCAAGACGATACCGCTCTTGTAGCTGTAACGCTTGATGAACAAGGCAGCAGGCAAAGCCAGCACAGCATAGGCCCCGTAGAACGAGAACTGGATGAGCGATGTCTGCGTATCGGTCATGCTCATAATGCGCTTGAAGGCGGCAAGGAGCGTATCGGTCATGTTATTGGCAATGCCCCAAAAGAAAAAGAGGCTCGTAACAAGCACAAAGGGCAGCAGAAACTGTTTGCTGACGACAGCAGGCTTTTTCATAAATTGAAGATTGAGGATTGAAAATGATATTTAAGGATTCAAATCAGTCATAGAGATAGAACATGCGCTCCATCATCTGCCATTTTTCAGCTGACGAAGCCCCTGGCTTGGAAGCCTGGAAGAGAGCGACAAAGTCTTCCCATTCCTGCTGACGGGGCAAGGTAGCCAAGCGGGCCATAGCGCTATCCCAGTCGAAGTCCAACGGCGTTTCTACAATCATGAAGAGACGATTGCCAAGAATGTAGATTTCCATCTCAAGAATGCCGACTTCGCGTATGCCTGCACGTATCTCAGGCCAGGATTCCTCCTTGCTATGAACACGCTTGTAACGCTCTATCAACTCTGGGTCATCCTTCAAATCCAGCGTCTGGCAGAAGCGGCGTACAGGCTGGCCAAAGTACTTGACTGGGTATCCTTTTTCCATCAGGGTGATTGTTTCGTATTTCGCCTTCAAAGATACTGCTTTTTTCGGAGACGGCCAAACAAATTGCAAATAAATTTGCATTCTCACTCGGCTTGCACTACCTTTGCAGCAACTCTCAATAAAACCGAAAAGATGAAAACCCTGAAAGTCCTCTTCGTCCTTCTGGCCCTATGCTTCAACATCGGAGATCTTTGGGCAGATTCAGAATTAGCGGAGTATATCACAGGCAATTACGAAGGCAAGACCGACTCGCTGGAGTATTGTCTCATCGAGAATTTCATGAACAAAAACAAGGGCACGTTCTGGTCAACGCCGAAGGATGTAGCAAACTCCTCGAAGTACATCTACTGGCAACAAGCTCATGCCATCGACGTCATCATCTATGCCTACGAGCGCTATCTCGAAGAAGGGCGGACAGACGAAGCTGCTACCTACAAACGGTACATGGAACGCTGGTACAGCAACTACGCCAACAATTATGCTGGCAGCACCTTCACCAACCCCTACACAGACGATATGGCCTGGATTGGACTGGCGATTTTCCACATGGCTGAAGCCTTGGATAATGAACGCTTTTTCCGGCAGGCAAAGACGATCTACACCATCATTGCCTCGCGCAAGAAAACCGATTCCGTCGGCACCTATCTCCCCTGGAACACCGATGCCGGCTCAAAAGCCAACGCCTGCACGCTCTCCCCAGCCTGCCTGCTGGCGACAAGGCTTTACGAGTACTACGGCACCGAATCCTATCTCAACGATGCCGAAACCTACTACGACTATCTCATCAAAAGCGGCATCACCAAATCCGACGGACGTGTAGAAGAGCCGCCCCTGAGCTACACTCAGGGAACTCTCGGAGAAGCCCTCCGTCGGCTCTATCATATCACAGGAAAACAGGATTATAAGACAAAGGCAAGCCTCTATTTCAACTACGCTTTTACCAGCTCGCGATGCACCAATAATGGGCTGCTCCGGCATGAGGGAACATCGATGGACCAAAGCATTTTCAAGGCTGTGCTGATTCCCTACGCCGTGAACTTTGTGCTTGACGATGAAATGCTGCTCTCGCGCAGGAAAAGCATCATGAGATATCTGCAAAACAATGCCAATGCCCTTTGGAATCATCTTGCCCTCGAGCGCTACCCCAACACGTATTGCCCCTATTTTTGGGGAGAGAATTTCAACTATTCAGAAACGGCTTCGATGGGAGCGATGGTTAGTGGCGCCTCTTTGCTGGAGAATGTCTGCCGCATGCACAGGGCCATCCTTGCCCCTTCTGCCATAAGACCAAACCCCATCCTTAACGGAGGGGAAGCTCTCCCCCATATGGGAGAGTGGGGAGAGGGGCTCTATAATCTTTCAGGCCAGCGCGTCGACGAAACCTACAAAGGACTAACCATCCAGAACGGAAAGAAGACCTTCAAATAAAACCTTTTTCCCTTACGGGATAAAAGGCATGAGGTACTCTTTTTTTGCACTGCGTTAATTTCTCAACGCACTGCGTTAATTTCTCAACGCACTACGTTAATTTCTTAGCGCACTACGTTATTTTTTCAACGCACTACGTTATTTTTTCAACGCACTACGTTATTTTCCAAACGAACTGCTACAATTATTGCGCCAACTACAAAGCGCGTTCATCCTTAGCCTTTTATTTCAAGGAACCTATTTCGGTATTGGACACGACTTGCTCAAAAAGTTCAAAAAAACTCTTTTTTCTCTTTTTATCCCACCATTTTTGTCATTTTTCTTATCTTTTTTGAAAAATAACAATTACCTTATAATCAATACAAAACAACGTTATCCACATTAGTTGTGGAAAACTTTTTTCAAATTGTGGAAAACTTTTTGTGGTTTTTTGTGGGGAATTGTGGGGAATTGTGTAATTTTGAGGCGAATTTCAAAACAAGCCCCTCAGATGGTACGATTTATAGGCAATATCGATGCAAAAATGGACGAGAAAGGACGCGTGTTCTTTCCGGCTGTTTTCCGCCGTTCACTTCAGAAAGAAGGGGACGAAGCATTGATGATACGTAAGGACATTCACCAGAACTGTTTGGTGCTCTATCCGAAAAGCGTCTGGAATCAGCAGCTCGACGAACTGCGCAGCCGCCTCAACCGCTGGAACTCGCAGCAGCAGATGGTGTTCCGCCAGTTCGTGGCAGGCGTCGACGAACTACCCATCGACGGCAATGGGCGCATCCTCATTCCCAAACGTCTGCAGCAGCAGGTTTCCCTTCAGGCAAGCGTCCGTTTCATCGGAATGGACGACACCATTGAGCTCTGGGCCAAGGAGACTGCCGATGCCCTGCTGGACAATCCGACTTCCCTTGGCGAGAACCTCGAGGCTTTTATGGATTTTTAGTGAAGGATTAAGAGTCAAGAAAGAATGAGCTCCGTTTATCATATTCCCGTTCTTCTGAAAGAAAGCATCGACGGCCTGAACATCGTTCAGGGCGGCACGTATGCCGACGTCACGTTCGGAGGCGGAGGACATTCGCGTGAGATACTGAATCGACTGGATGAGCAAGGGCGTCTCTTCGGATTCGACCAGGATGCCGATGCAGAGCAGAACATCCCTCAGGAAGACGCCCGATTCACATTCGTCAGGAGCAATTTCCGCTATCTCTGGAACTTCATGCGTTATTACGGCGTGGAAGAGTTGGATGGAGTTTTAGCCGATCTTGGCGTATCGTCGCATCATTTCGATACGGAGGATCGCGGCTTCTCGTTCCGCTTCGATGCGCCGCTTGACATGCGCATGAATGCCCGTGAGGGACAGACGGCAGCCGACGTCCTGAACAACTACGATGAGGAACAGTTGGCCAACATCTTCTATTTGTATGGCGAACTTCGCGACAGCCGACGTCTAGCTCAGGCTATCGCAAAGGCAAGGGCATCACGCCCCTTCCGCACCACCAACGACCTGCTCGAAGCCACTCGCCCTCTCTTCGTCCGCGACAAGGAAAAGAAAGAGGTCACCAAGCTGTTTCAGGCCCTGCGCATTGAGGTCAACCATGAGATGGATGCTCTCCGTGATATGCTTCTTGCTGCTACCGACTTGCTCCGTCCAGGCGGCAGGCTCGTCGTCCTCACCTACCATTCGCTGGAAGACCGCCTGGTAAAGAACTTGATGAAAACAGGTAATGTCGAGGGGCAACACAAGCAGGATTTCTTTGGAAATCAGCTCTGCCCGTTCCGTCTCATTGGGAAAGTTATCATCCCAAGCGCTGAGGAACAACAGAGCAATCCACGTTCAAGAAGCGCGAAACTGCGTATTGCCGAGAAAACGGAGAGTAAGGATTGAAAATTGAAGATTGAAGGTCATGAAGAAAAGAAAATTTTCCATATTGAAACTTTTGACGGGCGATGTGCTGATGCACCCCTTCATCAAGCGGCAGATGGGCTTGATGGTGCTGGTAGTCTGCCTGATAGTGCTCTACGAAGGCAATCGCTATGCCTGCCAGACGGAAACCGTCAAGATACAACGACTGCGCAAGGAAATCATCGACCTGCGCAACGAATCCGTTGCCCTGCGTAATGAGCTGATGCAGAAAAGCCTCCAATCGAACATTGAGCGACGCCTTGGCGAGGACAATCCCCTGAAGCCCGCCACAGCGGCACCCGTCATCATTGAATAACTGAAGAATTAGAAATTAGAAATTAGGAATTGAAAAGATGAGACCCGAAACAGACACAATGACCCGTCGCTACACGTCGATTATCGTCGTCGTCGTACTGCTGGCTGTACTCATCATACTCCGCGCACTCGGCATTATGACCTTCCAGCGTCACGGATGGCAGGTCGTAGCCAGCCGCTTCGAGGCCGATAGCGTCATCGTACACCCCCAACGAGGCAGCATCCTCAGCGACGAAGGACGCGTCCTCATCAGCAGCACGCCCGAATACCAGTTTGTCTTCAAATACCGCGAATTCACCCGCGACCGTGACGAACAAAGACAACGCGATTCCATCATCCGTGCCAACCTCGCTGTCTATACGGAAGGATTGCATCGAATCATCCCAGAACAGCCTGCTGCAGAATTCCGTACGCTCATCGAATCAGCCCTCCGCAAAGGACATCAGAGCATCGAAAGCGGCAAGCGGACAGGACTTTACACCAATCTCTATACCCACGGTACCAAACGCCTCACCTACAACCGCTACAAGGAGGTCAAGACCTTCCTCGATTCGTGCAACAAGGAGTTCATGCATACCGATGCACCTCGCGGCTTCACCTTCGACGAAGTGATGATTCGCAAGAATGCCTACGGCCTTGCCACCCGTACCTTGGGCATGTGGGACGAGACAGACGGTCATGCCCGCAACGGCATCGAACTGGCCTACGATAGCGTATTGCGCGGAATACCAGGCTTTAGCCATCGGCGCAAAGTCATGAACACCTACGCTGAATACGTCGATGTGGCTCCACAAAATGGCTGCGACATCCTCACAACCCTTAACGTCCGCATTCAGGATATCGCCAATAAAGCCCTGCGCGACCAGATGGAGGAGCAGAATGCCGACTACGGAACTGCCATCGTTATGGAAACCAGCACGGGCGACATCAAGGCTATCGTCAACCTCACTCGTCAGGACGGACAGTTTGTAATTGGCAACAACATCGCTCTCAATCAGGGCATCGAGACGGGCTCCATCTTCAAAACCGCTTCTATCCTCGCTGCTCTTGACGACCACGAAGTCACCCTCCAAGACTCTGTGAATACGGCGCCCTTCTCCCGATATTTCTACGGATTCCCCATTTCCGACGATGCTGGAAAGAAGTACGGTTGGAAGACCATTCCCAGAATCCTCAAGTACAGCTCCAACGTCGGTACCATGATTGTCATCGATGAGCACTACGTAAAGAAGGGCAAGGCCGAAGCCTTCCTGAAGAAACTCAACAGCATGGGAATCGATGCCGACCATCACGTCATCCCAGGGGCAGCCAAGTCGAAGCTCAAGACCAAAGAGCAGCTGAAGAACTGGAAGGGCGAGGCGTTATGGATGGCTGTCGGCTACGGCATTAGCGTCACACCCATGAACATGGTCACCTTCTACAACGCTATTGCCAATGGCGGCAAGATGATGCGCCCACGCCTCATCAAAGAAATACAGCGCGACGGACATGCTGTGGAGCGTTTCGATAGCGAAGTCGCCTTTGAACAGATCGCCAGTCCCGAGGCTATTGCCGACATCACCCAATGCCTTATCGGCGTGGTTAACAGCGAAGGAGGAACGGGCGTCCGAGCTCACTCCGACCGCTTCCTTATTGCCGGCAAAACGGGTACAGCCAAAATCAACGAACATGGTCAGTACGCAGGCCGCTGGCTAAATTTCTGCGGATTCTTTCCAGCAGATAAACCCGAATACACTTGTGGCGTCTTTGTCTATCGCAAGGCAGGACACGTCGGCACAGCCAACGGCGGAGGTACCATGTCGGCTCCCGTCCTCCATGAGATAGCCGAACGTGTGATGGCCTATCGGAAGACTACCGAAATGGCTGACATCAAGGATTCAACCGCCATTTTCGTGCCCGATGTGAAAACAGGTAATTCCCTCGCAGTTGAAGAGGTGCTTGACGAACTGCACATTAAAGCCGACTCCCTTCGCGGAAAGCAATTCCTTTCCAGCGCAGACTACAAGATTGAGACCGACCAAGTCCCCAACGTGGTGGGCATGGGCGCTCGTGACGCCCTCTTCGCTCTGGAGTCGTGCGGCATCAAAGCCCACCTGAACGGCATCGGCAAAGTACATCGCCAAAGCGTCACAGCCGGCACAGCCAAGCGTAAAGGCATGATGATAGAACTCTATTTAAAATAAGGAAAGGCAACCTATGAAACTAAACGACCTTTTGCAAGCGCTAACCCTTGTCCGTATTGTCGGACAGACGGATAAGGAGGTGACGGACGTAGTCATCGACTCGCGCCGCGTTACGGCTGGAGCCCTGTTTGCTGCCATTCGCGGCACGCAGGTTGACGGTCATACCTATATTGAAAAAGCCATCGCCGCAGGCGCTACAGCCATCCTCTGCGAGACCTTGCCCGACACGCCGAAAGAAGGCGTCACCTACGTTCAGGTATCCAACAGCGAAGAGGCCATCGGCCCTATCGCCACAGCCTTCTACGGCTACCCCACCCGACGGCTGAAACTGGTAGGCGTAACGGGCACCAACGGCAAGACCACCATCGCCACGTTACTCTACAAGATGTTCCGCGCTTTCGGACATAAAGTGGGCCTGCTCAGTACCGTCTGCAACTACATCAACGACGAGGCCATCCCCACAGACCATACTACGCCCGATGCCGTGACGCTTAATCAGCTCTTGGGACGCATGGCTGACGAGGGATGCGAGTATGCCTTCATGGAGTGTTCCAGCCACGCCATCGCCCAGCATCGCATTGGTGGACTGAACTTTGCTGGAGGTATCTTCACCAATCTTACGCGTGACCATCTTGATTACCACAAGACCGTCGACGCCTACCTTCGTGCAAAGAAAGCGTTTTTCGACCAGCTTCCCAAAGAGGCTTTCGTCGTCACCAATCTTGATGACAAGAACGGAATGGTAATGGCGCAGAACACTCAGGCTTCTGTCCACACCTATTCGCTACGCACGATGGCTGACTTCAAAGGGCGCATTCTGGAGCACCATTTCGAAGGCATGCTCCTCGAAATCAATCGCACGGAGGTCTTTGTCCAGTTCATCGGCAAATTTAATGCCAGCAATCTGCTTGCCGTCTATGGTGCCGCCTGCCTGCTGGGCAAGGAGCCTATGGAAGTGCTGACGGTACTGAGCACCCTGCATCCTGTAGCCGGACGCCTCGAAGCCATCCGCTCCCCGCAGGGCGTGACAGCCGTTGTCGATTATGCCCACACCCCCGATGCCATCAGCAACGTGCTTCGTGCTATCAACGAGATTGTTGCAGGCAAGGGACAGGTTATTACGGTAGTCGGCGCAGGCGGCAATCGCGACAAGGGGAAGCGCCCCATTATGGCGCAGGAGGCCGTAAAGGGCAGCACGCGCGTCATCATTACTAGCGACAACCCCCGCTTCGAGGAACCGCAGGACATCATCAACGACATGCTGGCCGGTCTTGACGAGGATCAACGCAAGAACGTCCTCGCCATCACAGACCGACGCGAGGCCATCCGCACAGCCTGCATGATGGCCCAGAAGGGCGACATCATCCTCGTTGCAGGCAAAGGGCACGAGGACTATCAGGAAATACGTGGCGTCAAGCACCACTTCGACGACCGTGAAGTGCTTCGCGAGATTTTCGGAATTCCGTCACCCCAATAACATCAAACGCTACGGAAATAGAATCAAACGCTACGAAATTAGAATAGGCTTCTGAGAAATTAGAATAAGCTTCTGTGAAAATAGAATAAGACTCTGCGAAATCAAAGAAAGACAATATGCTTAACTACCTGTTCGATTACCTTCAGAAAATACACTTCCCAGGCGCAGGCCTGTTCAGTTACATCACCTTCAGGGCCACATTTGCCTTGGTGGTTTCCATCGCCGTTTCCATCTGGTTCGGCAAGCTGTTCATCCGCCTGCTGAAGCGTCGCCACATCTCCGAAACTCAGCGTGACGAGCGCCTCGACCCGTTCGGAGTGGGCAAGGTGGGCGTCCCCACTATGGGTGGCGTAATCATCATCGCCTCCATCCTCATCCCCTGCCTCCTTATCGGCAGGTTGGAGAACATCTATCTGGGGCTGATGCTTGTGACTACCATCATCCTGGGTGCGTTGGGCTTTGCCGACGACTACATCAAGACCTTCAAGAAAAACAAGGACGGGCTGAACGGCTGGGTGAAAATTATCGGACAAGTAACACTCGGACTGATTGTTGGTCTCACCTTGCGCTACAGCCCGCAGGTGGTTATCAACGAAAAGGTCGAGACACGTATTGAAAACAACAAAGAGGTGGTTATCAAGAGCCCTGACGTGAAATCCACGCGTACCACCATCCCCTTCTTCAAAAACCACAACCTTAATTATGCCGACCTCTTCAGTTGGCTGGGCGACCCGCTGAAATACAAGGCCGGATGGATTTTCTTCGTCATCCTTACCGTCCTTGTCGTTACTGCCGTCAGCAACGGCTCGAATCTCAACGACGGAATGGATGGTATGGCGGCAGGCAATTCTGCCATTATTGCAGCCACGCTTGGCGTGCTGGCTTACGTTTCCAGTAATATTGTGCTGACGGAATACTTCGACCTTATGTATATTCCTGGCAGCCAGGAGTTAGTAGTCTTTACGATGGCCTTCGTAGGCGCCTTGATAGGCTTCCTCTGGTACAACAGCTATCCAGCTGAAATCTTTATGGGCGACACAGGCAGCCTTACCATAGGCGGCATCATCGCCGTGCTGGCGCTCTGCATCCACAAGGAGTTGCTCCTGCCCATATTGTGCGGCATCTTCCTCATCGAGAGCCTCTCCGTCATCTTCCAACGCTTCTACTATAAGCTGGGCAAACGCAAAGGGCGTCACAGCCGTCTCTGGAAGCGCACACCCATCCACGACCATTATCGTACCTCGATGGCGCAGGTGCTCAAGGCCGACCCCACAAGCACGGTCCGCTTCAAAGGCAACGACTCGCGCCTGCAATTTGAGACGAAAATCACATTCCGCTTCTGGATTATCAGCATCGGCCTTGCCGCCTTTACGCTATTAACCCTGAAGATACGATAAAAAGCAGCAAAAAAGTTTTTCAAAACTTCGAAATTCATTTCTGAAACTAACGAAATAAGATACAGAACATGAGAATTGTTGTATTGGGAGCAGGCGAGAGCGGCGTTGGAGCCGCCATCCTCGCAAAGACAAAGGGTTTCGACGTGTTCGTGAGCGACATGGCGTCCATCAAGGACTACTACAAGCAGATGCTTGCCGACTATCACATCCCCTGGGAAGAGGGACAGCACACCGAATCGCTTATCCTTAATGCCGACGAGGTCGTCAAGAGCCCAGGCATCCCCTGTGATGCCCCCCTGCCCCTGAAGCTGAAGGAACAGGGCACGCCCGTTATCTCAGAAATTGAGTTTGCAGGGCGCTATACAAACGCCAAGATGATCTGCATCACAGGCTCGAACGGCAAGACCACCACCACGTCGCTCATCTACCACATCTTCAAGCGTGCCGGATACAATGTGGGTCTTGCAGGCAACATCGGGCGCAGCCTCGCCCTGCAGGTAGCCACAAAGAACTACGACTACTACGTCATCGAACTCAGCTCGTTCCAACTCGACAACATGTACGACTTCCGCGCCAACATCGCCGTGCTGATGAACATCACACCCGATCACCTTGACCGCTACCACCATAATATGCAGGAATACGTCGATGCCAAGTTCCGCATCCTGCAGAACCAGACGGACGACGATGCCTTCGTATTCTGGAACGACGATCCCATCATCCGACGCGAATTGGGCAAGTATGGCATTCACGGCCGCCTCTACCCATTTGCCGAACTGGAGGCCGCAGGCCTTTCAGCCTTCACCAAGGAGGGAAAAATCTACTTCACGGAGCCCTTCGCCTTCAACATGGAGCAGGAAGCCCTCGCCCTGACAGGAAAGCACAACCTCTACAACTCTATGGCGGCAGGTATCACGGCTAACATTTCGGGCATCAAGAACGACGTCATCCGCGAAGCCCTCTCCGACTTCAAGGGCGTGGAACATCGCCTCGAATACGTCACCCGCGTTCGCGGCGTCGATTACATCAACGACTCCAAGGCCACCAATGTCAATAGTTGCTGGTACGCCCTTCAGAGCATGAAGGCCAAGACTATCCTCATCCTTGGCGGAAAGGACAAGGGGAACGACTATAGCGAAATTGCCGACCTGGTGCGTGAGAAATGTGTAGGCCTTATTTATATGGGACTTCACAACGAAAAGCTCCACGACTTCTTCGACGGCTTCGGCCTTCCTGTCCGCGACGTCCAAAGCATGAAAGATGCCATCGAAGCCGCCTATGCTATGGCTCTGCCTGGCCAAACCGTGCTCCTCAGCCCCTGCTGCGCCAGCTTCGACCTTTTCAAGAGCTACGAGGATCGCGGCGAACAGTTCAAAAAATGCGTGATGGCTCTATGAAAAACGATTTTATAAACCGAATCTTCCGAGGCGACAAGGGAATATGGTTCATATTCATGTTCCTTTGCATGATTTCCATTATTGAGGTCTTCAGCGCTACCAGCCAGATGTCCTACGACAGCGGAAACTTCTGGGGGCCAATCAGTTCGCATTGTATCCACATGCTCATCGGCGTCGCGATGGTTATCATCGTCCATCTGCTACCTTACAAATATTGGAAAGTACTGGGGCCCGTGTTGTTGGGCATCTCACTTGTACTCCTTATTTATTTAGTCGTCGCAGGAAAAGCCATCAATGGCGGCGCACGCTGGATTCGCATCTTCGGATTCACCCTGCAACCCTCCGAAATCGCCAAGCTTGCCGTCATTATGACGGTGGCTTTACTGCTTTCCCGCATGGATACTGAGGATTTGCGTTCATCGTGGAAAACGTATGGATGGATCATGGGCATCACCATCGTTTTCTGCGCATTCATAGCCCTTGAAAACCTCTCCACAGCAGGACTGCTCTTTGTGGTTGTCGTCATCATGACGCTTATCGGGGGGGTTCCGAAGCGGATAACCCTGCCTATCTATGGCGCAGGAGCCCTTTTGGTAGGCCTTGTCCTTGCATTCTTCGTCCTGACGCCTCAAAAGACCATGAAATGGGTGGCTGAGAAAACCCCTCTCCATCGTGCCGATACATGGCAGAAACGTATCAAGGGTTTCGTGGTTGTCCTGCCCGACAATCCGTCAGACTATCGCATCTCCGATGAAAATCGTCAAATCTCTCATGCTCTTATTGCTGTTGCTTCCAGCGGTATAGTTGGCACAGGCCCAGGCAATTCCGTGCAACGTGATTTCCTCTCCCACGCCGATTGCGACTTCATCTTTGCCATCATTTTGGAAGAACTCGGGCTTGTTGGTGCTATCTTTGTACTATTGCTTTACGTGGCACTATTGGTACGTGTGGGTAAGATAGCTCGAAAATGTCCCAGCCGTTTCTCGGCGCTACTCGTCATGGGGTGCGCCCTTATGTTGGTGACGCAGGCATTCACCCACATGCTCATTTCAGTAAACATGTTCCCCGTCACAGGTCAGCCGCTACCTCTCATCAGCCGTGGCGGCACCAGCGTTATCATCAGCTGTATGTACATCGGCATCATCCTCAACGTCAGCTACCTCGTCGGCACGGACGATGCCCAAAACGAAGATATCTACAACCCTCAAATCCTAATACCTAACGCTAATTCTTAAATTGTATGGAAGATCACTTGAAAGTTATTATCAGCGGAGGAGGTACAGGAGGACACATCTTCCCCGCCCTATCCATTGCCGATGCCGTCAAGGCCAAGCGCCCTGACACGGACATCCTCTTCGTCGGCGCAGAGAACCGCATGGAGATGCAGCGAGTTCCGGCTGCAGGCTATCCCATCAAAGGGCTTCCCGTTAGCGGTTTCGACCGTCGTCACTTGCTGAAGAATATCGCCGTACTTTTCCGCCTCGCCAAGAGCCAGCGGATGGCCAAGCGGATTATCCGTGATTTCCAACCAGACGTAGCAGTTGGAGTAGGCGGCTATGCCAGTGGCCCCACGTTGAAAATGGCAGGAGCCACAGGCATCCCTACACTCCTGCAAGAACAGAACTCCTACGCTGGCGTCACCAACAAGTTGCTGGCCAAGGATGCAGCAGTTATCTGCGTCGCCTATGAAGGGCTGGAACGTTTCTTCCCCGCTGAAAAAATCCGCCTCACGGGCAATCCCGTCCGCGGGAACCTGCTGTCGGCATCCGTTGCTCACGATGATGCCGTAAAATCTTATGGTTTCGACCCTTCAAAGCCCGTGGTGCTGATTGTCGGCGGCAGTTTGGGAGCACGTAGTGTCAACGAAAGCATTGTGGCCCACCTTGATGACATCCGCAATAGCGAGGTGCAATTCATCTGGCAAACAGGCAAGTATTATTTCGAGGAAATGAAGAAGCGCGTTGGAGCAGACAAACCTGCTAATCTTGTTATCACCGATTTCATTGCCAACATGGATGTTGCCTATGCCGCTGCCGACCTCGTCGTCAGCCGCGCAGGAGCAGGCTCCATTTCAGAGTTCTGCCTTCTGGGAAAAGCCGTTATTCTCGTTCCATCGCCTAACGTGGCCGAAGACCATCAGACGAAGAACGCTATGGCACTAGTAAACAAGGGTGCAGCTGTTCTTGTCAAGGATGTGGAGGCACAAGAGAAACTTGTCCCCACGGCTCTCAGCCTTGTCCGCGACACTTCGCAGCTTGCCGACCTTCGCAAAAACATCCTCACCTTGGCCCTGCCCGATTCAGCCTCCATCATTGCTGACGAGGTCATCCGCCTTGCCGAAGAATATCGTTCCCATAAAGCCCAATAACCCCACAAAAGAGTTTTCCGTTTCATGCGCATTGAAGATATACAATCTGTTTATTTCATCGGAGCAGGGGGCATAGGCATGAGTGCCTTGGTACGCTACTTCCTTTCGCTGGGAAAGACGGTGGCGGGTTACGACCGTGTGCCCACCCCTCTGACATCTCGTCTGAACGAAGAAGGAGCGTCCATTCATTATGAGGATAACATCAGCCTCATCCCCGATAGCTGCCGCGATGCCGCCACGACGTTGGTGGTCTATACGCCAGCTATCCCCAACGACCACGCGGAATGGACTTGGTTCCGTGAGCATGGTTTCGAAATCCAGAAACGTGCCCAAGTACTCGGCACCATCACACGCAGCCGGCGCGGACTCTGCGTGGCAGGCACACACGGCAAGACGACCACAAGCACCATGGCTGCGCACCTCATCTATCAGTCGCATGTCGGCACGGCTGCTTTCCTTGGGGGTATTTCGAAGAACTATGGCACCAATCTGCTGACGGCAAAAGGTGGGAGCGACTTGGTTGTCATCGAAGCGGACGAGTTCGACCGCTCATTTCATTGGTTGGAGCCCTATATGACCGTCGTCACCTCTACCGACCCTGACCATCTGGATATCTACGGCACACCCGAAGCTTACTGGGAGAGTTTTGAGAAGTATATCTCGCTCATCCGTCGCGGCGGAGCACTCATTCTTCACGAAGGCTTGCAGATACATCCCGTTATCCCCGAGGGTGTCACCGTCTATACATACAGCCGCGACCATGGCGACTTCCACGCAGAGAACATCCGTATCGCAAATGGGAAGATTCATCTGGACTTTGTCTCGCCCTGTGGAACAATACGCAATATCCAACTGGGCGTTCCCATCCCCATCAACATCGACAACGGAATAGCAGCTATGGCATTGGCTCAGCTCAATGGCGTTACGGATGAGGAAATCCGTCGCGGCATGGCCACATTCCAAGGCGTCGACCGTCGGTTTGATTTCAAAATCAAGAACGACCGCCACGTTTTCCTGAGCGATTATGCCCATCATCCCGCCGAAATTCGCCAAAGCGCCCTCTCCATCCGCGAGCTCTACAAAGACCGCCATATCACAGCACTCTTTCAGCCTCATCTCTACACACGTACTCGCGACTTCTACCGTGATTTTGCTGAGAGTCTGTCGCTATTGGACGAGGTGATACTGGTAGACATCTATCCGGCTCGTGAGCAACCCATCCCTGGCGTGACGACGAAACTCATCTACGATCTCCTTGCTCCTGGTGTTAGGAAAATGATGATCAGCAAGGAGCAGATTCTGCCCGTCATCACAGCGAAGAAGGACGACATTGATGTGCTCATCTCCCTTGGCGCTGGCGACATCGAAGATTTCGTCCCTCGCATAACAGAAATACTTACTTAGTTAAGAGTTAAAAGGTAATGATGAAACGTGTCTTTTCCATAGTCGTCCTGGTGCTATTGCTGGTCTATATCGGCATTGCCCTTGCTGCGTTCTGCCCGAGGCCTGAAGCCTCCGTCTGCGACGGCATTGAACTGATGGGCAAGAGCACATCGCAGTTTGAGACGCAAGAGGAAATCATCAGTCTGCTCAGTCGTTTCGGACTAAACCCTGTCGGCAAGCCGATGAACGAAATCTCTTGCAGCGCTATCGAGGACAGCCTCCGCACGTTGCCCCTTGTGCTCCACTGCGACTGCTTCAAGAGCGTAGGCTCAAAGGTGGGCATCGCCATCACCTGTCGCACGCCCATCATGCGCATCATTCCCGATAAAGGAACAAGTGGTTACATCGACCGCGAAGGCATCCTCTTCGACCGTCTGCCCAAGCCCGTCTATCTTCCCGTCGCAACAGGCAACATCGACAAGGAGTTTGCCGAAAAAGAGCTCTATGAAATGGCCTGTTTCCTCCAGAAAAGCAAATTCTGGAACGCGCAGATAGAACAAATCAACGTCACCGCCGCCCACGATCTGGAACTGGTACCCCGAGTGGGCGACCACATCATCCGTTTCGGCAAAGTGGAACGGGTCAGGCAGAAATTCAGCAAATTGCAGACCTTCTATGAAAAAGGCCTTAACCAAGTGGGATGGAACCGCTACTCCATCATCGACATCCGCTACGGCGACCAAGTGATTGGGATCAAATAGGGTAATCGTCAGGGTAGCGCTGAAGGGAAGAAAAACGTCAAATCGTAAATCATACAATATGGAATCAGAAAAAGAATTGATAGTAGTTATTGAAACAGGCTCGTGGGTGGTGAGCGGAGCGGCAGGATACAAGCGTTCCGACGGCACGCTGGAGGTCGTGGCGTATGCCAGCGAGCCGTCTGGAGAATTTATCAAGAACGGTGTCGTCCGCAACATTGACCGCACCGCCCAGTGCCTGACAAACATCATCAACATGCTGGAGGGTGATTTAAAGAAATACTCCATTAATAAGGTTTATGTGGGTATCGGAGGTTATACACTCCACACTATTCCAACCAAAGTAGAACGTGGTTTTGAAGAAGACACTCACGTAACTACCGAAATAATCGAAAGCATGATTTTGGAGCAGGAGGAATGTATCGACAATGACAAAAAAACCGTCATTGAAGTCATTCCCCAAGAGTACAAAGTGGACAACCTTGTGACAGGTGATCCTGTGGGATACAATTGCCGCCACATCGTAGGTGAATACATTAACCTCATCGCCCGCTTTTCTATTATGAACAACCTTGCCAAAGCCTTTGAAATGGCCAAATTGGAGGACACCGATAATTTAGTAACTCCGTTGCGATTAGCAGAAGCCATCCTGACACCTACCGAACGCAACTTGGGGTGCACGTTGGTTGATATTGGTGCCTCCACCACCACCGTCTCCATCTACAAGGGCGGACGCCTACGCTTCCTATCCGTTATTCCGTTAGGTGACAGACTTATCACCGCTGACCTCGCCACGTTGGGCATCGGCGAAGAAGAAGCCGAACGAATAAAGCAAACCATTGGACTGACGACCACATACAGTGACGAGGCCACTTACCGTGTCGAAAGCGGCAATGACATCAAGCTTAAGAACATCAGTCTAGTCATACGGGCCCGTATGCAAGAGATTCTGGTCAACGTCTCCAATCAGGTCATGCTGAGCGGATTCAGCGACGATAAACTCAGTTCGGGCTACATCTTCACAGGAGGCGCGCTGGAAATCCCCAATGCCGAAACGTACATACGCAACCAGAAAGTAAAAGTATTTCCCAGTATTCGTATCGCTACACTTAACGAGAACGTCCGCTGGACAGCCGCTAAACGTCCTTCCATTTCCAAACAACTGGTCATCTCCGCACTCATTGCCGCAGGAGAAGACAACTGTGTAAGCATCAATCATGATGCACCTCTTGAAATAGACTATACAAACTCCGATCTAAAGACAGGTAATCTTTTCGATGAAGACGGAGAAAGTGCTCAGGAAGAACGCGACCGTAGAAAAGCCCAGAAGCTAGCCGAAAAAGCTCAAAAACAAGCTGAGGCAAAAGCAATTCAATTACAAAAAGCAGCAGAGAAGGCTTCGAAGCAAAAGGGAGAGAGTTGGATAAAAAAAATGAGAAGAATGCGCGACAAGCTCACGGACATGATTAACGAGAACTAAAAAACCCATTGCCCTATGTCAGAAAAAGATATCATGCCCTTCGACTATGAGAAGGCTTCAAAAAAACAAATCATCAAGGTCATCGGCGTAGGAGGTGGCGGCGGCAATGCCGTCAAGAACATGTTCCGCGAGGGCATCCACGATGTGGCGTTCGCTCTATGCAACACCGATGCTCAGGCACTGGCCGAGTCTGAAATCCCCACCAAAGTGCAGCTAGGTCGTTCAGGCCTCGGCGCAGGCAACAATCCCCCAAAAGCCACCGAGGAAGCCGAAGATAGCATCGAATCCATCCGCGCTCTCTTCAGCGACGAGACGAAGATGGTCTTCATCACCGCTGGTATGGGCGGCGGTACGGGCACTGGTGCCTCGCCCGTCATCGCACGCGAAGCACAGGCAGCGGGTATGCTCACCGTAGGCGTTGTCACCATCCCCTTCCGTTTCGAGCAACGCCCCAAAATCATGCAAGCGCTCAAAGGTGTCGATGCCATCGCTGCCCACGTGGACGCCCTGCTCGTCATCAACAACGAACGCCTTTTTAAGGTCTATCCCGATATGGATGTCAACACGGGTTTTGCCAAGGCTAACGAAATCCTCACTGTCGCCGTCAAGAGCATTGCCGAGCTCATTACCGTCCGCGGCACCATCAACCTTGACTTCCGCGATGTGGAAAAGGTGCTCAAGAACGGCGGCGTGGCTGTCATGAGCTACGGCTTCGGCAAGGGCGAACACCGTCTGACAGCAGCCATCAACGAAGCGCTCCACTCACCCTTGCTCAACGACAACGACGTCTATAACTCCAAGAAAATCCTCTTCAACATCTACCAGAGTAAGAATCGCCCGCTCCTGATGTCGGAGATGGAGGAACTCGACCAGTTCATGGACGAATTCCGTGACAAAGACATCGAAGTCATCTGGGGTATTGCCGACGACGAAAGCCTCGACGAGAATGTCAAGATTACTATCCTCGCCACGGGCTTCGGCATCAGCAACATCCCTGGCATGGAGAAAGGCCTCGGACGCTCCAACCCGACTCCTAGACAAGAAGAACCGACTCTTCCCCAAAAGGATACAACGCCCGCTTCCTCTTCTGACGAGACGCAGGACGAAAACCGCATCATCGGCACCTACGGCGAAGCGTTCAGCACCTTCGTCTTCGATGAGAAGGACCTCGACAACGATGTTCTCATTGCCGCTATTGCCAACTCGCCCACTTACAACCGCAAGGCCACAGACCTCAAGAATCTGCAGGACATGAGAACCTCAAACTAAATCACTTTAACCCTTATCTTTGGTTTAACGGAGAACGTTTAACGAAGCTGGCGCAATGGAATCAAAGGACGTGTTCGTTAAACCTTAAACATTAAACATTAAACATTAAACAAAAACCCTTAATAATATGTCTTTATTTGATCAAGTCAGTGCCGACATTGTTACGGCCATGAAATCGCGCGACAAAGTCTCCCTCGAGGCATTGCGCAACGTCAAGAAAGCCTTCCTTGAGGCAAAGACAGCCCCTGGAGCAAACGATACGCTCACCGACGATACCGCCCTCAAGCTCATCCAGAAGCTAGTCAAACAGGGCAAGGATGCTGCAGCCATCTATACCGAGCAATCGCGTCCTGACCTTGCCGAGGCTGAGCTGGCGCAGGTCAGCGTCATGGAACGCTATCTGCCCGTTGCCCTCACCGACGAGGAGCTCACTGCCGCCCTGCGCGACATCATTGCCTCTGTTGGTGCCCAAGGCCCGAAGGACATGGGACGCGTTATGGGCGTTGCCACCAAACAGCTTGCCGGCAAAGCCGAAGGCCGCGCCATCTCCGCCAAAGTGAAGGAATTGCTCAATTAAGAGCATGTTCCTCGACGACACTGGCATAGTGCTGAAGGTTGTGCGCTACGATGACACCTCGTCCGTAGTGCACATCTTTACCCGCTCCCACGGCACGGTGCCCTTCATGGTCACCCGCCCTCGAAGCCGTTCATCAGCCCTTGCCGCTGTCAGCAGCCTCACCTCGCCGCTGGGTGTGCTGTCGTTCCAATGGAACATGAAGCCTCGCGGCACCCTTTTCCGCATGAAGGATGTCCACTCCGCACTCGTCTGGCAGTCGCTCCCCTATCACCCTGTCAAGCGGGCCATCATCCTGATGTTGGCAGAGTGTCTGGCTGCCATGCTGCGCGAGGAGAGCAAGAACACTCCCCTCTTCGACCACATCGCCGACTCTCTTCGTTGGTTAGACGAAGCCGATGAAGGCTATGCCAACTTCCACCTCGTCTTTCTCCTCAGCGTGGCTCGCGCCCTTGGCGTTGCCCCTGATGCCGAAAGCTATATCGCAGGCCGTTCGTTCGACATCGAGTCTGCCCTCTTCGTACCCTATGCTCCCTCATCGCCCTACGTGATGACTCCGCCTGATGCCGAGGCTCTCTACCGCCTCACACGAACCAGCTACGATGCCATGGCCTCTGCCATTCCCCTCTCGCGCTCCGACCGCACCCGTCTCCTTGCCTACCTGGAGCGCTTCTTCACCCTCCACCTCCCTGCCTTTCCTCAGCTCAATGCTCCAGAAATACTCGAAACCCTTTTTAACGACTAATCTCCTAAAAAACATATCGTCCATGAAACAGATACTGCTTTTTCTTCTTTCATTCATTCTGATTCCGCTCACCTCCTCGGCTATTGATTACCAGCCGAATGTCGACAAGGTGTGGGGTGGCCGTTGTTTTCAGGAATTGGACGGAAAGTTCTACGACGTCCACCGCTCTGACGCTGCCATAGGCTGGCCGCAGGGTGCCGACGGCATCACCGTCGTCTATGGTTTGCGCGTACCTGCCGGACATGTACGAGCCGACATCCTGCTCACCCCTCGCATTGGCCAGACAGCCACTGTCCAACTCACCGTCGTCTGCCCTGAGACGGGCGACACCATCACCACGCATACTGCCGTCAGCGACCCCACACAGGAACGCGGAGAACAGCGCATAGAGCTGATGCCCGATGTCGTCTTCCCCAGCGACGCGTGGTATCGTTTTGAGCTTACCACCCCTGAGCGAACCTCCATTCGCCAAATCTCCTGTTTGGAATTCCAGCGTGAGGCCAAGCAGGCCGTCGGCGATTCGCCCATCTTCATGGCTCCGTCAGTACACCTTTTCTCCTACGCCACTACCGACCGCGAGGCTCCATCGGGCGAGTCGTACGACTGGGTTTACTTAGAGGTCATGTACCCCACGCGCTACGAACAGCCCAACACCTACGTCATGTCTATCGGCACCGATGCTGGCTACAGCGGCGTGCAGTCCATCTGGGATGGCAATGGCGGCTACACGCATCAGGTGCTCTTCTCCGTTTGGGACAACGGCGACACCGACAGCGACCCCTATTTGCCTGACTACCTGCGCAGCGGCGCCCTCGACACAGGTCCTGATGTCTATATCAACCGCTTTGGCGGCGAAGGCACGGGCACCAGCGCCCGCTACCCCACAGGCCATTGGTGGCAGACGGACCATTGGGTGCAGTTCCTCCTGAACGGACGTCCTGAACAGGTGGAAGTGGAGGTGACGGATGACGACGGCACCACCTACGCCGTCACCTACGAGAACACCATCGAAAGCATGTGGTACAAGATGGACTACGAAACGGAGTGGCACTACATTGCCTCGTTGCGCGAGAGTGGGCGTAACCACCTCTACAACGGCTTCTACTCCTTCATCGAGAACTTCACCGATGCGGGCGGCGAGATGTTCCGTCGCGCCTATTTCCGCAATCCCTCCATGCGCTCCACAGCCTCAGGCCGCTGGTACGCTCGCAACAAGGTCAGCTTCGGCCACACGCAGGGCGACGGCAGCCGTTTCTCCCGTACTGACTATGGACATGGCGCCACCGATGCCTATCCCAACTGTTTCTACATGCAGACGGGCGGCTTTGTGGAGAAGCGCGACAGCGCCAACACCATCCCCCTCCCCACCGTACCCATGACATGGGTCGATACCATCGACCTTGCTCCACTCACGGCACGCGTGAATCGCGCCATCATCCAAAGCGAAGCCGAGCGGATGAAGGATCTCATCAGCGAAGCACGCTACAAGACAGGCGGCATTAAAGGGCTTGTAGCCTCGCTGCTTGCCAATGCCGATCGTTTTGGCAGCTACAGTAGCGCTGACCTCGCTCCGCTTGCCGAACTCTATGACAATGGCAACGGCACCGATACCAAGGCATTCACCAATGCCCTCAACGACCTTGCCGCCACAGCCACGCCGCTCAAGTATGGTGTCGTCAATAGCCTGGAGAAAATCAGCTCGTTCTACACCTATCAGTTGCGCAACCAGGCAGAACGTGGTGTGCTCATCGCCACACTCAACGACGAAGAGGGCCCTCGTCTCACCATCGGTGAATCGTCACAGGAGGGTGCGCTTCCCCAATACAATCTCCCCGTCTGCGTCACCAATCCTGCCAACAACTGGCTCATCTTACGCTCCGAGGCCTACAAGGAGTACTACATCTTCAACCCAGCTCTCGACCTTTACCTTCTGCCAGGCGATCCCCCCACGCTTAGCGCGGAGCCCGTTGCCTGCAATATCACCCGATCCTCATCGGGCTTCCTCATCGGCTCAGGCTCGGCTCGTGTCAGCATCGATGCCCGCAAGGAGGAACCCGTCTTCAAGGGCGGCTCGTCGGGCGACGGCACCCGTTTCGAGCTGCGCCACAACTATGCGCTCGACTACGACGAAGACTTCATCCGTCATCTCCTTGCTGCCACAGAGGACGCCCTCCACGGAGGCAATGGGATAGCCTCACCCCAACCCTCCCCTAAAGGGAAGGGAGGCCCGACGGAAAAGGCTGGTCTTTACGACCTCGGCGGCCGTCCTGCCGTCTCCCCCACCACCGGCCTCTACATCGTAAACGGGAAAAAAGTCATTGTGAAATAAAGACCCACCCCGCCCTAAAGGGCACCCCTCCCGTAATGGAGGGGACCTGCGGGCAAATCTTACGACTAAGAAGAACCATGAACTACGACACCATTCTTGAAACCATAAGGAACGAGATTGCCCCCTATGCCCGTCTCGGCCATCAAGCCGACTACATCCCAGCCCTTGCTCGCGTCAATCCCGACCAGTTCGGCATCTGCCTGCAGACGCTCGACGGCGAGACCTGCGCCCTCGGCGATGCTGACGTCCGTTTCTCCATACAGAGTATCTCCAAGGTCTTCTCGCTCGCCCTTGCGCTCCATTTCGAAGGCGAAGGGCTTTGGACGCGGATGGGGCGCGAGCCCTCCGGCTCAGCCTTCAACTCACTGGTGCAGCTCGAGTATGAGCACGGCATCCCTCGCAACCCCCTCATCAATGCCGGCGCCCTCGTCACAGCCGATGTGCTGCTTGCCCATCTCGATCGTCCTGAGGAGTTCTTCATCGACTTCCTCCGCACACTGAGCGGCAACCCCGACATCGGCTATAACACCGAGGTAGCCGTCTCTGAGCAAAGCTGCGGCTACATGAATGCTGCCATTGCCAACCTGCTGAAGCACTACGGCAACATCCACGGGGACCTCGAACGTGTGCTGCACCTCTATTTCATGATGTGCGCCGTCGAGATGAGCTGCCGCGACCTCGCGCATGCCTTCCTCCCCTTTGCCAACCACCAGCAGCCCTTCCGCTACGACGGCATCACCCTCACCACCTCGCAGATCAAGCGCATGAACGCCATCATGCAGACGTGCGGATTCTACGACGAAGCGGGCGAGTTCTCTTACCTCGTCGGCCTCCCTGGCAAGAGCGGCGTGGGAGGCGGCATCGCTGCCATCTGCCCCTCGCGCTACGCCATTGCCGTCTGGAGTCCACGCCTCAACGCCAAGGGCAACTCCATCATGGGCATGAAAGCCCTCGAGCTCTTCACCACCCTCACCGCCGAATCCATCTTCTGAGCGGCGTTAAAGACACGCAAATTGATTCAGTATACAGTATACTGAATCAATCCCCATGCCAGAAACCCTTCTCGCGGCGGTTCGGCAAAGAGCCATCTAATCCCTCAGCCCAAGCATCTGTTTTGTCAGAGCAGGCAAATAAATTCTCAACGCACTGCGTTAAAAATTTAGCGCACTGCGTTGGCAAACTATTCCCCTACTCTACGAAATCAACGTCAAATGTTTTTAGAAAGATTCATGTAGAGAAGATGCCATAAGATTAACAGTTCATTTTTTTCAAGTTAAATGGCATCATCGGAACCACACCTTCTTACCATCAACAATGTAACTGCCTTTCGTCAGATTAGTGACACGGCGACCGCTCATGTCATAAACGGTTTTATTATCCGTCTGAGTGGTATTCACATCAACGATGGACGTTGCATCCTTCACCGTCACCGTAAATGCTGCATCGTTGCATTTATGACTTACCAAATCGGTCGAAGCAGTGCGGACGGTGCATATCTTACCGTTCAACACCCCTGCATCTTTTGGCATCGTGACAGGCAATGAAAAAACAGTTCCGTTTGATATGAGTTTCTTATCCATGTTATAGAATATAAACATGCGGTCTCCGTTCGCCAATGTGCGTATGGTCATTGTGTGATTGGTTGCAGCTTCTCCCTGATTGATGTTTGTTTCATCAACTGTTATACCATTGGGTAATGACAGGTTGAACTGCATAGCGGTGGTGTTCTCACCTACATTGTCAATCTTCACAATGAGGTATGTTGTTGTTCCTACCTCCGCTTCTATCGGTGCGACACTGATTGTTTGCGCAGTTGCATTACAGACCAACAACGCTAAAAATGTATTGAATAATAATCGTTTCATATTATTTTATCGTATTTCAATTGAACAAATATTTCTTGTTGTATCTACAGATTTATATATTGTATGCATTTGATTTCCAACTGTTATAGTTCCTTGTGAAGTAAATGAATCAGATCCAATAGTCATATTAGTATTAAATACTGTATCATATATTGCATGATTTTCTGGAACTAATACATAATAATTAGTTTTTGCTACTGAATAATATAAATTAACGGTTGCTAAACTAAATGATGATTTAGATGTTGTCTTCTTACCAGCTGCATGTTGTGTTGAATCGCTACTTGATGTAGGATAAGTTTCTGTTATAATTGTCTCTACATTATCAGCTGTTGGTAATGTCCAACCTGCATAATAGTAATATGCAGTTTCTTCAACAGTTCCTCCACCATTCGCCATGATGTCGATGATTGCAGCAATATCCGCGACGTCTACTATACCATCGCCATTCACATCGCCTTTCAATGATTCACTGTCTCCACTCTGTGCAAATGCATTTACACTACTCAACAGCACCGCTGCCAGTAGCATGAGAATCTTTTGTTTCATACGTTCTTTATATTTTTAATTTGACTTGTTTAAGTTTATACTACTTC
Organism: Bacteroidales bacterium UBA1189; assembly: GCA_002309805.1. Classification (GTDB taxonomy): domain Bacteria; phylum Bacteroidota; class Bacteroidia; order Bacteroidales; family Bacteroidaceae; genus UBA1189. The sequence goes on along the minus strand of DBYJ01000027.1, from coordinate 25,422 downwards.
TCTACTCTCTTTTTGGAGAAGTCCGCACAAACTTATGGACATTAAAAAAGCGCAGACCCACCATATTCTCTGCCAGGTCTGCAACAACCTCTACTATCCTATGGAGAAGTCTGCACCATTGCGGTACAGCTTCAATAGATAGTAGGTTTGCTCTTAGATTCTCATTTCGAGGTTGCAGTTCGGCAGAGAAATTGAGCAACAAAATGTTCGTGTGTTCCGAAGAACACGGTGCAAATGTATGGTGTTTTTTGATTATCTGCAATTTTTGGGGGAGTTTTTTTTAGAAAAAAACAATGATTTGTCCCCAGCTGAGTCGTGACGGATGAAAACGCAGTTAAATATTCAAATAAATTTGCTTTTTCGCTCGATTCTCCTTATCTTTGCACGGTAAAAAAGAGAGGCTTGTAGCATGGTACTGAACTATATTTGGATAGCGTTTTTTATTGTGGCGTTTGTGATGGCGGCAGCAAAGCTGGTGTTCACGGGCGACACGACGGTATTCCCCGCTATGATTGACGCGACGTTCTCGTCGGCCAAGACGGCATTTGAAATCTCCATCGGGCTGACGGGCGTACTGTCGCTGTGGATGGGCGTGATGAAGATTGGCGAACGGAGCGGTGCCGTCGGCAGACTGGCAAGATGGCTCAGCCCTGTGCTGACGAAGCTGTTCCCTGAGGTTCCGAAGGATCACCCCGTCATGGGCACGATGTTCATGAATATCGCTGCAAACATGCTGGGGTTGGACAACGCCGCTACGCCCATGGGCCTGAAGGCCATGGAGCAGCTGCAGGAACTGAATCCGCGGAAGGACACGGCATCGAACGCCATGACGATGTTCCTGGTGCTGAATACGAGCGGACTGACGATAATCCCCGTCAGCGTGATGGTCTATCGCGCCCAGCTGGGGGCAGCACAGGCGACGGACGTCTTTGTGCCCATCCTGCTGGCAACATTCTTCTCCACGCTGGTGGGTCTGCTGGTGACGTGTCTGGTGCAGCGCATCAACCTCCTGAACAAGACGCTGCTGCTCTTCATCGGAGGGCTGTGTGTGTTGGTAGCAGGCATTATCTGGGGCTTCAGCCGTATGCCGGCAGAGACGATGAACACGGTATCGACGCTCACGTCGAGCATCCTGCTGATGGGCATCATCGTGGCATTCATCGTGGCAGGCATGGTGAAGAAGCGCAATGTCTATGAGGATTTCATCGAAGGGGCTAAGGGCGGCTTCACAACGGCTGTGCGCATCATCCCCTATCTGGTAGCGATGCTGGTAGGCATCGGCGTGTTCCGTGCCTCAGGCGCCATGGATGGCGTGACGGACGGCATCGCGTGGATAGTCCGCCTGTGCGGAGGCAACACGGACTTCGTGGGTGCCCTGCCTACGGCGCTGATGAAACCGCTG
>DBYJ01000027.1:7132-23822 GCA_002309805.1 Bacteroidales bacterium UBA1189 | reverse complement strand
TAAAAGGTTAAGGGTTAAAGGTTAAGGGTTAAAGGTTTAAGGGTTAAGGGTTAAAGGTTAAGGGTTTAACGTTTAACGTTTAACGAGGCTGGCGCAAGGGTATCGAAGGACGTGTTCGTTAAACATTAAACGTTAAACGAAAAAACGAAGGACGTGTTCATTAAACGTTAAACAAAAAAAGAAATCATCTGCTCCATGGGGCTCTCATAATAAAAAATATGCAATACTCTAAGTTTTACGGCACAGCGCTCCTATTCTTCATCTTTCTTTTTTCATCTTTCACTCCTAGTCTGGCGCAGGGGATTGAAACCAAGAACGACTACTCTACAGGCTACGTCACAGGAACTTATCAGCCCTACTTTACCACCATCGACGGTGTGCTCTACGCCACGAATGACTATGGCAGCGGCTGGATTCTGATGAGATATCCCGCTGGCAGCAGCGCCACCGTCTATGAGGTGGACCGTCGATGCATCCGTATTGCGCGAGGCGCCTTCGAAGGGGCACGAAACCTTCAGTTCCTTTATATTCCAGCTACGGTAAAGACCATAGGCGAAAATGCCTTCGACGGCTGCACGTCGCTACAGGGCATCTTCTATGGCGAATCGCCCTCTTCCGCTCCTGCTGTCCGACAAAACGCCGCCCAGGAGAAACAGGAAGTAGCCCGATATACGACGGATGGACGAAGATGTACGGCTGCCGACAAAGGAATCCAAATCATCGTCTATTCGGATTACACCACAAAAATAGAGATTCTGGAGTAGTATCGGCTGTGTCAATGATTCAATTCTTGCAATTCGTATGATAACCTTTCAGTCTGACGGTGTGGCCCTGCCGGATATCGACCGGCGTAGGGTGAGCGAGTGGATAGGGGCTGTGGCCCGCTCCTACGGCAAGCGCGTAGGCACGGTGGGCTACCGCTTCGTGGATGACGAGCGCATCCTGAGTGTCAACATGGAGTTTCTGGGGCACGACTACTACACGGATATCATCACCTTCGACTACTGCCACGCGGATGTGGTGAGCGGCGATATGGTCATCAGCCTCGACACCGTGCGGACGAATGCCGAGCAGTTCGTGACGTCCTACGATGCCACCCGCTTTCGCTCGGCTTACGACCAAGAGCTCCATCGCGTTATCATCCACGGCATCCTGCACCTCTGCGGCCTCAACGACAAAGGCCCTGGCGAACGGGAGCTGATGGAGGCTGCTGAGAACAAGGCGCTGAATCTATTCCCCTCCAAAATGAGTGAACAGTGATCAGTGAACAGTGAAAAGATAATAGCTCTGCAAACCGTGTACCACAATCGAAACAATCATCTGTTCACTGATCACTGTTCACTGTTATCTATTCACTAATCACCATTCACTAAGATTATCTTCCATCCTCATGAAAATCCTCTTCATCCATGGTCTGGCTTCCAGCGGCGCCTATAAGACGGCAGAGTCGCTGCGCATCCTGTTCCGCCCCTGCGAGGTGGTGGCGCCCGATGTCCCCATCGACCCAACGGAGGCATTGCCGATGCTGCGCAGCATTTGTATGGAGGAGGAGCCAGACCTTATCGTCGGGTTGTCGCTGGGTGGTTTCTGGGCGCAGAAGCTGCGAGGATACAGGAAGGTTTGCATCAACCCTGACTTCCACCCCTCGGCCCGTCTCCATACCAGGATGGGCGAAAACACATGGCTCTCGCCACGCCGCGATGGCTCAACGACCTTCACCATCACGCCAGCCATCTGTAAAGGCTATGCTGAGGTAGAACAAGGCCAGTTCGACGGGCTGACGGACGATGAGCGGGCTCTGACCGACGGGCTCTTTGCAGACCACGATGAGCTTGTCAACGGCTATGATGAGTTTGCCCTATACTACCCTGACTCGGCTCACCGCTATCCTGGGCAGCATCTTCCCATCTTCCCTGAACTGCGCGACTACCTTGTGCCGCTGGTGAATAAAATCCTCTAACTGAATTATGAACAGAGAAAAAGAGATATACAAAGTGACGCTGGTGGGTGGCGCAGGCAACGTGGCGCTGCTGGCGTTCAAGTTTATTGCAGGTGTGCTGGGCCACAGCTCGGCGATGATAGCCGATGCCATCCATTCGCTCTCCGACTTTATCACAGACCTCGTGGTGCTGGTGTTTGTGGGCATCAGCGCGAAGCCGCAGGACACGTCGCACGACTATGGGCACGGAAAGTATGAAACCATGGCCACGTTGTTTATTGGCTTGGCACTGATTGTGGTAGCCATCGGCATCTTCGTATCAGGCGGCATGAAACTGGCAGCATGGTTAGGAGGCGAACAACTGCCAGCGCCTGGACGATTGGCGCTGTGGGCAGCGCTGGTGTCGATAGTGGTAAAGGAGCTGCTCTTTCGCTATACCGTGAAGCGTGGCAAGGAGTTGGATTCGCAAGCCCTTGTGGCTAACGCGTGGCATCATCGGAGCGATGCCCTTTCGTCCATTGGTGCGACTATCGGCATCGGAGGAGCTATCCTGTTGGGCGATCGCTGGACGGTGCTCGACCCTATAGCCTCCATCGTCGTCGGCGCCATGCTGGTTAAAGTAGCCATCGACTTGCTTCAAGGCAGCTTCAGCGAACTTACAGACCACTCGCTTTCCGACGAGGCGGAACGGGAGATAGAGGCCATCATCCAATCGTTCCCCGATGTCTCAGAGCCCCACAATCTGCGCACACGCCGCATCGGCAATCGCATCGCCATCGAGGTGCATGTCCGCATGGATGGCGAACTGCCCTTGCGTGTGGTGCACGACCGTGCTTCAGCCATTGAGCAGCGCCTACGAGACCATTTCGGCAAGAACACCTTAGTCACCCTCCACATGGAGCCGACGAAAGAAAAATGACGATGTGTTTGTTCTTTCGATGAATTAGACTTATTTTTGCAGGACGGAAAACAAAAAGATTATATGGAAAGGATTCCCGATGTAAATGCTCACCTGCATACGCCGTATTCATTCAGCGCGTTTGCGGATGTAGCGGATGCACTGGACAGGGCAGCAGCCGAAGGCGTAAAGGTAGTCGGCATCAATGATTTCTACACCATGGAGGGCTACCAAGAGTGGCACGACGGCTGTATAGCCCGAGGGCTCTATCCGCTGATGGGACTGGAGATGATAGCCCTGAGTAGCGATGCGCAAAGCCGAGGCCTGCGAGTAAACGACCCTAACAACCCAGGGCGCACTTATCTTTCTGGCAAGGGTTTGGCCTATCCCGTCACGCTCACAGGCAAGGAAGCAGAGTGGCTGGCTAATGTCCGCGAGGAAAGCAACCAGCAGGTAGCGCGTATGTGTGCCAAACTGAATGACGTGCTGGATGCAAAGCACGCAGGGTTCCGTCTGGACTATAACGAGCTGGTCAGGACACTCACTCGCGGCAGCCTACGCGAACGACATCTGGCTAAAGCGCTACGGCTGGCAGCAGAAAAAGAAGTAAGGACTAGCAGTCTTGTTGACTTTTATGAACACCTTTGTGGAAAGCCATTGAAGTCGGACGTAACCAATGCTGCGGGTGTGGAGAACGAATTGCGCAGCTACCTGCTGAAAGCGGGCGGCGCTGCGTTCGTACCTGAGACTGCCGAAGCGTTCCTGCCCGTTGAGACGGTATGCCGCATCATCCGTGCGGCAGGCGGCATCCCCACCTATCCTTTCCTGGCCGACGATGCAAAGGGCTGCTTCACCGATTTCGAGGGCGACCTCATGCAGGCTGCCGACACGCTTCGGCAATGGGGCATCCCCTCGGTGGAATTCATCACCACACGCAACACCACAGCTGTGCTGGAACAGTATGCAGGATGGCTGGAGGACGAGGGCTTCATTGTCACCTTCGGCTCAGAGCACAACACGCCTGCCATGGAGCCCATCCGCCTACGGACGCGCGATGCAGATCACCTGTCAGACCGTCTGCGGGCCATCAATTGGCGTGGAGCCTGCCGTATCGCAGCCCATCAGGCTGGGTTCCAAACAAAAGAAGAAGGAGAAAAGATTATTTGCGGAGTAATAGAAAAGTAAAAAAATGAAAGAACTTGAATCCCTGATAGCCCTGTCGAACAAGTATGGTGCCGACCCCCGCCGCGTCATTGCCGGAGGCGGAAACACGTCGTTCAAGAACGAGGAACGGTTGTGGGTGAAAGCCAGCGGACATGCCCTGGCAACTATATCGGAGGAAGGCTTTGCCGTCATGGACCGTGCGCGCCTTGCCCCAATGGGCGAGAAGACCTACAGCACCGATGCTGCCGTACGCGAGCAGCAGGTAAAGGACGATTTGGCAGCAGCTTGCCTGACGCCCGACAGGCGTCCTTCCGTCGAAACCTCGCTGCACAACTGCATGAGTGCACGATTTGTGGTCCATCTCCATCCCACGCTGGTGAACGGCCTAATGTGCTCGCACGACGCTCAGGCTGCCTGCCAGAAGCTATTTCCCGATGCTCTCTACATCGAATATACCGATCCTGGCTATACCCTTTTCAAGAAGGTCTATGACCGTATGACAGCCTTTAAGGCAGCTTGTGGACATGAGCCGCAGGTTATCTTCCTCCAGAATCACGGTGTCTTCGTCGGAGCCGATACGCCTGAAGAGGTGGAAAGGATTTACGAGGAAATCTTTAGAAAATTGGAAAATGAGGAATTAGGAATGAGGAATTATTCTGAGGATGACGGCCAAGCGCAGCCAATTTCTAATTCCTCATTCCTAATTTCTAATTCTTCTGAGGTTATTCCCGCTATCCGTCAGATGTTAAGCCGCAAGGGACGGGGGCTGAAGACGCTGCAAGTGACAAGCAGCCCTCTCGCCCTGCATTTCGCAGAGAGCAAGGAGGCATTTGCCCAGGTGGCTGTGCCTTTCACGCCAGACATCATTGTCTATTGCAAATCAGAGTATATCTATTTGGATGCCGACGATACCGACACGCTTCTGCAACAGGCTGAAGAGCGCATCGAAGCCTATGTGGCACGACGTGGTCATACGCCGAAGGTGCTGCTCATCAAGGGTATCGGGCTTGTGGCGGTGGGCGACCATGCACGGGAGGCTGCCGTGATTACCGAAGTCTTTACGGATGCTATGCTGATAGCCCGCCATGCCGAGGCGTTTGGCGGAGCGCACGGCATGGAGCCCGACTGGGTGTCGTTCATCGACAACTGGGAGGTGGAGAACTACCGTCGGAAGGTCAGCAGCGGCACTTCCGCAGGCCGGATGGCAGGACGTACAGCCATCGTCACAGGCGCTGCGCAGGGCTTCGGCGAGGGCATCGCCCGCTTGCTGATGGCTGAGGGTGCCAACATCGTCGTGGCAGACATCAACGAGGCCGTAGGCCAGCAGACGGTAGCCTCATTCAATCGTGAGGCAAAGAACAACCGTGCCATCTTCGTGAAGACAAACGTCAGCGACATCGAAAGCATACAGGCACTTATCCACGAAACCCTGATGACGTTCGGCGCAGTCGATGTGTTCGTCAGCAATGCCGGCGTGCTTCGTGCCGGCAGTCTCGACGATCTGACCATAGAGCAGTTCGAATTTGTCACTCGCATCAACTACATGGCCTACTTCTACTGCGCCAAGGTGGTCAGCCGTGTGATGAAGACGCTTACGCAGTATGACCCCGACTACTTTGCCGACATCATCCAGGTGAACAGCAAGAGCGGCCTGCGCGGCTCCAAGGCCAACTACGCCTACGCCGGCAGCAAGTTCGGCGGCATAGGGCTCACCCAGTCGTTTGCCCTGGAGCTGGCGCCCTTCCGCATCAAGGTGAACAGTATCTGCCCAGGCAACTTCTACGATGGCCCGCTGTGGAGCGACCCCGTGAACGGTCTGTTCGTGCAGTACCTCCGTGCCGGCAAGGTGCCAGGAGCGAAGACGGTAGAGGACGTCAAAGCCTATTACCTCGCCCAAGTACCCATGCGCAAGGGCTGCACACCTGCCGATGTCACAAAGGCCATCCTCTATGCCATCGAGCAGACAGGCGAAACGGGGCAGGCTATCCCCGTCACGGGCGGACAGGTGATGCTGGCCTAATTTAAGAATTAAGAATTAAAAATATTTACGATTTGACGATTTACTATTTATTTTTCAATTGGATTTTTTATTAATTTGCAAATCGCACAACCATAATTATTAAATAACTAAATCGTAAATCAATCGTAAATTGTAAATTGTAAAATAGTAAATTAGAGAAAATAAGAATTGAAGATGAATGATAATAGCCGTGTGGTATTTTTGGACTGGATGCGGTGCATCGCCTGCCTGATGGTGCTGCTGGTACATTCCGTGGAGCCGTTCTATCTGGGCGACGGCGGCACGCTCATCCAGACGCGCAGCGATGCCGTCTGGTGTACGGTGGTAGACTCGCCACTCAGGGCCTGCATCGGACTGCTTGTTATGGCCTCCAGCTATCTGCTTGTGCCCCTGAAGTACGATGCCCGCACGTTCTTCAAGAAACGTTTCGTCAGGGTTCTCATCCCCTTCGTCATCTGGTCTGTGCTGTATGCGCTGTTCATGCCCTTCGGCAAGGATGCATCATCGGCGGTTGAAGCGCTGAAGCATCTGGTGTTCAATCTTAACGGAGACAGCGGACATCTGTGGTTCGTTTATATGCTGCTGGGTGTCTATCTGGTGATGCCCATCGTGTCGCCTTGGCTGGAGAGAGCCACGAAACGCGAGGAAGAGGTGTTTCTGACCCTCTGGCTGTTTACCTCGCTAGTCCCCTTCCTGCGTCAGGCTGCGGCATTGGTTACTGGCAGCACGGAGCTGTGGGGCGAGGCCAACTGGAACGAGTTCGGCATGCTCTACAACGTGAGCGGTTTCATGGGCTATGTGCTATTGGGACATTATTTCAAGAAATACGTTGGCCCGCTCTCCTGGGGTAGGACGCTGGCTGTGGCCCTGCCGCTGTGGGTGGTGGGCTACGCCATTACGGCAGCCTGGTTCTGGAGCCGCATCCCCACGGCGTACCCTGTTCGTGATGCCATTGAACTCGCCGTAGATATGGAACAGAGCTGGCGCTTCTGCTCTACAGGGGTAGTCATGCAGACGATAGCCTACTTCCTGCTCTTCCGCAAGATCACGTCCGACGGGGCCTTCTATCGCCGTGTGGTGCTGCCCATCTCAAAAGCCAGCTATGGCATGTACTTGCTCCATATCTTTGTGCTGGTGATGGTGTTCCCATGGTTCAATGCGCTCCCGACGCCGCTCCACATGCTGGCATGTGCTGCGACGACGTATGTAATCTCTGCGGTAATAGCCTTATTGCTGCAGCGTATCCCCTACATAGGTAAATACTTGGCTGGATAGGATGGGAAAAAGGACTCGGATACTCTGGCTTATCGCTCTGTCTCTGGCAGCGGGGCATCTCCCTGCAGCGGATGACGAGGGGATGCAGCATCTGCGCATCAGCACCGAAATGCGTACCGACTATCGCAACGACCTGGGCTATCCTGGCACAGGCGTTACGACGGGCGACAACGGGCTCCGTGTCAACAACCTGTTCCTGCGTATCGACGGGCGTATCGACGACCATGTCACCTACGCCTTCCGCCAGCGTTTGAACCGCATGAACCCCGACCCCTCGGTGATGGCATCCATCGATTGGGCACAGCTCATCTGGAGCCCCAACGAGCGCTGGAGCTTCGCCGCAGGCAAGCAGGTGATGGAGGTGGGCAGCATGGAGTACGATGCCAATCCCAACGATGTATTCCGCTACTCTGAGTGGATTCAGCAGGCACAGGCCTACCAGTTAGGCGCATCCGTGACACGCCGTTTCGGAACGGACGACGAAGTCATCTTCCAAATCACCCAGAGCCTTTGCGACAACGAGGCCCTGCATCGCTACTTCTCCTACAACGCCAGCTGGCGCCACACAGGGACGGGCGTCTGGCGGCCTTACTACTCCGTCAACCTCCACCAATATGCGCCGCGCAGCTTCATGGCCATGACGGCTTTGGGCAACCGCTTCTACTTTGGGCGATACTGGTTCTGCCTCGACTGGGTGCAGCGCAGCACGCTCCATTACATCCGTACGACGGGACGTCCGGCGGAGGACTTCACGATTATCGGCTGTGCCGACTGGCGCGTGACAGATCACGTGACGCTCACCATCGAAGGCTCGTACGACCATAATGTCGACGATGCCGCCGACTGCCTCGCCTTCGTGGGCACGCGCCTGGGGGTCGTCGGAGGCGGCATCTTGTGGTATCCCGCAGCAGACAAGCGCTATCGCTTCCACGCCACATTCAACCACACCTTCGGAGAAAACCCCAGCGGCACCCTGCCTGCTGATGCCTGGGGAGTCAACATCGGCCTCACATGGCGACTGAACTTGATAGAAAAATAGACCCATCAGATATTTGCAATTTATGAAAACCAAAGCTGTGCGTCTTTATGGAAAAGACGATTTGAGATTAGAGGAGTTTGAGCTCCCGCCTATGGGCGAGGACGAGATATTGGCCCGCGTGGTCTGCGACAGCATCTGCATGTCGTCGTACAAGGCCTCACATGGGGCCGATACCCACAAGCGCGTGCCGCGCGACATTGCCCAGCACCCCACCATCATCGGGCATGAGTTTGCCGGCGAGATTGTGGCTGTGGGCAGCCGCTGGCAGAACGAATTCTCCGTCGGCGAGAAGTTTTCCATCCAGCCCGCGCTCAATTATGCCAACGGCCCCGTGGGAGTGCTCAGCGCCCCAGGCTACAGCTACCGCTATATCGGAGGCGATGCCACCTACGTCATCATTCCTGCCGAGGTGATGGAGCAGGGCTGTCTGCTTCACTACCGTGGCGAGGGTTTCTTCCCAGCCTCCCTTTCCGAGCCCATGTCGTGCGTCATCGGCGCCATGCATGCCAACTACCACCTCACCCCCGGCAGCTACGTCCACAGCATGGAGATTCGCGACGGAGGGCGCATGGCGCTGCTGGCAGCTGTAGGCCCCATGGGGTTGGCAGCCATCAACTACGTGCTGCACCGCCCTGACCGTCGTCCCGCACTGCTTGTCGTCACCGACATCGACCAAGGACGTCTCGACCGTGCAGCAAGGCTCTATACCACCGAATATGCAGCCTCGCGCGGCATCAAGATGCTCTATGTCAACACCTCTGCCATGGCCGACCCAGCTGCCGAACTGCGAGCCCTGGCTGCAGGCGAGGGATTCGACGATGTCTTCTGCTTCGCTCCCGTACCCGCTGTGGTGGAGCAGGGCGACGATATCCTGGCCTTCGACGGCTGCCTCAACTTCTTTGCCGGCCCGTCCAAGGCTCCCTTCAAGGCACCGTTCAATTTCTACAACGTCCACTACGCCTACACCCATGTGGTAGGCACCAGCGGAGGCAACACGGACGACATGCGTGAGGCGCTCCACCTGATGGCCGACGGCCTCGACCCTGCCGGCTTGGTTACCCATGTGGGCGGCCTCGGCGAAGTCATCCCCACCACGCTTAACCTCCCCTCCATTCCGGGCGGCAAGAAACTCATCTACACCCACATCGACATGCCCCTTACGGCTATCAGCGACTTCCGTGCACGTGGTGCCGACAACCCCCTGTTTGCCACCTTGGCTGACATCTGCGATGCCCACGACGGTTTGTGGAGCGTCGAAGCAGAGGAATACCTTCTTTCCCATGCCGCGTCTGACAGATAATTGTTAAGAGTTAAGTAGTAATGTCCCGTATGTCGTATTCGTTAATCGTAAAACGTTATCCCTTAAACGCTATCCTCATTTTATTACTCCTCCTGTCCTCTTGCCAGTCGGAGGGTACGGCGCGGCTGATGAGCTACAATATCCGCAACGGCATCGGCATGGACGACCAGCGCGACTTGCAGCGGGTGGCTGACGTTATCAATGCCTGTCAAGCCGACGTGATAGCTGTGCAGGAGATTGACAGCATGACGGCCCGCAGCGGAGGGCGTGATGTGCTGGGCGAGCTGGCCACGCTTACGGGCATGATACCCGTCTATGCGCCCGCTATCGACTACGACGGCGGCAAGTACGGCGTGGGCATCCTCTGCCGCAAGCCGCCCCTCTCGGTGGTACGCATGCCGCTGCCTGGGCGCGAGGAACGCCGCATGGTGGTAGCTGCGGAGTTCAAGGACTACGTCTTTGCCTGCACCCATCTGTCGCTTACGGCTGCGGACCGAATGCTCTCCCTGCCCATTCTTCAGGAGGTTGCGTCGCGCCGCGCCGGCAAGCCCTTCTATCTGGCAGGTGACTTCAATGCCGAGCCCCATGAGCCCTTCATTCAGTCGCTTACCGAGCAGTTCACCATCCTCACCGACACCACCGTCCGCACCTTCCCCGCCGACGCCCCCGACATCACCATTGACTACATAGTCCGATTCAGAGGTCAACAAGTCAACGAGTCAACGAGTCAAAAAGCGAATGCAGACTGTACACAGCGTGTTGACCTGTTGACTTGTAGACCTGTTGACCTTTCTGTGGCTTCCGACCATCGTCCTGTATATATTGACATTAAATATAAAAAGAAATGAAACAACTCAACACCTCTCTGATGCACCCCGCCGAGCAGCTGGTGCTCATCATCAGCCGCATCTATCGCAGCGGCATGACCACTACCAGCGGAGGCAATCTCTCCATCATGGACGAGAACGGTGACATCTGGATTACCCCTGCCGGCATCGACAAGGGTTCGCTGACGCCTGCCGATATCATGTGCGTCAAGGCCGACGGCACCATCGTGGGGCGCCATCGACCCTCCAGCGAGTACCCCTTCCACCGGGCCCTCTATCGCATGCGCCCGAAGATGAAATCAGTCATCCACGCTCATCCGCCAGCCCTCGTCACCTTCAGCATCGTCCATGAGGTGCCCGACACCAGCATCATCCCTCAAGCACGTGCCGTGTGCGGCCCTGTCGGCTTTGCACCCTACGCCCTGCCGGGCAGCGAGGAACTGGGCGAGAAGATTGCCGCTGAGTTCCAGCGCAATCCCGACTACAAGGCCGTCATCATGGAGAACCACGGCGTGGTGCTGATGGGCGAAGACATTGCCGATGCCTACCAACGCTTCGAGACGCTGGAGCTCTGCGCCCGTACCATTCTCAATGCCAAGACGCTGGGGCAGCCGAACTACCTCACCGATGCGCAGATACTCCAGCACGAACAAAGCATCCCCACCCACTATCCCCACTTCATGAACGTCCGCCATCCGAGCGAGGAGCGGGCTCTGCGGGCAGAAATCTGCCGCATCGTGCGCCGCGCCTGCGACCAAGGGCTGATGTGCAGCTCCTACGGCACCGCCAGTGTCCGCTGGCAGGGCAACGACTTCCTCATCACCCCGCCGGGCGTCACCCGCTGGGACATCGATGCCGACGACATCGTGCAGGTTCGCGACGGCATGGTGGAGGCGGGCAAGGTGCCCAGCCGCTCCGTGGCGCTCCATCAGGAAATCTATCGCCGCAATCCCAAGGTAAACAGCATCATCCTCACGCAGAGCCCGGCGCTGATGGGCTATTGCACCACGGGCATCAAGTTCGACCCACGCACCATCCCCGAGAGCTGGATATTCCTGCAGGATGTTCCCCAGTTCCCCTTCGGCTCGCAGTACGATGATTTAGACACCGTTGCCCAGTCGTTCACGCACTTCCCCTGTGCCTTCCTGGCCAACGACTCCATCATTGTCACGGGCGACGCGCTGCTCAACACTTTCGACAAGCTGGAGGTAGCCGAGTTCAGCGCCCGTTCCCTCATCATGGCAGCCCCCGTAGGCAAACTCCACCCCATCACCGATGCCGAAGTCGAAGACCTCCGCATAGCCTTCCACGTCGGGGAGTAGGAAAAGAGAACATCCAGCCTTTGAGGTCATGAAAACGAAAATGACCTCTTGACCTCATGACCTCATGACCTCTATAGTAGAGACGCGGCATGCCGCGTCTCATTTTCGTTCAGGCTGATTTGCAATCACTTCTCCCTTTCTTGGCCTTTCTTAAAAAGTAACACAAAAGGATTGTAAAAGGGTATCAGACTATACCACCCACTTCGTCCCATATCACGACATCGTTTGATGCATTGAAAACAATAGAAGACGAACAGGATGTCTAATATAATGGATAGAACCAGAAACTCACGGCCTAGTTCGGAAATATAGTGTGCGCTGGCATAAGTGCATCCCACCAAAAGAAAAGCCCCAAGCGGCAAAAAGCCGCCAATGAGGCATACAAAGCCCATAATCCCACAGAACGTCAAATTGGTGTTGAAATTGAAACCTTGAAGATGATATATATATCCGAAATGGGCCACCATTATATATGACACGTAAATGCCGAGCAAGGCGCAAAGGAATACCCCAAGAAACCCCATTCGTCCAATCGTCCCCTTTGGGGAAACAAAATTCTTAAACCAGAAAAAACACTTTTTCATACGGCTGTTATATTTTCAAGCGGTTATCTACCATTTCAGGTCATCTGCTATATCATTTCCTTTTTTTCCCGAGGCGACCCCAATCTAATTATCGAGCGGAATTCAAATAACGTCGCCATTTACTACCTTATCAAACCGCACGCTCACATCCACCATCCAGTCGGGAAGTTTTCTTATTGCTTGGCTGACAAGAGCGGCAGGCATCTTTTTGAAATAGGCATAAGCCATTGGGCCGGCAATAGCGGCAAGGGTATCTGCATCACCACCAAGGGAGATGGCCAGTTTGATGCAGTCGACATAGTCTTTTGATTCGAGGAAGCAGATAATAGCAGGACCTACGGTTCCTTCACATGTGGAATTAAAGGAATAATCATCATGAATATCAGCATACGGCTTATCTGCCCAGTCAGGATAGTTTGTATTTAAGATCTGAGTCCGGACGAATTCCTTATCCTTACCATTCTTTAAATGGAAAATGGTTAAGGCTGTAGCTATCGCTCCTTTGATTCCTTCTGGATGATTATGTGTCGGTGCAGCTGTTTCTGTAGCCATACGGATACATTCCTCTTCCGTTTGGGCAAGCCATCCAGCGGAGGAACAACGCATAGCGGCACCATTACCCAAGCATCGATAAGGCTGAGGATGATGGCTGGACATCCAAAGCTTGAACTTGCTGCTAAAGCCAGCATGACGATGCTCATTACCACACTTCCAAAGATTCATCGTCATATCAAGATGGTCAATGAAAGCTTCAGCACAGGCAAATGTCAGTACTGTATCATCTGTAAAGTGTGCACGCGAACTGAACAGCTTCACCTTGTCATATTCTTTAATGCGATGTCTCTTGCTCTCATAAGCACTTCCAGCAATGTCACCAATCGCCTCACTAATAAGATAATTATTCATAAGTTTTTATTTATGGGATAATGGAATCATTTTTTCTTTGTCTAATTCTCTCTTTCTTGGCTTCTCTTAAAAAGTAACACAAAAGGATTGTAAAAGGGTATCAGACTATACCATCCGTTTCGCCCCATATCGTGGCATCGTCTGATGCACAGAAACCAATAGCAGACGAAAAGGGCGTCAACGAACAACGCCAGCAATGAGGAAAAAAAGTCTTGATCTATACAAAGGCAAGTAGCTCCCGCAAGAGCAACAGCGCCAAGGGGCAATAAACCTCCACATAGAACAACCAGCCCCACACCCACATAATAACTCAAATAGAGGTTCCATTTTACACTCAATCCAAACAGGAGATAAAAAGTAACATAAAACAGAATGATAGAAAGATTGGCACCAAGAAACACAATCCAGAATCCCTTTCTATCCAGCGTCCCTTTTGGGGAAACATAATCTTTCAATAATAGAACCCACTTTTTCATACGGCTATTCTTTGTCAAAACGATCAGGTAATGTCATTGCCATCTCCGTAAGAGCATTGTTCCCAAAGTTGTTTTCACCATACCTGTTCAGGTTACACGTTCGGACAAGGTTATAGGCACAGTTCATGGCAAAGAAATCATCAGGATGAGACTGTATTCGTTTCAGGCAAGCGCAAAAGCATATTTTCCGCATCTGGTTATAATATTGATTGGGAATACAGGAATCACGCGACATGCCGAAATACATATATTGACATAATGCACGCCATGTAAGCCAAATGTTATCAAGGACTGGACAATACAGTCCGCTTTCAAGTAACCGCTCCCCAACAGCCACAATCCATGCATCCTCGCCTATTGACTTCTTGTTGTTCGCCCATAATCCCCAAAGAGTAATCTGGTCGTCGAAAGTACGGGAAGAGTTTAATTCGCCCAGTATTACTTTCAGCTGCTTCTCTGAACGTGCTTTCTCATAGCGAGTAATCATATCATTAAAAATACGGGAAGACTTTAATTCGTCAAGTATTGCTTTCAGTTTTATCTCTGCATCTGCTTTTTCATAGCGTATATAGCTCTCGCGCACACTTTTACCACCCAACGATTCTATCAGGTCATTATGTTTTTCATAAAAAAAATCTGAGTCTGTAATGAAAGAATTCATTTTTTCTTCAAGAAGATTCATATAGGTCTCCAAGTATTCATCTATGGGTATGTCCTCATTCCAATCCTCAATGGGGAGGTCCATTAGCGCAAGCAGACTGTCTTGGCAATTCTTTGCTGCCAGACGTATTTCCTCATCGTTAAAGATGCCGGTATCCAACTTCCTGATGGCATCTTTCACATCCTCACCATCATAATCCGTAACTGTCGTTTTCCCTCGATGCCAGAACTCTATATTGCTCCACACATTCCATATCCAGACGAAACCATTATACAAATCCTCCGCAAAAGCCAGAAACGGATGGGGTGATGCGGCATATTCTGGAGCCCTCAAGACAAACGAAGTGTCTTCTGACAAATAAACCATAATTTGTGGCGGACCATCAGGCGATTCAAAAGTAACTGTCTCTGGAGCATTACCCCTCAAAATCGATGACACAATCGAATCATTTTCTTCTCTCCCATGTTTTTCATAATAATCATACGCCTGAAGGATATCCGAAAGATCTACAGGATGGCTGTAGTCAAAAGCATCCTCATACTCGTTTTTGGGGCTACAACTAAATAGCAACGCAGACAAACTGCAACCTATCAGAAACACAAGTCTGACAGCATCTTTCAAAGGTCTCTTTTCCATCGTTCTTTTTCTTTAGGATCACACATCAACTACCTTTTCACGTATGAGCCTCATATTTTCATTGATTGTCTTTACCCGTTTCGTTCATTTTTGCTACAAAGATAAACGTTTTTTACGCTTTTCTCCAAAAATTTTCTCTCCACAAGGCTTGCGGAATGAAGGTTTTGGGCAAAATGTTTTATTCTTTTGAAAAAAGTTGTATCTTTGCGCTTTCCAAATGAGTATAGGCTTATGAACTACCCGCTGATATCTGAATATGTCGAGGCCATAAAGGCAGCAGAGGACAACTTTGAGCAGTTGAAGCAGCTTCGCCCTGTATTGGGCGATGATGGGGAGCCTGTGATGTCGAGTGGAAACTTCGCTGTTGTCTTTAAGATGAAGGACGAACAAACGGGCAAGCTCCACGCCGTAAAGTGTTTCCTGAAGGAACAGGAGGGGCGCGCCGAGGCCTACCGTCAGATAGCCGAGGAGCTGGAGTACGTCAGCAGCACCTTCCTCACTCCTATCAAGTATCTGGACAAGGAATTGTTTGTTGATACGGGCAACGCCGACGAAACGGAGTTCCCCGTACTGCTGATGGACTGGGTGGAAGGCCAGACACTCGACAAGTACATCCGCGAGCATATCGATGACGATTATGAGCTGTCGCTTTTGGCCTATCAGTTCAGCCGCTTGGCGATGTGGCTGATGCCCCTGCCCTTTGCACACGGGGACTTGAAGCCCGACAATATCCTTGTCCGCGAGGACGGCACGCTGGCGTTAGTCGATTACGACGGCATGTACGTTCCCGCCATGAAAGGCCAGAAAGCCCGTGAGCTGGGCAGTCCCGATTTCCGCCATCCAGCCAGAACGGAGGATGACTTCGACGAGCATATCGACGACTTCTCGCTCGTTTCCATCCTCCTTTCCCTCAAAGCCATTTCCCTCCAGCCTGAATTGTTGGAGCAATACGGAGCCTCAGACAGGTTGCTGTTCTCAGAGAAAGACTATCGCGATATCAGTCAATGTGAGATACTTCATCAGTTATTCCCAGCAGACGATAAAGAACTGAACAGGCTATATTCTCTATTTTTACTTTGTTTTGTTGAAGGCTCTCTTCCATTTGTGCTTTATCATTCTTTCAATATTCTTCGTCCTGAAAAAGATTTCATTGACATACCCTTATTAGAGAAACGTGCACATAACAATGATACAACTTCTCAATATAAATTAGGGGTCTGCTATTTAGACGGAGAAGGTGTCGAAAAGAATATTGAAGAAGGAATAAAGTGGCTTAAGATGGCTGCAGATTCGGGTCATGCCAAAGCTCTTAAAAGATTGGGGGATTGTTACCGTGAAGGAGAAGGCGTTGAAAAGGATTACAATAAAGCACTTGAATTATATCATAAGGCGGAAGCAAACTATAACAAAGAATACCTTTGCCATTTAATGGAGAGTATAGTTCTTGCATTGCAGGACATGGGAGAATATGAAAAAATGATGTCCTATGTAGAAGAGTATGTTCAAAAAGGAAAAGGCTGTAGAGAGTGTAGGTCGGTTAAGAATTACAATAAAAAAGAAAGATGTTGCCCATGGATGCAAAGAAAACTAGGATACTGCTATTATAATGGCTATGGCGTTGAAAAAGACTATGTAAAAGCCGT
>DBYJ01000027.1:0-6994 GCA_002309805.1 Bacteroidales bacterium UBA1189 | reverse complement strand
AAGGCTGCCGAACAAGGGGATTCTGCTGGACAATGGCGGTTAGGAAACTGCTATATTCTTGGCAGTGGCGTTGAAAAAGACGATGCTAAAGCCGTTGAATGGTACACAAAGTCTGCCGAGCAAGGGAATTCCGACGGGCAATGGCGGTTAGGATACTGCTATTATAATGGCCATGGTGTTGAAAAAGACTATGTAAAAGCCGTTGAATGGTATACAAAGTCTGCCGAGCAAGGGAATTCTGGCGGGCAATGGCGGTTAGGGTTATGCTATGAATTTGGCAATGGCGTTGAAAAAGACGATGCTAAAGCCGTTGAATGGTATACAAAGGCTGCCGAGCAAGGGGATTCTGACGGACAATGGCGGTTAGGAAACTGCTATCTTCTTGGCAGTGGCGTTGAAAAAAACTACGTCAAAGCCGTTGAATGGTATACAAAGTCTGCCGAGCAAGGGAATTCCGACGGGCAATGGCGGTTAGGATACTGCTATTATAATGGCTATGGTGTTGAAAAAGACTATGTAAAAGCCGTTGAATGGTATAGGAAGGCAGCGGAACATGGAGATGCGAATTCACAATTCAATTTAGGCAATTGCTATTATAATGGCGAAGGTGTCCCTCAAAACTATGAACATGCCGTCGAATGGTACAGGAAAGCAGCGGAGCAAGGAGACGCAAGGGCGCAATGCATTTTAGGATTTTGCTATGATAAGGGTCAGGGCGTGACTCAAAGCTATGAACAGGCTGTTGAATGGTACAGGAAAGCTGCGGAGCAAGGAAATGCAAATGCGCAACGCAATTTAGGAATATGCTATGAGTATGGTCAGGGCGTTCCCCAAAGCTATGAACAAGCTGTTGAATGGTACAGGAAAGCTGCAGAGCAAGGAGACGCAAATGCACAGTGCAATTTAGGTTTTTGCTATCATAAGGGTCAGGGCGTTCCTCAAAGCTATGAACAAGCTGTCGAATGGTATAAAAAAGCTGCGGAGCAAGAGTTCGCAAGGGCACAATGCAATTTAGGATTTTGCTATGATAAGGGTCAGGGCGTGACTCAAAGCTATAAACAGGCTGTTGAATGGTACAGGAAAGCTGCGGAGCAAGGGCATTCAAGGGCACAATACAATTTAGGATTTTGCTATGATAAGGGTCAGGGCGTGACTCAAAACTATGAACAAGCTGTCGAATGGTATAAAAAAGCAGCGGAGCAAGGAGACGCAAGGGCGCAATGCATTTTAGGAGTTTGCTATCATAAGGGTCAAGGTGTGCCTCAAAGCTATGAACAGGCTGTTGAATGGTTTAGGAAGGCCGCGGAGCAAGGAGACGCACAAGCGCATTTCTGCCTCGGAGATTATTATGAAAAAGGTTTGGGGGTTGAGATTAATTTACAGAAGGCTAAAGAACACTACCTAAATGCAAAAGAACTAAATTATCAGCACGCATCAAAAGCACTAGAAAGGGTAGAAAAAACAATTGCTGAATTACCTTATTAAAGAGAAGATGGGTATGAGATTGGTTACCATTGAAGAATACAAAGAGATAACTCCTATCATTAAAGGGAAAATGGTAGAACTTGCCCAGCATGAGAAGAAAAACTTGTTCGTCACTCAAGTAGCCATTAATAATTGCTATGTACGATATTTATCTCCGGACTTGCAATTATATCAAATATTCTCCAATGGGTTCATTCAAGTAATTGAAAATGATTATATTAAAGCCTTAATGGAGAATCCTGAATGTTTTGGTACAGGAAATGCAAAAGATATCATACATGCATTATTTCTTCAAGCCCAAAAATGCTATTGGGTTTGGGACGAGGAACGTTATTCAGAATATCTTTCAACTGAAATTTTCTGTTTATTATTATGTAAGAAAAACGGATTATTAGTTGATGACATTTTGCGTATAGATCTTTTTCGTCACATAAAGGAATCTCCAAAACGTCCAAAATGCTATGATTTTGTTGGAGGAATCTTTCATGCACTACATCATTTTTCTATTGGCGAGCAATGCGCTTCTATTTTCCCAAATCAAAAAATACAATTATATGATGTTGAACAACTGATATGGCCTATAGCAAAAGCTTTTTATGAAGGAATCTGGCGAAAAGGGAAGTATCCTAATACATATGAAACAGAAACAATATATCTCGATAAGAATATGACTTTGGAAATATTCAAGGAAGATGAGAGAAATGTGTCTTTTGTTAATTCCATAATTCCCAAACCTAACAAGAATAAAAAGTTGTAACTTTGCAAATAAATGGAGATAAGTATATGAGCAATGATTTAAGGAAAATCAATAATGATGGAGGTCTCCTTAAGCATAAGGAAGAGTTTGAGGCCGTTTATAGCATCATAGCAACTCATCGGAAAAGGGTTGTGCGTGTTGTCAATAACAGAATTGTGCCAATCGAAATGGCACAAATGCCAAACATTTTGCAAGTTTCTCAATAAATGATCATCATCGAATCGAAACGGAAGAAGCCAGAGACGATACGGAAGAAATATCCGGATGCGATACTGGCAGACGTCACCAGCGGGGCGAAGGACGGGCTGGTGAAGCTGAGCCCGTTCTATCCGCACGGGGGGATTCCTGTGCCCTTCAGCGAAGGCTATACGGCAACTTGCGTGGAGGCCATCTGGCAGGGGCTGAAGGTGTTTGAGGGGGCTGATGTGGATGTCTCGCTATTCGAGAACGACACGATGAAAGGGCTGAAACGGACGGTACGCCGCTTCGGCAAGCCGCTTGGACATCGCAAGGGTGTGAATGGCACGGAGCTTTTGAGTTATATCGAGGCAAGGAAGCAGATATACATTCCGACTTACCGCTGGGTGTTGGAAAATAAGGTAAAGGCGATTATGGACAGGCTGAAAGAGGCATCCCAGACAAAGACGATAGTGCTGCTGGACTACGACACGAATGCCGATGTGGAGAATGCGAAGAGGCCCCTGTCGCATGCGTCGCTGATAAAGGCATACGTGGAGGGCATCTATCCCTACGGAGAGAAAACGCCTCAAAAAGCCCCTAAAAAGAAGAGAACAAAAAAGATTATCGAACCCACATTATTTGACGACTATGAACAAGAAAAGTAACTGGCAGGCGTATGAGCAAGTGCTCAAAGAGGGCAGAATCCACAAGCTCTATCACTTTACGGACAGGGATAACCTGGAGTCCATCATCAGGCATGGCGGATTGTACTCGTGGAAAGACTGTGAGGAGAAGGGCATCAAGATTACGAAGCCTGGAGGGAGCGATACCTCACGCTCGCTTGACACGCGCGACGGACTGGAATACTATGCCCGACTGAGCTTCGTGCCAGACCATCCGATGATGTTTGTTGCCATGAATGACGGACGTATCTCCAACCCTGTAATTCTGGAAATCGACCTCGAAGCAGCACTTTGGGAGGATACGCTCTATGCCGACAGGAACATGACCAAGAACGGCGCGAATGTGGGTGGCAGTCTGGATGACCTGAAAGCCGTTCACTTCGGCTTGTTCCGAGGGCACAGGTATTTTGATATGGACGACGATGCGAAGATGTACTACAAGGCTGAGGTGCTGGTGAAGAACTTCATTCCGCTGAAATACATCAAGAACATCGGTAACTTCGGCATACCCATTCCTGCCCAGCCCAAGCAATTGCAGGCCAAGATACCCTACACGGCGCAGATTACGCGGAACACCCCCACAGCCTTTATCTTCCTTGTGGACCACTCTGTAAGCATGCAAAAAATGACTACGCTCTTTGGGGAACGGATGACCATGTCGGAAGCTGCCGCCCGGATTGTGAATAACCAGATTAATGAGCTGGTGCTGCGATGCGTAAAGATGGGCGAAACACGGCACTACTACGACATTGCCGTCGTGGGCTATGGCGTGGATGCCTATAGCGGATGGCAGGGAGAGCTGGAAGGAAGGGACTTCGTCTCGCCAGAAGAACTGAAGAACCATCCCTTCACCAAGATTGTGATGCGGAAAGAGACCAGGACGCGAAAGGGCGTTCAGGTGAAGGAGGTGGAACAGGTGCAATGGGTAAGTGCCCGTCACGACGGCAGCTGGACGCATTACCACAAGGCTTTTGACTATGCAAGGAATCTGCTGGATGAGTGGATGATGGAGCATCATGATAAGGACTGCTACCCACCTACGGTAATCCATATTACGGATGGCGAATATAATCATGCCACGAAGGACGAGGTGATGCAGAAGGCGAACGAGCTGAAAGCGATGTTCACCAATGATGGAAACGTGATACTCTTCAACATTCACTTTACGTCGGAACTGGATGCAGAACCTGTCGCATGTCCCATTGACAGGAGCGAGCTTGACGAGAATGCGTTAGCAGAGGATCTGTTCGACATGTCGAGCCTGCTGCCAGAGCGCTATAATCCGGATATTGCCCGCTGTCTGGATGACACCAGGGCTGGACGTCATGTAGCGATGGGCATGAACGCCGATGCAACCACGCTTATCAAGCTAATGGATATCGGTACGCCCACAAACATCAGCCAGAATCAATGAAAGCCTTGTCGATAGCGAAGTTTGACGAAGGTGCCGTCAACGAGGACGCTACCCAATGCACGGAGAAATGGATAGCCGTTTCGGATGGTGCTGGGGGAGGCGGCGTGTTTGCCGACAAATGGTCGAGGTATCTGGTAGAGCATCTGCCGGATTTACCTATCACGGACTATCAGGCTTTCGACAGCTGGATAGACGGCATCTGGGAACCCTTCTACAACGACTGCGAGGAAAAGGCAGAGGCGGAAGGGGGTATGCTGCTGAACAAGTTCTACGATGAAGGCTCGTTTGCTACGCTGGTGGCAGTATGGAAGGAGGGGCAATGGATGAGCTACGGCGACAGCGTAGCCTTCTGCTATGACAGGACGACGGGCAGATTGCAGCATACGTTTGGGCGCATAGCGGACTTCAACCAGCCTCCCTATCTGGTGAACTGCAAAGACCCGACGGATGAAAACGGCTTCAAGAGCGGAACGTTTGAAACGGACGAAGAGAGCATCGTCTTTGCCGCCAGCGACGCGTTGGCCCATTACATCCTGATGATGTATGAAGTGGCGCACAGGGACGAGTTTGCCGATGAGCTGCAAGAGGCCATCGACGCACAGACAAAGAACAGCAACTTCATCAGGGCTGCTATGAGATTGAAGAAGCTGGACTTTGAGGAGATGTTGATGTATTTATTGGGGCGGAAACACAAAGGGCATTTCAAGCAACATCTTAAAAAGATCTATAGAGAAGGATTATTAGGATACGATGACTATTCACTTGTTATCATGTAAAGCAATGGAAGAAAGGCATATAGGATATACCCCCGACTATATAGACATTCTGCTGCCTAAGCAAGTGTTTGTCTTCGGCAGCAACACGCTGGGTTATCATACAGGAGGTGCATCAGGCACAGCACGTAAGAAATTCGGCGCCGTCTGGGGGCAGGCAGAGGGCTTGCAGGGGCAGAGCTATGCCATCCCTGTGGACTATGGCAAGGATGTCAGGAAAGATGCAGAAGTCAAGGCGGCAGTAGAGCGGTTTATCGATTTTGCCAAGGCGCATACAGAGCTGTTCTTCTTCGTAACCCGAGTGGGCTGTGGCATTGCCGGATATCACGACAAGGAGATGGCGCAGTTCTTCAAGGAGGCTCTGGAACTGAAGAATGTCTGCCTGCCAAAGAGTTTCGTGGAAGCCCTCTCTGACAGCCGGGAGAATTATCATCTGGAACGTTTCCTTGAGGCGCAGAAAACGGCCTATGCGACTGCCCTTCAGGAAATCACGAAAGGACAGAAAAGAGGCCATTGGATATGGTATGTGTTTCCACAGATCAAAGGCTTGGGGCACAGCTACAACTCGGAGTTCTATGGCATCAGCAGCACGGAAGAAGCAAAGGCTTATCTGGAACACCCTGTGCTGGGGGCAAGGCTCAGGGAGATAACCAAGGCGCTGCTCGATTGCGGCAATCCTTCGGCAGATGACATTCTGGGCTTCCCCGATGTATTGAAAGTGAAGTCGTGCATGACGTTGTTTAATCTGGTTTCGCCCAATGACATTTTCAAGGAGGTGCTGGATAAATACTATGAGAGCCAGCCGTGCGACAAGACCATCTGGCGTCTGGGATTCCACGAGAACAAGCTGAAGAATCAGGTGAAACTCAGCCGTCTGACCATTACGAAGGACTACGGCATCATTCTTACCGATTATAACAAAGAGGTGAAGATGGAGCCGCTGGTAAAGGCTGTCTATCTGCTGTTCCTGAATCACACGGAGGGAATCGCCTTCAAAGCCCTGCCTACGTTCAGGGACGAACTGACGTCGCTCTATTCCAAGCTAAGGCCCTATGGGCTGAATGATCAGGCTATCAAAAGCATAGAGGATGTGACAAATCCCCTGAATAACTCCATCAATGAAAAGTGTTCTCGGATAAGGGCTGCTTTCCTTGCTGAAGTTGACGAAACGCTTGCCAATCAGTATTACATCACGGGAAAGAGCGGAGAGCCGAAGAAGATTACCCTCCCTCGCAACCTTGTCGTTTGGGAATGAGTTTCTGCGGAAGTCAGAGATCCATGAGGTCATAGAAACGAAAATGACCTGTTGACCTCATGACCTCATGACCTCTACGGGGAGAAGATGCGGGATGGGCGCCGCATTTCCGGGTGGAGAAGGGGCTTCTTTTTCGGATGGGGAGAAGGGGGAACTTCCTCTGAAGAAAAAACGTTTCGTGCTTCGGAATTGTTAAATTTTGCAAAACTATCCGCGAAAACGCCAAGTTACGATTTGTAACTCGTTTTGTACTTTTCATCGGATTCTGCCCCCGATGGAGTGGAAATTGCCCAATGCGCAGGGGGAGCGGATGCCGAATAACGCAGGGGACTGGCGCGGCAGCGCAGGCAACTAATTTTTCAGCGCAGGGGAATAAAAACAGGGAGCAGGCTGTTATTCAGAACGATGAATTTTTTTAGCGGGATTTCCAGAGGTCATGAGGTCATG
>DBYJ01000028.1:21450-99034 GCA_002309805.1 Bacteroidales bacterium UBA1189 | reverse complement strand
GCTTTCCTCTCGCTGCCCCTCGACTTGCATGTGTTTAGCCTGTAGCTAGCGTTCATCCTGAGCCAGGATCAAACTCTTCATTGTTATATTATAAATAATGTCTTGTTCTCTCTTGACCGTGACGTGCTCTATCCTTCTTCCTAGTCCAAGGAAATATTATTGACGGTTCGTTCTCTTCTCTCTACCCGACCCCAATACTCCTGACAATAACACCAGGGAAAGGGGCCGCTCTTGTACTACTTCGTCTGTATGGAAAACTAAATCAAAGATCGCTCTTCATCGCCCTTCTCAAACGGCTCCCGAGGGCGCCCTTTCGAAAAGCGGGTGCAAAGGTACTGCATGTTTTTTTACCCACCAAACATTTTAGCATTTTTTTTCAAAATATCCCGAAAAAAGAGCTTTTCGTGGGTAAAAGGATGCCTATTATAGGGGTTTTCCCCTTTAAAAAGTGATTTTGGACGTTATTCGTCCGGACCGAGGTCGGGGGTGACTTTGCCTACAATATGGACTTTGTAGGTAAGGACGGCTTCCTTCTCGCCATGGACAAACTTCTGCCGGATGACGGTTGACATGCCCGCTTCGACGCCGGTAGTAGCCTGTCCTATGTTGAAGAAGATAGGATTGGAGGCACCATCCCACTCACTATAGCAGAACCAGCCTGTATCGCGCCAACCGCAGACGTTGCCCATCATGTTAAACCAATGCCCCTTATTGTTAGCCGTATAACCCGCCTGTGAGCCTGAGCCGTCCTTGGCGGCAATCAGATACTCCGAGCAATCGGCATTAAGCCCGTAGAATTCCACCGTAGGCTTCGTGGCGTTCATGCCAGAAATGAGTTTGGCAAAGGAAGCCAATCCGAGGGCGCCACACACAGCCTCCTCGTTGATATAAACCGAGAGAGGCGTGTAGTCTGTCTTCACCGTCTCATAGACGGAATATGTCAAGCCGTCTGAGTGCGTGAAATAAACAGCCCATTCGCCCGGACTAACCAACGAGAGCGTAGCCTCAACAGGGCAATATGTGGAAGCATTTGCCAAGCCCATGTGGAGCGTAAACGTGTCGCCCTCCTTGCAAGCCTCAGGCACCTGCCCTACGGCAAAGCGAAGCGCGCTCAACGTGAAATCGACAAACACGCGGGCATCGGCACTACTCGGCGAGCAGACATACCCTTCCTTATTAAAATAAAAGCCCGCGACAGAATTGTAGTCTGTCGGGCCAAAGAGTTTCTTGCCTTTGGCATCCTCGCCATAGAAGACGATATCGTCAGGCAACTTCTTCACGCCGAAAGCCTTCAGAACGTCGTTCTTGGATACGGAAAAAGCCGTTGTCTCAAAGGCATTCTTAATCTCCATTTCCTCTACGACGGTTATCTCGCCTCCCTTCTGAGCATTGGAGTAATCTATGAGTTCCGTGCCGAAAGGCGTGTAGCCCGCTTCCTTCGTGCAACTGAAAGCAAATAAGGCGCATAGGGCCAATATGGGATAGATAGACTTCTTCATAGCTGTTTTCTTTACTGTTTCACATCCCAGTTAAACCAGTTTCCATAGACGTTTGCCGGAGTGGCGTTCTTGCTGAGTTTCAGACGATAGTCGTAGTGATTCCGACGAATATTCACGTTGCCCGTATAGGTGTAGTCGAGGTTGCAGACAACGGCAAACACCACGTTGTTAGCCGGTTTATACTTGTCGAAATCCATCCGATAGCTTCCCTCGCTGAAGGGCTTGCCATAGACAGTCTTGCCATCCTCCGTACGAAAACAAAGCTGGCACGACATATTGTCTGCCGTCGAGAGTTTGCCGTTTGGCTTGAAGGAGACAGTTAGCGGGCTGCTCTCCACACGGATGGGAATGATGTTTGCCCCCGTCCAGCCGGGCGTAGTAGCCTGATCGGGCACCAGCCAGCCCTCCTCGTCCTCCTCCGTAGGAGCGTAGGGCGTGCAGCGCCAAGGCTTGCTATAGACGCTCCAGCTTTCCGACTCAATTATGGTGCCCATATAGGTGTTATACATGTGCTTTACAGCCTGCGTATATTTGCCGAAGTCGCAGAGTGCCAGACGGGCGCGATACTCCTGAATCATCCTGTGCAT
This sequence comes from Bacteroidales bacterium UBA1189, assembly GCA_002309805.1. Taxonomy (GTDB): domain Bacteria; phylum Bacteroidota; class Bacteroidia; order Bacteroidales; family Bacteroidaceae; genus UBA1189. The sequence continues at coordinate 96,948 of DBYJ01000028.1, read as the reverse complement.
CTGCTCCTCGCCAATCTGCGCGGCTATGCCCTCGAGGACATAGCCCGTGGCATTCATCCACACCCAGGGGACTGCCATATAATCGACAATCTCGCCCAGGAACGTGGGGAAGACTTCGCTATACTGCGAGCCTCCTATCACCTTGCGCACATTACCCGTAGGCGCAGAGCCGTTAACACCCTGTGCGCCAGGGCCTCCGAAGGTTCCGTCGGTAAGCCAGCCTGAATAGCACTCAATAGGCTGGAACGGAGCCATGATGCTGCCCATGCTGAGCCAGCCGAAGTCGTTGGCAATGTAGTCTTTACCATACTGACGCTCGTAGGTGAGCGTAGCCTGCAGCCAGCAGTTGGCGCCCTCGTGGAACCAGCTGGCCTTACGACAGCCGGGCATGGAGGCGAAGATGGCATGGATGCCCTCGTGTACCATAGCGCTACATTGCGACTCGGCATCGGAATAGGTGCAGGCTGGGTCGAAACAATAGACGGGGTAGTATGAGGCCAGGATGATGGGCCACGATGTACCTCCCAATGTGACAGCGCTTTGCCAGCCGCCCAAGTCGGTATTCGAGGCGTTATCCGTAGGCAGGCCCGAGCCATAGAGGAACACGGCGCTACGGTAGCCCTTCTGAGGCGCGAGGTCTCTGGGCCAGCCCATGACGTCGGTTATATAGCTGAAGTCCTCGTTCAGGCGCGCCAACATATTCTTGGCTGCCACCTCGTTGTCCTTCACAAGCGGATTGGCGTTCCTGCCTACGAAGAAAGACCACCAACTCTCTGTTTCCGTGTCATCTGCGGCAGGATAGACCTTATAATACCGGTTTCCTGCAAGGGGGAGGTTCTTCGTCGGAAGGGGGAGCTGCCCGTTCTCCTTGTTGAAGTCGTAATGGATGGTAGGGCTGTAGGCGGGCCACTCGAGGAAATACTCACCCGACTCAGCTACAGGCTCCAGCATGCCCTCCTCCTCGAACGCCTGGGTGCAAGAAAGAAGCGACAACAAAGGCAGCAGAAGGAGCGAAAGGGAGGTTTTTGGGATTAGAAAACGACGTTTCATTTTTCCTTGATTCTACGATTTTATTTACCTGCGTTAAAAATTTATTCGCCTATTCTAAAAATTTATTCGCCTGCGTTATTTTTTTATTTGCCTACGTTGAGCGAACAGCCCACTATTTCCCGCTAGGACGTGTGCCTGAGAAAGAAACCTTCCAAGGCCACTTGTTGTCGTCGGTATCCGTGTCGGACTTGCTTGCCTCCGTAGGCCAGGCATGACGCTCGTAGGCCAGAGGCGCGCCAGAGACGACAAACCAGAGTTTTGAAGAGTTGGACGGCACGTTAAACGAGGCATTCCCGCCACTTTCTCGGAAGATTTCGCTATAGGTCGTGCTGCCGTCAGAATTATAGGAGACGAAGCCATAGCGCCAGCCCGCGTTGCTTTCCGGACCGCATTTATAAGTCGAGCCCTGCATCTCGTACAGCCCCTCGAAGGATGCCGTAACGGTCTTGCCTGCAGCGTTGTTCAGCAGAATGGCATTAGAGCCCGTGCTCTCAGGCGCCTTGCTGTCGCTGATGCGCCACCAGCCTCCTCCCGCATCCGAGAAACTCGTGGTAGCTACTGCGCCGACATAGTTCTTGCCATAGCTGCGCACCTCGTTGAAGTCGAAGGTGACACAATGGGCGGCATAGCGCCAGATGTCGTCGTTGAAGGCAGCACTGTCCATGCCCGTGAGGCGCATGTAGGTCTCACAGGGGTCTTCGGGGTACTTCGACTCGCGCCAGAGCTTACCGATGAAGTCGATGCCGTACTTGTCCGTCCAATACCATTGGATGAAGTAGTTGGCATAGCGGGGACGCTCATGCAGGACGTGGAGCGAAGTGGAAGACATGAATTCGCCTGCCCAGCCCTGGAAAGCCTGCGGCTTGTAGTTCTCCTGCGACGAGAACTCCTGAAGGCTCTGCCATTGAGCACATTGCTCCCACCAGCAGCAGCCTCCGCTGCCGTTAGGGCCAAAGCCGTAGCGCCAGCCCGGGCCCTGCGTGGTGTTGGCGTTAGGGCGCTGGTTCTCGGGCATGCCCTGCTGCTCCAGATAGTCGCAGAACACCATGTACTGGAACGAGTGCCCGATTTCGTGCGCGATGGTGCTCCCCACAGGCTTACACGTGCTGGGATTCACCCAAAGGGCGCCTATGACGTTATCGTATCCGCTGCCCGTAGCCAGCCATTCGCTCTGATAGATAAGGTAGATTTCCATCTTGTAGCGGTCCAGCACAGACTTTCCCTTGCCCGTGTCGGCAAACTTCAGCGTGTTGATGTTCATCTTGTAGAAAAGCTCTGCCTTCATCAGCAAGTCATCGATATCAACAGCCATATTGGCAACCTTACACGTTGAGGGTGAGGTGTTAGCAGCGCCCTTGCGCTCTCCGTAGAGACCATACTCGCCATACTGCTTGTCCCAGAAGACGACGAAATGCTCACTCTGCTTGCTGCGGCACCAGCTCCATTTGCTGTCGCTCCGCAGCATGTCGAAGGTGAATTCGCGGGGCTTGTAGTACTTGTTGAAGTCAGGCACATCGGCTTCCGTCAATATCAGCGGGAGCACGCCTTGCGTGACGGAAACACGCTTCTTCGACTTGCCCGAATGGATGGTGACGATAGCCGAACGGACATCAGGCGTGTTGTTTGCCGCAGCATAGAGGTAGATTTTGTACGACTGGATGGAGTCGCCCCACGTCTGGCTGACGGAGAGCCAGTCCTTTGCCTCATCGGGGATATCGACGTACCAGAGATAAGAGGATTTGATTTTCAGCACCACGCGCGAGGAGTCAGCTGGAGCATCCCAGCTGTTGCGGTTGATGGATAACTCGACGCCTGCACGATTGCTGTCGTAGTCAGCCAAAGGATCGGGCTCTTCTGGCGTGCAGGAGGTTAGACACACGCCTGCCCAAAGAGGCAGGAAAAAAAGGGATAGAATGTACTTTTTCATCGTCTGATTGGATATTTCTTTTTTAAATGAGGATTGGCTTGCGCCTATCTGTTTATCTATCTGTGCAGCCCGCAACGGATTCGAACCGTTAACAATACGTCAGACCTCTGCGGGCTAAAAATAGGCTGGAGGAGGGACACTCCCCCAGCCTATTCGGATTATTGCTGATGCTTAGAGCGACTCAACGATTGTCACATTGTAAGTGACGTCAACGCTCTTGTCACCAGCCATGTAGCGCTGCTTGCAGACGAAGGAGTCACCCACTTCCACGTTCTCGGGGAACTGGCAGGTGTAGACGCAGACAACACCATCCTCAACCTTCACGTTGAAGCACATGGCGCAATTCTCCGTACCCCATTTGCAGACATCACCGCTCTTGTTGTACCAATGTCCGTAGGGAGTCTCACCCGTGTTAGCCAGCGTTGTGCCGTCTTCTCCATAGGCTACGCTACCATCGGCATTCAGACCAGCAACCTTGACAGTACCATCAGAAATAGCGAGGCCCAGATTCTCTACGCCAAGCGCACTTGCCATGTCCTCATTGGAGAAGTCAAGACGCAAGCCCTTGTAGCTATGATCAAGCATCATCTTGATGTTAAAGACATTGCCCTCGGCAGCCTCATAGGAAGCCCAAGGTACTGCACTCTCTACAGCCACATTGACACGGACATAAGCCGTCTTATCACCATAGACGAACTGGAGGAGGAAGGTAAGGGTCTGGCCTACCTGCGCCTCAGTCAACTCGGTAAACGGAGTAACATCGATATTAGCATGACCATCGCCTGCATTATCGCCGAAGAAGTCGAAATAGTAGGCATCCTCGCCTGAGTTCCAATTGACAACATTGCCCGCTACACTATAGAATGAACCAAGAACAAAGACACCATTGTCATTGGGAGTGTAGTTCTGCGAGTAGGGACCTACGGATCCGTCGGCATTCAGCGGAGACATCACCAAGTCACCGCTGAGGACTGCCTCGACAAAGGCTTTCAGGTTATCGAAGCCGAAGTAGGCTACCAGCGGAGCGAAGTCGAAGTTGGTATCGACAGCATCGCCCTGCACCTTGACGGTAGCAGCAGCCGTCCATGTATCCTGGCCTGCAACCTCAACCTCAACCGTCTGGAAGAAGGCGTTGTTGCCGTTAGCGACAGCCACGGTGAGGCTGTGGGTCTTGCCAATCAGTTCCTCGTCGGGATAGAGGCAGGTGGTGAATATACCGTTGTCGGCATCGTAGCCGAAGTGGATGGTGCAGCCTGCGCCCCAGCTTGCGGGACCGTCAGCGTTGTACCAGATATCCGTGCCCTTGAAGAGTGCATTGGGCTTGCCGGCAGCATCCACGCCGTAGAACGTAGCAGCACCAACCTCGCAGCCGATAGCCTGAGCAATAGCGGCATAATCGATGCCCGTAACCTCGTAAGTCGTATAGTCGCTGTCGAAGCCAATCTTCATCTTTGTCTTAGCCTCACCGACTTTGTTCAGTTTCACCTCGGGAACCTCGTCCGTCACAGTGATGTTGAACTGAACGGCAACCGTAGTCTCATCGTCAGCAAAAGCCTCGATGATGGTGTATTTCTCGCCGGCATTGATACGTCCAGGGAAGTTGCCGAGGGTAATGGCAAGATTCTCGCTGCTGACAAAGTAGCCTTCAGTGAAGAAATAGGCATTGTCGCCCCAGCTGCAGACGTCACCCTGAGCCGTGAACCAGTGTCCCCAGCCATTCGTTGTGGAGACGCTCTCGTTCAGATAGCCCGTAGAGCCGTCAATAGCGCAGAAGTTGATGCTCTGGCCTGTCTGTGCGCCACCGTTTGCCACATCAGCCGTACCGAGAGCCTTGATGAAGTCAGCTTCGCTGTTCAGACCGAACTGCTCCCAGATGTGCTTGCCATCCTTCACAAAGTCGGCATAGTTCAGCGTCGTGCCACCGTATCCCAGGTCGAAGTAGTACTTCACATCCACCTCATAGAGGACGTCGTAAGCCTTATCATCGTCGGGAACAACGATGGGTTCGGGTTCGGGTTTCTTACATGAGGCAACCACTACAACGAGCAGCGCCAGCAGTGCATAAAAATACTTTTTCATTGCTTTGTTGATTTTAAGAAGTTAATAAAATAATTGATAAAACTTTTGTAGTTATTTTTCAAAATTACGGGAACGGGCGTATCAATTGAATCCAGGCATCTGAACAAGGTTCTTATTGCCGTTCATGTACTCGATGTAGATGGGGCCGGCGTTGTAGTGGTTGTCGTTGATATCCTGCACACGATCCTTGCAGAACCACGACTTGCCGTTCCAGACGTTCTGTCCGTTGCTCATCTTGAAGCGGATAAGGTCCTGACGACGATGGTGCTCGAAGACAAATTCCCAAGCCAGTTCGTCGAGCAGTCCGCCCAGTTCGATGTCCTTGCCTCCACGGAAGGGAGCGTCCTCGGCAGGGCCTTCGTCGTAGTACTTCGCATCCCATGTGTAGGAGGTGTACTTGCCAGGGTCGTAGTCGGCAGCCACGTGATACTCGCTGTGTCCGTAATTGTAGCAGCTACCCGCCTTCAGGTCATCCAGCGTACGCACTGCAGCAGCGGGGTCGGCAGGGACGTTGAAGGTCTTGGTGTTGCGGCCTTGGAAGGCGCGTGCACGTACCTTGTTGACAAACTCCACGGCCTGCGTTTCGCTGTAGATGCCCTTGCCACCCAGACGGAGGGCACACTCGGCAGCCATCAGGTAGGCATCGGCAAGGCGGAAGAAGTTGACGTCGTCGCCCCAAGTGCCATCGGTGCCGGGGACAATCTCAAGCTTCACGTTGCGGTAGCCCTCAAGCATATAGACGCCTGGGTTATCGACGCTGTGGATGTTCTTCGTGTAGAAGACGTTGACGGTGCCCTTCAGGTCGGCTTCAGCTGTGGTGAGGGGGTCGCCGGACTGTGCACCGCCCTCTTCGGTGTAGGCGTACTGCTGGTCGTGTGCCCAGGTGTCGTCGAAGCGGGTGTCGTGGGGATGATAGGTGTCGATGAACTGGGGAATACCTGCGCCGCCGTTCCAGCATGAGTTGGTGAAGCCGTAGGCGGCAGCACCAGCGGTGATAAGGCTCTCGCAGATGGTGTAGTTGTGCGAAGCATAGGTTTTGTCGAGGGGAATGGCGAAGATGCACTCGGTGCAGTTGCGCAGGTCGGCCTTGAAGTTGTCCTTGAAGTTAGGCTCGAGGGTGTAGCCTCCGTTGTCGATAACGTCCTGCAGTACCTTCTCGCACTTCTTGTACCATTCGTCAGAGATGCGGCTGCGGTAGGTGTCGCCCTTCTGCTTGCCGTCACGGAGTTCGTCAGCGCTGATGATGTTGTCGAACCAGGCATTGTGGTTGAGGTACATCTTGGCAAGGATCATGTCAGCCACGAAGCGGTTGGGGTGTCCGAAGACGTGCTGCGTGCCGAGGTCGTCGCGGATGGCAAGGAGCTCCTCCTCCACCCAGTCGAACACCTCGTCAGGATTAGCCTGCGAGGGGAGGAAGCCCGCCTCCTGCTCCTCGTCGGCGCCTTTCAGCAGGGGTATCCAGCGGAAGTTGTCGAAGAGGATGTAGTAGCTGAGGGCGCGCAGACAGCGTACCTTGGCAAGGGTGAGGCTCTGGTTAGCCGTGAGGGTGCCGCCCTGCTTCTCCTTGACGGTCTCCATGGCGCGGCAGAACTGGTTGGCATAGGTGATAGCCACGAAGTTGTAGTACCAGTCGGTAGAGTGCATGTTGGCATTCTCGCTGGTAACCTCGTGCTTGTGGTAGCTGATGTAGTAGTCGCCCCAGCCGATGCCAATCTTCGAGGGCATGACGTAGAGGTCGCAGGCCTCCTCGGTGAGGTCCATGAGTCCGTAGTAGCCCCAGTACATAAAGCGGATGTTGGAATAGACGGAGGCAGAGAGTGCCTCGAGGGTGCTCTCCTCTGTCAGGTCGACATTCTCCTCGGTCAGGCTGCTATAGACAGTCTCGCTCAGGTCGGTGCAGGAGGTGCCGAAAACGGCAAGGAGCACCGTCAAAACAGCGATTGCGGTATATTTGAGTTGCTTTTTCATAGTGCTGTCAGGGGATTAGAAGGTTATTGAAACGCCGGCAGTAAGGCTGCGGATGGTGGGATACTTGTCGCGCTCGTCGAGTCCTGCGGAGAAGGGGTCTCCGTTGCCGAGCTCGGGATCGAGGCCCGTGTAGCCGGTGAAGCAGAAGAGGTTCTCGCCGGAGACGTAGCCACGCACGCTCTGGATGTACTTGCGGGTGTTGCCCTTGAAGTCGTAGGTGTAGCCGAGGGTGACGTTGTCAATCTTCACGTAGTCGCCCCGCTCCAGGTAGGCGCTGACGACGCACTGCTGCTGGGCGGTGGAAAGCTTGGCCACCTCGCCTGTCTTCTGCCCCGTCTTGACATCGACGACGGGCTTGCCGACGGCTGCCACGTAGAGGCGGTTATAGGCGATGGAGTTGTTCTCGTAGAAGGCGCGCTGGCTGTTGAAGATGTAGAAGCCGAGCTGGCTGCTGAGCTGTATGCCAAGGTCGAAGTGACGATAGCGGAACGAGTTGCCCCAGTTCAGATAGGCCTTGGGCAGACCGTTGCCGCAGTACTGGCGGTACTCGTCGCTGTTGTACTGGGTGGAATAGACGACGTACTTATCCGTCTCGTTGCCGTCCTTGTCAAGCCACTTGTCGCCCTGCTGGGTGACGGCGTTGGGGTTTTCGATGACCCACTTGCCCTTGTCGTTGACGCCGATGGACTTCAGCATCCAGAAGTTACCGAAGGGCTTGCCCTCCTCGATGCGGTGTGTGCTGACGCTGATGGGGTCACCCACGCCACCCCAGTTGAGGTAGCTGTCAGTCTCGTAGAGCTCGTTGGAGAGACTGACGAGGAGGCTCGAGTTGTGCGAGGCGGTGAAGGTGGTGTTCCAGTCGAAGTCCCTGGTGCGGATGGGGCTCGCCTCGATGAGGAGCTCGACGCCGGTGTTCTGGAACTTGGCGGCGTTAGCCGTCGTGGAGGTGTAGATGTTGGGCGGAACGGGCACCGTGTAGTAATAGAGCAGGTCGTTCGTCACCTTGCGGTAGGCATCGACGGTGACGTTCAGACGGTCCTTGAAGAAGCCCATGTCAAGACCGACGTTGAACTCCTCGGCGGTTTCCCACTGGAGCTTCGGGTTGGGGTTCTGGGTGGTCTTGAGGCCGGTGACCCACTGCCCGCTGGTATTGAGGTAGCGTCCGTAGGAGGTGTCGTAGTCGTACATGGTAAGCGAGCCGTAGCTGCTGCCGGGGATGTTACCGGTCTTACCGTAGCCGATACGGAGCTTCATGTTGGAGACGGCATCGACGTTCTCCATGAACTCCTCGTTGCTGATGGTCCAGCCGAAGGAGGCAGAGGGGAAGTTGGCCCACTTACGGTCGGCGCCGAACTTGCTGCTGCCCTCGTGACGAAGGGAGAGCAGGACGTTGTAGCGGTCGTCGTAGCCGTAGCTGACACGTCCGAAGAAGCCGATGAGCTTATTGTCGCTCTTGCTGCTGCCCAGTCCTCCGCGGGGGTTGTTCTTGTCCTTCAGGTAGGTACCGGCGGAAAGGTTGTTGTAGAGATAGACCTCCGTCGGGAAGTTGCCGTTGCTAGCCCAGAAGCTGCTATAGACGTTGTAGTTGTAGCTGTAGCCGACGATAGCATCGATGCGGTGTGCGCCGAAAGTGTTCTTGTACTCGCTGGTGAGCTCGAGGTTGTTCGAGGTGTAGTCACTCTGCGACTTCGAGGCGGAGCCGTTGGCAGGGTCGGTGCTGCCGGGGGTGTTCTGCGGCGCCAGCGTGTAGTAGCGCGAGGTGTAGTAGTTCTCGCCCACGCTCATATAACGATAGGTAGAGAGCATCAGGTTGGTGCGCCAGCCCTGGATGGGCTCGAAGGTGATGTTGCCCGTCATCTTCGTGTCGTTGGAGCGTGTGTCGCCAATCTGCTCGTTGAGGATTTCCACGGGGTTGTAGTACTGGAAGCGGTTGAACTCCTCGTTATAGCCCAGCGAGGGATCCTGCTCGCCGTCGGCGTTCACGTTGTAGATGGGCGACGTGGGGTTGTGGATAACGGCCTGACGATAAGCGTACGAGGGGTTGTTCTGCGGGTTCTTGCTGAAGCCGAGGTTACCGTTGAGGTTGAACTTCAGGATGCCGTTCATGGCCTTCTGGGTGACGTCGAACTGCATGCGCATACGCTCGTTGCCCGTGTTGATCATCACACCCTTCTCGTCGCGGTAGCTGAAGCCCGCGGCATAGGCGGTGTTGGCCGAGCCGCCCTCGAGGGTGAGCGAGTGGTTCTGGGCGAGACCCGTCTGCGTGACGGCGCCCAGCCAGTCGGTCGTGAAGCCCTCGTCGCTGAAGGCCGTGGCACCCTTGATGCGGCGCAGGTCGTCAGCAGTCATGAAATGGAGGTTATCGTAGAAGTTCGAGGCACTCATGTAGCCGGAATAGGTGACCTTGGCTGTCTCGTTGAACTGTCCGCCCTTGGTGGTGATAAGGATGACGCCGTTGGCGCCGCGCGTACCGTAGATGGCAGCGGCGGAGGCATCCTTCAGGACGTCGATGGAGGCGATGTTTTCAGGAGCCACCTCGGTGATGTCGCCGGGAACACCGTCGACGAGCACCAGCGGGTCCAGATTACCCGTCAGCGTGGTGACACCGCGCAGGCGGATGGTGCTGGTGGCATTCGGGTCGCCCGAGCCCTTGGTGATGTTCAGACCGGCCACCTTACCCTTCACCAGCTCGGCAGCATCCTGGATGTTACCGATGTTGAAGTCCTCGGGCTTGACGCTTGAGACGGCTGACGTGATGTCGCCCTTCTTCATCGTACCGTAGCCGATGACGACGACGTCAGACAGCAGCTTGCTGTCCTCCTCCAGCGTAATGCGGACGTTGTTCCTGCCCCTGAGGGCTACTTCCTGAGTGGCATAGCCGACGTAGCTGACGACAAGTGTGGCCTGGTTGCTCTTCACCTGCAGGGAGAAGGCGCCGTTGATGTCGGTGATGACACCGTTGGCAGGCACACCCTTTTCAACCACGTTGGCACCAATCACTTCATCACCGTTCAAGTCGACGACTGTGCCGCGGACGGTGGTCTGTGCACTGACGCTCAGCACAATGCCGAACAACAGCGCAAGCGAGATAAGTACTCTGCGTGCTTTCATTAGGGATCTGGTTTTTGTTAGTAATAGATTCATTTCCGATGCAAAGATAACGCCTTTTTTTTTAATAAGGAAATAAAAAGGTAGAAAAAAACGGCCTCGGCGATATTTAACGTATTTACACGAATGCTAAAAGAGGAGCCGGAACAGGACACGGCTCTATTATAGGCGGTTAGGCATCCAATGGTCATTTAGTCATTTAGTCATTTAGTCATTTTCTTTTACAAACATAGGGATGCGGGAAGGTATGGAGAGAGAAGTGATTTTAATTTATTATATATATTATATTAATTATATATTATAATATATATTATATTATAATATATAATTAAAGCATTTCCTGAAGAGCCAGGGGAAAATGGATACATGAAAAGAAAATGACTAAATGACTAAATGACTAAATGACTATTACAATCGACCACGTTAGGAAACAAGCATTTACGAAAAACACCCCTTTTCAGCCTCTCCGAAGCATCACGTTTTCCATCACTCCCCTTTCCCTGCTTACAGCTGGTTTGTCGGTTTCCTGCAACGTCAAGTTACGATTTGTTATCCTCCTGTGCCGAGCGTGCAGAGCAAGCCGTCGTTTTCCCATTCCCCTGCGCTGGGATTTTATTTGCCTGCGTTAATTTTTTATTCCCCTGCGCTACGGATTTATTTGCCTGCGCTGGCGGCACAGAGTAGTGTGCTGCGGAGAAAAAAATTGCATGAAAGCCCGTTTTTTTGCCCTTCAAATTTGGCTATGTCAATAAAAAGAGGTATATTTGCAACGTCTAAAGAAAAAAAACATTCATTCCCCTATAATCATGAAAAGAGCCTCTATTATCCTGCTTATTGTCAGCCTGTTGATATCCCCGAGCCTCAACGCCGCCGGCAAGAAACCCTACAGTCTCACGTCGCCCGACGGGCGCATCGTTGTCACCCTCACCTCCGAGGCACCGCTTGCCTATAGCATCGCGCGCGACGGCAACGTGCTCGTCCAGCCCTCGCCCATCGGCCTGACGCTGACGAACGGCACCGTCGTGGAGCGCGCCCTGAAGGCGTCGCGCCCGCGCCGCGTGACGGAGGAGACCGACGCCCCCTTCTGGCGCCAGCCCCACATCAGCACCACCTGTAATGAACTGACGCTGACGCTTAACGGCGGCTTCGCGCTCGTCGTGCGCGCCTATGACGACGGCGTGGCCTACCGCTTCCGCTACACGAAGAAGGCGCCGCTGAAGATACGCGACGAGCAGGCTACCTTCTCCTTCGCGGGCGACCCGACGGCATGGCTCGCCTACTCCACCAACGAGCGCAACCCCTTCGCCATGGCCTTCCAGAACCTCTACGACGAGACACCCATCAGCCGTGCCCGCGACATCCCCGCCTTCCTGCCTGCCACCATTGATGTCAACGGCACTAAGGTCACCCTCCTTGAGAGCGACCTGGAGGCCTATCCGGGGATGTTCCTCAGACCCACCCCCAACCCCTCCCGTGGAGGGAGGGGAGAGGCTGGCGCGCAGTCCACGAGCAATAGCGAGGCTCTCCCCCTCACGGGGGAGCAGGGAGGGGGTCTTCTATGTGGTATCTTCCCGCCCTACCCGAAGGAGTACCGCCAGAGCGCCACACGCCAGCAGCTGCACGTGGCCGAGGCCGAGGACTTCATCTGCCGCGTCGATGGCGCAAGGGACTTCCCCTGGCGCGTGCTTGCCATCACCGACGACGACACCCAGATGCCCCTGAACAACCTCGTCTATGCCCTCGCCTCGCCCAACCGCATCGGTGACACGTCGTGGATCAAGCCCGGCAAGGTGGCGTGGGACTGGTGGAACGCCTGGAACCTCAAGGGCGTACCCTTCAAGGCCGGCATCAACATGCCTACCTATAAGTATTACATCGACTTCGCTGCCAAGAACGGCATCGAATATATTGTCCTCGACGAGGGCTGGTACGACCCCAAGAGCGGCGACATGCTCACCGTCATCCCTGAGCTGAACCTTGAGGAGCTCATCGCCTACGGACGTCAGAAGGGCGTCGACATCGTCCTCTGGACGGTGTTCAACGTGCTTGACGACCAACTCGAGGAGGCCTGCCAGAAATACTCCGCCATGGGCATCAAGGGCTTCAAGGTTGACTTCCTCGACCGCAACGACCAGACGGGCGTCGAGATGGCCTACCGCATTTGCGAGAAGGCTGCCCAGTACCACCTGTTCCTCGACTACCACGGCTTCTACAGCCCCACGGGCCTCAACCGCACCTACCCCAACCTGCTCAACTACGAGGGCGTCTTCGGCATGGAAGAGGTGAAGTGGAAACCCGAGGAGAAGGATATGCCTCACTACGACGTCACCTTCCCCTTCATGCGCCTGATGTGCGGCAACGTCGACTACACCCCAGGCGCTATGCGCAACGCCACCCGCGCCGACTGGCGCCCCATCTACTACAGCCCCGTCAGCCAGGGCACGCGCTGCCATCAGGCTGCCATGTACGTGGTGCTCGACAGCCCCTTCACCATGTTCTGCGACACGCCCACCAGCTACGAGGCCGAGCCCGCCTACACCCAGTTCGTCGCCTCCATCCCCACGGTGTGGGACGAGACCGTCATCCCCTGCGGACGGATGGGCGAGTACATCGTCACGGCACGCCGCAAGGGCAACACATGGTACATCGCCGGCCTGACGGACTGGCGCGCCCGCGACATCACCATTCCCCTCACGTTCCTGCCTGACGGCGACTACGGCTACGCCCTGCTCGCCGACGGCATCAATGCCGACAAGAACGCCGAGGACTATGACCTCAACGTCTACAAGGACACCTCGCGCCACTTGAACAACCGCCAGACCTTCACCCAGCATCTTGCTTCCGGCGGAGGCTTCGTCCTCAAACTCTTCAAATAATCCCATCCGGAATCTCCGGAATTTCCGGAATCCGAAACAACCCATAAGACCTAAAAAACCATAAAATCCACCCCCCCATGAAAAGAATCCTCTTCCCCGCGCTGCTTGTGCTGACACTCCTCGCCGGCTGCGCCAACGAAAAGAAGGGCACGTTAGGCAATGCCGTCGATGGCTACCCCATCACCCCCGTTCCCTTCACCTCCGTCAAGGTTGCTCCAGAAACCTTCTGGGGACAGCGCCTGCAAGCCTCCCGCGAAGTCACCATCCCACTTGCCTTCAGCAAATGCGAGTCCGAAGGGCGTTACCGCAACTTCGAAAACGCCGCCAAGCAGATGGCAAGCGACACGAACCTCGGCTTCAAGGTCGGAGGCTACTCCTTCGACGACACGGACGTCTATAAGACTATCGAGGGCGCCTCGTACCTCCTGCAGACCTACCCCGATGCCAAGCTGAAGGCCTACATCGACAGCGTCATCACCATCATGGCATCGGCACAGGAGCCCGACGGATACCTCTACACCGCCCGCACCCAGAACCCTGAGCATCCCCACGAGTGGGCAGGACATGAGCGCTGGGAGACAGTCGAGAACCTCAGCCACGAGTTCTACAACCTGGGGCACATGGTAGAGGGTGCCATAGCCCACTATCAGGCTACAGGACAGCGTAACTTCCTCGACATCGCCATCCGCTATGCCGACTGCGTCTGCCGTGAGATAGGCCCGGGCGAGGGGCAGAAAGTCCGCGTGCCGGGACATCAGATTGCCGAAATGGCACTTGCCAAACTATACCTCGTCACAGGCGAGAAGAAATACCTCGACGAAGCAAAATTCTTCCTCGATATGCGTGGCAAGACAGAGCGCAAAGACCAATATAGCCAGGCCGACAAGCCTGTCGTGGAGCAGACTGAGGCATGGGGACATGCCGTGCGCGCCGGTTACATGTATGCCGGCATGGCTGACGTGGCAGCCCTCACGGGCGACGAGAGTTACGTCCACGCCATCGATGCCATCTGGGACAACATCGTCAGCAAAAAGCTCTACGTCACGGGCGGCGTAGGCAGCACCAACAACGGCGAAGCCTTCGAGGGCGACTACATCCTGCCCAACATGAGTGCCTACTGCGAGACGTGCGCTGCCATTGCCAACGTCTATGTCAACTACCGTCTCTTCCTTCTTCATGGCGAGAGCAAGTATTACGACGTCCTCGAGCGCAGCCTCTATAACGCCGTCCTCAGCGGCATCAGCCTCGACGGAGGCGGCTTCTTCTACCCCAACCCGTTGGAGAGCATGGGCCAGCACCAGCGCCAGTCGTGGTTCGGCTGCGCCTGCTGCCCCAGCAACGCCTGCCGCTTCATCCCCTCCCTGCCGGGCTACATGTATGCCGTCAAGGACAACAATGTCTATGTCAACCTCTTCAATACCAGCAATGTCACCCTCAAGGTAAACGGCAAGGCTGTTGAATTGGAGCAGGAAACCAACTATCCCTGGGACGGCAAAATCACCCTGCGCGTGACGAAGAACAAAGCCGGTTCCTTCAACCTCAAGGTGCGCTATCCGGGCTGGGCAAAGGGCGAGGCAGTCCCCTCGGACCTCTATACTTTTGTTAATAATCAGAAGTACCTCCAGAGCATCCTTGTCAACGGACAGAGCATCATCGAGCCGAACAAAGCCAATCCCTCCTACCTCACCCCTGACGGCTACATCACCGTCACAGGCGACTGGAAAAAGGGCGACACAATGGAAGTGGAGTTCCGCATGGATTCCCGTTTCATTCGTGCCAACGAGCATGTGGAAGCCGACCGTGGCAAGGCTGCCATCCAGCGCGGCCCGCTCGTCTATTGCGCCGAATGGCCCGACAACGACTTCAACGTCCTCTCCACCGTCATCAGCGGGGATTCCAGCCGCGATGCCGAAATGAGCACTATCACCATAAAGACGACTCCTGCTAACCAGGGCGATGAGGTGAAGGAGCAGACCTACCCCATCGTGCGCCTCAGTATGGACGCCGAGGCCCTCAGCTACGACGACAAGATGAACATCACCCGCAAGAACGTAGCCCTCAACCTCATCCCCTACTATGCCTGGGCACACCGCGGGCGTGGCAATATGGAGGTCTGGCTTGCCACACAGGACGATGCTGCGAAACCCACATGGCCCGACACCTATGCTTCGACAAGCAAGATTACTGGCAGCCATCGTGCCAACTACAGCGCCATCAACGACCATCTGCTCCCCAAGGACAGCAACGACCACTCCATCCCCTACTTCCACTGGTGGCCCAAGGAGGGCACCACGGAGTGGATTTGCTACGAGTTCCCCAAGGCAAGCCGTGTCAGCGAGAGCACCATCTGGTGGTTCGATGACGGCCCCTGGGGCGGCTGCCGCGTGCCCAAAAGCTGGAAGCTCTATTACGAGGATGCTTCTGGCAACTTCATTCCTGTACAGGCCAAGACGGCCTACGGTACGAAGAAGGATGTTGCCAACCGCGTCAGCTTCGCTCCCGTCACCACCAAGAAACTGAAGCTTGAAGTCCAGCTTCCTCCCAAATACGCTGCCGGCCTCTTTGAGTGGGAAGTGAAATAAAAACCAAACTATTGTCACTATAGCTACTATAGCGCTAAAAAAGAAAGGGGGTGCGTGATGTGCACCCCCTTACTTTTTTCAAAGCACCTTGCGCTTAGCGCACCGGCTTGACAACGAACGTATAAGCGTAGTCGCCGTAGGGCAGCTGATATTCGCTTCTAGGCCAGGCGCCCCAGCTGTTGACGCAGCCCAGACCAAACTGGCATTTGTCGATGCTCACTACCGTGAAGGGACGCTCCAGCAAATCGCCACTATGGCGCTGTGCCTTATCCACGCCGTCGTCCAAGTCGCTCTGCAGGTAGTTCAGCGCCGTTGCATTCAGAGGCTCCGTGCCGTAGAACTCAAGCCCCTTGCCTGCGCCATTCAGCACCTTCCAGTAGCGCACGCCCGTATGGTTGCCGTTCTCCTGCGGACGGACGTAGGGGAAGAACTGCTCAGCTACCGACTGCGTGTAGTGCGCCACGGTCTGGTCGCTCTCGCGGTCTGCATAGCACTCGCCCGGACCCTTGCCGTAGTAATCCACGCTGACATATTCGCGCGGCATCACCAGCTGCATGCCAAAGCGGAACAGGCAGGGCTTCTCCCTCAGCGGCTCAACAGCCATCTCAGGACGACGTGCACCCCTGCGCTCGCCTCCCTGCGGAGCCTGCTCCTGCTCGAACTTCACGTTAGCCTCCAGATTCTGGCTGACAATGAGTTGTCCATCAGGCGTAACGATGTATTTCATGTGCAGCACAGCCTCCAAAAGACGCAGTTCATAGTCAGCTGTCACCACGCAGCTCTCGCCCTCTTTTTCTACATTGAGCGAGCCGCGCTTCAGGCGCAAGCCCGGATTCTCCCAGACACGGAAACGAGTCTGCAAGTTAGCGCCGAAATCGTTGTCTGTAGGCGCACGCCAGAAGTTGGGCATCAGGCTGTAGCCGTTCTCCAGCATGGGCTTGCCATCCACATCGATGTAGTCGATGAAGCCCGTCCTGCGGTTCCACGTAACTTTCAGACCATTAGCCTCGACAATCAGGCAGGAGTTGTCCTGAACGACCTCCTCCACGCTACCCTCAGCCTTGGCTAAAATACCCTCCACGGTAGGATAAGTGTAATCCACCAAGGAGAACTGCTCGTGTGCTACAAGCTGGTCTTTTTCCATCAGCGGCTGAGCCTCCTTCAGACGGAACTCCACGTTCAGCAGATACTCCTTGCCGTCCTTGGCAGGGAATTTGAAGCCCGGCAGCGTAACCACTTTTTTGCCTTGTGCAGGCACGGAAAGCTTATCCAACGTGCCCTCAGCTACCGGTTCACCGTCAGCCAGCACGGTATAAGCGAGGTAGAACTTGCTCAGGTCGGTAAAGAAGTTCTCGTTAAAGACCTCCACCTGCCCCTTGGCAAGGTTCTTGGGCGTGGCGTGGATATTCTGATAGCAGTATTTCACCTCGTAGGCCGAGGGGTTGTAGCGTCTGTCAGGAGCAATGAAACCGTTGCAGTTGAAGTTGTTGTCGCTGGCAGGATAGCGTCCATAGTCGCCTCCGTAAGTGAAGATTTCCTTACCGCTGATGGGGCTCTTGTCGCGCACGGCCTGATCCACGAAGTCCCAGATAAAACCTCCCTGTAACGAGGGATACTTGCGATAGAGGTCCCAATACTCTTTCATGCCGCCTACGCTGTTACCCATGGCATGGGCATACTCGCACTGGATGAAGGGTTTATCAGGATTCTCGCCTCGGCGCTGCACCTCCTCGTAGCCTGCATACATCGGGCAGCGGATGTCGGTGTAATCGGCATTATACTCATAAAGTCCGCGCTCATACTGCACAGGACGGCTCGGGTCGTACTCCTTAATCCATTTATAGGCCTCAATGAAGTTGGGACCCATGCCGGCTTCGTTACCAAGGCTCCAAAAGATAATGGCGGGGTGATTCTTGAAGTTGAGCACATTACGTTCGTTGCGCTCCATGTGGGCAAGGGCAAAGGCATCGTTCTTTGCCAGGGTGCGCTCGCCATAACCCATTCCGTGGCTCTCCACGTTGGCCTCAGCCACAAGGTAGATGCCGTATTCATCGCAGAGGTCATACCAGCGCGGATCGTCGGGATAGTGGCAGGTACGGACGGCATTGACGTTGAGATCCTTCATAATCTGAATGTCCTGCACCATACGGCTGATGGGAACCACATAGCCTCCGTCGGGGTCGAGTTCGTGCCTGTCGGCGCCCTTGAAGAGCACCGTCTGTCCATTCACCAGCAACTGGGCATTCTTGATTTCCACCTTGCGGAAACCCACGCGCTGCGGAATAACCTCTACCACATTCCCTCCATCAAGGACCTCTGCGATAAGGGTATAGAGATAGGGTGTCTCAGCCGTCCATTTCTTGCATCCTGCGGCCTTCAGCTGGAGGCTGACCTCGGCAGTTCCACTCACGGTCTGTGTTGCCACCTGCTTGCCGTCAGCATCACGGAGCGTGAAGCGCAGCGTCTTACCCTCGGCACCTATTGTCGTAGCCTTGATATTCAGCACGCCGTTCTTGTAACTCTTGTCTAAGTCGGGGGTAACGAAGAGATCGGTGACACGCGCCTTCGGACAGGCATAGAGGTAGCACTCGCGGGCAATACCCGTAAAGCGCCAGAAATCCTGATCCTCCAGATACGAGCCGTCGCACCAGCGCATCACCTGCATGGCGATAAGGTTCTCCTCGCCAGGCTTGAGGTAACGTGTGATGTCAAACTCGGCAGCCACCTTGCTGTCCTCGCTATAGCCCACATACTGCCCGTTGACCCAGACAGAGAGATTGCTCGTTGCTGAACCCACGTGCATGAAGACGTCCATGCCCGTCCAGTCGGCAGGGATACGGAACGTACGGCGGTACGAGCCGGTGTAATTGTTGCGCTCCTCAATATAGGGCGGATTGGGCGCAAACTGGTTGCTCCAAGCATAGCCGGCGTTTTTGTAGATACGGTCTCCATAGCCGAGCATTTCAAACAATCCCGGCACGGGGAAACGATCCCAGCGACTATCGTCGAAATCAACAGCCTCGAAGCCCTTGGGAGCCTTGTCGTGATCTACAGCAAAGTTGAACTTCCACTTGCCCTCGATGGAGAGGTAGCGTGAGGAGGCTTTCTTGCCCCACGTGTCGTCCTTCGCCTCTTCGTAGGGACGGGCTGCCTGCAAGGCAAGGTCGGTGCTCTCGTAGGCAAAGAAGGTTGCGCGACTGGGCGCACGGTTTTCCTGATTGACATTCGGGTTCATCCACTTGGGCTGTGCAAAAGCAAGCACGCCCATCAGGGACAGACCTGCAAAGAGAATGGTTCTTTTCATAAACGGAATGATTTTTAAAGGTGAATCTATTTTGCCGTGCAAATGTACGAAGAGAAATCTGCTTTTCCAAACATACCGCTTGGAATTTGGGCTTTTTGATTGTATTTTCAGAAAAAAATTTGGCAGTCATGGAAAAACCCTCTATCTTTGCCTACGTTTTCTAATATAAACAATTGTACACGCGCAAAAGCCCCTCTATGAGTAAATATCTACTCCATTCAATCATAGGTCTACTTCTCCTCTTCCTGCTGCCTGCCGGAACGTCTGCGCAGAACAGCAAGACCACCGTAACCCAAGTGAGCGAGGAAGTCACATTGATGACAGACGTGGATTACATCATCACGGATGCCGAGGAGCCTTTTGGAGCAGAGGGAAGCGTCAACATCGTCAGCACGGAGCACGCCGTCCTCATTTTCCGCAACATCAAGCCCAGCCTTGTCATAAAAAATCACCTTGGCCACGTCTATATCAACGGCGAAGCGGCAAAGAACAACGTCAACTGCCAAGTGAGGATGTATGCCCAGGGGGCTATCGTTTTTCCCTATCCCAAGGATTTCAAGCCCCTCACCGTCTATTCCGAGCCCAACTTCGAAGGCGAATCCGTCGATGACTTCGGATTGGAGAACGCCGGAGGTTTCATGAACACCCTCACCTCGGCAAAACTTAACAACCGCATCCGCAGCTTCCGCCTGAAGCGTGGCTACATGGTTACCTTCGCTCTCGGCACAAGTGGTTGGGGCTACAGCCGTTGCTTCATTGCCGACCAGGAGGACCTCGAGATTGCCGAATTGCCAGCAAACATGGACAGCCGCATCTCGTCCTACCGCGTCTTCCAATGGTACAACGCCCAGAAGAAGGGCCTCGCCAGCGACACCCGCGCCGCTGCCAACGAAGCGCTGAACGCCTCGTGGTGCTACACCTGGTCCACAGGCGAAAACCGGCTGCCCGACACCGAATGTGTCCCCAACCACATCTACGAGGACTGGCCCTCGCCCGCCTCGTGCGGCAGCGTCACCTACTCCTGCCACATGAAGACCAATAACGAACCCGGCAACTCAGCCGACGACCATCCGCAGGACGTCGAAACCGTACTCAACAACTGGCAAAACCTCATGCGCACCGGCCTGCGCCTTTGCTCTGAAACCTCGCACGATGGCAGCTGGAACCATCTCCAGCAATTTATCCGCGAGATTGATGCCCGTGGCTGGCGCTGCGACTTGCTCGACCTCCATTGCTACTGGCCCTCCGGCAGTTTCTGGAACCTCGAAAGCTACTACAACAACTATGGCCGTCGTCCCATCTGGATCAGCGAATGGGTGTGGGGCGCCAGCTGGAACAACAACGGCATTTTCGGCGAAGCTCCCGACGGACGAGGCAGTTTCTCCAACGCCAATCAGCAGAAATGCTACAGCGGCACGAAACCTATCCTTGATTATCTCAACTCACTTGCCTGCGTTGAGCGCTACGCCTACTGGAACAGCGAAGCCGACTGCTCGAAAATCTACAAGGACGGCACCCTCTCCATCCTCGGCAAGTACTACGCCTCCATGCAATCCGGCTTGGGCTATAACAAAGCCTACGAGAAAGTGCCCACGGTAGTCTATAGCAACCCCACGAACCTTACCGGCACCTACACGAAAGCCAAGGACACCTACACCCTGAAATGGCAGGACAACAACGGCGACATGGCCGACTCCGTAGTTGTTGAATGCCGACTTCCGGGCTCCAGCCGTTTCGTACGTATCGCCACGCTCCCGCTCAAGGACAAGAGCATGGCAAATGGCGTCACCTACACTTATACCGACACGCTCTCCGCTTCCGGCGCTTACTTCTATCGTGTCGGCACTTATCCCATCGGAGCAAAGGCAGCTCGTTACTCAGGCGAGGTTACCGTTTCTATCACCCGTGGCGAAGGCGATGAAAAAGTACGCTTCGGTAACGTCACAGCTGCCAACACCGAGTCCAGTTTCAGTTCCTACGGCATCACCTTCGAAGAACTTCCCGCCGTTATCCTCGGCCCGGCCTCAGCTAACAACGCAACCACCCCGCTCTGCCATCATCTCCAAGCCATTAAGAAAGATGGCTTCCAATACCACTTTTTCCCTTGGACATTAGCAGAAAACCAGACCATGAGCCGCGAGGAGAGCACAGCCTTCCTTGCTCTTGAACGCGGGAACGGCACGCTGGGCGGACTTCACTACGAGGCGAATCAGATTGCTGCCGAGCAGATGGACAGCGCCTACACTACTAACGCTTACGGAAAAATCAACAACGACACAGCATACATCCATTTCAACCAGCCCTTTGGCGAAGGCGTCACACCCGTTGTCTTTGTCAATGTCCTCACCTCGCGTGACACCTACCCGCTCATGTGGAAGGTGTTCGACGTCACCCACGACGGCTTCAAAATCCGCCTTTGCCGTGAATACGGACGTACAGAAAAGACCTTCATCAGCGAAAACGTCCTCTACCTTGCCATCGAGCAGGGACAGGGACAGCTAATGGACGGCAAGCTTATAACTGTCGGCCTCGCTCCTGAATCCGTGGGCGGCATCACCGCACGCTCCGTTGAATTCGGTGACTCGCTCGTCAACCCCTTACTATGGGGCGAGCCGCAGACCGCCAACGAGTCCCGTGCCGCTATCACCCGCTACTCCTCCTTATCTGAAACGAGTATACGCATCCGCCGTACCATCGACAGCAGCGAGCCCAAGGTCAGCGGCAGCGCTGTCGAGGATTTCGGCTGGATGGTTATCAGCGACGGCACAGCAACGGGGATCAACAGACCCACCCCCGACCCCTCCCATGAGGGAGGGGAGGCTCTCCCCTTCGGGAAGCGGGGAGAGAGTCTTTTCACCCTTGATGGACGTCGTGTTGCAGCACCCTCCAGCGGTGGCCTCTACATTCGCCGCATCACCTATCCCGACGGCAGCATCCGTACCCAAAAAGTATTTTTCTAAAAGCGTTTTCAAAAGCAGATAAACCCCTATTATTCATTTATTAACTTATTATTCACCAACAAACAAAACCCATGAAGAAGTTTTTTACTTTTGCACTGGCAGCTGTAGCCGCAATGACGGTTTCAGCCCAGACAGAACAACTGAAAACGGGTGATCATTTCCAGTACAATGGCAACGGCTACACTGTTGTCGGCGAGAACCTGATTGAGAACCCCAGTTTTGACAACGGCCTCGACGGCTGGTTAGGCGGCGGTGGCGGTGCGCTCTCCAGCACCACCCTCAACACCTCCGGCGGTATCGATGGCGGTGCCTTCATTGTCCCTACCGACAACGCCGGCAAGGGCAGCAACAACTCCATCGGTATGGCTTGGCCCATCGAGAAGGGCAAGACCTACGTTTTCAGCTACTACACAAAAAACATCAGCAACACCAGCGCTGTGGAGAAGGAAGGCTACATCGTCACCTCCCAGACTGACACGCCGCGTGGTGACGAGACTCTCACGCTGATGTTTGCCCATGAGGATGCTGACCTCGCCTGGACACAGAACATCATTGTCACCGAGGCTCAGTATGCCTACCTGCAGTTCTGCGCCCGCTGGCTGGGAGGTGCTCACGGCTTCGATGCCTTCATCCTTGCCGAGGTGTCACAGGATGCCGACCCCACCGAGTTGCTCGCTCTCATTGAAAATGCAGGCACGTGGTTGGACGCCTTTGACGATCCTGACGAAGAGGCTAAGGCAGCGTTCCAGAACGTCATCGACGAAGCTTCTGCTCTTGCTGACAAGTCTGATGCTACAGCAACGGAATTCAACGAGATGATTGCCACGCTGAACGAAGCCATCCTCGACTACCGTATGGCTAACGCTGATGATGACCACATGGTTGATGTCACCGACCGTTACCTCAAGAACCCGCGCTTCGACAACGGTATGGTTGATTGGGAACGTAACAACGACGCTGTTAACGGCGGTACAAACATCCGCGTGCAGTGCTACTTCCAGGAAATTACCGACCGTGTGCTTGAAATCAATGGCCTGCCTGGCGTTGATACCTACATCCGCCAGTCTGTGAAGGGCTTGCCCAAGGGCTATTACATCTTCTCCGTCCAATGCGCCATGAGCCATACGGCCGAAGAGGGCGAGGAAACGGGTTGCTACATTTTCGCCAATGGTGCCGAGCAGGACATGAAGACAGCCGAGATGACGGGCAGCGACGCCTCCTACGAGAACTCGCATCCCGAAACCTTCTCCATCAAGGGCGTTGTGACGGAAGACTCTATCGTCGTCGGTATGATGGGTAAGAAGGACGGCAAGTTCTCTTACGTAGCCATCGACAACGTTAAGCTGGAGTATGCCGGTTTCAACGTCGGCATCTATCTGCAGGCACTCTGCGAGGAGGTTGACCAGTATCTTGCTGACCACTTCGACGACCTGCTTCCTGCTATCGCCTACTCTCTTGAAGAGGCCAGCCTCGACGCTATGAGCGTCCTCGGAGCTTCTGACGAAGAGATGAATGCCGAGTACGACAAACTGGACGCTGCATTCCGTCAGGCCAAGAACTCTCTCGTTAAGATGCAAGAGCTCCGCGATGCCACCAACGCGCTGGTTGATCTGCTCAACACCACCGAGTATCCGGGTGCCAAGGATGCTGAAGAAGCCTACAACCAAGCTCAGAACCTCATTGACGGAGGCAACGAAGAGGCTACCTATCAGGACATCCTCGACATGATTGCCGTTATCGAACAGGCTCGCAAGGAGTATCTGCTGAGCCAGGAGGCTACGCACGAGGAACCTGCCGACTACGCCTTCCTCATCACCAATCCCGAAATCAGGACGGGTAGCGTAGGCTGGAGCGGTTCAACACCCGGCTTCGAATACGAAGTGGCTGAGTTCTACAACATGGATTGGGATATGTATCAGGAGCTCACGGGCGTACCCAACGGACTCTATGAGTTCAGCGTCTATGGCTTCTTCCGCACGGGTGCCAACGACGGTGGCGAGGCTTATCGCAACGGCGCTGAGAACCTGCTTGCTAAGCTCTACGCCAACGGCAGCGCCACCAGCATCATGTCGCTCTACACCTACACCTCCGCTGAGTGCGGCTGCTCGTCCGACGGTACGAACGGCTACATCAACGTCCGTCAGAACGCCGACGAAGCCTTCCAGGCCGGCTTCTATGCAGATAATAAGGTACGCGTAATAGTAACCGACAACACGCTGAAGCTCGGCGTCCGCGGCAAAGGCCACGCCGACACCAGCTGGTTCGCTTTCCGCGACTTCGGTCTGAAGTATTTCGGCCCCGCCACGCAGGAGGATATGATTGAGTTCTGGCACATTGCCCTCCACGAGGGTGAGGCAATCGCCGATGCCCTGCTGCCCGGCGATTACTCAGAGTTCACAGCCCTGTTCGATGCCTCCAAGGCACTTGCTGCTGACAACAAGTTCATGGAAGCCTACGATGCCCAACTCCCCGTCAACGAGGAGTATGCCGGCTATGCCGCTGCCGCCAAGGCCTTCCGTACAGGCAAGCTTGCTGAAGCTGCTGCATTGGCTGAAAGCTTCGTTAGCACCGCTGCCAAGGACGCTGCCAACAAGGGTGTTGAATTTGCCGGCTATGAGCTGAAGAACCCCGTCTGCAAATCCACCGACCTCGACGCAATAACCAAGAAGCTTGATGCCTACAGCGCCTACGCAACCTATGTCGAAGAAGTTGCCACGCTTGTCCGCAACGCCAACAAGAACGGCTACGAGACGAAGTACGTCACCGTCGTCAACGAGATTCTTGAAGCCAACCAGGCTGAGCTGGCAGACCACTTCCGCAACGTGGAGAGCGTCAACATCCTGAAGGCCCGCCTCGAGGCTGCCGTCAGCGCCATGAAGAAGAGCGCCCTCACCAAGGCTGCTGATAACACCGACGTTACCGACCTCCTCATCGCCAACCCGAACATCGACGACAGCACGCCCACCGGCTGGAGCATCGTCCTCGGCACGGGCAACCAGCCCACCACCACGGGCCAGTACTGGACGGGCGACACGGGCAACCGCTACCTCGACAGCTGGAACGGTACCGCAGGCAAGCTCAACTTTACCGCTTACCAGATTCTTACTGACATCCCCAACGGTACTTATAAGCTCGAGTGCCACGGCCGTTCGAGCGGCGAGAACGCCTTCCTCTTCGCCTCCGTTGCCAAGTATGGTAAGGAGAAGAACGACTCCACGATGGCCATCGCCGTCAGCGGCGAGAGCACCAAGTGGGTCATGTTCCCCAACGACGCAGACCAGCGTGGCGAGCTCTGGGAAGCCGACAGCCTCCTCTGGGTAGCCGATGGCACTCAGACCGACATCTTCAACGCTCACGACGGCATCGGCTACGGCTGGGCTATCCGCGAGATTGACGATATCGTTGTCAACGACCACGTGATGACCATCGGTATCACCTGCGACAGCCTGCTCTCTGGCAAGGCTTACACAGGCACCTGGTTCTCCGCTGACGAATTCCGTCTCACCCTCAAGACCCTGGGCGACAACAGCGACTACCGTATCGACACCCGTGTCAATGCCCTCAATGCCGCTCCCGTCCGTACCGAGTACTTCACCACCGACGGCCGACTCCTCGCTGAGCCGCAGAAGGGCGTCAACATCGTCCGCACTCTCCGCGCCGACGGCCTCATCGAAGTCCGTAAAGTCTTGGTTAAGTAATCAACATTCAACATCACTCTTTCAAGTGGATGCATGCGTGCATCCACTTTCTTTTTTTATTTTTTAAAGAAACTCTTGCTATTGTGAACGTCACGCATTATCTTTGCACATCCTCAATCTAAACCAATCATTATGCCAAAATCCATTTCAAGAAGAGAGTTCCTCCAGCGCAGCACAGCTGCCGCCATCGGGCTGACCTTAGCTCCAACCACAGTTCTTGGCAAGCATCAAGGCTCAGCAAGCCGCATCTCCTCCGCATCACATCACACCTCTGTCGTTCCCCCTTCAGACCAACTGAATGTAGCCCTTGTCGGCTGCAGAAGCATGGGATGGTATGACTTGGAAGACATCATGCGCCATCCAGGAATAAACTGCATCGGCCTGTGCGACATCGACCAGAGCATTCTAACGAATCGTGCCGACGAAGCCGAGAAGAAATGGGGGCATCGTCCAGACCTCTATGGCGACTATCGCCGCCTGCTGGAACGCAAGGACTTGGACGTCGTCATCATCGGTACTCCTGACCATTGGCATTGCCTCATCATGACGGACGCCTGTTCCGCCGGCAAGGATGTCTATGTGGAAAAGCCGGCAGCAAACAGCATCGCGGAATGCGACGCTATGGTAGCAGCCGCCCAGCACTACGACCGTGTGGTGCAGGTGGGACAGCAGCAACGCAGCTCAAAGATGTGGCAGCAGATGAAGCAATATATCGACAGCGGCAAACTGGGTAACATCGCACGCGTAAACGTCTGGGCCAATTTTGCCTATGCGGCAATTCTCCATCCTGCTAAGGATGGTCCCGTTCCGAAGGGCGTGGACTTCCAGACATGGTTAAGACCAGCCCCCGACCGCAAGTTCAATGCCAGTCGTTTTCACGGCTCATGGCGTATGTTCTGGGACTACGGAGGCGGCCTTCTTACCGATTGGGGCGTACACCTGCTGGACATGGCCCTTTGGGGAATGGATGTGAAGGAGATGCCCCTCCGCGTGCTGGCCTCAGGCGCCAACCACGTCTATCCCAACAACTTTGCCGAAACCTTTGACACCTTACAAGTCATCTATGAGTTTGAACGCTTCAATATCCAATGGAGCAACGTGACTATTGAGTCCGGCCCTTACGGAAAGAACTACGGACTGGAATTCAAGGGTACCAACGGCACCCTCGTCGTCAATCGCGAAGGAATGGAAGTGCTGCCGCAGGACAACCGTCTGGAGGCTCAAACCTGGAAGCCCTCTAACAACGAGCACCTAGACCATACTACCGATTTCCTCAATTGCGTCAAGGAACGTCGCTTCGACATGGCCTGCCCCATCACAAACGGCAGTCTTTGCGCCAAATACGCCCATATCGGCAACATTGCTGCCCGCACGAAGCAAGTGCTTACCTACGACGACGCCCAGCACACCTTCCACAACCAGCAAGCCGACCAACTCATCGCACCCACCTACCGCAAGCCCTGGAAGTTTCCAGAATATAAGTAAGGGCACCCAAGCTCATTCCGTCTGGGACATCAGCCTTACATCCTCTATTCCAGCGGCATTTCCGTGCGGACATAATGTGTGGCGGACAAGCGGCCCATGCGCGCAAGATACCCCCTCTCCACCAGCTCGGCAAGCGCTACCCTTGCCTTTGTCGGACGAATGCCAGTAAGCCGCACGAACTCATTCGTCGTCAGCTCCGCGTGGGAAGCGAAGTAGCTGGCAAGTAGCGCAAGCTGTTCGGAGAGCGGACAATTTGCCGACGTGCGGAAGCCCTCGCTGTCACGCACGATATCCCCTTGTCGGCAAGCCTTCACAAAGGCTTTCTCGGGCTGGAAGTTGATGCCTGCCACGCTGATGCTTTGGGCGTGGATCTCCTCGGGCTCATCCACAGGACGCCCCTCAAGGCGCAGGCTGAAGCTGCCCCATCCCTCGATATGGACGCGTCGGCTGCGCATCAATTCCGTACAGACAGCCGAGCGAAGTGCCGTCAGCACACGGACGAGCGTTGCCTCGTCCACCTTCGTGCTCATATCCACAAGCAAATCGCTGAGTTTCACCGTCCCCTTGCATACCACACGGGGATAGAGAGGCTGCGGATCACCCGTATTCTCAGGGTCCGGCCGGTTCACTAAGTCATAATAAATGGGCATAACAAAATGTTTTTTGGTTTAACTTTATCTTTCTTTTCTTTACACGCTCTTATTTTCTGTCCATTGCCTTCTCTTTCTTTCAACTCCAATTGGAGTTTCATTCTCCGCCAGCTGTAGTTTTATTCTCCGCCAATTGGAGTTTAATTCTCCGTCAATTGGAGTTTAAGGAAATCCGTCTGCGAAGATAGCCTTTTTTTCCTTCCCCACCAAATAATAACGCAATTTTTTTCAAAGATGAAACCTCGGGAAAAAAGCCGTTTCCTGGTGTGGGAATTTTTAAATTTTACTGCATTTTTTAACTCAAATATTTGAAAAGTGCGGGAAAGGGCTTATCTTTGCAGAATATAATTGGAATTATGAAGAAACCAACGAAGCATCTTCCGCTGATTATTGGCCTGAGTTTCTTACTCGTGGTCTATGTTTTATTGCTCATTTTCGAGAATGAATTGTTGTTCCGTTCGCAGGAACTCAGCCTATGGCTGCCCACGGAGATTTGGTTTTCACGCCGCATGTCGTATCCTGCCGGATTCCTGACGGTCATCGCCACGTTTCTCAACCAGTTTATGTACTACCCGTGGCTGGGTGCCTTGCTGCTCGTGGGGCTTTGGCTGTCGGTCTATCTGCTGACGCTGAAGGTATTCCATATCCCCGA
Source organism: Bacteroidales bacterium UBA1189 (assembly GCA_002309805.1). Classification (GTDB taxonomy): domain Bacteria; phylum Bacteroidota; class Bacteroidia; order Bacteroidales; family Bacteroidaceae; genus UBA1189. The sequence continues at coordinate 68,609 of DBYJ01000028.1, read as the reverse complement.
CAATCGCGCGGCGCTGGCGCTCATCCCCGTCGGCCTGCTCATCGGCTGCGCATTGGAGGTGGGTTATTGGATCTTCCTCATCAAAACGCAGGCTTATCTGTTCAGCGCGGCTGTTGGCTTCTCATTCACGCTGTTAGCTGTGCGCGGCTGGCAACGACTTCGCAAGTCGTGGGCACAATGGGTCTATATCGTCGTACTGTTTGCTGCAGGATTCCCCCTCTTTGGCTTTTATACGCTACTGGCTGCCCTGCTTATCGCCCTGCTGGCTATACGAGACGGGCAGGTGGGCAAATGGGTGACGCTTGGCCTATGTGTCGTAGGCATCGCACTTATACCTTATATATATTATTATGCCTTCACGATGACCCGCCAGAACTGGATCTATCTGGCAGGACTGCCCTTCTTCCGCCTTACGAAGGAGCAACTCGTCTTCTGGTGGCCCTATTTCCTGCTCTTCCTCTCAGCCATCGCTTTTGCCATCTGTCGATTTAAGGGTCTGCAAAGCGACGAGATAACAAGACAACAAATTTCTGAAACATCAGAAAAACAATCAAACAAGGCAAAGAAGAACAGCAAAGGTAAGAAGGGAGCCAAACCCAAGATGTCCCGCGAGGCCATCGGCAACCTCTGTTGGAACGGTGGAGCGGTTGTGCTGGCAGCACTATTTGTTGTCCTTTTCTGGTATAAGGATGCCAATTTCCACAACGAGCTGAAAATCGAGGCAGCGATGGAAAAAATGGACTACAAAGGCGTTCTCGACATCGTAAAGAAACAAAAGGGCGAGCCCACGCGCCTCATCGTAATGGCCAAGAACCTTGCCCTGCTGAAGCTGGGACGCGGAGGCGACGAGATGTTCACCTACCTCGACGGCGGCAACCGCCCCAACACGCCCCTCGACATCCGCATGATGCAGGTGGGCGGCAAGATGCTCTACTACAACTACGCCCGCTTCAACTTCTGCTACCGCTGGTGTCTGGAAGACGGCGTGGAGTACGGCTGGCGCGTGGAATACCTCAAGTACATGGCGAAGTGCGCCATCCTCTCCGGCGAATACACTTCAGCACAAAAGTATCTCGACACACTATCCAAGACGTGGTTCCACAAGAAATGGGCGAAACACTACCAGAAGTTCGTCGATACCCCCAAGCTGATTCAGAAGGACAAGGAGTTTGCCACAATCCTTCCGCTCTACTGCTACGAGGATCAACTGGACGGCGACAACTCACTCGTCGAAATCTACCTGCTCAACTATTTTGCCCACTCCTTCGGCGAAGTGTCAACACCTATGTTCGACGAAGCCGGACTGATGTGTGCCCTTATTCTCAAGGACATCCCCACCTTCTGGCAGAATTTCTTCCGCTATGCCAACAGCCACAAGACCGACCGCATGCCCACCCATTACCAGGAGGCTGCCCTGCTCTTCGGAAACCTAGAGCCCGGCAAAGTCGATATCAGCAAAATGCCGTTCGAAAAGACTGTCAAGGCTAAGTTCCAGGCTTTCATGGAGTATGCCCGCAAGAATGCCATCACCGAGAATGCCGAACGCGACCCCGTCATCAAGCAGAAGTTCTACGAGCGTTTTGGCGACACCTACTTCTATTTCTATTTCTTCATCCGCGACGTGAAATCCTATTAAAAAGACGCATGAAGAATAAAATGATTGAGAATGAATAACAAACAGCGTATGAAAAGATACTTTCTTCCCTTTATATTTTTAGCGATACTTGCCGGATGCACAACCGGTGTGCCATCAGATTTCGAGAAGAGCACCACCAAGGCCGCTATCACGCCTGACTATACCGACGTCACCATTCCGCCCAATATCGCTCCCCTCACTTGGCGCTACGTCCTGCCTGACATTACAAAAGCCGTCACCACCTTCGCCTGTGGCGAGGAGATGATTACCGTCAGCGGTACAGACGTCTGCCCCAGCATCAAGAAATGGCGCAGCTTCATCAGCAAATGTGTCGGCAAAGACATTACCGTCACAGCCTACGTCAAGCAGAAGGAAAAGGAGAAATGGAAAGCACTCAAGCCCTTCACTATCAGCGTAGCCGAAGAGAGGGTTGATCCTTACATCACCTATCGCCTCATCGCCCCCTCCTACGTCACCTACGAAGACCTGACCATCAACCAGCGCTGTCTGGAAAACTACAAGGAGAATGTCATCTTCAGCAATATGCTCATTTCCACCGACGAGAATGGCCAATGCATCAACTGCCACTCCGTAAAGAACTACAACCCCGACAGCCTTCAATTCCATGCCCGCCAGCACAAAGGCGGCACCATCATGGCCTTCAACGGCGACATCCGGAAAATCAACCTTAAAACCGACTCCACACTCTCTGCCGGCGTTTATCCTGCCTGGCACCCCACACACAACTACATCGCCTATTCCGTCAACAACACGGGGCAGTCGTTCCATACCCGCAACAACGAGAAAATCGAGGTTCAAGACCTATATAGCGACCTCATTCTCTATGACATAGACCTAAACGAAGTGACAACCGTCGAAAACGATACTACGGAATGGGAATGCTATCCCTGCTGGGCACCCGACGGCAAGACACTCTACTTTGTCTCAGCCAATTTCATCGTTCGTGACTATGGGCGGCGTGATCGAGAAATCATAGACCGTTATCAGGATTTTAAGTACAACCTCTATAAGAAAAGTTTTGACCCTGCCACCAAGCACTTTGGCCCTCGCGAACTGGTATTTGACGCGTCTTCTTCCGGCCAAAGCGTCACTCTTCCGCGCGTCTCACCTGACGGACGATACCTGATGCTCTCCATCGGCGACTACGGCGTCTTCCACATCTGGCATCGTAGCGGCGACCTGTTACTGATAGACCTTCAGAACAACTACATCCGAAAACTAAACGAAATGAACAGCCCCGACACCGAGAGCTTCCACAACTGGAGCAGCAACGGACGTTGGGTACTTTTCAGCAGCCGGCGATTGGATGGAAACTTCACACGCCTTTACCTCGGGTACTTCGACAAAAAAGGACGTGGACGCAAGCCTTTCGTTATCCCTCAGAAGATGCCCGACTACTATCAACAATACTATAAGAGCTATAATATCCCCGAATTTATGAAAGGACCTGTCACCATTTCTCCCCAACAATTCGCCCGACGCATCAATGGCCCTACCAGCAGCGCCATTTATCACGAAAAGTACTAACCGCGAACCGTAAAATCGGCTTTTTCCTGTCAAAAACCCCGATTAAGAAAAAAAAATGCACAAAGAGACTCATTTTTTATGTTAAAAATTCTTCAGCGTGTTTTTTTTTCTTAACTTTGCACGGTTAAATTTATATCCAGAGAAACAAAAGAAAAATAATATTAATTAATAAAAACTGTATGAATACCTCGAAACACCATGGTAAGATTCGCGAAATCAGTGTTTTTGCGGCTCTGTTGTTCTTGTGTGTAGGCGTTCAGTCGTGTAAGGATCCCTATCTCCTCGACGACGAAGAGCCCGATTGGCTCGGCGCCAGTATCTACGACTACATGCAAGAGAAAGGCAACTTCACTTATTTCTTGAAAGTCATCGACGACCTTAACTACACGGAAGTGTTGTCGAAGACAGGTAGTAAGACGCTGTTCGCCGCTGACGACGAAGCCTTCATGAAAGGCATCAAGGACGCGTGGGGGCTGACCAGCTATTCCCAGTTGAGCGATGCTCAGAAGAAGGTGATTCTCTACAACAGCATGTTGGACAATGCCTACCTGCTGGAAATGATGTCCTCTTCTGCCGCAACCGGCACCGATGCCGAAGTGCAGGAAGGACGCTGCCTCCGACAAGTGACCTCAGCCAACATCGTGGACACCATCGGACGCTATGCCGGCAACGAGCTGCCACAGAACAACCCGTTCTGGGACAGATATCGTGAAAAAGGCATCCGTCTGGCCCTCGACGGCACTAACTTCCTGATGGTTCACTTCCTCGAAGAGCAGCTCTATCAGAACAACATCACCCTCAACGACCTTGAGATTCTGTTCAACCACCGATACGGAGGCCAGATCACGGCTGACGATGCCTTTATCTTCGACAAGCGCGTCATCAATCAGAACGTGACCTGCAAGAACGGCTACGTCCATCAGCTGGACGGTCTGCTCATCCCGCCCTCGAACATGGCAGAGGAGATTCGCCGCAACCCGAAGACACAGCTCTTCAGCCGCCTGCTCGACCGCTTCGCAGTACCCGTTTACAACGCACAACTGAGCAGCGACTATAACCGTCTCTACCACTATGGCGACGATGCCAATGCCGAGCGCGTCTATGAGAAACGCTACTTCACCAGCACGCGTAACCGCAATGCCACTGGTGATTATCTTGACTTTGTGGATGACGACCAGCGCACACGTGCCGCGAAGGGTTCCCTCTACTTCGACCCGGGCTGGAACAGCTTCACATCAGGTGTAGGTGGTTCTGTGGAAGCCGACATGGGCGCCATGTTCGTCCCCAACGACGAAACCCTCGAAGAGTATTTCCGTACAGGCAAGGGTAAGGCACTTATTGAGCGTTACGGCGTCCGCGCTGATGGCAACCGCATCTCCATCGCAGACCGTAAGGGACTGGAGGAGGCTGTGGATAGCATCCCGATGGATGTCATTCAGGCTCTGCTCCGCAACGTCATGAAATCGACCTTCAACGCCACCGTGCCGAGCAAGTTTGAGAGCATCATGAACGATGCACGCGAGTCCATGAAAATCGAAGTTGCCCACATCGACGAGTGTATGATTACCAACAATGGTGTCGTCTATGTGACTAAAGAGGTTTACAGCCCCGCCCGCTACGTAGCCGTCATCGCCCCTGTCATGTTAGGCGAGACCACCCAGGCTGCCTACTGGGCCATCAACTCCTACGAATACGACAAGTACCTGTTGGCTATGGACAGCTACTTCAGCCTGATTGTTCCCTCGGAAGGTGCCATGCGTTACAACGACGTATCGTCACTGAGGGATCCTAACCCCACTTGCTACATTTTCCATTACGAACCGCCAGTAGGCTCGAAGAAAGCAAGCGTCTATGCTGAGCAATGGACCTACGACAAGGCCACAGGCGAACTTCTCGAGCAGAAGGCTAACCTCACCAATTCTACCCGCATCAAGAATCTGCTGGAGCAGATGATGGAATATTACATCATCGTCGGCGACTTCGAGGACGGCAACAAATACCACATGGCCAAGGGCTATGGTACCGTCAAAGTGGAATACGGCGGCCAGACGCGCACCCGCGTTCGCAATGGCGTCACAGAAGAAGTTCCCGTTGTGGATCGTATCTATGGTGGACATGAAATTGAGATTGATACGACAGGTATCGACACCGGCCTTCCCGTTGGCGAGATGTACATTCAGGAGAACGGTGTTACCTACCGTCTGGATGCAGGCATGATTCAGCCCCCAACACAGTCAGTTTATAAGGTTCTCTCCGACCCCGTCCGCCACGAGGATTTCAACGAGTTCTTCCAGCTCTGCCAAACCTCCGACGCTGTGGTTGAACTAGTGGGTGCTCGCAACGAAAAGGGACAGATTGACGCCGACAGTACCAAGAAGTTCTTGATTTTCGAGAACGCCAACGGTTTGGACTACAACATTCATACGTTCAACACGTATCACTACACCGTCTATGTTCCCACGAACGACGCCATCCTCGACGCTTGCGAAAAAGGCCTGCCCACTTGGGATGTGCTTGAAGAGGAAACAGAGGATGTCAACGAGGAAATCGCTAACGTGGCTGACCTTGAGACCCAAATTGAGGAACTGCAGAATACGCTGGCTCTGAAGATAAGCAACAACGAACCCGACACCGCCGTTGTCCGTATTCAGATAGACAATCTGCAGGCAACCGTTAACCAGAAAAATGCCCAAATCACGACCCGTAAGAAAGATATCGAGAAACGGGCCATGCTGATCATCGACTTCGTGAAATATCACATCCAAGATAACTCCGTCTATGTCGATGAGAAGCCGCACCAGATGGTTGAAGGTAACAATGTCTATACCGTTGTCAACTACGAAACCGCGTCTCTTGACAATCTGACCAAGCGATTCAGCAAGGTCACCGTCGAGACGAAGGATAGCCCCTACAGCACACACCCAACCATTTCCGTCAAGGGTGACATTGATGAAATAGACAATACCTGCTATGTCATCAATAGTGGAAAGGAAGGTCAGGACTACAACATCATGACCCGCGACATTGAGTTTGCCAGCTCGAGCTCTCTCGTGAACATCGAGACGTCTTCGTATGCCGTCGTACACCAGATTGACAACTATCTGGTTAACGATCGTATCTTCAAGAATGGCAGGTTTACAACTGAAAACGAATAATACAAGGTATCATGAAACAAGTTAAGTATATCCTCGCAGCTGTTTTATGCCTGCTGACAACGGGCGCATTCGCTCAGACTTCCCGTATTACAGGTAACGTCAGCGATGACATGGGTCCTTTGATGATGGTGAACGTCGTCGAGCTCAACAAGGACAACCGTATTGTTGAAGCCGCCACCACCGACTTTGACGGAAACTTCGTCATGGTGGTCCGCGACACCAGGGACAAACTGAAAATATCTTACGTCGGATACAAGGACGTAACATTAGATATAGGTACGCGTACCGTATTTAATGTAGTAATGAAAGACGACAACCAACTTCAAGAAGTCGAAATCGTCGCCCAAAAGCGTAACGAGACCAATGGTCTGGACATTCTCGATCGAGAAGTCTCCGTTGCCAAACAGAAATTCAGCATGAGCGAGATGGAAGGTCTCTCCTTCGCTTCAGTCGACGAAGCTCTGCAGGGACAGATTGCTGGTCTTGACATCGTGTTCAACTCGGGTGACCTTGGTGCCGGTACCCAGATGCGTCTGCGTGGTACCTCTACCATCACCGGTAATGCTGAGCCTCTTATCGTTGTCAACGGCAACATCTTCGAAATGCCGACAGAAGAGAAAGGAAACTTCGACTTCTCCACTGCTAACGAAGAAAGCTTCGCCCAGCTGCTGACCGTGAACCCCGAAGACATCGAGAGTATCGAAGTTCTGAAGGATGCCGCTGCCTGCGCCATCTGGGGTAGCCGTGGCGCCAACGGTGTCATCATGATTAACACCAAGCGTGGTTCGCGTGGTAAGACAAAGGTGTCATACAGCTACCGTTTCTCGCAAGCATGGATGCCCAAGGGCCTCAACCTGCTAAATGGTGATGACTACACCATGCTCCTCAAGGAGTCGCACTTCAACCCCACGCAGAGCAGCACCGCTTCCAACGCTGAAGAGCTCAACTACAACCCGACCTTCGCCGAGTATGAGAACTTCAACAACAACACCGATTGGGTAAAAGCTATCAGCTCCAGCGGTTTCACACATGACCACAACCTCAACCTCACCGGTGGTGGTGATCGAGCACAGTTCCGTATCAGCGGTGGTTACTACCACCAGACAGGTACCGTCATTGAGCAGAGTCTCGACCGTCTCTCCACGCGTATGGCTCTTGACTACTACATCAGTGAACGTATCAAAGTGTCGGCCGACTTCGCTCTGACCTATACGAACAACGACCAGAACTATAGCGGACTTCTTTCCACCGCTCAGATTATTATGCCGAACATGAGCATCTGGGCTCAGGATCCGCAGGGCAACGATACGGAAGACTACTACATCATTCGTCAGACCGCAAGCAGTATCTTCGACGGAAACCAGAAGAACTACATCAACCCTGTGGCTGTTGGTAAGCAGGCTTGGAAGAACAACAAGAGCTACCGTATCACGCCACAGATTGCTTTGGACTACAAACTCCTCGGCCTCGATCGTGATGAGACTCAGCTGAAGTACTACGGTATGGTCAATATGGATGCTGCTACTACCAGCAACGATGACTACTTCCCCAACAGCCTATCCACACAGGGATGGCTCAACTCGAACGTGAACAAGAGTAGCAACAACGACGACAAGTCACTTGCATTCACCACACGTCATCAGCTGAACTTCACACCGCACTTCAAAAACGAGAAGCACTACTTCACTCTGATGGGACGATTCGAAATGACCATCGGTAGCAGTTCCAGCCAGTACGCCTCATCGCACGGTATTCCTCACGGCATCATCAGTCCGACCACAGGCACCTACCTGACCGGCAGTAGCACGGGTACAGGCCAATGGCGTTCGGCAGCCATGTCATTCTCTGCCGTTTATTCCTACATGGGCGGCCGATACAGTGCCACCGCCACCCTGCGCCGCGACGGTTCAACCCGATTCGGTAATGCTCACAAGTGGGGTAACTTCCCTGGCCTCTCCCTCCGTTGGAATGTCGTCGATGAACCTTGGATGAAGTGGTCAGAGAAATGGCTCTCCATGCTCTCCTTCCGTGCAGGTGTTGGTATTACCGGTTCTACTCCGGGCAGTGAATATCTGCATTATACCACTTATAGCAACAACGGACGTGTATTTGACATGAACGCTGTTCAGCAGGGCGGCCTCCGTCTTACTGACCTCCGCTGGGCCAAAAAGACAGAGTATAACGTCGGTAGCAACCTCGGCTTCATGGATGATCGTCTGACCGCCGATATCAACGTCTATCGTAACGTCACCAGCGACCAGCTGATGGGCAACTACGCCATCCCCAACTATAATGGTTACTCCAGCCTTGCCTACCGCAATACGGGTGCCGTCAGCAACCATGGTTGGGAACTCAACCTTCAGGGTAACAAAGTCATCCAGGTGGGTAAAGACTTCTACATGAACTGCTACGTCAATGTCGGTCAGAACTTCAACCGTATTGAAGAGATGGAGGAGAGCGTTCTCAACAGCCAGAATGGCGATTATAACTTCGCCAACAACACCTATCTGGGTCGTATTCAGGTGGGCAACCCGCTGGGTTCATTCTATGGATTCCGCTATCTGGGTGTCTATGAATACAGCTACAAGAACTACGAGAAAGCCCTTAACAAGTTTGAGAACGATCCGAACTATACCCCGTCGCGCATCGTGGCCTACAAGAAGGATGCCGATGGTAACTTGACGGATACTCCCATCTACGGTGCCAGTTGCCCCATCGCTTACGACGAAGACGGTAATGTCATCTACGGCGCCAACGGCAAGCCGCTTCAGATGGTGTTCGGCTACGAAGATGGTACCCAGCGCTACCGTTTCCGCGGTGGTGATGCCATTTACGAGGACATCAACCACGATGGTAACATCAACGAACTGGATATTGTCTATCTCGGCAACTCCAACCCCGATGCACAGGGCGGTTTCGGCTTTACCTTCTACTACAAGCGCCTCCAGTTGAGGACGCAGTTCACCTACCGTTACGGCGTGGATGTCGTCAACCAGGCACGTTCCGACATTGAGAACATGTACTCCAACGACAACCAGAGTATCGCCGTCAACTGGCGTTGGCGTAAGGAAGGCGACCAGACGGTCATCCCGCGTGCACTCTATAACACGGGTTACAACTTCCTTGGTTGCGACCGCTATGTGGAGGATGCTTCCTATGTCCGTTTCTCCTACCTTCAGCTCTCCTACAGCTTTGACGCGAAGAACCTGAAGAAGTACGGTCTGAACAGTCTCTATCTCGCCGGCTCGGCCAACAACCTGTTTGTGTGGACGAACTACACGGGTGTGGATCCTGAAATCTCTGTCGGCGGCTGGGGCCGTGCATCGGACAACGCTAAGACACCGCGTTCACGCTCCTATACACTGGCTCTCACCATCGGATTCTAAGATAGTTTAATAATTTGAACATTGAACTTTTAATGATTAGTCCTATGAAAAAGACATTCAAGATCTTCTCAATAGCAACACTTACAGCCGTGGTGCTGACCATGACTGGCTGTACGGACTTCCTGACCATCTACCCGACTGACAAAGTCGTCTTGGAAGACTTTTGGAAAAACAAGGCTGATGTGAATGGTATGGTAGCAAACAGCTACAAGAACCTCGTTTCCGATGCCTTTGTCAAGCGTGTATTCGTCTATGGCGAGCTCCGTTCTGACGATGTCATCGAGACCACCCATATCGGCACGGATTTGAAGTATATCAATAATGCCAATCTATTGGCCACCAATGGTTACTGCGACTGGTCCATCTACTACAAAATCATCAACAACTGCAACATCGTGCTTCATTTTGCACCGCAGGTGTTGGAAGAAGACCCTGATTTCACACAGGGTGACTTGGACGTGGTGCGCGGTGAAATGTTAGCCATGCGTGCCCTCTGCCACTTTTATCTGGTGCGAACTTTCCGCGATATACCTCTGCTGAAGGAAGCCAAGATTGATGACAGCCAGGACCTCAACATCAAGCAATCAACACCGCTTGAAGCCCTCGACTTTATTCTTGCAGACCTCAAGGAGGCAGAAAGCCTCGTCCTCCCCTCTGGCTCCTACAATAACGAGACGTATAATAAAGGCCGCTTCACCGCCGATGCCGTTCGCGCCATCCGCGCCGATGCCCTTCTATGGAAAGCTGCTTTTACGCAGTTCCAGAGCAAAAGTGACGGATCTGACTGTTACGACTTCTACACCGAGTGCATCGACTATTGCGAGCGCATCATCGCCGACCGCAAACAGTACCTTATTGACTGGAAGAAAAAGAACAACATCGGCATGGAAGAGGAACAGACAGGTGGCAATGCTCTCGTAGCCAGCTATCCTCTGGAAACCCATCCTGCAACCAAAGCATTGGCAAGCTCCCACGACGAAACCTATGTCAAAATCTTCACAGACAAGAACAATCGTAAAGAGAGCATTCTTGAATTGCAGCTTGATGAGGACAACAACCATAACTACGCTATCTGCGCCTTCTATGGTTACGAACAGGGTCAGTCCAGTATGCCTTTCATGGCATCCTCCTATCTTGGCAAGAAGGGTTCAGACGAGAACAGCCTCTACGAAGGTAAAACCGACCTGCGTCGCGCCAGCTACACCGACCAGCACGGCCCCGAAGAGGATGTCTTTCCTATTGCTAAATACACCACACGCTTAACGAGAGTGGCTCCTAATTCCAGTTCCGAAGGACAAGCTGAATATTACAATACAAATTCAGACGACGGACGTTACTATTGGCAGAACGTGATCCTCTACCGTATCACTGACGTCATGCTGATGGAGGCCGAGGCCCGTGCTTTCCGCGCTGACTCCGTGAAGAACGACCTGCCCGAAGCCTTCAAGTTGGTGAAAGCTGTTTACTATCGCTCTAATCCGTGGGGCGTATCGCCCAAAGACTCCATCAAGTATTCGGGTACAGCAAATCTTCAGGAGATGGTTCTCAAGGAGCGTCAACGCGAACTCTGTTTCGAAGGCAAGCGCTGGTTCGACCTTGTTCGTATGGCTCTTCGCGACGGTTCCACCAATAACATGCTGAACATTATGGTTCCTCACAAGTATGAGAGTAACCAGAGTGCCATCAAGAGTAAGATGGCTTCCATCGACGCCCTCTTCTTCCCCATTGCTGAAAGCGTCATCAAGACGGATACGATGTTGGTGCAGAATTCAGTATGGAACAAGAAAGACGTTATCTCGAAAAACTAACAAGGTAACAACTCCATGAAAATCAAAAACCACTTTTTAACTGTCCTAACGGCGGTGGCACTGCTGACGGTTGTCGGATTGTCGGTCGTGGGCTGTAAAGAGGATATTGACACCAGTAACCGCTATACGTTCACGGGAAACACGGTGGCCAGTTTCCTTGAAGAACATAACGATATGTTCAGCAGCTTCATTACCATCCTGAAGCGCGGCGGCAAGTTCAACCTCATGAAGGCATACGGTACCTATACGTGCTTTGCCCCCGTGAACGATGCCATCGACCGTTACCTGTTCGAACAAGATTCCATCTATAGGGAGTCTCTGAAGCCAGGTTCGAAGAAGGTCATTTGGACAGGCGTCACTTCACCACGACTGGAAGACCTAAGCGACTCCATGTGTACCGTCATTGCCCAGACGCATATCATCCCCGCTACATACCTGACAACGGAGATGGAGGGCGACGTCGTCCCGACAATGAACCTCAATGACCGCTACCTTACGATGAGCTATGATGTGGACTCTCTTCAACATAGCCTCCTCTTCATCAATGGTGCCCAGGTTGTCGGCGCCGACGAGGAAGTGGAGAATGGTGTTGTCCAGATTATCAATGCGGTTATGAACCCATCCTCGGAAACGGTACCCACCGTCATTGAGAACATGAAGTTTTTAAGCATCTTCTCTGAGGCTTTGGAACGGACGGGACTGGACGCGAAACTGCAGCCTTACAAAGACTTTTCTTACACAGATGGTGACAAGACCACGCTCACTATCTACAATGCCTCGGGCTGTCCCTATCCTCCAAGCCGCTACTACGGTTTCACGGCTTTCGTGGAACCCGACTCCGTTTATCAGGCAGCTGGTATTTACAATATCGAAGACTTGTTTGCCCAGTGCAAGATCTGGTATCCTCAGTCCTCCGATGATGACAACTACAAGAGCCCGAACAATGCGCTCTACAAGTTTGTTGCCTATCATTTGTTAGACCGTAAGCTGCTTTACACCCGTTTGACCTGTTACAAGATTACTTGTGGTGGCTATTTCAACTCGGAAAGTGTCTATTTGACCCGTGCCGACCGTTACGACTACTTTGAGACCATGCAGGGAACGCTGCTTAAAGTCATTCGTCCCCTCAGTAATGGTACACGCGGTTTGTGCGACGACGGCATGGAACGCTCCTATTCCGAATGTATTTTCTTGAACTACACCAAGGATCCCGATCTCATTGCTGCTGCCCCAGGGGCCTTCAACGTGACCTGCGGAAAGAATAACATCCCTGTCAACATCCGCATCATGGAGCCCACCTCGGTCGCCAACAACAAGACGAAGTACCCCGGTTTCCAGAACGAGGCATTGAACGGATCTATCCATCTCATCGACCACTTTCTGGTTTATGATGAAGATGTCATGTCTGGCTATGTGCTGAATGAGATTATCCGCATCGACTTCTCGTCTATCCCCCCCGAATATACCAACAACAATATCCGCTGGTCGGACGGTAACAACATCAAGTTTGCAGGCGCTGGTGACTACGAATTCTACATCCCTGGTACGTACAGCGACCGCATCAAGTACAACCACGAAGAAGCCCGTTTGTACTACCTCAGCCCGCACAACAGCTGGACAAACTACATGGGCGATGAGTGCATGTGCCTTGGTCCCGCCGATGTCTCCTACCGTCTGCCACACGTTCCGCCAGGGACTTATGAGATGCGCTTTGGCTATCAGGGTATGACGAACCGTGGTATCACCCAGTTCTACTTCGACAACGAGATTACTGGTATTCCCGTTGACCTCCGACTGAGTGCAACAGCCAACCCCCGCATCGGTTGGATTGCTGATGCACAGACCGACGACAACGGCGTCATCAACGACAAGCAGATGAAGAACCGTGGATTCCTTAAAGGTAGCACCCAATATTATGCCTACGGTCATTTGGCCCGACATGAACCATCCGTCATTCGCCTTGTTCTCACCACAAAGTACCTCGACGGTGGCGACCACTGGTTCCGCGCCAAGAATGTCAACGAGAACGACGACGGTCTTGACCAGTTCATGCACGACTACATTGAGTTTGTACCCGTTGGCTGGCTACGCAACGAGAACATCTCTCTTGACGAAAAACGTAAATAATAATCCCCAATCATGATAAAACTGCATAGACATATCCCCATCCTCAACCGATGCCCCCACTCCCTTTGGAATGGAGTCATAGGAGTCGTAGCTATATTGATAACCGCTTTGACCGTTAGCAGTTGTCGGGAAGAAATCGACACCTCTAATCGTTACACGTTCACCGGTCATACGATTGCCAGCTTTCTCACAGAGAATGAGGATATGTTCAGCAGCTTTGTCACCATTTTACAGCGAGGCGGTAAATACAACCTTTTGAGGGCCTACGGCACCTATACCTGCTTTGCTCCCACCAACGAGGCTATTGACCGCTACCTTTTTGAGCAGGATTCTATTTATAAAGAGTCCCTTAAACCAGGTTCGAAAAAAGTGATTTGGACAGGAGTAACCTCTCCCCGTCTGGAAGACTTGAGCGACTCCATGTGTACTGTTATTTCACAGACCCACATCATCCCGAAGACTTACCTCACAACTGAGATGGAGGGTGACGTCATTCCGACAATGAATCTGAATGACCGTTACCTCACCATGAGCTATGGCGTTGATTCCATTACGGGATATAGCCTGCTCTTCATCAATGGGGCAAAAGTAATCGGCGCTGACGAGGAAGTTCAGAATGGCGCTGTTCATACCATTGCTGCTGTGATGAATCCGTCATCCAACACGGTGCCCACACAGATTGAGAACATGAAGTTCCTCAGCATCTTCTCCGAAGCACTTGAACGGACCGGATTGGATGGTAAGCTGCAAAATTACAAGGACTTCAACTATACGGAGGGTGACAAGACCACACTCACCATTTATAATAAACCAGGCTGTCCCTATCCCTCCAACCGCTACTATGGCTACACCGCTTTTGTTGAACCCGACTCCGTCTTTCAGCAAGCTGGTATCTATAACATTGAAGACCTCTATGCTAAATGCCGAGAATGGTATCCCACAGCCACTGACCCCGATTTCAAGAACGCGAACAATGCTCTGAACAAGTTTATCGCCTACCATCTGCTGGATCGCAAGTTGCTCTATACTCGTTTGGTTTGCTACAACATCACTTGCGGTTCCTACTACAAGTCAGAAAGCAACCTGCTGAAACGTGGCGACCGTTACGACTACTTCGAGACCATGCAGGGCACACTGATGAAGGTGACCTTGCCACTTAGCAATGCCAACTACCCCAGCTCGATCCTTATCAACTATACGAAAGATTTGAATAGCTTGGAGAGTACGGACATTACTGCCTCCACCTTTGAAGGTCGTGCCAACGTAAAGATTATGAATCCTACCGAAGTGACGGCTGACAAGGAGCACTACCCCGATTTCCAGCAGGAAGCTCTCAATGGCTCCATCCACCTTATCGACAAGATTTTGGTTTACGATGAAGACTTGATGGTGGGCTACGTGCTGAATGAAATTATCCGCATTGACTTCTCCTCACTCGTACCTGAATACACCAACAACAATATTCGCTGGTGCGATGGCCAGGGCGTCCAATTTGCTTCTGGTTCGGGCGACTATGAATTCTATATCCCCAAAGGTTACAGTGACCGCCTGAAGTATAACACCGAAGAAACACGTCTCTACTATCTCAGTCCGCATACCAGCTGGGCTAACTACCAGGGTGATGAGTGCATGTGTTTGGGTGCCTTCGACTTCGGCTACCGTCTGCCACATGTTCCTGCGGGTACGTATGAACTCCGCATGGGCTATTCCGCCAACGGCAACCGCGGTATTATTCAATTCTATGTCGACGATGAAGTCACGGGTATCCCCACTGACCTTCGCCGATTACTCAACGTACCCGAAGTGGGTTGGGTAGCCGATAACCAAACCGATGACAATGGCGTAGCCAACGACAAGCAGATGAAGAACCGAGGCTGGTTAAAAGGCCCCACCACCTTCTATTATGGAGGTAGCACATTGGCCCGTAATTACAACGGTGATTGCCGACGGGTCATCGCCACCAAATATCTAAGCGAGGGTGATCACTGGCTCCGCTTCAAGAATGTTAACGACCAAGACGACGGTCTCGACCAATTCATGCACGACTATTTGGAAATTGTGCCCATTGGCTGGCTTCGTAATGAGAACATATCTTTAGAGGATAAACGTAAATAGCACGTCCAATCTTATCATTAATAAATGAACCGCTGGACCTCCATACGAACCATGCTGACCGCCGTCACAATAACGACGACGATCGGTGTAACGGTGAGTAGCTGTGTCGATGCCATCGACATGAGCAACCGCTACACATTCATGGGAAGGACCGTGGCCCAGTATCTGGAGGACAACGAAGAAACATTCAGCGACTTCATTTATATTCTCAAGCGCGGCGATAAATTCAACTTGATGAAGGCATACGGCACTTATACCTGTTTTGCGCCTACAAACGAAGCCGTGGAACGCTATTTGTTCGAGCAAGACAGCATTTATCGTGCCTCACTCCTACCAGGATCTAAGAAAGTCATCTGGACAGGCATTACCTCACCTAAGCTCGAAGAATTGAGCGACAGTATGTGCGCTGTCATCTCTAAAACCCATATTCTGGCCGAGAGTTACCTCACCACAGAGATGGAGGGTGATGTCGTTCCCACCAAGAACCTCAATGACCGTTACCTCACCATGAGTTTCGGTAACGATGCCGAAACCCTGCAGAGCATCATTTATGTGAATGGCGCCCGAATGATTTCCCCTGATGAACTAGTAGAAAACGGCGTGGTTCATGCTATTTCCAGCGTACTCAATCCCTCGTCGAATACCGTGCCTGCCGTTATCGAAGGTATGCCGTTCCTTTCCATCTTCTACGATGCCCTCGTCAAGACAGGACTTGAAAACAAACTGCAAGACTACAAAGACTTCAGTTATGTGGAGGGGGAAAACTATGCAGGCAACTACGACGGTAACGGCAATAGTTCCTTCCCGCCCACACGCTACTATGGCTTCACGGCCTTCTGTGAGCCGGATGAATTATTCCATTCTCTGGATATCTACTCCATTGACGACCTCTATGGGCGTTGCAAGGAATGGTACCCGAAAGCCACGAATCCCGATTTCACTAAGCCAGACAATGCGCTGTACAAGTTCGTGGCCTATCATTTGGTCAACAAGAAATTGCTCTATACTCGTCTGGTCTGCTATAATCTGACACTTGAGACGTATAATTCGGAAGTCAACCTTGTGAAGCGCAGCGACCGTTTTGAATACTACGAGACTATGCAGGGTACGTTGATGAAAGTCACTCGTCCGCTGAGCAACGCCAAGTACCAGACCGATGTTCTTGTCAACTACTCCCGCGACCTCACTAACGCAAGCGATCCCTA
Source organism: Bacteroidales bacterium UBA1189 (assembly GCA_002309805.1). Classification (GTDB taxonomy): domain Bacteria; phylum Bacteroidota; class Bacteroidia; order Bacteroidales; family Bacteroidaceae; genus UBA1189. Next base: position 51,629 of record DBYJ01000028.1, on the reverse strand, counting down.
TCGGAGCACATGCGGTGAAAGAAAAATCCCCGTCAATATCAAGGTTTACGATCCCGCTGTCGTTTCGCAAGATAGTACCCACTATCCAGGGTTCATGCAGGAAGCCCTCAATGGTTCCATTCACCTCCTCGACAATGTTCTCATTTACGACGAGGATGTCATGAGCGGCTATGTCCTCAATGAAATAATGCGCTTCGACTTCTCCTCGCTAGTTCCAGAGTTCACCAATAACGAAGTACGCTGGTGCTCGCGCGGCAAGGCCGGTATTCTCAAAACCAACGAATATTATATCCCCAAAGGCTACGGAACAAACCTCGTTTATAATACCGAGGAGACCCGCCTCTACTACCTCTGCCCCAACCAGACTTGGCACAACTACCAAGGTGATGAGATGATGGGGCTCGGAGCCTTTGATTTCAAGTACAAAATGCCACCTGTACCCGAAGGCACCTACGAAATCCGCATGGGTTATTCAGCCAACAACAACCGCCATGTCATCCAATTCTACGTGGACGACGAAGTGACAGGCATCCCTGTAGATCTCCGCATTCTGCTGAATACGCCCAACATCGGCTACATTGCCGATGCACAGACCGATGACAACGGCATTGCCAACGACAAGAACATGAAGAACCGTGGATATGTCAAAGGTCCCACTACCTATTATTATAATGGAAGTGTTCTGGCCCGCGATGACAACTCCGTTGTCCGCAAGGTCATCACCACCAAACACCTCGGTCCCGGCGACCACTGGGTCCGATTTAAAAACGTCAAAGAAGACGACAACGGCAAGGCACAGTTCATGCACGACTACCTGGAAATCGTTCCCGTCGGCTATCTCCGACGCGAGGACATCCCATTGGAAGAAAAACGTAAATAAAACCCCAAATAAACGACAAAGAAAACAGTAATTAATTTTATATCATTATGATGAAGAAAGGTATCATAAAAACATTAGCGTTCGGCGCCATCATCACCTTGGCTTTCACGGCTTGCAACGACCAGTGGAACGAACACTATCAGGAGAAGACAGAACTGAACTCCTCCGAGACTCTTTGGGACGTCATCGCTTCCCGTGGTGAACTGTCCGAGTTTGCGTCCATGCTGCAGCGCACAGGCTACAAAGAACTGCTCCAGCAAAACCGCTACTACACCGTTTGGGCTCCGAAGAACGGGTTTGGCTACACAGAGGACAACGACAGTCTTCTGCAGGTCGAATTCGTCGAGAACCACATTGCTGACTACCGCTACAACGCCAGCGGTGTCCTCAACGAGAACCAGGTAAGGATGATTAACAACAAGTACATCTTCTTCGACGGTGCCGGCAACGACTACACCTTCAAGGGAAAGAAGCTGGTATCGAAAAACATTCCCGCCAAAAATGGTGTACTTCACATCATCGACGGCTATGCCAACTTCACTGCCAACATTTGGGAGCAGCTGGCCAAGGTCGATAGCCTCTCGGAAATCAACAGTTTCCTCAAGTCGTACAACATTAACTATTTCGACGAAGCCAGCAGCGTACAGGGGCCCATCGTCAACGGACAGATTACCTATCTTGACTCCGTTGTCGTCCTGCAGAACGAGTGGTTCAACCACATTGGCTATCTGGCCCGTGAGGACAGTTCCTACTACATGATTGCTCCGACCAACAGGGCTTGGCGCGAGATGTACCAGAAAGCACTCACCTACTTCATCTACCCCAGTACAAAGTTTGGCGGCGACAGCCTCCAGCGTATCAATGCCGCAAGTGCCATGTGCCGTCATCTCGTTTTCAGCCGTGCAGCTAATGGACTAAAGGTCATCGATGATCCCAGGACGAAGGACTCCCTCTCATCCAACTGGTATCAGACACGCCACTCCTCTTTCCCCAACAAGGTCACGTTCCGCGGTGACGAATACAAGAACCTCTTTAACAATCTTGTGGAGATGGATGAGCTTAGCAATGGCAAGCTCTACGTGACGGACACCTACAACTTCGACCCCATCAAGTGCTGGCACGATACCATCAAGATTGAGGGTGAGGACATGGTCAATATCGAGGTAACCGAGAATAACACCCTCAGGGATGTTAAATCTATTCCACGTGATAGCGTGAGCATTTACAGACACATTTCAAAGGGCAGCTATGGAGAATACTACCCGAAGAATGCCTCAGGTAATGCAAAGCTGACGGTTACCATCAACAAGGTGCTTTCCGCTCCCTATCTGGTCAAATGTGTGTTCATCCCCCCCACCATTCTTGACAAAACTGCCGTATTCCAACAGAACTTGATGAATATACAATTAAAATACGTTGACGAAGCAGGGAAGGTTAAGACGTTGAACATGAAGACGCCGTATCAATGGTATGATGAGAAGGAAAAAGCGTACAACTCCAACTTTGCTGATAGCTGTTATAACAAGCCCGATACTGTCATCTTCCTTCCTCAGGCCGATGAAGCCCGCTCATTCTTCCGTTTCCCCACCAATGAGTATGACCTCAGTTCTAGCGAAATCGCCCAGACACAGCTGGTCATTCAGAGTAACATGTCATCCAAAGACAAGGCACACGACCGCCATATCCGCATTGACTGCATCATTCTCGAGCCCATTGACGAGGAAACCTTTGTGGATCCCCTTAACCAAGGAGAAGGAGAGTAAAACGAGTTCCTGTAACCCAATTAACAAGAAAGACAATGAATACTAATATGATGAAACATTTCAGATTGGCAACCGCAGTATTCTGCATGGCTTGCATAGCTGGCACCAGCACTCTGTTTGCACAAGATGTACAGGAATCCAAACCCCAGAGAAGTGCCCCTGTTGTGGACAACATTCAAACAATCCCCATCACGGGTAAGGTCATTGATGCGGCGACAAAAGAAGCCATCCCTGGTGTCCGTGTGGAAGGCTTTGGCAACAGCCGTATCACGGCCATGACAGGTGTCGACGGTACCTTCTCTATTAAGGTTCCCGAAAGCGTCACCTCCCTCTATGTCTCCACCCCAGGCTACTCCAGCGTGGTAATCCCAGCCAAGCACTCCCAAGGCGACATCGTCATTAAGTTGTTCTCCGACGTTTTCGACGAGTTCGTCAAGAATGAGTTCGATGTCACAGCAAAGGCTGTCGCTGACATCAACACGAATACAGCGCTAAGCGTTGAAGGCGAAATCCAGCGTCAGCTTGGCGGAGACATTCGCCTCATCACCCGTTCAGGTACCCCCGGTATGGGAGCCCTAATGATGATTCAGGGTATCAATACGCTCAACTCCTCCACCCAGCCCCTCATCGTTCTTGACGGTGTGGTGCAGGATCTGCAGGATGGCTACGCATCCGTTCATGACGGTTTCTTCAACAATATCCTCGCCGGTATTGACGTAGACGATATTGAGAAGGTTACTGTCCTCAAAAACGGAACCTCCATCTACGGTGCCAAGGGTGCCAACGGCGTTATCCTCATCGACACCCGCCGCGGACACAGCATGGCAACCCGCATCGATGCAGTCGCCTATGGCGGCTACACGATGGAGCCCAACCTCCCCACCATGATGAATGCCCAGCAGTACCGCATCCTGGCCAACGAGCTCATGGGTGGTGTGGAAACACGTCAGAACCGTTTCCCCTTCCTTTGGGATTATCCTAACTACTACTACAACATGTATCACAATGATACGAAGTGGTCTGACTATGTCTATCGTGAGGCTTGGTCACAGAATTATAAGGTCAACGTACAAGGCGGTGACGATGCAGCTATGTACAACTTCTCCCTTGGCTATAGCGATGCTGAAAGCACTATTCTTTGCAACGACTTCAACCGCTTGAATATCCGCTTCAATACAGACGTTGTTCTTGCCGACAACCTGAAGACCCGTTTCGACATTGCCTACTCACGTATCAATCGCAACCTCCGCAACGATGGTATCCAGCCCGATTTCGATACCGCACCGGTTTCAGCTCCGGGCTTCCTCTCCCTCATCAAGTCTCCGTTCCTCAGTCCTTACAAGTACAACAACGACGGAACGCTGTCGCCTATGTTGGAGGGCGCTGACACCTACGCCAACTTCGATGTCAATACGCGCAACAACACGTTGGGCAACCCCATCTCCATCTTTGAGTATGCTGAGGGCAACAACAAGAACGTCCAAGAGTACACCATGTTTGATGTCACATTTGCTCCTGAATGGAAACTGGGCAAGGGCTTTGTGCTGAACGGCTTGTTCAACTACACCCTGCACCGCACCAACGAGAAGTCCTTCCGTCCTATGACGGGCATGCCCAACTTCTACATTTCCGGTCTTGGCTATTCCGCAAACGAAGTCCGCTCGTTCTTCTCCAAGGAAAGCAGCGTTTATGCCGATGCCCACCTCGACTGGAGCAAGCGCTTTGGAAGCCACTTCGTCAGCGCATTTGCTGGTGTTCGCTACTCCAACTTTGCATACGACAGCAGCTACCAGTCTTGCCATAATACAGGTAACGACAAACTGCCTGACATCAACGCCAGCTATGACTACCTTGACCAAGATGGTGAAGATAACGTCTGGCGTAACATGGCCTGGTATGCCAACGCCGATTACAACTTCCGCAATAAGTACTTCCTCCAGGGTAGTCTTGCTGCTGAGACATCTTCCCGTTTCGGTCGCGAAATCACCAATGGTCTTCGCCTCGCCGGTGTCAGCTGGGGCCTCTTCCCCTCGCTGCAGGCAGGCTGGCTGATGAGTGCCGAGCCTTGGTTCAACACCAACGTTGTCAACTTCCTCAAGCTGACGGCAGGCTTTGATATCTCTGGCAACGACAATATCAGCAACAACGCGGCATTCGCCTACTTCAGCAACGTGAAGTACCAGAATCGCGCCATGGGTCTGACCATCGACAACATTGAGAACCAGTCCATCCAATGGGAAAGCACCACACGCTACAACCTCGGCTTTGAAGCCGTCGCCCTGGGCAATCGTCTGAAGTTGGCTGCCAACCTCTACCACAACGTCACAGACAACCTCCTCACGCTGAAAGACCTTAACTATCTGACTGGTCTTCAGAAGTACTGGTGCAACGATGGTTCTTTGGAGAACAATGGCTTCGACGTAAACGTCATCACCAAGGTTATCAATACGAAGAACTGGAAATGGGAGGTGGGCGCCAGCGTAGGCCACTATAAGAATAAGGTAACTGCTCTGCCCGACGGCGACTTCGAGACCTCCATCTATGGCGGCTCCATACTGACGGCTGTCGGCTCACCGGTCGGCCTCTTCTACGGCTACAAGACCGATGGTGTCTATGCAAGCGCCTCTGACGTTCCCAGCCAGGGCGGTACGCTCCTCAGCACGAAGAACGCTTCAACAGGTGAAACCGTTTACTTCGGTGCCGGCGACATGAAGTTTGTTGAGAACAAAGTTGATAACATCATCGACGAGAACGACCGCTTCGTCATCGGCGACCCCAATCCCGATGTCTTCGGTAACATCCAGTCGAGCCTTACCTTCAAGCATGTCACTCTCGATGCCACGTTCAACTACGTTTATGGTAACGACATCTACAACTACCAGCGCAGCATTCTGGAAAGTGCCGACCGCTTCTATAATCAGACTGTGGCCGTCACCAACCGCTGGCGTACTGAAGGTGATGTCACCACCATGCCAAAGGCCACCTATGGCGACCCGCTCGGCAATAACCGCTTCAGCGACCGCTGGATTGAGGATGGCTCCTTCCTCCGCCTGAGGAATCTCACCCTCTCTTACAACGTGCCTGTTAACCTCACGTGGCTGCAGGGCCTCAAGCTTTGGTGTGCCGCCAACAACGTGTTCACCCTCACCAACTACCTGGGAAGCGACCCCGAATTCTCATGCAGCAACAATGTTCTCTTCCAGGGCATCGATACGGGTCTTCTCGGTCAGAGCCGCAGCTTCCACGTCGGCGTAAAGATCAACCTCTAATTTAATGAACAACCCTATAAGCAAAACCACCATGAATAAGAAATCAGTTATAGGTCTTCTCTTTGTTGGAGCGCTGACGTTCACGGCCACATCATGCGCAGACATGTTCAACATTGACTCCAGCCGTGTTGTCTATGAACACAATCATAAGCTGGACTCCTCGGCCGACTCGGTCTATTCCACCATCGGTATACTCCATGCCTTCCAGAAGATTGCCGACCGCTACATCATCCTCGGTGAAGTCCGTGGTGACATGGTCGACATCAACAAAAATGCCAAGGCATCCCTCCGTAACCTTTCCGAGTTCAATTTCGATGATGACAACGAGTACCTCCAGGTGAGCGACTACTACAACGTCATCAACAACTGCAACTACCTCATCACCCACATGGACACCACCATCCGCCACAACAACGAAGCTGTTATGACGGACGAGTACGTGGCTGCCCTCAGCATCCGTGCGTGGACCTATATGCAGTTGGCCCTTAACTATGGCAAGGTCCCCTACTACACCAACCCCATCACGACTGTCGCAGCCTCTGAAGCCAACTATCCCAAGTACGACATCAAGGAACTGGCACTTGTCCTCATTCCTCAGCTGATGCCTTATATGGATTATAAGCTTCCCGCTTGGGATGGCATTTCCGCCGGAGGCCAGGACCTGACCAGCACCAACTGCGATCTGCTGTTCCCGCCCATTCAGCTTCTTTTGGGTGACCTCTACCTTTGGCTTGGCGACTATCAGAACGCTTGGTTAACCTACCGCGACTTCATTACTGACAACCCCAAGTACACCATGCGTGCAACGACAGGCGGTGAGACGACCAACTTCCCCGGCCTGATGCCGCTTGGCAACGGTCAAGTTAAGACCAACTCCCGTATGACTGGGCGCGAGGCGCAGAATAGTGGCTATCCCGCCTATAACGACGCAAGAAGCTACCTTAACGGTATTCTGGGTAGTCGAGGCGAAGCTATTACCGTTGTTCCTATGGAGAGCTCGTCACAGAATGGCTTGGTATCCGAAGTTCCGGGTCTCTTTACTTCCCGCGAGAACACCCATCCTCTGCGCGGCTCTGACCTCTGGCAGGAACTCAGTAGCGCACAAGACTACTTCTTCACCAATTCGTCGGCGAGTGAGGTGAACAAGGAGTACTCTATCCTCGGCAACAAGGGCGACCAGCGAATCAACCTCTTTGTCAGGGAGCAGAAGAACGAAGAAGACGAATTCGAGACCATGGAGAAGTTCGTACAGGGAAGCACGAACAATGGTACGAGTACTGTCTATTATGCCCGTATGTTGACGCTCTACCGCCGCGCTCTTGTCCATCTGCGTGCTGCCGAAGCACTCAACTGCCTTGCTAATCAGCAGCACAATGGTCAGTTGGCTGTTCAGGCCTTCGGCATTCTTCGTGACGGTTTCGACCTCCTCTTCCCCAACGGCAACACCTACAAGGCCGATCTTCAGCCCTACACGCTGGGTGTTCATGCCCGCGGTTGCGGCGAGGTATATCTCGATACCGCCAGCTATATGGTCAGGCCCGATGCTATTGCCAAGTACTACAATAAGGATGCTGCAAGCGTAAACTTTACCGACACCATCCACTATGTGGAAGATCGTATTTGCGACGAACTTGCCCTGGAGACCACGTTCGAAGGCAACCGCTTCACCGACCTTATCCGTTTCGCTGAGCGTCGTGGCGCCGACTACCTCGCTGGTAAGGTGGCCTGCCGCAAAGGCACCGATAACCGCGACGAGGCTCTCTACCAGAAACTGCTTAACAAGGACAGCTGGTATCTGCCGCTCAAGTAATCCATCCATTCATCCCATTTGCTAAAACCACATCGTTATGAAAAAGACAATAAGATTTGGATATTTGTTCGCCCTTCTGGCTGTGTCAGCCCTGTTCGCCTGCAACCAGAATGAAGACGTGAATAACACCGTTGTCAACGACAGCCCGTTCGTCGGCACTTGGAAACTGAAGAGTATGGCTACCAGCGAAAAGCTGGAATTACTTGACTCGCTGGGCAGGGTATTCGAAACCATCGATCCCTGGAGGCAGAATAACGAGACATACTCCGATGCCACTATTGAATTCAAGGAGGACTATACCGCTCTGAGCATCATCCGCGACGGCGACGCCATCAGCACAGGTGCCTATAAGTGGAAAGACCTTGGCGAAAAGCTGGAGCTGAAGTCTTATGCCACCTATCAGAAGGTGCAGATTGACACGTTCAGCATCGCCAAGAGCGGCAACGCCGTTACCCTCAAGACCTTACGCAAAGATAAAGGCACACTCTTTAGAGATGAAATTGTCCAGGTGGATGACACGACGACAACTACGGTATCGCGTAGGTACGACGTTAACCACTTTACCGACGTCACCATCAACATCGACAAATAATCGAGACATCTTGAACTTCGACAAGCTCCTCCCCCGCCGTCTTTTCAGTTTGCTGACTGTCTTATTTGTGGCAATCAGCCTGACGGCAGCGGAGGAGTTTGTTGTTGTCATAGATGCCGGACACGGAGGCAAAGACCCTGGCGCACAAAGCGCTAACCGCAAGGTGAACGAAAAGGACATTGCCCTCAAAGTCGCCCTCCGTGCAGGCGAGCTTATCCGCAACGCCCATCCGGAAGTAACGGTAAAGTACACCCGTCGCACGGATGTCTTCGTCGAACTGAAGGAACGCGCTCGGATTGCCAACAAAGCCAAGGCCGACCTTTTCATCTCCGTCCATTGCAACGCTGCCGAAGGCCGCAAAGCCCATGGTGCTGAGGTGTTTGTCCTCGGTTCAGAAGAGGGGCGCACGCAGGCCAACCTCAACGCAGCCAAACGCGAAAATAGCGTCATCCTTCTGGAGAAGGACTACAAGGAGAGCTATCAAGGATTCGACCCTTCGTCGCCTGAGAGCTACATCATCTTCGAGTATTTGCAGAGCGAATACCTGAAAGAGAGCATCGCGTTGGCCCAATGCGTCCAGAAACAGCTCTGCACGACGGCAAAGCGCTACGATCGCGGCGTCCATCAGGCTGGTTTCCTTGTTCTTCACGCCACGTCCATGCCCAGCATCCTCGTCGAGCTTGGCTTCATCAGCAATGCCGAGGAGGAGAAATTCCTCAACTCTGCCGATGGCAAGGAGAAACTCAGCAAGAGCATCGCCAACGGCTTCGACAGCTACTATAAAAACCTGAAAAAGGATACGCAAAGCGCAGAAAAAGACAAGCAATCTGCCCCCAAAACAACGACACAAACACCCCCTAAAACAGAGCAGGCAAATAAAATCTCAGACCAAGCATCTGCCAAGCCAGAGCAGGCAAATAAAAATTTAGAGCAGGCAAATAAAAACCAGAACTCGTCAACTGCCGAAGAGGAGAAGAAGACTGCCGAAGCCATCGTCTTCAAGGTGCAGTTTCTCACCTCCTCCACCAAGCTGCCGGCAAACAGCCCCAAGCTCAAAGGACTCACGGAGGTAAACTTTTACGAAGAAAACGGAACGTACAAATACACCTGTGGCAATACGACCAACCTCAATAAGGCTCAGGAGCTCCGCAAGAAAGTTGCTGCCACATACAAAGACGCCTTCCTCGTTGCCTTCCGAGGCGGCAAGCGCATCAACACTACCGAAGCCATCAACGAATACAAAGCCCTTCATCCATGAAACGAGGGAAAGAGATACTTCTGGGTGCCATCTTCCTGCTCGCACTCGCTCTGCTCTTTGGAGGCATCAGTTTCCTGAAAGGCAGAGATCTATTCTCATCCAACCACACCTATTATGTACGCTATAACGATGTAACTGGGCTTTCCAACTCCAGCCCCATCTACGTCAACGGCGTACGCATCGGAATAGTCAGCGGCATCAGCTACAACTACAGCCATCCCGACGGCATCGTCGTGCGCATCGGCGTCAACAAAAAACTCCGCATCCCCCAAGGTAGTCAGGCCTTGCTGATGACTGAGCTGCTCGGCACCGTCAACGTCAAACTGGAACTTGCGCCCGACAACGGACGCTATTATACCCCCGGCGACACCCTTAACGGCGAGATGTACAGCGGCATACGCAGTCAAATTGCCCAGCTAATGCCCCAATTGATGCAGCTGCTTCCCAAGACAGACTCCATTCTGACAAACATCCATCAGCTGACGTCAGATCCCTCCCTCAATCAGACGCTACATAATACCGAAGCGCTGACTGCCGACGCAAAATCCACGCTGACAGAGTTTTCCACCACCATTCGGCACATCTCCAGCCTCATCGATACCTATCAGGGCGTCGGCAACAAACTGGATACATTCACAGACAAGCTGAACACACTAAGTGACGAAGAGCGACTGAACGCCCTGCTCACTAACCTCGATGCCACTCTGAAGAACCTGCGCACCCTTTCTGAAGAATTGACTGAAGGTAACGGAACCGCCCACCAAATTATTGCCGATCCTACCCTCTACAACCACCTCAACTCTGTCTGCACGGAAGCCTCCGAGCTCATCGAAGACATCAAGAAAAACCCCTCGCGCTACATCCGTCTTTTTGGTCGTTCCAAGGACTAAATCTCCCCTATTCCGAGCCTGCCAACTTGAGCAAATCCGAAGCCGGAAAAAGAGACTATATAAAATTTCTCTAAATAAAGAGCCCTCTTTGGGAGGAGGAAACGAAAGGTGCCAAAAACCTACACAAGGCTACGTTTTCAGCCCTTAAAACAACCTATGCAAAGCACCCCCTTTCCCCTACCTGAAGACAACAATCTACTGAAAAGCAAAACCTTTCAGACTTGCAACTTTTTTTTGACAAACAAGAATAAGCAAAGTAAAAGCGTTTGGGTTATAGGGGGTTAGAAAAGGCAAAAAAAAGGGCATCTCAAAAGGGTTTGGTCAATTCAAAAAAAAGCCCGAACTTTGCAGCGTAAATAGAACGAGTTGATTCGGACGAGGCTGAAAAATGGAGAGCAGCAGTTGACGCTACTCCCAATTTTTTGCCTTCGAAAATTGAAAAATGAAACAAGAAGAACTGGAACAACGATGGAGCGAATGCTTGTCAATCATTAGTGACAACATCCCCGCCTCAGCCTATAATATCTGGTTTGCAAACATCCGTCCGCAGAAGTTTGCAGAGCAGGTGCTGTGGTTAGCCATCCCCAGCCAGTTCGTCTATGAATACATCGAGGAGCATTACATCGACCTCCTCTATGCCACCATCTGCCGTGTGTTCGGTGAAAACACCGACTTGATGTATCGCGTCCAGATCGACAAGGCCAACGAGCTCTCCGTTGACCAGGAATCGGCCAACCGTCGCGCCAGCATTAGCCAACCGCAGACATCCGCTGCCCGCAAAAGCACCAACAAGGCTCCCGGCCCCATCAGCGTGGCCACGCAGGACCTCGACCCGATGCTCCGCCCCAATTACAGCTTCGACAATTTTATCGAGGGCGACAGCAACCGTTTGCCGAGGGCCGCGGGCAACAGCATTGCTGACAATCCAGGCCGCACCATTTTCAATCCGTTGTTCGTCTATGGCGCAAGCGGTGTGGGCAAAACCCACCTCATCAATGCCATCGGCCTGCGCGTCAAGGAACTCTATCCTGACAAACGCGTCCTTTATGTTTCGGCCAACCTCTTCAAGGTGCAGTTCATGGACGCCGTACGCAAGAACACGCTGACCGACTTCATCAATTTCTACCAATCCATCGACGTCCTCCTTCTTGATGACGTGCAGGAGTTTGTCGGTCCTGAAAAGACGCAGAACACTTTCTTCCATATCTTTAACCACCTGCACCAGAACGGGCGCCAGATTGTCATGTCGTGCGACCGTGCCCCCTCATCGTTGCAAGGCATGGAAGACCGCCTTATCACACGCTTCAAATGTGGACTGGTGGCTGAGATTGAGCGTCCCGACTACAATTTACGCAAGGCAATCCTCACCAGCAAGGTGCGTAGAGACGGCCTTATCATCAGCAACGACGTTCTCGATTATATTGCTGAAAACGTCACGGATAGTGTGCGTGAGCTGGAGGGCATCCTTAATTCCATTATCGCCCACGCAACCATCCTGAACCGCGAGCCCGATGTCACCCTCGCTGAGCGCATCATCAACAAGGCCATTCGCCGAGCTCCGCGCGAGGTCACCCTCGACTCCATCCTCAATACCGTCTGCAACACCTGCCATGTCACACAGGAGGAAATCAGTTCCGGCAGTCGCAAGCGCTCCGTCGTTCAAGCCCGCCAGATAGCCATGTTCCTTGCCCAGAAACACGTCAAGGACATCACGCTCACCCGCATCGGCGAATGCATCGGCGGCCGCGACCACACCACCGTCCTCCATTCCTGCAAGCTCGTCATGAACCAGTTGAACTTCGACAAAGAACTGAGCGACAACGTCACTACCATCGAAAAAGCCCTCCTCAAGCGTTAAGGAATTCTAACCAACGTGGAAAAGAAAACATACAGCTTCGACGAAGCCTTCCAGGCCACATTGGCCTATTTCAACGGCGACGAACTGGCCGCCAAAGTGTGGGTAAACAAGTATGCCATGAAGGACTCCTTCGGCAATATCTACGAACAGACCCCGACTGACATGCATTGGCGCATAGCCCGTGAAATTGCCCGTATCGAACAAAGATATGAGAACCCCATGAGCGCCGAAGAAATCTTCGGCCTGCTTGACCACTTCCGCTACATCATCCCGCAGGGCAGCCCCATGACGGGTATCGGCAATGACTTTCAGATTGCCTCGCTCTCCAACTGCTTCGTCATCGGCATGGATGGCAACGCCGACAGCTACGGCGCCATCATCCGCATCGACGAGGAGCAGGTACAACTGATGAAGCGTCGTGGAGGTGTGGGGCACGACCTCTCGCATATTCGCCCGAAGGGATCGCCCGTCAAAAACTCCGCCCTCACTTCCACCGGCCTTGTGCCCTTCATGGAACGCTATTCTAATAGTACGCGCGAGGTGGCACAAGATGGTCGGCGCGGCGCGCTGATGCTTACCGTTTCCATCAAGCACCCCGACAGCGAGTCGTTCATCGATGCCAAGATGACCGAGGGCAAGGTGACGGGCGCCAATGTCTCCGTCAAGATGGACGATGCCTTCATGCAGGCAGCCGTAGAGGGCAAGCCCTACGTGCAGCAGTACCCCATCGATAGCGACGAGCCGCTCTACTCCAAGGAAATCAACGCCGCCGACCTCTGGCACAAGATTATCCACAACGCCTGGAAGTCTGCCGAGCCGGGCGTCCTCTTCTGGGACACCATCCTGCGCGAGAGCATCCCCGACTGCTATGCCGACCTCGGCTTCCGTACCGTCAGCACTAATCCCTGCGGCGAGATTCCCCTATGCCCTTACGACAGCTGCCGCCTGCTGGCTATCAACCTCTTCTCCTATGTGAAAAATCCTTTTACGCCCGAGGCCGAGTTCGACTACGACCTGCTTCGCAGCCATGTCGCCAAGGCCCAGCGCATCATGGACGATATCATTGACTTGGAGATAGAGAAGATTCAGAAGATTCAGGAGAAAATCGAGACCGACCCAGAGAGCGACGAAATCAAATTCTCCGAACGTCATCTTTGGCAGAAAATCATGGACAAGAGCACGAAGGGCCGTCGTACTGGCGTGGGCATCACCGCCGAAGGCGACATGCTGGCGGCCATGGGCTATCGCTACGGCACCGACGAAGCCACCGACTTTGCCGTCAGCGTTCAGCAGACCGTAGCCCTCAGCGCCTATCGCAGCTCGGTCACCATGGCACGCGAGCGCGGCGCATTCGAAATCTTCGATGCCCAGCGCGAGAAGGACAACCCCTTCATCCGCCGTATCGCCGAAGCCGACCCGCAGCTTTATGCCGACATGGTCCGCTTTGGACGTCGCAACATCGCCTGCCTCACCATCGCCCCCACGGGCACCGTCAGCATCCTCACCCAGACCACCAGCGGCATCGAGCCTGTCTTCATGCCCGTCTATAAGCGCCGCCGCAAGGTCAACAAGGACGACCCCGGAGCACACGTGGACTATATCGACGAGACGGGCGACTGCTTCGAGGAGTTCATCGTCTATCATCAAAAGTTCCTCACGTGGATGCGCGTCAACGGCTACGACACCACCCGCCGCTACACGCAGGACGAGCTGAACGCCCTGTTAGCTGAGTCGCCCTATCACCTCGCCTCAGCCAACGACATCGACTGGGTGAAGAAGGTGCAGATGCAGGGCCGCATCCAGAAGTGGGTGGACCACAGCATCAGCGTCACCATCAATCTCCCTGCCGACACTACTGAGGAACTCGTCAACGAACTCTACATCGAGGCTTGGCGCCAAGGCTGCAAGGGCTGCACCGTTTATCGCGATGGCTGCCGTAGCGGCGTTCTCATTGCTGCCGAGGAGAAGAAGGACGAGAAGAAACGCTGCGAGCCGTGTGACTGCCGCCAGCCCGTCGTCGAAGTGCGTCCCAAGGTGCTGAAGTGCGACGTCGTCCGCTTCCAGAACAACCGCGAGAAGTGGGTGGCCTTCGTTGGCTTGCTCGACGGACGTCCCTACGAAATCTTCACCGGTCTTCAGGACGATGACGAGGGCATCCTCTTGCCCAAGAGCGTCACCGAGGGCGTTATCATCAAGAACATCGACGAGAACGGTGTTAAGCACTACGACTTCCAGTTCACCAACAAGCGTGGCTACAAGACCACCATCGAGGGACTCTCCGAGAAGTTCAACAAGGAGTTCTGGAACTATGCCAAGCTCATCAGCGGCGTGCTCCGCTACCGCATGCCTATCGACCAGGTGATCAAGATGGTCGGCAGCCTTGAGATGGACAACGAGACCATCAATACCTGGAAGGTTGGCGTGGAGCGCGCGCTAAAGAAGTACATCGTCGATGGCACCGCCGTCAAGGACCAGGCCTGCCCCTCCTGTGGCGAGCAGACATTAGTCTATGAGGAAGGCTGCCTCCATTGCACCAACTGCGGCTACTCCCGCTGCGGATGAGGTTTCTTTGTTTAACGTTTAACAAGGGCCAAAGGACGTGTTCGTTAAGCATTAAATCTTAAACGTAAAACAAAAACCATGTTCCTTGAGCTGAACAACATAGCCTTTTATGCCTATCACGGCGCACTTCCTCAGGAGCGCGTCGTGGGCGGGCATTATACCGTCAGTCTGCGTCTGCATGCCGACTTCAGCGAGGCCTGCCACACGGACACCCTGACGGACACCATCGACTATGCTGCCGTCTGTGCCGCTGTCAAGGCCGAGATGGCTCAGCCCTCCAACCTCATCGAGCACGTCGCCACCCGTATTGCCCACCGTCTGCTTGCCGACTTCCCCACCCTCGACAGCATCGATGTCCGTCTCTGCAAACCCCATCCCCCCGTCCCTGGCATAGAGATAGCCGAGACCTGCTTCGCCGCCACGTTCAGCCGTACGGACAAATAGCAACGAAGCCCCATGAGAAAAGCGCCCCTCATCCTTCTCATCCTGCTTTTGCTGATAACCCTTTCCTCCTGCCGCAGGGATGCCTCATTTCACGATGCCCTGCTTCGTGCCGAAGCCCTCATGGAGACAGACCCCCAGCAAGCACGCGCAATCTTGGAGAGCATAGCCTCACCCAACCCTCCCCTAAAGGGAAGGGCTTCCGATTCCTCTGGTCTCCCCTCCTTCAGGAGGGGTAAGGGGGAGGCTGCCTATTACGCTTTGTTGAAGACGCAGGCTAACTACAAATGCCGTGTCCGTCTGACGTCCGATTCGCTGCCCCTTATCGCTACGAACTATTACGGCACCAAGCGCAAGAGCCAACGTGCCGCCCTCGCCCAGTACTATCTTGGCTGCACCTATAAAGATATGCGCCGCGACCTTGACGCCATCGATGCCCTCCTTCGTGCTACAACCCTTTTCCCAGATACAACAAACAAATATTATGCGTATAGTTTGTTTGAGTTGGGTAAGGAGTATCTAAAGAATCACATGAATGAGAATGCCATAGCTGCATTTAAGCGTTATCGAGTCTCAAATATATGTAATTCTGACTCATTAAATATTTCCTATGCAGATTACTATTTAGGGGAATCGGCAATGTACATTGGTGATGATTTATTAGCTGATAGTCTATATAAATGTGTTATTCAAAACACAAAAACACAGGAAAGTGTTCGATACGACTCTTATTATGAATTAGCAAAGTTATATTATTATCATTGGCATGATAGTAAAAAAGCTTCCACCTTTCTCGATGATTATTTGTTTTTTTTCGATAATGAAAAAGGAAAAGGGGCATCATTGTTACTAAAAGCAGAAATTCTTTTTGAACAAAAAGATTTATATTCAGCTCTCACCTTTTACAAGAAAGCACTTGAAAACAGTAATGATTTATATACAAATTGTATGGCAAATAAGGGCTTGGCAAATGTCATGTCCTTGTTGAACAAACCAGATTCAACGCAGTATTGCATCAATCAATATACACTTTTGCTGGATTCCATTTACTCCATAAACAAGCAAATGGAGATTACAGAAATACAAGACAAACATATCGTAGAAGTTCACGATCAGCAGTTGAAAGCACGGCATGCGCGGTTTATGTTCTGGATGGGGATTCTGGCTGTCGCGCTCCTTTCAGGGACGGCCATCACCTTCCTGCTCATCGACCGTAAGCGCAAGAAGCGTTACTTGCAGGCGCAGGAGGAACTGCGGCAGGCCAATGTGGAAGTATTGCGGGCACAGGTGGACGAACAGCCTGCCGACTTGGACGCGCTCTATCGGAAAAAGCTCGCCGCCTGCCAGAACCTGTTCCGCCGAACACCTTCGGCCCGTCTGCTGCTGGTGCCGCCTACATCGCTGACAGCCGCGCAGAGGCAGACGCTCATGGACGACCTCACTCGCTCTTTTGTCGATATCATGCTCGACGTAAAGAACACTTCGAATGCCGTCAACGACCAGGAGCTGATGTACTGCATCCTCTCCTCCCTCCAATGCTCAACCGCCCAAATGGCGGAACTTTTGAACACCACAGAATCTACTTTGCGCTCTCGGAAAGCCCGTTTGAAGGAAAAAATGCCTGACAACCTCCACGCTCTTTTCCTTTCATAATCAGCCACTTCTTTCGCCCCAATAAAAATGGGACGTTTTTGGGACGCAAAAAATTTGCATGTTTTCGCCCCATTCCCGACCTTTGCAGCGAAAATGATTACAAATCTACCCGAATGGCAAAATTTGTATGGAAAAAACGATTTACGGACCCAGTAACAACAGTTATTAAAATGAAAAAGTATTTTTTTGCATTCGTATGCCTGATTATGGTTTCAGCGGCTTTTGCACAGGAGAGCGAGAGAGTGTATCCTGAAGCTGGCAATGTTGTTTACTCCAGTTCCAACGGGAAGTTTGTGTTTGACTATGTGTCGCACGCGGGCATTGGCTTTGCCCACGTGACCTCCGAAGATTTCACCCCATGGAAGTGGCACTCACTTGAATTCTTCACGAATCTCGTCGGTACCCATTACAAAATCCTGTCCTGGGGAGAAATTCAGGCTGGCCTTGATTTGTCATTCCTGTATATCCGTTCCAGTAAAGATGCTTTTTATTTGGATGATGACAATTATATCCGTGTCAGTAGATTCCGGGAATGGGACGTGGATTACGACGCTTCAGGTTCTACCCTTTTTACCCTGAGTCTGAATGTCCCGGTTCTGTTAAAAGGGAACATCGGAAATACAACTCTTGGGGCAGGCATTAACCTAAGCCTGACTCCAGACGGAAGTTCGAGATATAGCATCCAAAAGGATAATGTAACAACGGATGTCACTATGACAGGAGGCAAGGTTGTTCCCTTTTCCTATAGCTTAATGGCTACTTTTTCATATAAAGGATTAGGCGCCTATCTCCGCTACTATCCTTCAAAATATGCCATTATTCCAGAGTATTTCGGCTCACCAAAGTTGAGACTGATGACTTTAGGTGTTGCCATAGGATTCTGATATGAAGAGATGCATTCTCATAACACTATTGATGGTATTGGCCATGAACGCCAATGCCGGGTGGTTAGATCTGTCAGAAAACAAAGGGCGGTGCGGATTGGGTGTCAACATGGGTTTTATCGGATGGAATACGCGCTACGGAGATTTCGGCTGGGGCCCCAGCATAAACGTAAACGGCATTTATCTGGACTTCTTGAAGAGCGGCCCGGCACACGAGCAAAGTAAAGTCCGCCAGGGGGAGGGGCATCTGTTCAATGACTCCACAGCTGTCCTGGCAAACGTTGGCTACCAGCTGCCCATATTCCCCTGGCTTAGAGTGATGCCCCTTGTTGGTTATTGCCAAACCAACGCAGGCGTTACGGATGTCTCAAAAACCTATTACGAGCAATTCGCCTATGCTGGGGGCAAATCCTATCATCCCTACAAAGTCACCCCTGGCACGCGCCGTCACTACATGAATTTCGGCGCCGGCGTTTTCATGCAGCCTGCCCAATGGCTGGAGGTCTATGCCGTCGGCTCGCTCCACGCCCTCTACGGCGGCATAAGTATCAACCTCGGCGCTTTTGCAAAGCACAGGAATTAATAAAGATGTGGTGCCCAGCTAACCCTCAGACTGGAAGGAAAACGTAAAAGCATAAATCCTTCTAAAGGAACATTATCATAAGCTTACTTTTTTCTTTGAGGCGCGGCATGCCGCGTCTCTTTTTGCGTTTCCACCATTCTTCGGTTGAGGATTGCCGTATTAAACTTAAAGGTATTTTCCCCATCTGAAAAAAGGCTTTTTCCGCCATGCGTAAAAGGCTCGTTTTCTGTACGGAATCAAAGGATAGGAAATTTTCATCGCAATGGTTAAATGTTTTCATCGCAATGAAAGATTGTTTTCATTGCAATGATTAATTCTTTTCACTGCAATGGTTAAATGTTTTCACTGCAATGATTAATTCTTTTCACTGCGATGAAAAAACGGTATTCTTTGATATTGTCATACTGATGTCAGATAAAACTATGAAAGAAATTCGTTTCATTCGGATAATTTGCCGACAAGAAGTTTTTTAAGAACGGCGAATTGGGCGAATTTTACGAATGGCGTTGCGGCGTGGGCTTCGCGCGCCGAGAGGGGTTTTTTTGAAACACGAATGACCATAAATTAACCATAAATATGTCATTAATTAATTCGTGGAAAATTCGTGGGTAATTCAAATTTATTTAATATTTCGCTCGGATCACCCTATCTTTAACGGGGCTACCCCGTTTTAGATAGGCTGCGGCTCGGAAATGCTCAAATAAATTTGGTATTTCACTCGCCTTGCACTATCTTTGCAGATTGAAAGAGAATAATAAAGAAAAAAGAGCATATGAAACCGTTAAACAAGCAGACTGCACCTAAGAGCGTAGCTCCTGAGAAAATCATCCAGTTTGGAGAGGGGAACTTCCTTCGCGCCTTTGCTGACTGGATTGTCTGGAATATGAACATGAGGACGAACTTCAACGCCTCCGTTGTAGTTGTCCAGCCGATTGAACGGGGCATGGCGGACTGGCTGAATGGGCAGGATTGCCTCTATCACGTCAATCTGCAGGGACGCCAGGAGGGCAAAGCCGTCGATACGCTGGACCGCATCGACGTCATCAGCCGCGTGCTGAATCCCTACTCACAGAACGCGGCCTTCATGGCGCTTGCCGAACAGCCGGATATCCGTTTCGTCATCTCCAACACCACCGAGGCAGGCATCCACTTCGACCCGGCATGCAAGCTGACGGACGCCCCTGCCGCCAGCTATCCCGGCAAGCTCACCCAGCTGCTCTACCGCCGCTTCAAAGCCTTCAACGGCGATGTCAAGAAGGGGCTTATCTTCTTCCCCTGCGAGCTGATCTTCCTTAACGGCCATCACCTCAAGGAGTGCATCCTGCAGTACATTGAGCTTTGGAAGGAGGACTTCGGAAAGGACTATGAGCGGTTCAAGAACTGGTTTGTCAAATACAACTACGTCTGCGCCACGCTGGTCGACCGCATCGTACCCGGCTTCCCCCGCAAGGATATCGGACGGCTGCAGAAACGTGCCGGCTATGTGGACAACATGATGGTGCAAGCTGAAATCTTCCACCTCTGGGTGATTGAGAAGCCCACGAACATGTCCATCCGCACCTTGCGCAAGGAGTTCCCTGCCGACCAGGCTGGGCTCCACGTCATCATCACCGACAACGAAGCCCCTTACCATGAGCGGAAAGTCACGCTGCTTAACGGCCCGCATACGGTTCTCTCCCCTGTGGCCTACCTGTCGGGCATCAACATCGTCCGCGACGCCCTGCACGACCCCGTCGTGGGCAAGTATATCCGTAAGGTACAATTCGACGAGCTGATGCAGACGCTCAACCTGCCCATGGCCGAGCTGGAGAAGTTCGGCGCCGACGTGCTGGAGCGGTTCGACAATCCCTACGTCGATCATCAGGTCACGTCCATCATGCTTAACTCCTTCCCGAAGTACGAGACACGCGACTTGCCCGGCCTGAAAGTCTATCTGGAGCGCAAGGGCGAGCTGCCCAAGGGGCTGGTGCTGGGTCTGGCGGCAATCATCACCTATTACAAGGGGGGCACGCGTGCCGACGGAGCGCCCATCCAGCCCAACGATGCGCCTGAAATCATGCAGCGCCTTGCAGAACTATGGGCGACGGGCGACACACGCAAGGTGGCTGAAGGTGTGCTCGGTGCAACGGATGTCATCTGGAAGGAATCGAAACAGGACCTTAACACCATTCCCGGACTCACGGATATGGTCACCAACTTCCTGAACCAGATTCAGGCAAAGGGAATGAAGGAAACCGTCAAAGGAATAATATAGTGATCAGAGAACAGAGATCAGTAAACAGTGAACAGAGATCACTAAGAGAATGAAGACGTTTCTGAAAATAAACCCAGCTGATAATGTCGGGGTGGCGCTACAGCCTTTGTTGAAGGGCGAGGTGATCGATGTGGACGGCCAGAGGATCACCCTTCTGACAAATGTTCCCGCAGGTCACAAGTGCGCTCTGAAAGACATTGCCGAAGGCGAGAACGTCATCAAGTATGGTTTTCCTATCGGCCACGCCTTGCATGCCATCCGCCAAGGCTCGTACCTCGACCACGAGGACATCCGCACCAACCTGGCAGGTACGTTGGACTATAGCGACATCCATCCGAAAGGGCTTTGTAAGCCTGAGCCATCGGGTGAACAGCTTACGTTCCAAGGCTACGTGCGCAGCGACGGACAGGTAGGCATCCGCAACGAGGTATGGGTGATTCCGACGGTGGGCTGTGTCAACGGCATCATCAAGCAGATCGTCGAAAAGGTCAAGGAGGACTTGGGCAACACTATCGAGGGCATCGACGGCATCTTTCATTTCCCTCACAACTACGGGTGTTCGCAATTGGGCGACGACCACGAGAACACCAAGAAAGTGCTGCGCGACATGGTGCACCACCCGAATGCGGGTGCCGTCCTTGTCGTGGGCTTAGGATGCGAGAACAATCAGCCCCGCGTCTTCGAGGAATTCTGCGGAGACTACGACAGGGAGCGCGTCAGATTCATGGTCAGCCAGGAGGTGGAGGGCGACGAAGTCAATTACGGCGTCCGACTGCTCGAGGAACTGATTAAAAAGGCGCAGCAAGACCGCCGCGTGACGGTGCCCGCCGCCAAGTTACGCATAGGCCTTAAGTGCGGCGGCTCTGACGGCTTCTCAGGCATTACGGCCAACCCCCTGCTGGGTGCTTTCTCTGATTTCCTTTGCGAGCGTCAGGGCGGCACAACCGTCCTCACCGAAGTGCCCGAGATGTTCGGCGCCGAAACAATCCTCATGGAGCGTTGCGGTAGCGAGCAGCTCCTTCAGCAGACGATTGCGCTAATCAACAATTTCAAAACCTATTTTCTCTCGCATGGTGAGCCGTGCGGCGAGAATCCCTCGCCAGGCAACAAGGCTGGTGGTATCTCCACGCTGGAAGAGAAAGCGCTCGGCTGTACGCAGAAGTCGGGTAGTTCGGTGGTGTGTGGCGTGCTGGAATACGGCGAGCGCTTGACGGCCAGCGGGCTGAACCTCCTTTCTGCTCCGGGCAACGACCTCGTGGCATCAACGGCGCTTGCTGCTGCGGGCTGCCAACTTGTGCTGTTCACTACGGGCCGAGGCACGCCCTTCGGCACCTTTGTACCGACGCTGAAAGTCTCCACGAACACCAACCTCTACCAGCGCAAGCCCCTGTGGATTGACTTCAACGCCGGCGTGCTGGTAGAAGACCAAAGTATGGACGAAACGCTTGCCGCATTCATCCAGAAAATCCTCCGTGTGGCCAGCGGCGAATACACCCGCAGCGAGCAGGCGGGCATCCACGAAATCTCCATTTTCAAAAACGGCGTCACGCTTTAGGGGTTAAGGGTTAAAGGTTAAGGGATAGAGGTTAAGGGTTAAAGGTTAGAGGTTAAAATAGAGTGTAATGATATCATGAGGTATAAATCCTTTTTGTTTTTCGTCATCACGTTGTTTATCGTACCCTTTTCCCACGCACAGGAGGGATGGATTGACCTGACGTCGGAATATATTATCAACCCGAACTTCGACAATGCCTCCAACGAGGGCTGGGAGGGCTCGGATATTGGCCATGCACAAAGCTGGGTATGGGCTGGCGAATTCTGGTACGCAACGTTCAACACCTATCAGCACGTCCGCAATCTGCCGAACGGCCACTACCGCGTCTCCGTCAGCGCCCTTTATCGCCCGGGCGACAGCAGCCAGAACCTCCTCAATCAACACTTCGCCGGTAACGAGCGTATCAATGCCTACCTTTACGCTAACGAGGAGGCCATCCCCGTCAAAGCCTGCTACGGCGAATACGCCACCGTGAGTGCTAATGGCGCCCACCTCCTCTACAACTCCGAAATCGGCCAGAACGTCTACTACCCCAACAGCATGGAGAGCGGCGAATATTACTTCACCCTCGGTATGTACCACAACGAGCTGGAGGTCGATGTTGCCGACGGCGAGCTCACCCTGGGCATCTATTGCAACGAATTGCAGGCGGCCAACTGGTGCCTCTTCGACAACTGGCGGCTGGAACTCTGGGGTACCATCCGCCCCGTGGAGCGCATCATTATGGAGCAGCCATCGTTGCGTATCAGCCTTGGCGAAACGGCAACCATCAACGCCACCATCTATCCCGAGAACGCCACCTTCCGCAAGCTCGCTTGGAGCACCACCGACGCCTCTATCGTCACCGTAAGCAACGATGGTGTGGCGAAGGGCATGAGCAAGGGCACGGCCACCATCATCGCCGAGGCCATCGACGGCAGCGGCGTCAGCGCTGCGTGTACCGTCACCGTCACCAACAACGGCGCCACGGCAGAATCGCTCATCATCAACGAAATCATGGTGGCCAACCTCGACACCTACCTCGACCCCTCGTGGAACTACGGCGGCTACATGGAGCTCTATAACCCCACCGACGTGAGCGCCAACCTCTCGCACTACTACGTCAGCGACGACCCCGACAACCTCACCAAGTTCCGTCTGCCCATTGACATCGGCGCCATCCCCGCCCACGGCTATAAGAATCTCTGGTTCGACCACTACGATTGGCGCTACGGCCACTATCAGGTGGGCATCGAACTGAATCCCGAGGGCGGCACGCTCTACATCGCCGACGACGACGGCACGCTCGTCGCCTCGCAGGCGTACCCCCCCTGCATCAGCCGCGCCTCCTACGCCCGCATCACCGATGGTGCCGACGAATGGCGCTATACCTCCACCCCTAGCCCCGAAGCCACAAACGACGGTTCCACCTTTGCCGACAAGCAACTGCCCGCCCCTGAAGTGCTGCAGGACTCGCAGCTCTTCACAGGCACCCTCAGAGTCAGCGTCGCCATCCCGGAGGGCGCACTCCTGCGCTACACAACCGACGGCTCTGTGCCTACCCTCACCAACGGCACCACCAGCAACACGGGTGCCATCAGCGTCAAGAAAACCAGCGTCTATCGCTTCCGCCTCTTCAAGGACGGCATGCTGCCCAGCCCCGTCGTCACACGCTCCTATATCCTACGCGATAAGGAGTACCCGCTCCCCATCCTCTCCATCACCACGGCCAACGACAACCTCTACAGCAGCGCGTACGGCCTCTTCGCCAAAGGCCCCAACGGCCGTGCCGGCAATGGACAGGACGCCAAGTGCAACTGGAACATGGACTGGGATCGCCCCGTCAACTTCGAGCTCATCACCGAAGACGGCCTGATGGCCATCAACCAGGAGGTGAACCTCTCGGCGTGCGGTGGCTGGAGCCGCGCCTGGGGACATCACTCCTTCAAGCTCAAGGCCGACCGCCAGTACGACGGACACAAGAACTACTACGAATACCCCATCTTCAAGGAGAAGCCCTTCAATCGTAACAAAACCGTGCAGATTCGCAACGGCGGCAACGACAGCGACTGCCGCATTAAAGATGCCGCCCTGCAGGAAATCATTGCCCGCTCGGGCCTCGATGCCGACTGCCAAGGCTACGTCCCCGTCATGCATTTCATCAACGGCTCGTATATCGGCCTCATTAACATGCGCGAACCGAACAACAAGCACTTCGCCTTCGCCAACTACGGCCTCAGCGCCGAAGAACAGGATCAGTTCGAGATTTCGCCCGATAGTAACTACATCCAGATGGCGGGCACAAAGGATGCCTTCGACCGCTGGTACCGACTGGCGGAAAATGCGAGCGACGACGCCGTCTATGAGGAGATAAAGAAGGTGGTTGACATCGACAACTTCATCAACTACATCGCCCTGGAGTTCTACCTCGGCAACTGGGACTGGCCGAAGAACAACCTCAAGGCCTTCCGCCCTCGCACCGAGGAGGGACGGTTCCGCTTCGTCGTCTTCGACCTCGACGGCTCGTTCAGCGTCGGCGACCCCTTCACCACCTTCGAAGGCAAGCGCATCTTCACCTTCGATGCCCTGCGTGGCGAATTCAAGGGACAACTTACAGCCGAGATTGAGGTGGTCACCATCTTCCTCAACATGCTGCAGAATGCCCAGTTCCGCCGCCAGTTCACCGATGCTTTCTGCCTTATCGCGGGCAGCGTATTTGAACCTTCGCGCTGCGCTGAGATTATCACCGAGCTGGCCACGCGCATCGAGGAACCTCTTTCGCAAGAATGGCATAGCCCGTGGGGCACAGCCAACGATCTTATCAACCGCCTCAACGCCAGCTACCAGTCGAAGAACATCAACTACATGAAGAACTACTCGCGGATGAAGCTCAATGGTACCCCGGCCGTCACGGCTACACTCAGCGCCAACACGCCCGAGGCACGGCTTACCGTCAACGGCCTCCCCGTCCCCACGAACCGCTTCTCCGGCAAACTGTTCTCCCCCGTCACCGTCCGTGCGCAGGCTCCCGCAGGCTATGTTTTCAAGGGGTGGAGCAGTTCGTCGAATACCACGACGAAAGAGCTCTTTGCCTACGGCAGCGCCTGGCGCTACTACGACCAGGGCAGCCTCGACGGCACATCGTGGAAAATCTCCGGCTACAACGACAGCCACTGGCCCACGGGCAACGCCCCCCTCGGCTACTTCGTCACCGACGCCAACAACGGCCGCGGCTACAAGACCTTCCTCGACTATGGCGGCAACACCAACAACAAGTATCCCACCAGCTACTTCCGCACCACAGTTGAACTCAGCGACGCCCCCGCCTCGGGCGACGTCTTCACCCTCGACTTCACCTGCGACGACGGCTTTGTCATCTATGTCAACGGCACCGAGGCCGGCCGCTATCTGATGCCCTCCGGCACTCCGTCGTTCAACACCTTCGCCTCCACTTATGCCCCCAACAACCCCGACAGCGGCACGATGACCCTCAAGGCCTCGCTCTTCAAGAAGGGACGCAACGTCATTGCCGTAGAGCTCCACAACAATGCCTCCAACAGCACCGACCTCTACTGGGACGCCGCCCTCTCTGCCGAGATTGCCACAAGCGGCGACGCCACGTTCGTCTCCACCGACGAGGAATATGCCCTGCCCTCCTCAGGAACCGTCAAACTAACCGCCATCTACGAAAGACCCTCCTCCGACCCATCCCATGATGGAGGGGAGAGCGTGCGCATCAACGAGGTCAGCCCCGCAAACGACATCTACATCAACGACCTCTGGAAAAAGCAGGATTGGATTGAACTCTACAACAGCACGTCCGAGGACATTGACCTCACGGGTTGGTACCTCAGCGACGACACGCTGAACTACCAGAAGTTCCAGATTCCCGCCGTCGAGGGCGTCAACAACGTCATCCCTGCCTACGGCTACAAGGTCATCTGGTGCGACAAGCTGGAGCCCTACAACCAAGTCCACGCCAACTTTAAGCTTGCTTCCGAGGGTGGTTTCGTCTTACTTACCTCGCCCTCGCAAGACGAGATTCCCCAATCCTCATTTATCATTCCTAATTCTACGGACAGCTTCCACTACCCTGCTGTCGAGAACGGTCGTCAGACCGTCGGCCTCTATCCTGACGGCGGCCACGAGACCTACGTCATGCAGCGCCCCACCATCGGCAAGACCAACGTCATCACCACCGCCGACCTTGCTCACACCCAAGCCGTCATCACCGGCATTAAAGCCCTTCATGACCTTGACGACCTCAACAACCTCGACGACGCCCTCTACGACCTCCAAGGCCGCCGTGTCCTCCACCCCATACCTGGCAACCTCTACATCCAGAACGGCCGCAAGGTCTTGTACAAGTGAGATATTTTGGCATAAGAAAGCCCCTTTCCACACATCGGAAAGGGGTTCTTTTTCTGTACTTTGACTACAATACTGTTTTTTCATCGCAATGGTTAAGAGTTTTCATTGCAGTGAAAAGAATCTTTCATTGCAATGATTAAATGTTTTCATCGCAATGATTCATTGTTTTCATTGCGATGAAAAAACCAAAACATCAAAGAAACGAAAAACGTACGCCCCTATATGACTAAAGGAAGAGCCAAATAGGAGCGTTTACTTTTTTATAAAACAATGCTATCGCACCAGTACTTTCTTTCCGTTCTGGATATAGAGGCCGCCGGATTGCGGTTGGCTGACGGGACGGCCTTGGAGGTCGAACAAATTACTATCTGACGATTTACTACTTACCATTTCGTCCTGCGGGCTGCTGATGCCGCAGGTGGTAAGGTCGAGACGGAAAGCGCCATTAATGTTGGCTCTATAGGCATCATTGCCCATCTGGATGATAATGGAGTTCGGTGTTGGGAAGGTTATGACGGAGTTCTCGTACTTGCCATAGTAATCTTCACCGGGAACAGAGGTCATCCTACACGGGCCGTAGCCCCAGTCGACGCCCATATCCTGCAAGGAGATGCGGACGGCCTGCGGGTCTGTGGCGTTAACCTCGATGTAGAAGTCACCATCCAGCCAATCGCCAGGGTCATTGTAAGGATAAGTTTTGCCGTAGGGGTTCTTCATGCGGAAGAGACCAGGTGTTGAGGCGCTCTCCTGCACCTCCACGTCGTAAGTAACAGGATCGAAGCTGAACAACGGGGCGAGGACATCGTCGGTATAACGGGCTTTGCCAAGCTCAATCCATTCCTTATCCGCATAGTAGCGGAAGGTCTTGAATTTGTATTTCTGCGAACGGCCCGACTCGTCATAGGAAATGGCCAATATCGAGTAGGTGCCGCTGGGGACAGTAACGGTAAAGTGCTGCTCGCCCTCGGCGTAAGTCGAGGAGATTTCGCCATTGGTGATGCCATTGATAATATCGCTCATCACGGCGGAGTCGTCCGTCAACTCCCTATCCATGACGGAATAGCGCCAGTAGGCAACGCTATAGCCCGGGGTGATGGTCACCTCCTGTGTGGCGGTGCCGTTGTCGTTCTGTGTCATGGAGCCAAGAGTGACATCGATGGAGTAATCCTTGAAGTTGCTGCCTTTGACGGCGATAGTCTCGACGCCCTCGCCCCAGTTGGCGGTCATGTCGACGAGGTCGTAGTAAGCCACATAGAGGGTGAACACTCCGGATGTTACGTCGAAACGGCTGGGATAGGATTGCCACGTGGCACTTCTGCCCAACACCTGCGTACGGTAGTACACATCGTCGGACACATAGACCTTGCCGACGCCATAATAGGTGTCGGTATAGCCGGTGTACTGCTGGGCAATGCTGCAACGGCCGGTAGAGGTGTCGTAATCGATATCAAGCGTCACGTCATAGCCCCAGCCGTAGAGGCGGAACTGGCGCAGGTTGGAATTCGAATTCGACGTACGGACAAAGATGGGATAGGTCTTTTCGCCGTAGTCCTTGAATATGCAGGAATATTTATAGACGGCTGTGCCCTCGCCGTAAGGCTCCCAGTCAGTCCATTCGCCGAAGCCCTTCAAGCGGACGCTGATGTCGTTGCTCCAATCCGAATCCTCGCGTCCGGGGGCAAGTGCCTTCACACGATAGGTATGGACGACGGTGGAGTCGAGTCCAGCGACCACATAGAAGGTGTCGACAATATTCTCAATATAGACAGGCTCTGCTTCGCCTGAGGTGACGGCGAGCGTGTATTTTGTGGCATTCGGCACCTTGATCCAATGCGCCACGAACGAGTGTTCCTTCACGTCCGTAGCCGCCTCGGCCACCGGAGTGCGCAGAGAGCCGGAGTTGCCGCCCATGAAGAGGAATGAGATGAGTCCGCTCGTCTCCTTTATCTCCTCAATGGGTTTGCCCATGAACTTGCGGCCATCCCTAGCCTCGTTGTAAAGTGTGGCTGCGGGCTTCGAGGTATCCGTGAGTGACGTATTCTTCGACGTTCCAGGATAGGGGTCGCCTGCCAGTTCCTTCGGGGTGGTATATTCCGATTTCTTGTAGTTGTTGTCGGCAGGGATGATGGTGCAGCGTTGATGGCTCTTGATATTGTTGACGATATTATCTTGCCACGCCGATGCCAGATAGTCCACATGGATAACAAGCATTCCGTGACCGCCGAGGGCCGTATCCCACGACTTCTGCTGACGGTTCTCCAACAGGTAGTACTCGTCGCGGTAAGCATCGTTATAGATAATGTATGCCTGAGGCGCATCCGTCAAGGCTTTCATGTTCTTGATGGTTTTACCGTCAACCAGTTCCTCAGGCTCCAGCCAGCCACACACCATGCGCTCGAAGGACGTGTAGCCGCTTGGAATGTTGGCAAAACTGTATCCCTGTGAGTCGTAGGTGCCGTTGTAACAGCCTATGTCCATGACGCTCCAAGTGTCAAGGCCGAAGTTTGTCCCTCCTGATGTATCGTAGAAGTCGGGCAAGCCAAGGCAATGGCTGAACTCGTGGCAGGCTGTGCCGATGCCGCCCAATTGCGTGCCCTTGGAGCCGTGTAGCTCACCGCTACACGCAAACTGATTGACCATCACACCGTCCATGCGAAGCGTGCGTCCGTAGTCCGAGCTGTTCAGCCACCATTCCATCGGCCAGACACAATCTTGCAGATGGGTAGGATCGGAGGCTTCGCCAAAGCCGGCATAGACGACGAACACCTGATCGACCTCGCCGTCGTCATCCCAGTCGTAGTTGCTATAATTCACATCCTTGTCAGCCAACTTTACGGCCTCAGCAATCATCTCGCCAACACGCTTGTCGTCGCCTCGTGAATTGTTCTCACCATAGTATTTCATTTCATGCTCCAACGTATAGGGTCCAACGACGTCGAAGTTAATCTCAAACTGGTCATAGCTCTGCGCCTTAAAGTAGTCGCGCACGCTACCGATATGGCCGTTGTCGTTGTAGCCCTCCTTGTTGAACATGGCGTCAAACACCTCGCGCGTGTGCTCCTCTTGTATCTGTACGTCGGTATAGCTGACAAGAATCACCAGACCTCTCTTTGAACCCTTGTATGTTCCCGCCCTGCGGGCAGCCTCGGCACGGCGCATACGACGTTCGTAGGCCAACGTGCGACGTTGCTGTCCCTGAGCACGACGTGCAGCCGATAACCAAGGCGATTGCATATGTGAAAAACGTCCGTTCGCCAAGCGCACCAGTTCATTACCGTCCTCATCGACATAGCAATGAAAGAACTCATCGCCCGTCACACAAACGGTAACCGGACGGCCGTTATCCAACAAAGCCTGAAAGGGTTTGCGGTAAGCTGGCACGGCGTACATACCCATAGTGAACAACACCAATAAAGCAAAGCAAAGAAT
The DNA here is from genome assembly GCA_002309805.1 of Bacteroidales bacterium UBA1189. Taxonomy (GTDB): domain Bacteria; phylum Bacteroidota; class Bacteroidia; order Bacteroidales; family Bacteroidaceae; genus UBA1189. Next base: position 21,598 of record DBYJ01000028.1, on the reverse strand, counting down.
ACGTCTCATATCAATGGTATTATCTATTGAGGTTGCAAAGTTAGTGCAAACTGGGTAATAATACAAATAAAACAAAGAAAAAACGCACCAGAACTAAGTTCCAGCGCGTTTTCCCTCTCCTCGTACACCCTCAGGGGCTCGAACCCTG
>DBYJ01000028.1:670-21429 GCA_002309805.1 Bacteroidales bacterium UBA1189 | reverse complement strand
TCTACCAACTGAGCTAAGGGTGCAACTTGCTTTTTTCAAAAAGCGCGGCAAAGGTACTGCCTTTTTCCGAACCCTCCAAACGTTTTCCCGTTTTTTTCACGTCAGACCCTCTTTTTTTAGGTTTTTGCAGCCAGATTATCCACAAAAATACTCCCCACTATCTCATCGGATAATTAAACACGACGTGCATCCCTCCGTTCTGGGCGACATCCACTTTGATTAATTCAACTCCAGCAGGGATTTGAAACTCAAGGGTTGCCTTGTCAACAGCCTTTTCTGCTATTAGCCTATCATCTGATGTAAATAAGGTCACCTTTTTTCCATACTCTTTGCCGAAGACTTTCAGACTGTTTCCTTCATTATTTAGGAGGATTGAATTGCCTTTAAGCAAATTGACTTTCCATCCATAAAGCGTGTCAGAATCCTCAAATCCCTCCCGATGGAAACAGTATTTCAAATCATTCGCTCCCATATAACAAGTTTCATAACTGCGTTCTTCCCCCTCATTGACAGCAGTTTCTTTCAAGGTGATATCCCATTGTGCGCCTTCAACCATACGCATGGAAAAGGAGATGCTGTCATAAACATCCGTAGCCAGAATATCAAAAGTACTGTCGTTCTCCGACATCACAAACGCCCCTTTCTTCACCTTGCGTGCCGCATCCCCAGAAGATTTATATGAATTACATGAACAAAAACCGCCCATTACCGCTATATCGGATAATAAAATGACAATCAATTTTTTCATAATACAAACCTATGACTAAACCTATTTCAGTTCACAAAAGTATGCGTTTTTTCGTTAGCACAGCGAATCAAGTATGATAATTATTCTTAAAACCTCGTTACCCAATAGACCAAAAATAGGTCTTACGCCCTTTTGTCTTATGCCAATTGGGCGCAAGAATAACAAAAGATCATATTCATTTGGCCTTTTGCTTACTTCTTCTTATTTTTGCAAGCAAAATAGAGGCAGGTATGATGAGCACCAACAGATACGGTATTGTTTCAAAAGAAAAAATAAAGTATAATGAATAAAATAATCAAAGCAATAAAAAACCCGCGGATTATTTATCAGCGCTTGACCTATCAGATTGTGCGACTATATGATGCCATTCGAGACCGCTCCATCTGTGGCTTTTCGTTGGCTAAGAAAGATGCAACGAGTGTTGAAGGCGGTACATCTTATTCTGCCACTTGCTACTGGACGCTGGATGAAATCTTTTCTGACGCGGATTTTACGGCTGACGATAGTTTTGTGGATGTGGGATGTGGCAAGGGACGCTTGTTGGCCTACATGTTAAGCCGAAAATTCCCTGGCCGCATAACTGGTATAGAGATGAATCCCACAACGGCGGCTGTCGCCCGCAAGTGGTTACAGCGTTTTCCTCAGAACAAGGTGCGATTAATAGAAGGTGATGCCTTTAGTCAGCAATATGATGAATATACGGTGATTTATCTTTTCCGTCCTTTCGAAACGGATTATTTCATGCGTTTTATCCAACTGCTGGAACAACAATTGACCCACCCTGTCAAGCTATATTATATGACTGATCAGATTAATGGCTACTATTTGAAAGAACGTGAGGGATGGAAACTGGTGTTCCGTAGAACTTGCTACCGGAAGTATGGACTTTGCATGTGGTCTTGTCCTCAAAAGTATTCCATGTGGTTATACACACCTAAATGCCAAGCTCCTTCGCTAAAGGAAAAGTAAATAACGGCAGCGTCTTTTTCCCCATAGTACAGAGTTTGATTCTGAGCGCACAGAGTTAAACTCTGGAGAAATAACGTTTGATAAAAAAACGTTAGCGGACTGCAAAAAACAGGGCAAGACTGAGCAACGCACTTCGTCTATAGTGACAGGTTAAAAAGGAAACTGCCCTGCGAAAGACCCGTTTGTTATAGGAAACGAAGGTTAATAACCCGTCACTTTAAAAGCAAAAACCACAATCAGCAATCTATTCTACTTCGAACTCGAAGAGATCGGAGGGGGTGGTGCGCTTGAGGGCTGCGAGATGGAAGTCCTTGCCGGCAATAATGCCGCGCTCGCGGAGACGCCACTCAACGGTCTTGTAGGCAAGGTCGGGGTGATTGTTTTCAGCACTAAGATGGCAAAGCCAAACGTGGGAGGTGTGGGGAGCAAGATGCTCGGCCAAATAGGCAGCAGTTTCCTCGTTGCTAAGATGACCGTTGGGTCCTGTGATACGACGTTTGAGGTGGGGAGGATAGGGGCCGCGCCGCAGCATATCGGGATCATAGTTAGCCTCTATGATGAGGTAGTTGGCTCGGTCGATATATGCGGAAGCGGTGTCGGTTATATGACCGGTATCTGTAGCGAAGACGAACGTTCGGCCAAAGATTTCTACGCAGTAGCCGACGGTATCGTTGGCATCGTGGGGCACGGCGAAAGGGGTGAGGGTAAAGTCGCGGAAGCGGAGAGGAACGTCCTTCTCGACATAGTGCATGGAAGAGATGAGTTTCTGCGTAGTGACATAGTTGCGGTTGATGCCGACGTGGGTTTCGCGCGTGGCATAAATGGGCAGGTTGCAACGCTCGCCGAGAGTACCGAGTGCCTTGATGTGGTCGGCATGGTCGTGGGTCACGAAGACGGCCGAGACACGCTCGAAAGGTATGCCGACGGCGCGCAAATCCTGACGAATAGTGCGCACAGCGATGCCGCCATCAATGAAAATGCCGTAAGCCTCACCCTCCTTTTCCAAAAGAGGGGTTTCGGATGGAGCAACGCCCAAGTAGTAGCAGTTGCCCGAACTGCCGGAGGCAAGGCTAATAAATTGTATCTTCATATTACTTATTTGCTAGAATGGATAGCCAACGGCGAAATGCCAGGCGAAATCGCGCTTGAAGTTAGGATTCACAATGGGATAACGCTGGGGACCGCTGGCATAAGCGGGGTTGATGGCCTTCATGCCCGCATCGAAACGAACGACGATGAAGCTGAGGTCAAGGCGCACACCGGCACCATAGGCCACAGCAATCTGACGCCAGAAGGCATCGGGGTGGAATTGCCCGCCTGGTTGGTCATCGTAGTCATATATGGTCCAGATGTTGCCGGCATCGACAAAGAGAGCGCCATCAATCTTCCAGAAGAGGTGAGGACGATACTCGATACTGCCGAAAAGGCGCATGTCACCTGATTGGTTGATGTAGTCGATGGTGCCATCGCGCGTGACGTAGCTGCCTGGGCCGAGGCTGCGGAGTGACCATCCTCGCACGTTGTTGGCGCCACCCGCGTAATAGCGTTTCTCAAAGGGGAGCATGCGCGCATTCCCATAGGGGAAGGCAACACCCGCCGCGAGATGGGTCACAATGCTGTTGCGCTGGTTGATGTTGAAGTTAACTGTCCAACTAAAGTCGCCTTTTACATACTGAGCATAGGCAATACCGCCCACGCGATACTGCCCGAGGGAATCCTGCGCAGCATGGGTGAGGTGCGAAAGGCCGTATAGCAGGTTGCCCGCCGTCTCAATGCCGGCACGCAACGAATAGTAGGCGAAGAAAGAGTTACGGTCCACCAACGTGGGCATGGAGTTGTAGTAGAACGAATAGCCCGTGCGCATGATGAAGAGATCCTCATAATTGAACTTGAGGATGGAATTACGGCTATTATACTGGTTGAGATAATTGTCGATGAAGTACTGATCCTTGACGGGCACGGAGACGAAGTTGACGCCAAGCAAGTCGAATCGGTGTTGGAGATTACGCGAACTGTTCCAAAGGAAGCCCCAACCGGCCGAGAGGACACGACGGGTAAATTCAGGGCGGTCCTGCGAGTTCCATCCGAAATCGAGCTGGGTGGAGGCGCGGCTACGTGCTTGGAAGCGGTCGGTGACGAAGGGGAGGATGAGCTTTGGGAAGTTCAGCCCCATATCGGCGCCGTACTCGATATAATGGTCACCAGAATAGTCCTGTAGCTGGGTGATGGTCTCATAGGCACCACGGAGCTTAAGAGTAAGCAGCTCCGAGCCGTGGAACAGGTTGCGGTTCGTAAAGGAAAGCGCTGTTGACACACCAAGGTCGCCAGCGGTATTGGTACCGTCTAATTCTAGACTGACGGACATGCGCTTGGCAGGCGACACAGAGATAAGGCACGAGAGTGTGCTGTCGGACGTCTCGGTGAAGTTGATATTCGTATACTTTACTGCGCCAAAGCGGGAGAACGAGCGGTACGTCCCCTTTACGCGTTGGGCATTGTAGATCTGTCCAGGACGAATGAGGGAATGACTCTCCAGCAAGCGCTGACGCATGAAGGGATAGTCGCTCATCTCGTAACGGACGCTATCGATAGTGTAGCGTTTGAAGCTGGTCCTGACATGCACTTGAAGGTCAACGTCCGTGCTTCCACGCGCGGTATCTGCCGTAAAGTAGATATTGTCTTTCTGGAAGGTATAGAACCCCTGATTGTGAAGGAGGTCTGTGATACGAAGGCGTTCGTTGTCAAGCACAGTCGAATTAAAGGGCATTTGACGCGCGAGCAGAGAGTTTGCCGTGTCAGCCAACACGCAGTCCAGCAGTTCGGAATCCCTACCCATCCAGCGGATGGAGCGCACCGTGTACAATCCCCCCGGGTCGATGGTATAGGTCACCTTCGCCTTGCGTCCCTTAGTCGTGGTTTCTGAGGCCACGTTAGCTTTCAAATAGCCCTTGCTGACCAAGTTTCGGCGGATGTTGAGGGTACTTTGTTCGGTTTGGGCAGCATTGTAGATACGAGGTTTTTCGCCCAGTTTGCGGATGGTTCGGTTCACGTAGTTATCCGCCTTCCCTGAAAGGCAATAGAGATGCATCGGCCAACGCACAAGTCCCAGAAGGCGGGTGTTGGGGCGTTGTAACACCTGACTTTTGTACGACGAGGCAGGCACCTTCTTATCTGTCGACACCATCTCTACCTCATCAAGCAGATAGCCGTCATCAGGCAGGAATTTGTTGACGCTGCACGATGAAAGGAGCAGTACCACAAGCACTACTCCACTCATCCAACGTACTCTTTTCACCCTTCTACTCATGCTATCCGAAAAGTTCTTGCAAAATTAGCGCTTTTTTTTCATTTTCCATCCTTCCTATCTTCTTTTTTATTAAATTCGCGGCCGAAATGCTCAGTAAAGCCAAGTTAAAACTCATCCGTTCGCTGGAACTAAAGAAAAACCGCCAGTCAGAAGGCCTCTTCGTAGCCGAAGGGCCAAAGGTTGTTGGTGACCTGCTACCCTACTTCACGCCCCGCTTTATCGTTGCGACGAGGACGTGGTTGGAGCACGGAGCCGTTCCTGCCCACACCGAGATTATTGAGGTCACAGACGACGAACTGGCAAAAGCCAGTTTCCTGAAAACGCCGCAAGAGGTGCTGGGGGTATTTGAAAGGGAGGGTCAGCAAGTAAATAAGTTAACAAGCCAACAAGTGGGAGCAGAGTTATCTTTGGTTTTGGACGATGTGCAGGATCCGGGGAATCTCGGCACAATCATCCGCACAGCCGATTGGTTCGGCATCCGACAGGTTATCTGCTCACCAGGCACAGCCGATGCCTTTAGCCCCAAGGTGGTACAGGCGACCATGGGCTCCATTGCCCGCGTTAGCGTCAATTATACCGACTTGCCCTCTTTCCTCGCCCAGCGTCCTGCGGGAACCCCTGTCTATGGCACATTCCTTGAGGGGGAAAACATCTACCGCCATCCGCTCTCATCAAACGGCCTTATCATTATGGGCAACGAGGGAAAGGGCATCTCGCCTGCCGTCAGCCGTTTTGTGACGGAAAAGCTATTCATTCCTCCCCACCCCGCCAATGCCACAACGGGCGAATCGCTCAACGTCGCCATTGCCACAGCCATCACCTGCGCAGAGTTCCGCCGGAGGGCTTTTCAATAAACAAAATACGGATTATTCTTCAATAGTCTGACGTACATTCTCCGGCTGTTTCACGTTCTTCTTCGGAGGAACGGCTTCTTTTTTCTCTTCCTTTGATGAAGACTTCACACTTTTTGTCCGCGTCTTTTTAGAAGCGCGCCCTTTCTTCGAGACGGACGAGGTATCAGCTGCAGCAGAGACAATCGTTGTTGTGTCCTTCGGGGGCAGCGTGTGATAACGCATCAATTGGTTGTGGGCAACCACAAGATGGTCGGAGTGGGTTTTGCTCTGGAAGTAAACGCCTGCCGTGACATTCTTCACGTTGACGGAATCCGAATTATGCAACGTAATGCTCACCGGTGTGCCCTCTGTCACCACTACGTCGCGAGCAAGGGTGGAATCATTCGCGTAACGCACAATCAGACTGGCGACAGCCTTTCTTGTTGAATCTCCTTCAAAAGGAATAAACACCACGTCGCACGTCCAACGAATAGTATCGCATTTATGGAAATTGGCGTCGAAAGGAATAGACACAGAACGATAGTTGTCAAGTGGCGTAGGCGTCAGGATAAAGTGACGGCTTTCATACCAAAGGTCAGCCGAATCACCCTCTATTGGCTGCGCACCACGTACCGACACCATGGACTGACGCTGTTTGATGTACTCCATTTCGCGCTCATTACGGGCAGTCAGCCGTTCGTAAATCGCAGAAAGTTCCTTCGGGTTACGAGCATACCACACCAGCGACGAGTCGAGTTGTGCGCGGGTAATGTGGTGTTTGTTAAAGACGTAGTCGATGTAGAGTCCGCGCTTGTACATATTCTCTCCCGTCATCTCGCCACCCATCACCTGCGCCAGATGATAGTCGTAGAGCACATCCTCCATTTTCGACGGCGGAAGCACCTCCTTCGGCCGTTCTACCTTACAACCAACAAACAGGAATAACAATGAAAAATGAAGAATGAAAAAAGAAAAGGAAAATGCTTTGCTTTTAGAGCGCTGCATACGGGACATTCTTTTTTTCATTTTTTCTGTTGTTAATGCTTCCGATGACGGACGGGAGGTGTGAGGCTAAGGCAGCGGTTGAAGAAAAGGATGACCATGAAGAGCCCCACGGTAATGCACGAATCGGCGAAGTTGAAGATAGGGCTAAAGAAGATAAAGTGCTTGCCTGCAAGCAGAGGCACCCACGATGGCCAATCCCATTCCACAAGGGGGAAGTAAAGCATATCAACCACTTTGCCGTAGAACAATCCCGAATAGCCGTTTCCCCACGGCACGAACGAAGCCACGCTTTGCGGCGTGCTGACGTTGAAAAGCTCGCCGTAAAAGAGGCAGTCGATAATATTCCCCGCAGCACCGGCAATAATCAGGCTGACGGCAACCAGATAGCCCTTCGGAAAGCCCTTACCCACAATCTTCACCAAATACCAGATGATAAAGGCTACAGCAATAATGCGGAACGAAGTAAGGAACAGTTTGCCAAATAGCTCCATTCCAAAAGCCATACCGTTGTTCTCCGTGAAATAAATGTAGAACCAATCGGTAATGTGGATGCTTTCGTAAAGCCGCATGTTCGTCTTGACCAGAATCTTGAGGACCTGGTCGATAACGAGCAAAAGGGAGGCCAGAATGGAGACCAGCAGGACGTCGTTTTTCTTCCCCGTCTTCATCAGCGGCGTTTCTTGGAAGCTTGCTTAGCCTCAATACTCATGGTGGCATGGGGCACGGCGCGGAGACGTTCGGCCGGAATCAGTTTGCCCGTCACCTTGCAGATGCCGTAGGTCTTGTTCTCGATGCGTACGAGAGCTGCCTGCAGATCGTTGATAAACTTCATCTGGCGCTGAGCCAGACGCATGGTTTCCTCCTTGGCCAAAGTGTTGGCACCCTCCTCCAATACTTTGTAGGTGGGGGCGGTATCCTGATCGTCGTTGTCTTTATTCATCAGACTGTCTTTCAGGTTCTCGTAGTCTCTCTTGGCCAGCTCTAACTTCTCCAGAATGATGGCGCGGAACTCTTCGAGTTCGGCGTCAGAATAACGGGTTTTCTCTGCCATAGCGGTATAGTTTTTATTCCTAATTGAACTTCGTTCTACCTCTGTCGCGACTCGGCATAGTTCAAACAAATTTGACTTTGCTCTCGCTGCTCCATCGGTTCCTAATTTTTAATTTTCCTATATCTTCTCCACTTCTGCCTTGACGGTGAAGTCGTCGAAGGCGAGTTCCTCGGCGGTATCGCTAACAGCGGCGCAGATGTCGAGGCTATCGGCCAACACCTGTCCGCAGATGTAGTCGCGATGGGCCGCAACGGAAGCATCGAGCCGTGCATCCGACGTAAGGCGGATGCGGATACGGTCGCTGATCTCAAAGCCGCTGGCCTTGCGGATGTTCTGTATCTTGCTCACCAGTTCGCGGGCCAGGCCTTCAAGGCGCAACTCCTCGGTAACAACGATGTCGAGCGCCACAGTCAGCACGCCCTCGTTGGCTACCACCCAGCCAGGAATATCCTCGCTGTAGATTTCCACTTCGTCAGACTCAATTTCTGCCAACTGCGTCGTCTCAGGGAGCGGGAGGGTGATGCGTCCGTCAGCCTCCAACTGGGCTATCTGCGCCTGCGTCATCGAGGAGACGGCCACAGCCACCTGCTTCATCAACGGGCCGAACTTCTTGCCCAGCACCTTGAAGTTGCACTTCACCTTCTTTACCAGAATGCCCTCAGCACCCTCCACAAAGTCGATTTCCTTTACGTTCACCTCGTTCATGATGAGCGCACCCACGGCTTCCAGACGGGTCTTCATCTCACCCGTGGCGGGAATCATCAGCTTCTGAAGCGGCTGCTTGACGATGATGTTCACTTTCTTGCGCAGGGCAAGACCCATCGACGACACCTTCTGTGCCAGCTCCATGCGAAGTTCCAGCTCGCGGTCGATAACGTTCTCGTCGGCTTCGGGGAAGCGGGCGAGGTGAACGCTACACACATCGTCGCGTCCTGTGACGCTAACGAGGTCGGTATAGAGCTTGTCGGCATAGAACGGAGCGATGGGCGCCATCAGGCGGGCGACGGTTTCCAGACAGACGTAAAGCGTCTGGTAAGCAGCCAGCTTATCTTCGGTGTAGCCTGCGCCCCAGAAGCGCTTGCGGCAGAGGCGGACGTACCAGTTACTGAGGTTATCGGTTACAAAGTCGCTGATGAGGCGTCCCGCCTTCGTCGGCTCGTAGTCGGCGTAGCAGGCATCGACGCTACGGATGAGCGAATTGAGTTCGCTCAGTATCCAGCGGTCAATCTCGGGGCGCTCGCTGACGGGCACCTCCCGTTCGGCGTAGCGGAAACCGTCGAGGTTGGCGTAGGGAGCAAAGAATTTGTAAGTGTTGTGGAGCGTGCCGAAGAACTTGCCGATGACGTCCGTGACGCCCTTTTCGTCGAACTTCAGGTTGTCCCAAGGGCTGGAGTTGGTAATCATGTACCACCTGACGGCATCGGCGCCGTACTTGCCGATGGCGCCGAAGGGATCGACGGCATTGCCCAGTCGCTTCGACATCTTGGCGCCGTTCTTGTCGAGCACCAAGCCGTTGCTGATGACGGCCTTGTAGGCCACGGAGTGCTTCACCATCGTGCTGATGGCATGGAGGGTGAAGAACCATCCGCGCGTCTGGTCGACGCCCTCGGCGATAAAGTCGGCGGGATAGACGGCGCCGCTATCAACGAGTTCCTTGTTCTCGAAGGGATAGTGCATCTGGGCGAAGGGCATAGCGCCGCTGTCGAACCACACGTCGATGAGGTCCGTTTCGCGCTTCATGGGCTTACCCGTAGGCGAGCAGAGGATGATATCATCGACATAGGGACGATGGAGGTCGATTTTGTCGTAGTTCTCCGCCGTATAGACGCCAGGCACAAAGCCCGCCTTTTTGTAGGGATTCTCCTTCATGAAACCGGCAGCCACGCTACGCTCTATCTCCTCGTAGAGTTCCTCCACGCTACCGATGCACAACTCCTCGCGCGTCTCGGCATTACGCCAGATGGGCAGCGGGGTGCCCNNCAGTAGCGGCTGCGGCTCAGGTTCCAATCGTTCAGGTTCTCCAGCCACTTGCCGAAGCGGCCTGTACCCGTACTCTCGGGCTTCCAGAGGATGGTCTTGTTCAGTTCCATCATCTCCTCCTTGCGGGCTGTACTGCGGATGAACCAGCTGTCGAGCGGGTAATAGAGTACGGGCTTGTCGGTACGCCAGCAATGGGGATAATTATGGATATGCTTCTCAATCTTGAAGGCGGTGCCCTCTTTCTTCATCTCGACGGTAAGCACGACGTTGAGGTCGTCGTCCTTCTGGGCTGCGGCCTCGTCGTAGCGTCCTCCGACGTTGTACTTCGGGTCGTAGGCGTTCTTCACGAAGTCGCCTGCATGACGGCTGTAGAGCGTGGTGTCCATGCACGCGGCGACGAACGGCTCGGCACACTCCTCGATGAGGTAGTATTTGCCTGTGAGGTCCACCATCGGCCTTGTCTCACCCTGCTTATTAATAAGGTAGAGGGGTGGTACGCCGGCAGCCTTCGCCACCTTGGCATCGTCGGCACCAAACGTCGGGGCGATGTGGACGATGCCCGTACCGTCCTCCGTCGTCACGTAGTCTCCTGCGATGACGCGGAAGGCGCAGTCGGCAAGCTCCACAAACGTGTCGCGCCCATAGGTGAACGTCCGCTCGGGATGCTGTTCGGCGGCTTCGCGCACATAGGCCGGCGAGAGGGCATCCACCTTCTCCAACGGCTTCACCCAAGGCATCAGCTGAGCGTAGTGCATCCCCACGAGGTCAGCGCCTTTGTAGCGGCCTACCACGCGATAGGGGGCGAACTTCAGTTCGTTCAGCCGGGCGTCCAGCGCCAGCAGTTCGTCCATCGTCTCCACGCGCTCGCCCTTCAGGTAAGCCTCCATGCGAGCCTCAGCCATGACGATTGTCACGCGCTCAGCCGTGTAGGGATTGTAGGTCTGCACAGCCACGTAGTCGATGTCGGGACCCACGCAGAGAGCCGTGTTCGACGGAAGCGTCCAGGGCGTGGTGGTCCAGGCGATGAAGCAGGGCGTGCCCCACTCCGTCATCTCCGGCCTCGGGTCGGTCATGCGGAAGAGGGCGGTAACGGTAGTGTCCTTCACGTCGCGGTAGCAGCCGGGCTGGTTCAGCTCGTGGCTGCTCAAGCCCGTACCTGCTGCGGGCGAGTACGGCTGGATGGTGTAACCCTTATAGAGCAAATCCTGCTGATAGAGCTGTTTCAGCAGCCACCAGAGGGTTTCGATATAGCGGTTGTCGTAGGTGATGTAGGGATGGTCAAGGTCCACCCAATAGCCCATCTTGTGCGTCAGGTCGGTCCACTCCTTCGTATATTTCATCACCTCCTCGCGGCAATGGCGGTTATAGTCATCGACGCTGATGGTCTTGCCGATATCCTCCTTCGTGATGCCGAGCAGTTTTTCCACGCCAAGCTCGACGGGCAGGCCGTGAGTATCCCAACCCGCCTTGCGGGCGACTTGGTAGCCCTTCATCGTCTTATAGCGGCAGAAGGTATCCTTGATGCTGCGGGCCATCACGTGGTGGATGCCGGGCATGCCGTTAGCGGAGGGGGGGCCTTCGTAGAACACGAACGACGGGCAACCCTCGCGCTCAGTCACGCTACGCGCAAAGACGTCCTGCCTGTCCCACTTCTCCAGCACCTCACGAGCCACATCCGCAAGGTTCAGCATACCATATTCAGCAAATTTTTTATCCATTTCTTGTTGACTTGTTGGCTTATTTACTAGTTGACTTTCAAAAGAAAGTGCAAAAGTACACAATTTGCTGCAAACTGCCAAATGAAAAGCTGCTTTTTCAGCGAAAAATTATTTTGCTTTGCAAAATAGCTGACGTGCAAAAGCCAGCATCAGGGATTACCGTTTTTTCATCGCGATGAAAAGAATTAACCATTGCAATGAAAACTTTCTTTCATCGCAGTGAAAACTTTCTTTCATTGCAGTGAAAACATTTAACCATTGCGATGAAAATATTCTATCCTTTGATTCCGCACAGAAAACGAGCCTTTTACGCATGGCGGAAAAAGCCTTTCTTCAGGGGGTTGTGAGATAGGGATTTTTTATTGGTTGATAATCGGTACGCCGTCTTGCGTCATACCTTCGGCGCTTATGGTGAGGGCGCGGGAGTAGCCGTTATTATAGAAAGAAACGGAGGCGTGGCCATCGGCATCGGTAGTGACTTCGGGATTCCAGTAGATGGTGCGACGATAGTCCGTGTCGCCCTGAATAGGGCCGTTGGGATAGGTGGGAGCGTAGAACTCCATAACGGGCGTATAGCCTTCGAAGGAGGTGGAACGGGCATTCTTATCCACATAGGTACGACGTTTGCGGGAGGGATTAAGTTCAATGTCAATCACGTACATGCCGGGTGAAAAGGGATCCCCCTCCTCTTGCCGATTGGTATTGGCTATTTCATCTATCTCCTGTTTCGTCAAAAGGTCTGTGATGCCAGGAAAAGTCTCATAAACCCAAGGGTCGTCATAGACGATGATGCTCTTCACCTCCTCAAGGTCAAGGGCATAACCGGCGAAGTACGAAGGGGCGGTGCGATTGACCTTGCCCTCGTGGATGTACCAGAAGGTGCGACGATTATTGATGGGCGCAGCCTTTACCATATTTTTGAAGTAATTCAGACGTGAGGACTCATAATCATCGGAACTTGCAACGTCGCCGACATCTCCCATCGAGAGCTGAAGATCGTAGCCCTTTTCGCGAAGATAGTCCTCCACCTTGTAGGTGTAGCTTCCCTCGTCAAGCATCAGCTCGGCATCCTTTTCGGCATCGAAAGCTTTGAAGGTATAGTAGTCGATGTACTTGCGGCGGCCTGTAACCTCCACTTCCTGCAACAGGTGCGAGTCCGTGGGAAGCAGGTATTCGGGGTCTTCCGCCTCCTCTACGGTAAGCATTTCGTCGGGGTTCCACGTATAGGACGGCAGCCATTTCTCAATAGGCGCGTAGGCATACAGGGCGGGCTTCGACGAGCGCTCCAGACGGACGCGTGTGGTCTTGATTGCGTTCTTATCCCCTTTCTGCCGAGTCTCCATATAGAGGTCCCATTCGCCCTCGAAGTCCTCCACGCCGACGCTCCAGTAGCCGAGACTATCCGTAGTGACAGTTGCCTCCTGACGTTGCTGGCGGTCCTGGGCAGTAAGGCGGACGGCAATCTTCACATCGGCAAGGGGCGTCTCCTTAATACGGCTGAAGGCCCAGCCGTCAACCACAAGCTGGCTCTCCGTATAATGACGGATTTCAAACGGCTCCACCCCCGCCATTTGCCGCCAGTTATAGCGTGTCCAGCCCTGCACGAGCATGAGGAGGTCGAGAGCCGCAAGCCTTGAGTGATCAGTGAACAGTGAACAGTGATCAGATGATACCTTGGTTTGCGGCTCCTTAGCCATTATCTGTTCACTGTTCACTGATCTCTGTTCACTTTCAAAGTACCACCCCGGTTCCTCTATCAATCCCTTCAGTTCGGAAGAGAGGAGCATATAGGTGCGGATGTCGTCGCGGTAGGCGGTGCCATAGTCAGCCGCATCACGCACAGCAAGAGAGAAGGTAAGAGCCTCCCCCTTCAATGGTCTTTGCACCCCCTCCGACTCCCCCGTTATCGGGGGAGAGCAACCCTCCTGAAGGAGGGGTGACTTAAAGTCCTTCCCTTCAGGGGAGGATTTAGATGAGGCTTTCAAATTCAGTCGGATTTCATCGAAGGGATGGATTTCGGCCTTTTCGGCAGTAACGGAGATGGTTTCGGTTTGGATGCCGTTGTCGATAAAGAGCAGGCGCTGGGCATAGACGGCTCCCTTGACGTCGAAGAGCGTCAACTGATAGACGCCCGTAGGAAGGGATGCGGTAGTGATGGTACGGGTGCAGCCTCGCGTGCCGATGGTAAGCGTATCCACAACGTGGCACTTCCCCTGCGAAGTGAGGGTATAAGCCAGCAGCTTTTTCGAGGGACCTCCCGCAGCAGCAAAGTTGACGATAAGACTATCTCCACTTGTGGACTCGTTGACTTGCTGACGTGTTGAGCTTCGCCCCCCACTCGTAGACTCGTGGACTTGTTGACTCGTGGACCCCATTATTTGTAGCGTGCATCCTTCCGAATCAGGTTCAGGCAGGGTGAAGGTGTAGGACGTGCCCTCATAAACAGCCTGCACCTTCTGCGCCCTCTTACCAGGAGTGAAGGTGAAACTGCCCATGCCATTGTGCTGGAGGGGAATGGAGAGCGAGTTCCCATCGGCATCCGTCAAGGCTTCGATGCTGACGCCATGCCCCTGCTTGTCGGTAGCCTTGAAAGCGATGCGGCAGGGAAGGCCGCTGATGAGATGTCCGCCCTCGGGATAGAAGGTGATGTTGAGTGCGTCAAGCTTCTCCGAGCGCTTCGGCTCGGGACGGTTAGTCTCCTTGCCGTTGTATTGGCGCATGACGGGATCATCGTATTCGCCCTCTTCCTCGGGAGCCTTATAGACGGGGATGACGCGCGAGAAGACGCCGGCATCGTCGAAGTTGAGCATGGCACGCGTGTAGGCACGGATCTGGTAGTAGCCGCTGGGGTAGCCAATAGCGCCGCGCAATGTCACAGCCTCCTCCACGGAGGTATCAATAAGAGAAAAAGAACCATGACAACGCCCGTCAACCACCTTCAGCTTCTGCTGCTTCAGCACTACGCCCGTCGGCGAAAGCAACTCCACATAGAGCACCTTGCTGGCAGCTTCGACTCCCGTAGTAGCATCCACCACATTAGCGGCATACCAGATGGTCTCGCCCTGGAAGTATGCCGTGTTGTCAAGATGGAGATAGACTTTCTCCTGCGGACAGAGGCGGTTGAAGTAGTTGATGCGCGCAGCATACGTCACCAGCTGAGCCACGTCGTCCTCCGTCTGCGCCGCAAGCGTGACGCAGAGGAACAGGAGGGGCAGAAGGGCGAGACGTTTCATCTTATTCTTTTTGAAGTTGCAAAGGTAGTGACAAAAAAAGGATTAAGCGAAAGAAAAGTCAGTATTTTTGAGTTTTTTCACACGGTATATCCCGCTCGCGTAAAAATAGCGTTAAACTCTGGCGAAATAGAATCAAACGCTAAAAATTTAGAATCAAACTCTGGCAAAATAGAATCAAACTCTGACGGCACGAGGTTAAACTCTGTCAGCAGAATCGGCGTGCAGGGGGATCCCCCCTGCTTTTTCTGAGGCCTTTTAGAGGAAAAATTGGAAGTTTTCTGTCCCTGCTCAAAGCTCCCGTCAAGGGCAAAGAAGGATTGGAGGCGCTATAGCACGTTGTAATTCTGCGCATTAGAAAAGACTTGGACTGCCGAGCGTTCCAGTTCCAGTTGTTCCAATTGTTTTTTCGACTATCCCAATTCCCCCTCTTTTCTTTATATATTATATATAACTGATTATATATTAAATATATATATAATAAAAGGAGAATTAAGAACGAAGTGTTGGCCATCCGATTTTTAATTGGAACAACTGGAACTGGAACAACTTCACTACGCTAATTCTCTCTCCTACAAGGCCATAATCAAAAAAGAGACGCGGCATGCCGCGTCTCAAAGAAAATTTATGATAAGGTTCCCTTAAAAGGGATTTCCTTTTTTCAGGCAGGGCTCAGCCCTTCGCTTACCAATGGTTACTGGCGCTGTTCGTCGAGGGGGATGTCCTCGCGGCGGAGCCAGCTGACGGGAACGAGCTCGAAGTAGTCGTGGTTCAGGTAGTCGCTACCACCATCGTTGTCGTTGACGTTCTTCATACGGAGCCAATGAACATCGTTAGTGAGGTACTTGGTGGTGAGGACAATGCGGACGCCGTGATTGTACTTACGTGCTGCACCGCCTTCCCGAACTGACCAGTAACTGATGGGGAGCTTGAGGTAGCCACGGTTCTTCATCTGCTTGTCGTTAGCCACGCCGTTGTCGTCGGTCTGGTTGTCGGGAACATAACCAATACGTGCATCGGTAGCGTAGATACGGTTGTCCTTGGGGATGCCGGTGACCTCGCCATCAATGTAATACTGCACAACGCCACGTTCAGGCTCGTTGATGGAGCTGACGCGGATCTCGTACGTCCCTGGCGGGACTCGCGGCAAGCGGTAGGCAAAGTCGTAGGGGCCTCGGCAGGTAATCAAATCGCCCTCATACTCGTCCCAACCGTCATTCGGCATATAGTAGGAGAGACGGCACTCTTCGGAATAGATGCGAACGTGCTTGCTGTAGCCGTCGGGAATGAAGAAACCGGAATAGCTTCCCACAAATTTGTAGCCGGCCGTACCGTCGTACCAGCGGAGGTGGTTGTTGGTGAGTTCAGGGACAACGGCAGCCCAGTCGATACGGATGATATTGTTGAGGACGTAGCCTGCCATCACGTCTTCGTCGTAGATGAGCAGATTATCGAGCAAATGAATGGAGCCGTTGAGGGCTTCCTGTGCAAAGCGGGGATAGCGCACAGTGTCGGCCAAAGCCTCGGAGGGATCGATGATACGGACGTTGACCGGAATCTGCTGCGAGCTCTTCTTCGACGTTACAGTAACGTTCCAAGGATCGGCGGGGACGCTGTTGCGCATAATTTCTTTGGAGTAGTTGAGGAAGATGGTGTTGCGGTACTCACGTATGATGCCATCGTGATCGGGAGCCGAAAGGTCGATGCTGCGTGGTATCATAATCTTCAACAGAGTGCCTTGCTTGGTCTCGTAATACTCAAAGCGGTCGGAATACTTGGAGAAGTGGTTCTCGGACTTATAGGAGGTGCCAGTCGTAGAGCGACCGCTGAGGTTGTAGAACACGAGACGGGTGTAGAGGAGATGCCAGTCGAGGAGGTGATAAGCCACGAACTGCCAGAGGGCGTTGTTCTCGCTGCGGAAGTCGGGATCGGTAGCCTCAGGATACCAGACCTTGCACTTGGCATAGAGGTCCTCGACGTTCCAGATGCCGTTGGCGTGGAAGACGCTGTCGGTCTCGCAGAAAGCGGTATAGCCGTAGTAGCGGCTGGGGGGATAAGGCACCGAGCCTCCGCCCATGTCGGCTTTGGTGGCTATCTTGTCGTAGTCGGTATAACTCTCGTCCTTATAGAGTTGGAGTTCGTCCTCAAGACCCGTGCGCACAAGAGCATCGGAGAAGATGCTGAGGAAGGGAATGTCAGCAATCTGCGTGGGGACGGTGTTGGTAGAGGGGTTAAGGACGTCAGCTACCGTGTGAACAACACCGTTCTCCTGCTGCTGGTCGTAAACCGTCAGACGAGCACCGTTGATATACATGATGCTGTGGAGGTTCTCATCGACACCGAAACTCATGGTGAGGAAGCGGTCGTTGAGGTTCATGGCAGGAACGACGTCGCCTTCCATATCGGTGGTGAGGAAACCTTGGGGCAACACGTGGGTGTTGGAAATAACCGTACACATGGAGTCGGTGAGATCCTCCAGCTTGGGGGAAGTTATACCCGTCCAGACAACTTTGCGCGAGCCAGGAGCCAGCGAGGCTTTGTAGATGCTGTCCTGCTGGAAGAGATAGCGCTCGACAGCTTCGTTGGTGGGAGCGAAGCAGGTGTAGGAACCATAGGCCTTCAACAAGCTCATCACACCCGAGCGGGTGAGGATGTAGTTGAATTCGCTGTAAAGATCCGCGTTCTTTTCAAGGAAGCTACCGACGGTTTCGCCCACGAATGTGTAACGGTTGCTGGTATCAATGTCCTCCACACAGGCGGAGAATGCCATGCACGACACCATCAAAGTGATAATGCCGTTGCGTAATGATGTGTTTTTTTTCATATTACGTTTGTTTTTCAATGTACTATTTCAACAGAGGGCTACGCCCTACTCTCATTCATGCTGCAAAAATAACACAGAAAAAACAAACAAACAAATAAAATAAAAAAAAATTTTTTACAATCGTTGTTCTTCAACGGGGATATCCTCACGGCGGAGCCAGCTGACGGGAACAAGCTCGATGAAGTCGTGATTGTAGAAGTCGGAACCACTATCGGTATCGTGGACATTCTTGATACGAATCCAATGGGGATCCTTGTTGAAATACTTCGTAGTAACGACCAGACGGACGCCGTGGGTGTACTTGCGGGCAACACCACCGACGTAGGGGGCGTAGTAGCCGGTAGGAAGTTTGAGGTAGCCACGGTTCTTCATCTGCTTGTCGTTGGCCACGCCATTGTCGTCGGTCAGGTTATCAGCCACATAGCCGATGCGCGGGTCATCGGCATAGATACGGTTATCAACAGGGATGCCGGTAATCTCGTTATCGACGTAGAACTGCACAATACCTCGCTCACTGCCACCGATGTAACTAATACGAAGCTCGTAGGTCCCAGGCGGGACTCGCGGCAGGCGGTAGGCGAAGTCGAACTGTCCCTTACAGATACAGAGGTCGGCCATATACTCGTCCCATCCGTCGCGTGGCGGACAATAAGAGAGGCGACACTCGTCGCTGAAGACCTTGACGTGCCTGCTCCAGCCGTTGGGGATGAAGAAACCGACGTCTGACGTAAACTCGTAGTTAGCCGTGCCGTCGTAGAAGCGGAGGTGATTGTTCGTCAGCTCAGGCACCAGAGCGCTATAATCGATACGGATGACGCCATTGAGCACATAGCCCGCCATGATGTCTTCGTCGTAGATAAGCAGATGGTCGATGAGGTGAATGGAGCCGTTAAGCGCCTCCTGCAGGAAGCCGGGATAATGAATCGTATCGGCCAACACCTCAGAGGGATCCATGATGCGGATGTTCAGAGGAATCTGCTGCGAACTCGTACGCGACGTCACGGTAATGTCCCAGGGATTGGCAGGGACGCTGTTGCGCGTGACCTCCTTCGAGTAGTTGAGGAAGATGGTATTGCGGTAGTCGCGTGTGTAGCCATTCTGGTCAACGCCGATAATCTCGCTGCTGCGCGGCATCATGATTTTCAACATGGTGCCCTGCAGAGTCTCGTAGTGCTCGTAGCGGTCGGCGGTACGGGGGAAGTGGTTCTCGGACTTGTATGAAGTCTTGCTGGTCTTGCCGACGATGTTATAGCACACCAGACGCGTATAAAGCAGGTGGTAGTTGAGCAGATGGTAGGCGACGAACTGCCAGAGGGCGTTGTTTTCGCTATGGAAGTCGGGGTCGGTGGCTTGGGGATACCAGAGTTTGCACTTGGCATAGAGATCCTCGATGTTGTAGATGCCATTGGCGTGGAAGACGCTATCGGGCTCGCAGAAGGCGGTATAGCCGTAGTAGCGATTAGGCGGGTACGGCAGCGAACCGCCACTCATATCGGCATTCGAAGCCCATTTGTCGGCATCGGTATAGGTATCGTCCTTATAGAGTTGCAAGGAGTCTTCAAGCCCCGTCCGGGCAAGGGCATCGGAGAAGATACTGAGGAAGGGCATCTCGGAAATCTGCGCGGGGAGGGTATTGGTGGAGGGGTTGAGGACATCAGCCACCGTGTGGATGACGCCGTTCTCCTGTTCCTGGTCACAGATAGTCAAGCGAGCGCCATTGATAAACATGATGCTATGCTGATTCTCATCGACGCCGAAGCTCATGGTGAGGAAACGGTCGTTGAGGTTCATGGCTGGCACGACATCACCCTCCATTTCCGTAGTGAGAAAGCCTTTGGGCAGCACATGGGTATTGGCAATGACGGTACACATGGAGTCGGTAAGGTCCTCGAGCCGGGGCGAGGTGATGCCCGTCCACACCACTCGGCGCGAGCCGGGTTGCAGCGAGGCGCGGTAGATGCTATCCTGCTGGAAGAGGTAGCGCTCGACAGCTTCATTCGTGGGAGCGAAGCAAGTGTATGTGCCGTAGGCCTTCAACAGGCTCATGAGGCCTGTACGACGCAGCATGTAGTTGAAATCACCATATAGGTCCTCGTTCTTTTCCAGAAAACTACCGACGGTTTCGCCCGTGAACGTGTAGCGGTTACTCGTGTCGATTTCCTCAACGCATCCCGTAAGACAGATAAGGGCTAATAAGGTTAAGTAAAAATGTTTTTTCATTATGCTTACATTTTTTCAGCCACAAAAGTACAGCATGTATTTTTTTAAAACAAGAAAAAAGCGAAAAAAACGCTTAGAACCGGATTTCGTAGGCATCGTACACCACTGCCCGGGCGCCGAAACCTTCTTTCTGGAACAGCAAGCCCTCGTTGAGCCACGTTCCGCCCTGTTCGGTGGAGATGCCGAAGTCGAAATAGGCCTTGTCGGCATAGCGCTCGGTGATGAGCCAGTCGAAGAGGCAGTCGAGTGCACCCAGCGCCTTTCCCTCTGCCGAAGCCGCGATGTACTGGGCATGGGCGACACGCTCCGTCTCATAGACCACCGTCCCCGCTAACGGATTGCCGTCCGAGCCAAGAGCCAAAAAGAGACGGATGTTTTCAGGGAAGCGTTCGTGGAGCAGCAGCATCTCATCTAGCGTGTGGACGGGGGTGCGTCCGTGCTTCGTCTGCAACACCTCGGCGAGGATGGGCCAGAAGGCTGTAAAGTCCGTGCTTTCCGTACAGGTAACGCCTGCCCCAAGTGCTTTCTTCACGCCCCGTCGGCGCAGCTCGCGCATGGGCAGACGATCCTTCAGGTCAACGACGGAGGAGATGGCACGACTGTGGAGTGTAGCGCCCAAACGGAACAGGGCGTAGAGGTCTTCTTCCGCTGGCAGACGGTGATAAATGTAGGGCATGGGCTTATACACCCAGCGTGCGGCTCCAAGAGTATTCTGGAACCAGTCCATCGCACAACTGAAAACTTCCAACGCCTCTACCGCCGTGATATGCGACGAGAGTATCAGCCCGCCGTAGGTAAGCCCTCCATGCGAACAGACGGCTCTCTCTTCCTCCTCCCAATTGGCAGGAAGGGCGGCGATGAGCTCTCCTTTTTT
>DBYJ01000028.1:0-653 GCA_002309805.1 Bacteroidales bacterium UBA1189 | reverse complement strand
CGGTCGGCATGATAGTCCATATAACGGCGGTCGAGAAGGAAGGTGCCGTTCTTCGACGCGGCTACAAATGCGTTCCACTCATCGGCATGGGTGTTGTCGTAGGGGACGATGTGAACAATACCGGCACGATACTCGGCATAGTCGTTCGTATAGCCTGAAGCATTATAGGGGTGCGAGGCAAAAACCACGCAGACGGTACCTGGAGCGAAGTTCTCCAGCCGGCACCATACAGAAGGCGGGATGAGAATACCCGTCCGGGGAGAATCCATGCGAATGGTGATGCGCCGCTCGCCGTCGTCAACCAGCATATCAAAAGCACCACAGACGGGCACGACAACCTCGGTGCACTCGTTGTGGCTATGCTCTCCTCTCGCCTGCCCTTCAGGAACGCCGTAGATCCAGAACACACGTTCCGGTACGAACGGAATCTGCTGCTGCGCCTCGCCTACGGCAAGGCAGCCTCGGCTGTCGTCGTGCGTCGGAAAGTGGATGAGCCTACATCCGCGAGGGAAAACCCTATTTTCTAATTCACCATTCATATTATTTCCGCTGCGAAGGTACTATACCCGACGCAAAAAAACAAAAAAAATGCCGCGAAACCGAAATTTTTTCCTGTTTTTGTTGCGGGAAACAAAAAGTCGCCCTATCTTTGC
>DBYJ01000032.1:28380-28546 GCA_002309805.1 Bacteroidales bacterium UBA1189 | reverse complement strand
GTGGTTCGAATCCATCTTCACCCACAGGGTTTAATAATAATTGGATAGATTTGATGGAAAAGAGGTTGACATTTTCGTGTCAACCTCTTTTTCTGTTGCTGAGTTTTAGCGTGCGGAATCACGCTTCCTCCTCCACCTGAGGAGCGATGAGCTTGTAGCCCTTGCC
>DBYJ01000032.1:0-28309 GCA_002309805.1 Bacteroidales bacterium UBA1189 | reverse complement strand
TTGTCGTCAATCCAGATGGTCTTCAAGGCATACTCGCGCTGGAGGATGTCGTTGGCATGTGCGCAGAGCAGGGTCAGCAGTTCCGACTCCTTGGTGGTGAGCTTCTGCTGCTCGTTGCCGATGGAGAGCAGTTGCTTCTGCGTGTCGAAGGTGAAGGCGCCGAAGCGGTAGACCGTGACCGTCTTGGTCTTCTGACCGTGGACACGGCGCAGGATAGCCTCGATGCGCAGGGTAAGCTCTTCCATGCTGAAGGGCTTGGGAATGTAGTCGTCGGCACCCAGACGGAAGCCTTCCTGAACGTCTTCCTTCATGGTCTTGGCTGTCAGGAAGATGACAGGGACTTCGGTGTTGAGTTCGCGGATTTCCTTGGCCAGCGTGAAACCGTCTTTCTTCGGCATCATCACGTCGAGTACGCAGACGTCGTATTTGCTTTTCACAAAGGCCCTGTAGCCGGCTTCGCCATCGGGACAGAGGTCTGTCTCGTAGCCTTTCGCGTTGAGATACTCCCTCAGCAGCATGCCGAGGTTCTCGTCGTCTTCACAAAGTAGGATTTTCAATTTGTCGCCCATAGTTGATTGGAATTAAGGGTTAATACTATTATTATCATTTACGGTTATGATTCCAGGAGGGGTAGGGTAATGATGAACGTCGTTCCTGCGCCCAGTTCGCTCTCGGCACGGATGGAGCCTTTGAGGTCGGTGACGATTTTCTTTACGTAGGCCAGTCCGAGGCCAAAGCCCTTCACGTCGTGCTGGTTGCCTGTGTGGACGCGGTAGAAGCGGTCGAAGATGTGCTTGAGGTTTTCCTTCTTGATGCCGATGCCGTTGTCCTTGACGGCGATGCAGAGCTTTCCTCCGTCGTTCCACGTGCTGACCTTCAGCTCCAGCGGAGTGTCCTCGCGGCGATACTTCACGGCATTGTCGAGGAGGTTGAAGATGACGTTAGTGAAGTGCATTTCGTCGGCAGCCACTACGGCGTCGGCTGCGTCTAACGAGGCCGTAAGCGTGCCGCCGTATTTCTGAGTCTTCAGTTCGAAGGTGTGTACCACGCCGGCAATAGTCTCGTTGGCGTCAAGGTCGCGCAGCTTGAGCGAGGTGTTCTGGCGGTCGAACATTGACATCTGCAGCACCTTCTCCACCAGCAAGCGCAGGCGCTTGGTCTCGTCGTTGATGACGCCCGATATGTGGCGCGACATTTCAGGCGACTTCGTGACGCCTGGGTCGCCCAGCATCTGAGCCGCTAGCGAGATGGTGCTGATGGGGGTCTTCAGCTCGTGCGTCATGTTGTTGATGAAGTCGTTCTTCACCTCCGTCAGTTTCTTCTGGCGCGAGATAATCCACAGGGCATAGCTGAACGTCACCATCAGGATGAGGGTGAAGATGATGGCAGGCAGCACGTAGCGCAGCGAGTTGAACATGTACTTGTTGGCTTCAGGGAAGTGTATCTTCAGCACGCCCATACGGTTGGGTGGGTCGTTGCGGAAGAGAATTTGCGAGTAGGTGGCTCCGTGGCGCTTCTCGGCGTAGTCAGGACAACTATAGACCAGCCGCCCGTCGGAGGTACTGACGGTGAAGTGGTAGTCGAGCGTGATGCCGTTGTTGAGCAGTTCGGTCTGCAGGTCACGGTCGAGCCGCTGGAAGTCAATACGCTGGCTGAGCGGCTTGTTGCTGGCGGTGTAGAGGATGTTGTAGATGACCTCGTCCATCAGGGCCCGCTGGTTGGCATAGCGCTTGCGGATGATGTCCTGGAGCGACTGTGAGGTCTGCGGGATGGCGGCGTCGCCTTTCACCTGCGCCTGCGGTTTCGGCGGCAGGGTGATGGAGTGGAACTCGAAGGCTGAAATCCGGCCGTCCTTCATCTGGATGTTATACTCGTGGCTCTCCTCCTGTCCTTGGCTACGGCGGGCGTTACGCTCCGTCTGTATAGCGTCTTTTTCCAGATAGTCCATGGTCTCATAAACCTCAAGGTTGTGAGCCGTTGCATAGAGGCTGCGCTTGACGGATTCCTCGAACTGCTGGCGCCGCATCGAACGCATTTCGTTGATGTAGCGGACTTGCAAGACGAGCAGGGCTACGCACGATAGCCCTATCACGATACTCAATAGCCAGATGACATGTTTTTTCATACGGCACAAAAATACATAACTCTTAAATTCTTGCCATCAATTTTATTAAAAAAGATTCGGCATTTGGCTTTTTTTAACCAAATGCCGAAAGTAAATGTGCCGTTTTTACCACTTATTTGTATTCCACCATCTCATCCATCTTGCGGTAGGTGGTGTGGCGGTCTGATGGTTTGGCGTCGTCGGCAGGGTAGCCGAAGGGCATCATCAGCACGGGGTGGATGTTGTCGGGCAGTTCGAAGAGGCGCTTAGCTTCATCGGCGTTGAAGGCTCCGACGGGGCAGGTGCCGAGGCCTAGGTTGTAGGCTTCAAGCATCATGTGGGTGATGACGATGGTGACGTCGATTTCGCCGAAGTTGCCGTTCTCGCCGCGGCGGCAGACGCGGTTGTCGTCGTAGCAGAAGAGGAACGCCTGCGGAGCGCCGTACATGCAGGGGCTCACCTTGTTGGCTTTCGCTATGGCATCCTCCGAGCGGAGGACGTAGATCATCTGCGGCTGGCTGTTGACGGCCGTGGGAGCCAGCTTGCCTGCCTCGAGGATGAGGTCAACCTTCTCCTGCTCGACGGGCGTCGAGGCGAAGTGGCGTACCGAGTAGCGTCCAGCTGCCAGTTCCATGAAGTCTTTCTTTACTGTCGTTTCCATACTGGGGTTGTTTTTCTGTTCTTTCTTCTGTTCGTTGCAGGCGCTTAGCGGAAGCACTAAGGCTAAGAGAATAACAATTAGGTACTTTTTCATGTGACTTTGTTTTAAACGTTCGCGCAAAGATACGCATTTTTTCGGAACCTGTGCAAAATCCCCCCGTTTTTTTTGTGTATCTCGCAAAGCCACGCTATCTTTGCCCGCGAAATTACTTACCTTATTATATTAACGCGTATGAAAAAGAAATTCCTGTTTATTGTGTTGGGTGTCATCTGCCTGATTGTGGTGTTGTTGATGAACTGCTGCACGGTCGTCGACTCAGGTGACATCGGCGTGAAGTTCCACAAGTGGTCAAGCCGTTCCGATATGCACGGCGGCGTGGAGGGCACGTGTCGAGGTTGGGTGTTCTACAACCCCATCACCACCCGCATCTACAAATACCCCACCTATGTCCAGCGTAAGAACTACGAGCCGTTCAACGTCAATGCTAAGGACGCCTCCATCTTCTCCATGGATCCCACGATAGCCTACCGTATTGACGAGGACAAGGTGTGCAGCATCTTCGTGAAGTACCGCAAGGGCGTGCGCGAGCTGGAGAGCGGCTATATCCGCACCTGCATCTACGAGGCCTACCGCACGTGTGCCAACCAGTACACGTCAGACTCGCTGATGTCCAACCGCGAGAAGTTCGAGAACGATGTCCGCTCGCGCCTCGATGCCACCATGCGCGACGAAGGGTTTATCGTCGAGGAGTTTACCTCGCAGATTACGCCGCCTGAGTCGCTGACGCAGATGATTAACGAGAAGAACATCGCCATTCAGTCCGCCCTGAAGGCCGAGAACAAGGTGAGGGAAGCCGAAGCCATGGCAAAGATAGCTGTCGCAGAGGCACGCGGTAATGCTGAGGCCATGAAGGTGAAGGCCGATGCCGAGGCGTACTACAACCGCACCATCAGTGCTTCATTGTCCGATTTGATTGTGAAAGAAGATTGGATTGAGAAGTGGGACGGCAAGCTGCCCACCTATATGACTGGCAACGGCGGCGCCGTCATGCTCATGCCGGAGAAGAAATAACGTCCAGCAGCAACCTCAGGGCTTCCAGCACGGCACGCTGGGTGTTGCGCGTGCGTCCCAGGTCGTCACCCCTCACACAATGGGTGGCGACTTTTCCTTCCCTTGTAGCTATAGCCATCCAGACGGTGCCGACGGGGTTTTCCGGCGTTCCTCCTGTGGGTCCTGAGATGCCCGAGGTCGCTACGGCATAGTCCGCCTTCAGGGCTTTCAGGGCGCCCAGCGCCATCTCTGTGACCACCTGCTGACTCACCACGTCGTAGCGGCGCAAGGTGTCCGCCTTCACGTGCAGCAGGTCGTGCTTCACCTCTGTGGCGTACGATACGATGCCGCCACGCACCACGGCGGAGCTGCCGCTGATGGAGGTCAGGGCAGCAGCTATGCCGCCTCCTGTGCAACTCTCGGCAGTCGCCACGGTCCTGCCCGCAGCCGTCAGGGCCTTCACGATAGCCCGAGCCGTTGTCCTTGTTTCCTGTTTCATACTATAATCTTTTAACTTTAACCCCTAACCGCTAACCCCTAACCTCTAAATCGTCACTCTCGAGAATGCCGGCTGGTCGATGGAGCAGAAGTCGCCGTCCTGGAACTTATAGTAGCCAGTGATGGCAATCATGGCAGCGTTGTCTGTAGTGAAGCCAAACTTGGGGATATAGACGTTCCAATGGTAGCGGCGCGCGTGGTCCAGGAAGGCGTTGCGCAGCCCCGTGTTGGCGCTGACGCCCCCAGCCACGGCCACCTCGCGGATGCCTAGGTCCTTGGCGGCACGGCGCAGTTTTTCCATCAGAATCTCCACGACAGTACGTTCCAGCGAAGCGGCGAGGTCAGCCTTGTGCTGCTCGATGAAGTCGGGGTTCTCCCTCACTTGGTCGCGCAGGAAGTAGAGAAACGACGTCTTCAGGCCGCTGAAGCTATAGTCGTAGCCCTCGATATGGGGCTTGCTGAACAAGTAGGCCTTCGGGTCGCCCTGCCGCGCCAGACGGTCGATGATGGGCCCTCCGGGATAGCCCAGCCCCATCACCTTCGAGCATTTGTCGATGGCCTCGCCTGCCGCGTCGTCGATGGTCTGCCCGATGACCTCCATCTGGTTGTAGGCTTTGACGAGGACAATCTGTGAATTACCGCCCGACACCAGCAGACAGAGGAAGGGGAATGAGGGGTGAACGGGCTCCACGTCCTTCTCGTCGATGAAATGGGCCAGCACATGCCCCTGCAGATGGTTGACGTCGATGAGCGGGATGCCCAGCGAGCGGGCGAAGCCCTTGGCAAACGACACGCCCACAAGCAACGAGCCCATCAGGCCCGGTCCGCGTGTGAACGCCACAGCCGACAGCTGCTCCTTCGTCACTTCGGCACGTTTGAGAGCCTCGTGGACTACGGGCACGATGTTCTGCTCATGAGCGCGCGACGCCAGTTCCGGCACCACGCCGCCGTAGCTTTCGTGTACCGCCTGCGAAGCCGTCACGTTCGACAGCAGCATCCCATCACGTACAACCGCCGCTGACGTATCGTCGCACGACGACTCAATTCCCAGAATCACTATTTCCTTTTCCATAAGTTGTAAAAAGTGGGGGCAAAGGTAGTGCAAGGTGAGAGGAAAAGCAAGAAAACAACGCTTTTTTTGCTTTGCCCGAGCCGCAGCCTACCTAAAAGCTCCGTAGGAGATTAAAGATAGGGCGAGCCGAGCGAAATAAGCAAAATAATTTGAGAACGTTTACTGTTATTTCTCTGCGGAGCAGGCGTAAAAAAGAGACGCGGCATGCCGCGTCTCTACAGGGGAGCAGGATGAGTTGTTGCTTACTCGGCCTGGAGGTCATTCCAGTTGATGACGGGATGTTTGGCTGCCGTGGTGTCGTCGGGACGGCTGATGGGGCAGGCGTGGGGCGCGGCGTGGAGGATGTCGGGATCCTCGGCAGCTTCGGCGGCTATCCGATGCATGATGCTGATGAAGGCATCGAGCGTCTCCTTGCTCTCGGTCTCCGTGGGCTCGATCATCAGGGCCTGGTGGAAGAGGAGAGGGAAGTAGATCGTCGGGGCATGGAAGCCGAAGTCGAGCAGGCGCTTGGCGACGTCGAGCGTCGTGGCGCCCTCCTTGCCCTCGCGCGAGCCGTCGTTGATGAGTCCGTCGAAGACGAACTCGTGCTTGCAGACGCTGGGGATGGGCAGCTTATAGGCGTCGCGCAGGAGCTCTTTGACATAGTTGGCGTTGAGCGTGGCGATGGGACCCACCTCGCGGACGTGCTGACGGCCGATGGTGAGCAGCCAGGCGTAGGCGCGCAGGATGACTCCGAAGTTGCCCATGTGGGCGCTCACGCGGCCGGCGGTCTTCGCGGGGGTCACGAGGCTGAGGTCGCCATGAGGCTGGACGTCGGTATGCGGGTAGGGCAGGCAGTCCTTCAGGAAGGCTGCGACGCCGACGGGTCCGCTGCCGGGTCCGCCGCCGCCGTGGGGCGTGGAGAACGACTTGTGGAGGTTGAGGTGCATGATGTCGAAGCCCATGTCGCCCGGACGGACCTTGCCGATGAGGGGGTTCATGTTGGCTCCGTCGTAGTAGAGCAGTCCGCCTGCCTCGTGCACGAGGGCGGCAATCTGCTTGATGTCGCGCTCGAAGAGGCCAAGGGTGTTGGGGTTGGTCATCATGATGCCGGCGAGGTCGGGGCCCAGCAGGGGCTTGAGGTCCTCGACATCGACGAGGCCGTCGGCGTTCGACTTGACGACGACGACATCCAGTCCACAGACGGCTGCCGAGGCGGGGTTGGTGCCGTGGGCGCTATCGGGGACGATGACCTTCGTGCGGCCCATGTCGCCCCGGCTGCGATGGTAGGCGCGCATGATCATCAGGCCTGTGAGCTCGCCGTGGGCGCCCGCGCAGGGGTTGAGGGTGAAGTAGGACATGCCTGTGATGGCCGAGAGCATCTGCTCCATGCCGCGATAGACGGCCTGCACGCCCTGGACGGTCGCGACGGGCTGCAGGGGATGGATGGCGGCGAAGGCGGGCAGGGCGGCAATCTCCTCGTTGATCTTCGGGTTGTACTTCATCGTGCAGCTGCCCAGGGGGTAGAAGCCGGTATCGACGCCGAAGTTCATCTGCGAGAGGTTGGTGTAGTGGCGGACGACGTCCACCTCGCTCACCTCGGGCAGGGCGGGAGCCGACGAGCGGCGGAGGCCTTCAGGAACGGCCGTGGAGGTCGCGGGAGCGGCAGCCTTGGGCAGGGTGTAGCCCTTACGGCCGGGCTTGGAATAATCGAATATCAGGTGGTCGTAGTATCTCATAGGGCTGCCTTCTTTATTGCTTTAATCAGACAATCGATTTCTTCACGGGTGCGCTTCTCTGTCACAGCGAAGCAGATGCGATGGTCGCCGATGACGACGCCTGCCAGGATGCCTTTGTCGGCCAATGCTTTGTGGAGGGCGTGGGCATCGCCCTTGTAGTCAAGCGCGAACTCCTTCAGGAAGGGCTTATCGCTGACGGGGGTGAAGCGTCCTGTGGCCAGCAGCTGGTCGCAGAGGTAATGGGCGGAGGCGCTAGAGCGCTCGTTGACGTCAACCAGCCCCTTCGGGCCGAGGAGCGAGAGGTAGATGGTGACCCAGAGCGCCATGAGCGACTGGTTGGAGCAGATGTTGCTGGTAGCCTTGTCGCGGCGGATATGCTGTTCGCGTGCCTGCAGGGTGAGGACGAAACAACGCTTGCCGTCGCGGTCGGTAGTGGCGCCGACGATACGTCCAGGCAGCTTGCGCAGGTAGTCCTTCTTGCAGGCCATGAAGCCGAGCGTGGGGCCGCCGTAGCAAAGGGGGATTCCAAGGCTCTGTCCGTCGCCGACGGCCACATCTGCACCCCATTCAGCCGGACTCTTCAGCACGGCAAGGGTGGAGGGGTCGCAGTATTCAATGAATAGGGCTCCAGCGGCGTGGACGGCATCGGCAAAGCCCGTGTGGTCCTCGATGATGCCGTAGCGGTTGACGTTAGGAACCATCACGCCTGCTACCCTGCCGCTGGCAAGGGCTGCGGCGAGGGCTTCGAAGGAGGTCTGACCTTCGGCTTCGGCAATTTCTTCGATGACGGTGCCGGAATAGGAGGCATAGGTCCTGACCACCTCTTTCACCTGCGGCAGCAAGGTGGAGGCGATGAGGACAACGTCCTTCTTGCGTGTGGAGGCTACGGCCATGCGCACGGCTTCGGCAGCCGCAGTAGGGCCGTCGTACATGGAGGCATTGCTGACCTCGAGTCCTGTGAGGGCGCAGACCATGCTCTGGAACTCGAAGATGTAGCGGAGCGTGCCCTGACTGATCTCAGGCTGATAGGGGGTGTAGGCGGTAAGGAACTCGCTACGCTGGGTGAGGTAGGGGATGACGGAGGGGGTGCAATGGTCGTACCAGCCCTGTCCGGCGAAGCAGGTCATCTTGACATTACGGGTGGCAAGGTCCTCGAAGAAACGACGGATTTCGTCCTCGCTCATGGCGTCAGGGAGGTCGTAGTCGCCCTTGTAGATGTATTCCTGCGGCACATCGGCATAGAGGTCGTCGAGCGACTTCATACCCACCGTGTCCAGCATCTTTCGGATATCATCCGGAGTGTGGGGAATGTAAGGGTGCATTCTGAAGAATAGAAAAATTAGAAATGAGGAATGAAAATTAGGAATTAGAAATTAGGAAAGAGGAATTGGCCACAGGTGGTCGCCGTTCGCAAAATAATTCCTAATTTCTAATGTCTTATTATTCAATTATCCGCAGAATGCTTCGTAGGCGGCGGCGTCCATAAGGCTGTCGAGCTCAGCAGCATCGGCGAGCTTCACCTTGAGCATCCAGTTGGTGTAGGGGTCTTCGTTGAGCAGTTCGGGGGTGTCGTCGAGGGCGGTATTGACTTCTTCGACGGTTCCGCTGACGGGAGCGATGAGGTCGCTGGCTGCCTTGGTGCTTTCGACGGCGCCGAAGTCCTCGCCCTTGGTGATGTACTCACCCTCGGCAGGGAGGTCGACATAGACGACGTCGCCCAACTCGTGCTGAGCATAGTCGCTGATTCCAATGAAAGCAAATTCGCCTTCTACTTTTACCCATTCGTGTGTTTCGGCATACTTGAGGCCGGTTTCTACTTTTGCCATACTGATAATTTGATTAAGATTAGTAAATGATTATTTCTTGTAGCTTTTGTTGAAAAATTTCTTCTTGACGACGGTGCCTGGGAAGGTCTTTTTACGGATTCGGATTTCAACGGGGGTGTCGAGGGCGGCATAGCGGGCATCGACGAGCGCCATGCAGATGCTCTTGTCTACAGAGAGGCCGTGATAGCCTGTGGTGACGACGCCGACTTCCTCGCCGTTCACCTCGACGGGATAACCGTTGCGGGGAATGGCCTTGTCGTGCAGCTCGATGCCGACAATCTTCTGCTTCACGCCATTAGCCTTCTGCTCGGCCAGGGCTTCCTTGCCGATGAACTCGGGCTTGTCGAGCTTGACGAACATGCCGAGGCCTGCCATGAGGGGCGAGATCTCGGGGCTGAGTTCGTGGCCGTAGAGCGGCAGGGCCACCTCGAAGCGGAGCGTGTCGCGGCAGCCCAGTCCGCAGGGAGCCACCTCGCCCGAGCCGACGAGCACGTCCCACACCTTGTTAATATAGGCGTGCGAGCCGTAGAGCTCGAAGCCGTCCTCGCCCGTATAGCCTGTGCGGCTGGCGATGATGGTCTCGCCATCGACGTCGATTTCCTTGAAGGTGTAGAAGGCGAGGTCCTTGACGGCGAGGCCCAGCAGGCGCTCGACCTTCTCCTCGGCAAGAGGACCCTGAACGGCTACCTGGCCATAGACATCGGACTTGTTATCGATGGTGACGTCGTAGCCCTTGCTTTGCTTGCGGATCCAGGCGTCGTCCTTGTCGATGTTGGCGGCATTCACCACCAGCAGGTAGAGGTCGCCCTTCATCTTATAGACCAGCAGGTCATCGACGCTGCCGCCATCGGGGTAGCACATGATACCGTAGTAGATCTTGCCGTAGGGAGCATCGGTGATGTCGTTGGTGAAGATATGGTTGACAAATTTCTCTGCATCGGCGCCACTGACGAAGATTTCGCCCATGTGGCTGACGTCGAAGATGCCGGCAGCTGTGCGGACAGCCATGTGCTCGTCTTTGATGGTGGAGTACTCAATGGGCATGTCGAATCCGCCAAAAGGACTCATCTTGGCACCAAGGGCAACGTGCTTGTCGTATAAGCATGTCTTTTTGTAATTTTCCATGTTGTTTAGGAACTTTTGAATGTTGTTTTTTGAAATTATGAAAATCTGGTATTAGTAAATAAATTCGCCGTATTCGGAACGGATGATCAGTTCGCGTGGCTTTTCGGACGAGGTGGGGAGCGCCTCCACGTGGCCGACGACCTGCGCGTCGATGTGGAACGTGCGGGCAATGTCGATAACGGCCTGGGCGTCGTCGGGTGAGAGATAAATCTCCATACGATGGCCCATATTGAACACCTTGTACATTTCGGCCCAGTCCGTGCCGCTCTGTGCTTGGATGGTGTGGAAGAGCGGAGGGATGGGGAACATGTTGTCCTTGACGATGCGCAGCCCGTCCACAAAGTGCAGGATTTTCGTCTGGGCACCGCCCGTGCAATGAATCATGCCGTGTATACGAGGGCGCATCTCCTCCAGCATACGGCTGATGACGGGGGCGTAGGTGCGGGTGGGGGAGAGTACGAGCTGACCGGCGTTGAGGGAGGTGCCCTTGACAGGATCGGTCAGACGCAGACGGCCCGAATAGACCAATTCATTAGGGACGGCATGGTCGTAACTCTCAGGGTATTTCTCAGCCAGGTATTTGGCGAAAACGTCGTGGCGCGCGCTAGTGAGCCCGTTGCTGCCCATGCCGCCGTTGTACTGCCGCTCGTAGGTGGCTTGACCTGTGGAGGAGAGGCCCACGATGACGTCGCCGGCGCAGATGTGGGCGTTGTCGATGATGTCGCTACGACGCATACGGCAGGTGACGGTACTATCGACGATGATGGTGCGCACGAGGTCGCCAACGTCAGCCGTCTCGCCTCCCGTGCCGTAAACACCCACGCCCATCGCGCGAAGCTCAGCAAGCAATTCGTCCGTGCCGTTGATAATAGCGCTTATGACTTCGCCAGGGATGAGCATCTTGTTGCGTCCGATGGTGGACGAGACGAGAATGCCTGTGGTGGCGCCTACGCAAAGCAGGTCGTCGATGTTCATGATGAGGGCGTCCTGGGCGATGCCTTTCCAGACGCTGAGGTCGCCCGTCTCCTTCCAGTAAAGGTAGGCGAGGGACGACTTCGTGCCCGCTCCGTCGGCGTGCATGATATTGCAGTAATCAGGGTCTCCGCCCAGAAGGTCAGGAATTATCTTGCAGAAGGCTTTTGGATAGAGGCCCTTGTCGATGTTCCTGATGGCGTTGTGGACATCTTCCTTTGCGGCAGAAACGCCCCGCATCATGTAGCGCTGGTCCATTGGGGAATTTGAGGATTTAAGATTGTTATTAAAAGAGCCGGATTTTCCGGAAATCCGGAGTTTCCGGAATTTTCAGGAGCAGCTTAGAACTGTACCGTGGGAGCCTTCTGCGAACCTTCCTCAGCTTCGAAGTAGGGCTTCTTGTCGAAACCGAACACGCCGGCGAGGAGGCTCTGCGGGAACTTGCGGATGTAGGTGTTGAACTTCTTGGCTGCTTCGTTGAAGTTCTTGCGCTCTACGGCGATGCGGTTCTCCGTGCCTTCCAGCTGGGCCTGCAGCTCGAGGAAGTTTTGGTTAGCCTTCAAGTCGGGATAGTTCTCGCTGATGGCGATGAGTCGTCCGAGTGCGCCGCCCACTTCGCTCTGGGCCTTTTGGAACTCTTGCAGCTGTTCGGCAGTCATGTTCTCGGCATCGATGTTGATGGACGTAGCCTTGGTGCGGGCGTTGACGACGGCCTGCAGGGTCTCGCTCTCGTGAGCGGCATAGCCCTTGACGGTATTGACGAGGTTAGGGATAAGGTCGGCACGGCGCTGGTACTGGCTTTCGACGTTTGCCCAGGCGGTTGAGACTCCCTCTTCTTGGCTGACCATGTTGTTGTAGATTTTCACGCCCCAGAGAGCGAGGAGAGCTACGATGATTACGAGAATCAAAACAGATTTACTCTTTTTCATAGGTTTTTGTTAATTAAGAATGAATAATGTTTATAAGGTGTGATTGATTTCAAAACTTGGTGTGAGCACCACCCCCGCCGAAATGGCCTCCGCCGTAGTGTCCACCTCCGAAGCCTCCGCCACCTCCGAAGCCTCCTCCGATGATGGTTCCGCCTCCGGCAGAACTGCTGCCGGACGAGTTGCCGAAGTCGGTATAGCGGTCCTTGATGACCTGATGGTTACAGTTCTTGCAGGTGTAAGTGTAGCGGACTTTCTTTCCGCGGATGGTCTTATAGAGCGTTTCGGTATGGGTGAGCTTCAGTTTGTACTTGCCGCAATTGGGGCACTTCTTCGTAAGGCGGAAGGCCAAGTAAAACAGGGCCAAGGGGGCGCAGAAGATGAACAGGAGCAACAGGACGATGAGGCTGTTTTCCTTTCTCTCTTCGCGAGCGGCCAGTTCGGGGTCAAGCAGGTATTTGCCGAGCTCGCGCATGCCCTCCACCATACCCTCGTCCCAGTTGTCGTCGCGGAAGTAAGGCACCATATTGTTAACCTGGATGCGTTTGCTGAGGGCATCGGTGATGACGCCTTCAACGCCGTAGCCTGTGGAAAAACTGATGTCGCGCTCTGTGGTGCTGAGTACGACAACGATGCCGTTGTCCCTTCCTTCAACGCCCACGCCGACCGTCTCGCCCAGGAGGCGGGAGAACTCAAAGCAGTCGTCGGGGTCGATGCCGGAGAGTACGGCTACCAAGGCCTGTACGCCAGTGCTGTCCTCCACGGCGCGGAAGATAGCGTCAATTTCGTCGCAAGCCGACTGCGAGAGGATGCCCTCGGGGTTGCAAACGTAGCGGGTGGAATCCTGTAAATGGATGATGGGTACCGTCTTCGGCGTCCAGACTGTCGCGCTCATACTAAGCGTGACAAGGAACAGGGTGATAAAAAGGGTAGTAATCCGTTTCACGTTCTTTATTCTGCAGTCCAAATCTTCCAGGCTTCGTCGGCCTGGATGTGTAACATTTCGAGTCCGTTTTTGATAGTGGCACCTTGCGCTTCTGCTTTCTGGAGGAAGAGCGACTTGTCGGGGTTATAGACAAGGTCGTAGCAGAGGTGGGCGTCGGTAAGGAGCGGGTAGGGGATATCGGGGCAACGTTCCACGTCGGGGAAAGTGCCGAGGGGTGTGGCGTTGACGATGACGCTATAGCGCTTCATGACTTTCGGCGTGAGGTCCTCGTAGCCTACGGCGCCCTCGCGTCGCGTTCGCGAGACGAAGACCGTGGAGATTCCCAGCTGATGGAGGCCATTCTCGACGGCTTTCGATGCGCCGCCCGTGCCGAGGATGAGAGCGTGGGTATGGTGCGCCTTCAGCAAGGGACGGATGGAGCGGGTGAAGCCGATGACATCGGTATTGTAGCCCGTGAGGATGGTTTTGCCTCCGGAATGTCCTACCTTGATGACGTTAACGGCACCGATAGCTGCGGCTTCGGGGACGATGTCGTCCAGATAGGGCTTGACGGCCTGCTTGTAGGGGATGGTGACGTTCAGTCCGACAAGGTCAGGATGAGCGGCAATCAGAGCAGGAAACTCCTCGATGCTATCGAGCACATAGGGCTCATAGGCCGCATCGCGCCCCGTCCGCTGGAAAAACTCCGTGAAGTATTTCTGCGAGAAGGAGTGCCCGAGGGGCTTACCGATGATGCCGTACCGTTCCATAGAGGGTTTTCTTAGGATATCCTATGATTTAGGTAATTCATGACGTTCTTTTCGATGCGGGCGGCGAGGTCGGGTGTCTCGTCTTTGACGAATGCTTCGCCCACGATGTGCTCGTAGAGCTCGATGTAGCGGTCGGTAACACTTCCGACGAACTCGTCAGTCATCTCCGGCATCTGCTGTCCGGCCTGTCCCATGAAACCGCGGTCGATGAGCCATTGGCGCACGAACTCCTTCGAAAGCTGGCGCTGGGGTTCGCCCTTGGCGAATTTCTCCTCGTAGCCTTCGGCATAGAAGTAGCGCGAGGAATCGGGGGTATGGATTTCGTCAATCAGATAGACCTTGCCGTTGCGCTTGCCAAACTCGTATTTCGTGTCCACAAGGATGAGCCCGCGCTTGGCGGCAATCTCTGTACCGCGTTGGAAAAGGGCGCGTGTGTATTGTTCCATCTGCTCATAGTCGTCCTTGCTGACGATGCCCTGGGCGATGATTTCCTCGCGCGAGATGTTTTCGTCGTGTCCTGCCTCGGCCTTTGTTGTGGGGGTGATGATGGGTACGGGGAACTTCTGGTTCTCCTTCATGCCCTCGGGCAGAGGTACGCCACAAAGCGTGCGGGCTCCGTTCTTGTATTCGCGCCAGGCGCTACCCGTGAGGTAGCCGCGGATAATCATCTCCACGCGAAAGCCTTCGCACTTGAGGCCGACGGTAACCATCGGGTCGGGTGTGGCCAGTTTCCAATTAGGGACGATGTCAGCCGTGTCGTCGAGGAACTTGGCAGCAATCTGGTTGAGCACCTGCCCTTTGAAGGGAATGCCCTTGGGGAGGATGACGTCGAAGGCCGAGATGCGGTCGGTAGCAACCATGACCATCAGGTCGTTGTTGATGTCATATACGTCGCGGACTTTGCCGTGATAGACGCTTTGTTGTCCGGGGAAGTGGAAATCGGTTGTTGTGAGGGACATAGGAAAAATGGATGTCTTAAAGGGTTGTTACGGTTGGGGTGAGTCTTTAGGAAAGAGGTCGGGCGCGTCGTGTTCGTGCTCGTAGGCCTCCACGATGCGTGTGACGAGCTTGTGGCGGATGATGTCTTTCTTGGTCATCTCCACGATGCCGATGCCCTCGATGCCGCGCAGCAGGCCAAGCGCGTGGGCGAGGCCTGAGCGTTGCGACGCCGGGAGGTCGATCTGCGTGAGGTCGCCCGTGATGATCATCTTCGTGTTCCAGCCCAGGCGGGTGAGGAACATCTTGATCTGGGGGACGGTGGTGTTCTGCGCCTCGTCGAGGATGACGATGGCGTCGTTGAGCGTGCGTCCGCGCATGAAGGCGAGCGGGGCTATCTGGATGATGCCCAGCTCCATGTACTCCTTCAGCTTGACGGCGGGAATCATGTCCTCGAGGGCGTCGTAGAGCGGCTGGAGGTAGGGGTCGATCTTTTCGCGCATGTCGCCCGGGAGGAAGCCAAGCTTTTCGCCGGCCTCGACGGCTGGGCGGCAGAGGACGATTTTCTTCACCTCCTTGTTCTTCAACGCCCGTACGGCAAGGGCGATGGCCGTGTAGGTCTTGCCTGAGCCGGCAGGACCTACGGTAAAGACCATGTCGTTCTGCTCGTACTCCTTCACGAGCCGCAGCTGGTTGGCGGTACGGGGCGAGATGGGGCGT
Organism: Bacteroidales bacterium UBA1189; assembly: GCA_002309805.1. Taxonomy (GTDB): domain Bacteria; phylum Bacteroidota; class Bacteroidia; order Bacteroidales; family Bacteroidaceae; genus UBA1189. Next base: position 13,006 of record DBYJ01000032.1, on the reverse strand, counting down.
CCGCTGATGCTGAAGACGATGACGTCGTTCTCTTTCTCGACGATGGGGCGGTTGCCGTTGAAGAGGTCGAGGATGGCCTCGTCCGTCAGGCGGTTGTACTTGCTGCAATGGGCCTGGACGGTACCGATGAAGCGTTCGAAGCCCTCCAGCTCCTCCTCCTCGCCCATCGCCTTGATGACGTTATCGCGGGCGATAATGCGGAGCTTCGGGTAGAGCGCCTTAATCATCTGCATGTGGGCGTTGCCCGTCCCGTAGAACACTACGGGGTCGATATCTTCAAGGACGATGTGCTTTTCTATCATTCAGCGTCGCGTTCGATATAGACAATGGGGTCGCCCTTGCGGAGCGTGGCGCCCTGCTTGGCGCAGACCTCGACTACTTTGCCGCTGATAGTAGCATGGACGGGAGCAATCTCGCCCCACGGCGTAGTGATGTGGCAGACGAGGTCGCCCTCCTTGTAGCGCTTGCCGACAGCGGGCTCGGTGGAGGGGCCTGCGACGGAAACCTCCCAGATAACCTGTCCGTTCTCGGGAGCGGGCATCGGGTCGGCCTTGGCGTGCTTGATGGCCAGGACGTCTTCGACGCTCATGCCCTTGCCGGCAAGAGCCTCGTCCTTGGCTTTCTGCAGGTCGGCCTCGAAGCGCTCCTTGGCGATGCCGCTACGGTAGTCGCGGTACTGGCGCTCGTGCATGGCCAGTTCGAAGAGCTCCTCCTGGTCCTCGCCTTCGTCCCAGCCCTCGTCCTTCATAATCTGGCGGAATTTGGGCAGTTCGTCGGGATAGTAGCTCTGCGGGTCGGCAGTAGTGAACTCGCGTCCTTGCTCTTTGGCGAGGGCGACGATTTCGGGGGCTACGGCGCCGGGCAGCTTACCGCTCTTGCCCAGAATCATGCCCCAAATGGCATCGTCCATCATCGAGTAGCGCGGCTTGCCCATAGATTCGGCAAGCAGGTTCATTAGGGCGATGTTCTTCGTATATTGACTGAACGGGGTGACGAGTGGGGGATAGCCCACCTTAGGCCACACGTAGGCCACCTCGTTGAAAAGCTTGACGAGCAGCTGGTCCTCCGAGTAGGGCTCGAGGCCCTTGTTCTTGCGGTTCATGTTGATGGCTTGCATGACGCCTGTGAGGTCGGCCATCATCGAGCCCATCATGCCACCTGGCAGGCCGCAGCCCAGCAGCAGCGAGCTCATCAGCTTGTTGCCGGGATTCATAAAGTAGCCCAGGAAGTCGTCGATGAACTCCTGCGTCAGCTTGCGCGCCTGCATGTAGGCATCCATGTTGATGTCTGCCACTTGGAAACCGGCGTCCTTCAGCATGGCCTGTACGGAGATGACATCAGGATGCACCTTGCCCCACGAAAGGGGCTCGATGGCGGTATCGATGATGTCGGCACCCGCCTTGCAGACCTCCAGGATGCTTGCCATCGAGAGGCCCGGGCCGCTATGGCCGTGATACTGGATGATGATGTCGGGGTGTTTGGCTTTGATGTTCTTCACCAGCAGGCCCAGGAAGTGGGGACGTCCGATGCCTGCCATATCCTTGAGGCAGATTTCGGGTGCGCCGGCTTCGATAAGCTGATCGGCGATAGCGGAGTAATATTCAACCGTGTGGACGGGCGAGTAGGTGATGCAGAGCGTGGCCTGCGGAATCATGCCCGCCTCCTTGGCGTAGTGGATGCTGGGGATGATGTTGCGCACGTCGTTCAGGCCGCAGAAGATGCGGGTGATGTCCGTTCCCTGCGCCTTCTTCACCTTGTACATTAGGCGGCGTACGTCAGCAGGAACGGGGTTCATGCGGAGGGCGTTGAGGCCACGGTCTAGCATGTGGGTCTGGATGCCCGCCTTGTGCAGGGGGGCGGTAAAGGTGCGGACGGCCTTGTTCGGGTTCTCGCCGTACAGCAGGTTCACCTGCTCGAAGGCGCCTCCGTTGGTCTCCACGCGGGCAAAGCAGCCCATATCGACGATGACTGGTGCAATACGTGCCAACTGGTCGGCACGAGGCTGGTATTTTCCTGACGACTGGAACATGTCGCGGTACACCAGACTGAACTTAATTTCCTTTTTCATTGGGTTTTGATATGATGTTATTACCTTATTATATATTCAGCGCTGCAAAAGTAATGATAAAAATGCGAATAAGCGAGAGAAAAGGGAAAAATATTTTTTGCTGAACGGATGCGCTCAGGATAATGCATGGAAAGAAGAGGAGAATCGTTGATGGACGGAACGGTTTTTCGTCTGCAATTGTTGTTCGGAATTTTGACGGCAGTTTTTTTTCATCGCGATGGTTTGATGTTTTCATCGCGATGATTAATTCTTTTCATCGCAATGGTTAATTCTTTTCATCGCGATGAAAAAATGTTTTCATTGCAATGAAAAAACGGCAATGAGAGGAAACTGCAAAATCAGAGCAAGTTATGCAACTCTCGTCCCTTTGTTTTCTCTGAGAGATATTGAAAAGTCAAGTTAATCGGCTTTTCGCTCGCCCAGACCTTCGGTCTAAAATGCTCACGCCAGGTAAAAAGAAATTTTTTTCCTCTTTGCCCTCGCTTAATCGCTTTTTTGTACTATCTTTGCGGAAAATTACGAGAATGCACATCGCAATAGCTGGAAATATCGGTTCGGGGAAGACGACGCTTACGAACATGCTGGCGCACCACTTCGGGTGGACGCCGCGTTTCGAGGCCGTCGCCCATAACCCTTATTTAGAAGATTATTACGCCGATATACGCCGATGGTCGTTCAACCTGGAGGTGTTCTTCCTCACGCAACGCTTCAAGGATGCGCTGGCCATACGTCGCTCGACGGAGACCGTCATCCAGGACCGCAGCATCTTCGAGGGCGTCTACATCTTCGCTGCCAACAACTACGCGATGGGTAACCTGACGGAGCGCGACTTCCAGACCTACATGGACCTCTTCCGCCTGATGACGTCGCTCGTGGGCACGCCCGACCTGATGATTTACCTGCGCTCCAGCGTGCCCCACCTCGTGGCCCAGATCCAGCGCCGCGGACGCGACTACGAGCAGACCATGCAGCTGGACTACCTGAAGAACCTCAACGACAGCTACGACGACTTCATCTTCCACAAGTATCCGGGCCGCGTGCTGGTCATCGACAAGGACAACCTCGACTACGAGCATCGCCCGCAGGACTTCGCCTCCATCGTCGATAAAATCAACGCGCAATTGTACGGACTGTTCCCTGAGACTTCTGACAGCCAGACGTCAGACTGGCAGATAAATGTTCCAATCCCTAATCCCTAATCCTAAATACCTCCTTTTATCATGCACATCGCCATCGCAGGAAATATCGGTTGCGGCAAGACCACCCTGACCAAAATGCTTGCCAAGCGTTACGGCTGGACGCCTCGCTTTGAGTCCGTCGAGAACAATCCCTATCTGGCCGACTATTACGAGGACATGGCCCGATGGTCGTTCAACCTCCAGATTTACTTCCTCAACAAGCGCTTTCAGGATGTGGTGGAGATATCGCGTTGCAAGGATACCATCGTGCAGGACCGCACCATCTTCGAGGACGCCCGCATCTTCGCGCCCAACCTCCACGACATGGGCTTGATGAGCGACCGCGACTTTGCGAACTATAGCGAGCTGTTCGACCTGATGATGAGCCTCGTGGGCAAGCCCGACCTCCTTATCTACATCCGCGCCAGCATCCCGCACCTTATCGCGCAAATCCAGAAGCGCGGACGTGAGTATGAGCAGGGCATCCGCATCGACTACCTCAACGGCCTGAACGAGCGCTACGAAAACTGGATTGGCAGCTACGAGGGACGCCTGCTGGTGGTGGACGGCGACAACCTCGACTTCCAGAACAATCCGCGCGACTTCCAGTCCATTACCGACCAGATTGATGCCGAACTCTTCGGCTTGTTCGCTGATAATTCCGATAGCGTCTGACAAAAGCTTAATCGTTATACTTGAAACGTAAAAACAATAAACCATATTAACAATGAAAGTACTTCTTTCCCCCATTCTCCGCGCCATCTGCCTCCTGGTCGTCGGCATTCTGCTCGTCGCCTGCCGTGAGCGGACAACCCAATGGATTGTTATCCTTACCGGCGCGATCTTCTTCATCGTCGGCCTTGTGACCTTTATTAATTATATGCTGCGCAAGAGCCACAACAAGCCTACAGGACCCTTCCCCCTGCTTGCCGTAGGGGGCGTGCTGTTCGGCCTCGTACTCCTCGTTGCCTCAGGCAGCTTCCTCCGTTTCTTCATGTACGTTATGGGGGGTATGCTTATTCTTGTCTCCGTTTGGCAACTCGTTGCGATGATTAACATCCATCGTGAGGTGCGGTTTCCCAACTCCATGTTCCTCGCTCCCGTGCTGGCGCTGATGTTTGGCGCTTTTGCGCTCTGGAACCCCACGAAAGCTGCCGCTCTGCCGCTCCTCTTCATCGGCCTGGGCTGCATCGTAAGCGCCTTGGGCGACATCGTGGCACTCTCCATCTTTGCTGCCCATCGCTCGAAGGAAAGACGCCTTGCCCGTCAGGCTGCCAAAGAGACCATTGAGATTAGTGAGACTGACGAATGAGAATGTCCATATCCTGTAAGCTAAAAAAAAGATTTAGATGTTCGTAGCTCGTAACCTGAGGAAGACGAATATAGCCGAATACCTGCTCTACATGTGGCAGGTGGAGGATTTGCTGCGTGCCAACAGGCTGGATATCGATGCCCTGACGGAACGGGTGGTCAGCCAATACCATCTGGACGACACCCAGCGGGCTGAGTTGGTGGAGTGGTACGAAAATCTGTTGGAGATGATGCGGCACGAGGGCGTAGAGAAGGAGGGACATCTGCAAATCAACAAAAACGTCATCATACAGCTGAATGACCTTCACGCCCGGCTGATGCACTCCACCAAGTTTCCCTACTATCAGGCGGCATATTACAAAGTGTTGCCCGCCATCGTGGAGCTTCGTGCCAAAAGTGGGACGCAGGACGAGACGGAGATAGAGAACTGTTTCGATGCGCTCTATGGCGTATGGATGCTGAAACTGCAACACAAGCCCCTGAGCAAGGAAACCTTAGGAGCCATGCAGGACATCAGCACCTTCCTTGGAATGCTGAGCGACTATTATCAGAAAGACAACGCAGGAGAACTGAAATTTGAGTAACTTATGAATATATTGGTAACAGGTGCCAACGGACAATTAGGTAGCGAGCTGCGCAGGATAGCCTCTCAATCAAAGCAATGCGACACATGGCTTTTTACCGACATAGAGGAACTCGACATTACCGACGAGGCTGCTGTGGAATTGTTCGTGAAGACGAACGATGTGGAGCTTATCATCAACTGTGCCGCCTACACGAACGTGAACGGCGCGGAGTCGAATGTTGCCCTTTGCGACAAACTCAACCACCTCGCTCCGGGCATTCTGGCCCGTATCGCCACGAAGGTTTTCTGTCGTCTGGTGCATATCTCGACGGATTATGTCTTCAACGGGAATCATTTCCTCCCTTATACAGAGGAGGATGAGCCCTGCCCCGATTCGGTCTATGGATCGACGAAGTGGGAGGGCGAGAAGGCAGTATTGGCCATTCATCCGCAGGCCATCATCATCCGCACGGCGTGGCTCTACAGCATGTACGGAAATAACTTTGTGAAGACCATGCTGAAGATGGGCCGTGAACGCCCCTCGGTCGGCGTCGTATTCGACCAGATAGGTACGCCTACCTATGCCCGCGACCTGGCTCTGGCCATCGACCGCATTATCCATTGTGTGGCATGGGTGCCGGGCATCTATCATTATACGAACGAGGGCGTCTGCTCGTGGTACGATTTTACTCTTGCCATCTTTGATTATGCGGGCATAAACGGTCGGTGCAACGTCCGTCCGTTACATACGGCCGACTATCCTACGCCTGCGAGCCGGCCGCCGTACTCCGTGCTCGACAAAACAAAGATAAAGCTCACCTATGGCGTGGAGGTTCCCCATTGGACAGTCAGCTTGAAGGAATGTATCGAGGAACTAAAGAATAAAGGTTAAAAGTTGAAGATAAGATATTTATGAATAACGATAATGAAATAGCCCGCCGACGAACGTTCGCCATCGTGTCTCATCCCGATGCCGGTAAGACTACGTTGACGGAAAAACTCCTGCTCTTCGGCGGACAGATTCAAGTGGCGGGTGCTGTCAAGTCAAACAAGATCCGCAAGACAGCCACCTCAGACTGGATGGAGATAGAGAAACAACGTGGCATCTCCGTCACCACTTCTGTGATGGAGTTCGACTACGAAGGCTATAAAATCAACATCCTCGACACTCCTGGCCACCAGGACTTTGCCGAGGATACCTTCCGCACACTTACCGCCGTCGATAGTGTTATCATCGTTATCGACTCGGCAAAAGGTGTCGAGGCGCAGACGCGCAAGCTTATGGAGGTGTGCCGTATGCGCAAGACCCCCGTCATCATCTTTGCCAATAAGATGGACCGCGAGGGCAAGGACCCCTTTGAGCTGTTGGACGAATTGGAGGAGGAACTCCATATCCATGTGCTGCCCCTCAGCTGGCCCATCGAGCAAGGCCCGCGTTTCAAGGGTGTCTATAACCGCTACGAGCGACGCCTTGACCTTTATCAACCCAGCAAACAGGTGGTGACGGAGAAGGTGGAGGTGGACGTGAACAGCCACGCTCTCGAGGAGCATATCGGTGAACATCAGGCCGAACAATTGCGTGCCGATCTTGAACTCATCGAAGGCGTCTATCCTGTGTTTGATGTGGAGAGCTACTTGGCTGCCGACATCGCTCCTGTGTTCTTCGGCTCGGCGCTGAATAACTTCGGCGTCAAGGAGCTGTTAAATTGCTTTGTGAAGATTGCCCCCAGTCCGCACCCCGTGCAGGCTGTGGAACGCGAAGTCTCACCCTCAGAGGAAAAGTTCACGGGATTCATCTTCAAGATAACCGCCAATATCGACCCGAACCACCGTTCTTGCGTGGCTTTCTGTAAAGTTTGTAGCGGCAAGTTCCTGCGCGGCGCTCCCTATCTGCACATCCGTTCCGGTAAGGTGATGCGTTTTTCGTCGCCTACGCAGTTCATGGCGCAGCGGAAAAGCACGATTGACGAGGCATATCCTGGCGATATCATCGGCTTGCCCGATACGGGTAACTTTAAGATTGGCGATACCCTGACGGAAGGGGAGATGCTCCACTTCAAGGGACTTCCCAGCTTCTCGCCGGAAATGTTTAAGTACATTGAGAACGACGATCCGATGAAGACAAAGCAATTGGCGAAGGGCATTGACCAACTGATGGGCGAAGGCGTTGCGCAATTGTTTGTTAACCAATGGAACGGCCGCAAACTCATCGGTACCGTCGGGCAACTTCAGTTCGAGGTAATCCAATACCGGCTGGAGAATGAGTACAACGCCAAATGCCGTTGGGAACCGGTCAGCCTCTATAAAGCCTGCTGGATAGAGAGTGACGACGAGGCGGAACTGGAGGCGTTCAAGAAACGCAAGTACCAGTTCATGGCTAAGGACAAGGAGGGACGCGACGTCTTCCTGGCAGATAGCGGCTATGTCCTTCAGATGGCGCAGATTGATTTCAAACATATCCGATTCCATTTTACAAGTGAATTTTAACGACGATATCAAGAAAGCATGTGAAGTCATGCGGGCAGGTGGAGTGATACTCTATCCTACCGATACGGTATGGGGGATTGGCTGCGATGCCACAAATCCCGAGGCCGTCCGTCGCGTCTATGAAATCAAGCGGCGTGAGGACACCAAATCCATGCTTGTCCTTGTTGATTCCGATGCTAAGGTGGACCTTTACGTCAAGGAGGTTCCTGCGGTGGCATGGGATTTGATTGAGCTTTCAACAAAGCCGCTCACGATTATCTACGACGGAGCCAAGAATCTAGCTGAGAACCTTGTGGCACCAGATGGGAGCATTGGTATAAGGGTCACGGCTGAAGAGTTCTCCAAGCAGCTCTGTTTCCGTTTCCGCAAGGCCATCGTTTCCACTTCGGCCAATATCAGCGGCGAGCCTACCCCCAAGTCTTTCAGCGAAATAAGCGAGGAGATTAAGAGCGCGGTGGACTACGTCGTCAGCTATCGGCAACGGGAGAAGGGGAGCGCTAAGCCCTCCTCTATTATTAAGATGGACGTGAAGGGAAATATACAAATCATTCGAGAATGAGCCATACCATCTCCGATGCCCACGTCTCTCTGCCGCGCATCCTCCGTTGGCGTCAGAAGCATATTAGCGACCGGACATTCTTGTTGATACTGAGCGTGTTCGTCGGCTTGTTCTCTGCCTGTGCTGCGCTTCTGCTGAAGTTCCTCATCCGGCTTATTGAACATGGGCTGACGAGGGGATTTAATACGACCGAGGCAAACTATCTCTATCTGATTTTCCCTGTTGTCGGCATCTTCCTTTCGGGAGTATTCATCCGTAGGGTGGTCCGTGATGACATCAGCCACGGCGTGACGCGCATCCTCTATGCCGTCTCGCGCCGCCAGTCCAAGATTCGTCGGCACAACATGTGGTCGTCGCTCGTCGCCAGCTCCATTACCATCGGCTTCGGCGGTTCGGTAGGTGCCGAGGCTCCTATTGTGCTGACCGGTTCTGCCATCGGTTCCAATCTGGGTAGCCTGTTCCGTCTCGACCAGCGCAGCATGATGCTGTTGGTGGGCTGTGGCGCGGCTGGGGCTGTGGCGGGCATCTTCAAGGCGCCGATAGCGGGCGTGGTCTTTACGCTCGAGGTGCTGATGTTCGACCTCACCATGTCGTCCCTGCTGCCCTTGCTGATTTCAAGCGTCACGGCTGCCACCTTGTCCTACATCGCCTCAGGACTGAACCCGATGTTCAGCTTCACGCTTGAGAATGAGTTTCTTCTCCAGCGTATTCCCTACGTCATTCTGCTCGGCGTCATCTGCGGATTGGTCTCGCTCTATTTCTCCGAAACCATGAACTGGATTGAGGAAAAGTTCCGTCGCATCACGAACCATTATGTACGTTTCCTGATTGGCGCCGCGACGTTGAGCCTGCTAATCTTCCTCCTGCCGTCGCTTTACGGCGAAGGCTACGATACCATCAATATCTTGCTCAACGACAATGCGTCGGTTCCTTGGGAAAGCGTTCTACACAATTCTTTCTTCTATGGCAAATCGGGAATGTTGCTGGTCTATTTGGGACTGATATTGCTCACAAAAGTCTTTGCAACCGTTGCTACTAATATCGGAGGAGGCTGTGGCGGTATTTTTGCTCCCAGCCTGTTCTTGGGTTGCATTACGGGCTTCGTCTTCTCGCATATCTGCAACCTGTTGCATGTTGGGGGCTATATGCCTGAGCAGAACTTTGCTTTGTTTGGTATGGCGGGCTTGATGTCTGGAGTCATGCATGCGCCGCTGACGGGAATCTTCTTGATTGCTGAGCTGACAGGAGGGTATGGTCTTTTCCTCCCGTTGATGATTGTCTCCGCTGTTTCTTACCTGACCATCCGGATATTCCAACCTCATAGCATCTACAGCATGCGCTTGGCACGCAAAGGCGAGTTGATAACGCATCATAAGGACCGTTCTGTGCTCACTCTGATGAAGACGGAGAATGTTATTGAGAACGACTTCCTTACCGTTTCTCCTGATATGGATTTAGGAAAACTGACGGGTATCGTGTCGCGCTCCAGCCGCAATCTCTTCCCTGTATTGGGAGCAGATAAGAAGTTGGTAGGCGTCGTTTCGCTCGATAATATCCGTAAAATCATGTTCCGCACGGAGTTGTACCACCGTTATACTGTGGAGAATCTGATGACTCCGCCTCCTACACGCATCATCAACTCCGATTCTATGGATGTTGTGATGCACAAGTTCGATGAGACAAAGGCTTGGAACTTACCCGTTGAGGATGAGGACGGAGTTTATCTCGGTTTTGTCTCTCGTTCAAAGATATTCGGAGAGTATCGCAAACTACTCGTCAACTTCTCCGATGAATAAAAACCTTCCTTACTTCTATTAGTCCCATCATGAATAAATCCTCCCTTCGCATCATCTTCATGGGAACGCCAGACTTTGCTGTTGCTTCCTTGAGGGCTCTTATTGAAAACCAGTATAATGTGGTGGCTGTCATCACGATGCCGGATAAACCCGTTGGTCGTCATGCAAGCGTTCTTCAGCCAAGCGCTGTCAAACAGTACGCCCTTTCGGTTGGCCTTCCAGTATTGCAGCCGGAGAGACTGAAGGATGAGGCGTTTTTGGAAGAATTACGTTCCTATCAAGCCGATCTGCAGATTGTGGTGGCCTTCCGCATGCTGCCCGAAGTGGTGTGGGACATGCCTTCTTACGGCACCTTCAATCTCCATGCCTCGCTCCTCCCTCAATATCGGGGGGCTGCTCCCATTAATTGGGCTATCATTAACGGAGAGAAGGAGACTGGCGTTACGACGTTCTTCCTTCAGCACGAGATCGACACGGGCGCGATTATCCATCAGGAACGTTTGCCCATAGGGCCGGAGGATAATGCAGAGGTCGTTCATGACCGCCTGATGGCGATGGGTGCTGACTTGGTGATTCGTACGGTAGATGACATTATATCTGAAAGTGTTCACCCCATTCCTCAGGATGAATATTATGATTCAGGCTCCTTATTAAAGCCTGCTCCCAAGCTGTTTCGTGAGAATACCCGAATTGATTGGAACCAGTCGGCTGCTTCCGTCCATGATTTCATTCGCGGCCTTTCGCCCTATCCGGCAGCATGGACGGCGTTCGTCTCTCCTGATGGGTCGGAAACGACACTCAAGTTGTTTGAGAGTAGGGTGGTGGATTCGTCTTTGGGCGCACCAGCCTTGTCTCCTGGCGAAATAGATACCGACGGAAAGACCTATTTATACATAGGTACGCACGAGGGCGTCCTATCTATTCTTTCCCTTCAATTGGCAGGTAAGAAGCGTATGCCTATTGCCGACTTCCTGCGTGGGCATAACCAGTTGAGCCGTTGTTCTGTGTGTTAAGATGTAGGCGATAAGATTATGCGAAAAGTTACAATTTCTTTGGACGGAAACGCTTCAGGGAAGAAATCCTTTAGTGTAGAAAGAGGGCATATCATTATCTGCTCAGGCGATTCCCAAAAGGGGCTTGATGGAACGATGTGGATCAGGGGAACAAACCGACCTTACGAAATTGAAGAGCAGGTAAATCTGAAAATGGGTGACAGGATAATCATTCGGGTAGAACAAACGGATGAAACCATTTTTGAGGGCATTACGGCAAAAAAGGATTTTCAGCGATTGTTAGCGCAATACAGGGAATTGGAAAATAAACTCATTGAAAAAGGCTTAATTAGCGATGGAAGGAATTAAGGTAACCTATAAAGGCCAGACAACGTTTGCTGCGATAGATGGCGCAGGAGTTTCCTTTATTATTGATGTTTTGCCGGAGTACAATTATATTACTTTGGGAGGATATGACCCCAAGACTGACTTGCATATAGGTTGGTTTGCCAAAGAGATGGGGGCGGAAGATGACATTGAGATTGAATTAGTTGAAATATCGGAAGTGTCAAATCACAATGACATGCCCCATCAGGAAGTCCTTGACAGGGCTCAGGCAATTGTTTCAGATAAAGAAAAGATGGAAAAGGCTAATGAGCTTTTGCTCTCAAAATATGTTTCTTTGCGGAAATACTTGTTGGAAAACAACGTTATCAGTCAATAACCCGCTGAATCTTTTGGATAAAGTCCTTGGCAGAGCGAGAGCAGGCAAATAAAATCTCAACGCAGGCGAATAACTTTTCAACGCAGGCGAATAAAAAAATAGAATAGGCAACTGGTTTTTTAGCGCAAGCAAATAATCCTGCCGAATAAGACAGAATCCAGAAAGAAGCAAATAGCAAAAACAAGGGGAAAAAGAGGAATCCAATCAATAAATACGACAAAATAAGCGAAAAATTGCATTTTTCTTCAAAAAAATTTGGTGGAATGCATTTTTTGTCTTTCCTTTGCCCCCGCTAAACAAAAAAGTATAACAAATAAAACGTCTTTGCCTATCGAAACATCCTTACTCTAATTAAGTAAAAAGGAAGTTTATGAACAATTTGAAATCATTGGCCGACAATACGTTGGTTGAAATGTATTCAAAAGGTAATGACAAGGCATTTGACGAATTGCTCACTCGCTATCAGAGTAAGCTTTATAGCTACATTTTTTTCATCGTCCGGAATGTGACGCTGGCTGAAGATCTCTTCCAAGAGACTTTCATGAAAGTCATTACCACCATTCGTCAAGGCAACTACTCTGAATCGGGCCGGTTTGGCGCATGGCTTACCCGCATTGCCCATAATCTTATTATCGACTATTTCCGTCAGGACAAGAGTGAAAACACCGTTTCTAACGACGAGTCAGAAGTGGATCTTTTCAACGATGCGGATCTTTCTGACGATGATGTGGAGACGAAATTGGTGAATTCCCAAGTGCTGTCTGACGTCCGCCGCCTTCTGGGGGCACTTCCTTCCTCTCAGCGAGAAGTGGTTTATATGCGTTTTTACCAAGACCTCAGTTTCCGCGAGATTGCTGATTTGACAGGTGTCAGTATCAACACCGCCCTTGGTCGTATGCGCTATGCGCTTATTAATATTCGTCGTCTCGCCGACGAGAAGGGCATCTCCCTGACTCTTGCCTGATTCTCCACCGTTTTTTCAAGCAATCGTTACCCCAAGGGCACATCTCTTCAGATAGAGTCAACTTCCCCCAAAATTCCATCAAATGGAAAAAAAGTTCCATAGGCTGGAAAAAAAGTTCCATCAAATGGAATTTAAATTCCACAGGCTGGAATTTTTTTAGCGTTTGCGGCCTGCCGATTATTTGTTTGGGGTATTCTAGCGGATAATCATCTCCTCATTTCATTTTTTTTCGTAGAAAACCGCAAAAAAACGTGAATTTGTTTGGTGGATAAAAAAACTTGCCGTAACTTTGTGCCCGCTTTCCGCCAAAAAATGCGTATTTGGGCGTGAAAGCCCACGATCTTTGAGTTAGTTTTCCATAC